>JBBRCB010000006.1:0-165588 GCA_038205215.1 Chitinophagales bacterium | reverse complement strand
TCCTTTTTTAAGGAGAAACCCTATTTAGTAACAACCAAAAATTTCTATTTTATGGCTGTAAAAATGAGACTGCAAAGACATGGCTCAAAAAAGAGACCATTCTATTTCATCGTAGTCGCAGACGGCAGAAGTCCACGTGACGGTAAATTCATTCAAAAATTAGGTACGTACAATCCTTTGACGGTACCGGCCACTATTCAGGTCGACCGCCAGAAAGCATTGGATTGGCTGCAAAAAGGTGCTCAACCCACCGACACTGTACGCCGCATCCTTTCTTTCAAAGGTGTGTTGTATCTAAAGCATTTACTACGCGGCGTAGGCCTTGGTCTGTTCGATGAAGCAGCGGCGATGGAGAAGTTTACGAAGTGGAGCGGTGAGCATGATGCTCATATTGCAAAGCGCCATGGTGCACACAAAAAAGCACGTATGGATAAACGTAACCAACCGGTAGCCCGCAAAGTTGAAGCCCCAGTCGCTTCAGCAGCACCAGCAACCGAAGAAACCAAAACAGAAGAATAAATCACCTCTGTTCGTTAATTCATTGAAGTTCCGTTATTTTTTAACGGAACTTTTTTATACCCCTCCGTCCGCCAGCTGGCAGAGAACTTGATTATGGAGAAGATAGGATTGGAGATTAGCCATCAATAATTAAACTATTTTTGTACCATAAAAACGATTTGAATTTAATGAACAGAAAACAGTAAACACCAAACTGAAAACAGATCAATGAACGAATATTTTAAAATAGGAAAACTCGCCGCCAGCACTGGCTTAAAAGGCGAACTGGTATTGCAGCATAACCTTGGTAAAAAAACTTCCCTGAAAGGTCTCGAAGCAATTTTTTTAGAAGATCAAAAAGATAATTTCATTCCTTACTTTATTCAATCCACGCAAATAAGAAGTAATACTGAAACGGTAATAAAACTTGAAGGTGTTGATATTATGGAAGTGGCACGTAAGCTCACACCTAAAGAAGTATGGCTTGCCGAAGATGATTTTAAAAAATTTGCTGCTAAATCATCCGCCATTGCAATGCTCGGCTTTATGATGGTGAACGATGGCAAAGAGATCGGTATTATCGAAGAAGTGATAGAACAACCCCACCAAATTTTGTGCAGCATTATTTACAACGGAAAAGAAGCATTGATACCCATCCATGAAGACAGTCTTGAAAAAATAGATACTAAGAACCGTAAAGTGTTTGTCAAACTGCCTGATGGGTTATTGGAAATTTATGGGTAGAGGTGTAAGGTATAAGGTGGAAAGTGTGAGCGAAGTACAGCTTTTAAACGGCTAAACGTCTAAACGTCTAAACGTCTAAACTCTAACCTCCTAAACCTTTTAATCAGTAAATTAGCATAGTGAAAAAGCCTCAACGCATCATAGCACATTTTGATCTCGATTCTTTTTTTGTATCAGTAGAAATATTGAATAACCCTTCATTAAAAGATAAGCCCGTAATTGTGGGTGGCAGGGAGCGTGGTGTAGTGGCAGCCTGCAGTTATGCAGCCCGCAAGTTTGGTATCCACTCCGGCATGCCTTCAAAAAATGCATTCCAGTTATGCCCGCATTTAATTGTTGCCAACAGCAGCCGGGGCGAATACAGCAAATACAGCCGCTGGGTAACACAGATCATTGCAGCAAAAGCCCCGCTGTTTGAAAAAGCTTCCATTGATGAATTTTATATCGACCTAACGGGCATGGACAAGTTCTTTAATCCATTGCAATGGACGGTTGACCTGAGAAAGCAAATCATTGATGAAACACAATTACCCATCTCTTTCGGATTGGCAAGCAACAAGATGATGGCTAAAATGGCAACTAATGCCGCTAAACCCAATGGTTACCTGCAAATTCCTTTTGGAAAAGAAAAAGAATTTTTAGCACCGATGCCCGTAAATAAAATTCCGGGAGTGGGGGACCATACCCATGAGTCTTTAAAAGCAATGGGCATATTTACCATAAAAGATATCGGCGAAAAAAAACTGGAAGAGCTGGAAGAGCGTTTGGGTAAATGGGGCGTTGAACTTTGGTATAAAAGCCAGGGCATTCATAATGCTGAAGTAAGCCAGTACCATGAAGCAAAATCCGTAAGCACAGAAAATACTTTTGACGAGAACAAGACCGATACCAATTTTTTAATGAGCGAGCTCGTGCGGATGGTGGAAAGGATCGCTTACGAATTAAGGCAGGATGAAAAAGTTGCCGGTTGCGTAGCCGTAAAGATCCGTTACCCCGATTTTGAAACCACGTCCAGGCAAACTACCATTCCTTATACAGGAGCGGATGATGAGATCATTCCTGTTGCTAAAGAATTGTTCAATAAATTATGGAAGAAGGGCTCACCGGTGCGCCTGCTGGGCGTGCGCCTGAGTGAACTCACCAATGAAGCAGTGCAGACAAACCTCTTTGATGATGTAGAAAGAAAGAGCGACCTGTACAAAGCCATTGATAATGTGAAAGGAAGATTTGGGAAGGCTTCGGTAAAAAGAGCGTCTTCGAATTGAAGGTTGAAGGTTAAAGGTTGAATAAACAGGTATAAAATAAATTAGCTGGCCCGAGGTATCGAATATAACAGCGAGGGCGCAAACCACTTACTCTACACTTTCAACATTTAACATGCAACGTTACGCTGCGTCTATTAAATCATACAAAGTTTTTTTCTCCAGTATCTTCAATGTAGCATCCCTGGTAAATGCCATGGCTTTATTTAAACCGCAGGTAGCTTCATCACAATCTTTACATTTCTGGTAAAAATTTAAACTTACACAGGGTATCATCGCAATGGGGCCATCCACGATGCGGATCGCCGCAGCTAAAGTTGTTTTCCTCGGTGAATTCGACAGAAAATAACCGCCTCCTTTGCCTTTCTTGCTTTCCAATACACCTTTATTCTTCAATTGTAAAAGAATGCTTTCCAAAAACTTGATGGGGATCTTTTTCTTTTTGGCGATCTCCGAAATTAATACCGGGCCTTCCCCGTACCTGGCAGCAAGGTAGCCCAGTGCCTTTAAGCCGTATTGTGTCTTTTTAGATAGCATAGCAAACAAATATAGTGCAAAGTTAAAAAATATTTTTAAATAATAGTCTATTTAATCAGTAGAGTATTTATATTTGTAACCTAAATTATATTATTATGAGTTTAAGATTAGGGGATACCGCTCCCAACTTCAAAGCAAAAACATCTTTAGGTGAAATTGATTTTTATGAATACTTAGGCAATTCATGGGGGATCTTATTCTCTCATCCTGCTGATTATACACCTGTATGCACCACCGAACTGGGCCGCACTGCAGCTTTAAAAGATGAGTTTGCCAAACGCAATGTAAAAGTATTAGCATTAAGTGTTGATCCTGTTGATAAACATTTGGGCTGGATCAGCGATATCAACGAAACACAAAACTGTACGGTTGACTTCCCCATCATTGCTGATGATGACAGGAAAGTTTCCGAGCTTTATGATTTTATTCATCCCAATGCTTCTGCAACAGCAACTGTTCGCTCATTAGTGATTATTGCCCCCGATAAAACAGTAAAATTAATTATCACCTATCCTGCATCTACCGGAAGAAATTTTGTTGAAGTATTGCGTGTTGTGGATTCGTTACAGCTTACTGCAAATTACAGTGTGGCTACACCGGCTAACTGGGTAGCAGGTGAAAAAGTGATTGTTGTGCCTGCAGTTAGTACTGAAGATGCGATCAAAAAATTCCCTAAAGGGCTAGATATTGTAAAACCGTATTTGCGTTATACACCACAGCCGAATATAGACTAATAAAAATTTTGTTTTGTTTAATTTTAAGCCGCTCATTGAGCGGTTTTTTTTTGCCACGGATTACACGAATTAACACAGATAAATACAAAATACTAATCCGTGAAAATCTGTGTAATCCGTGGCATCTTTTTAAGCAAGTTTTTTCAGTTGCTGTAAAAGTGCCCTCATATCTTTAGGCAATTCAGCTGTGAGGTTATAATCATTACCTTCAGCATCTGTAAATTTTAAACAGTAAGAATGCAGCGCCGGCCGGTTAAGCATCGGCTTCTCTTCTTCATCGTGTTTGCTGAGCTTGTATTTTTTTTTCAGAGAAGACAATAATACCGGTTTACCATCTCCATACAATTCATCACAGGCAAGAGGATGGCCGATATTTTTACAATGCACACGGATCTGGTGAGTACGGCCTGTATGCAATTGGAATTGTAAAAGAGAATAGGATTTGTAGTCTTCAATAACTTCATAATCGGTAACAGAAGGTTTGCCGTTGCGGTGTATCACCATTAAACCCTTCTGAATTAAATGTTCGCTGATGGGTGCATCAATAGTTCCCTTTTTTTCAGCAGGAGCGCCATGCACAATACCGCGGTAATATTTTTCTACCTTTCTTTCTTCAAAAGCCTGGGACAGGAATTTATGCGTCGTTTCATCCTTTGCAAATACAATGATACCACTGGTATCTTTATCTAAACGGTGTACGGTGAAAATAGTGCCGTATTTTGCCAATAGCATATCTTTCAGGGAAACTTCACTTTGCATCCTGTCCGGTATAGAGAGCAGGCCGGCAGCTTTATTGATGGCAATAAAATTTTCATTCTCGAAAATAATATTGTCCGCCAGTTTAAATGGAGGAGCAGCTTTTTTATTATGCGCAAATTCGGGTAACATCTACAACTGTTTCTTTTTTGAAGCATTCATGTATTTCAACAAACGGATCTCTTTTTCACTCAGGTAACGCCATTTGCTGCGTTCTACATTTTTTTTGGTGAGGTTGGCATACATTACCCGGTCGAGGCCTTTTACATCATAACCCAAATGCTCGAAAATGCGGCGCACAATACGGTTGCGGCCACTGTGAATTTCTATTCCTATTATTGATTTGTCTTTACTGTCTGCATACGCAAGGCTGTCTACATTAATTTCACCATCTTCTAATTTCAGGCCTTTTACTATTTTATCGAAATCAGCTTTGGCCAAAGGCTTATCCAGTTTTACTTCGTAAATCTTTTTTATTTCATAGCTGGGATGTGATAATTTCTGCGTAAGGTCACCATCATTGGTCAATAACAAAACGCCCGAAGTATTCCTGTCTAAACGGCCAATTGGATACACTCTTTCCGTTGTAGCTTTTTGTATTAACTGCAACACCGTTTTCCTTCCCTGCGGATCATCCGTGGTGGTGATATAGTCCTTGGGTTTATTCAATAAAATATACACGAGGTTCTTGGTTACAAATAATTTTTTGCCGTTATAAATTACTTCGTCTGATTGTTGCACTTTATAACCAGGCTCTGTGGCAATGCCGCCATTTATTTTTACTTTGCCTGCAGCTATCAATGCCACAGCATCTCTTCTTGAGCATACACCGCAATGTGCCATGAATTTATTCAATGGCATAACACCCGTTGGCGCATTATCATTTGCAGCAACTGCTTTTTCTGATTTGGTATGCGGCGATTTTGCAGCACCTCCGGTTGGTTTAAATTTAGGTGTTGTTCTTGTTGAAGATTCTTCAGGTACCGGCTTGCCTTTTGCATTGTCTGCTGCCTTAGGTGACATGCCATTCTTTTTAGCCATCCTTGCCTGGTATTCCTCTTCTTTCTTCTTTTCAAAAAAGGCATTGCGTTCTTTACGGTAGGTTTTCTTTTCCTGGCGTATTTCTTCCTTGATTACGCTGTTCTTTTTCTTTACGGTGAATTTCTGAAATGGAGACTGGCTCATTATTGAAGTGATTTACTGTTTTACAACAGGAGTGAGGAGCAAAGATAGCTTATTTTGTTTTCTGTTTGCGGTTTTCAGTTTTCTGTTTTTTAAATGCATGCCAGCTTCTCTATACTAAAGTGCTTTGTTATGGGTACAAAAAAGCGAACCATTGAGATTCGCCTTTATAATTGTGCATGACCCGTTTTACTTAACATCTTTCTTTTCCATCCTTCCCTTTTTCATTTCTTCCATTTTCTGCAACTGCTCAGGAGTAAATATTTTTTTGTGCTCTTCTTTCATTTGAGATCTTAAAGCCATAAGCTTTTCTTTTTTTGCCGCCCTGTCGAGTTTATCATCTTCTTTTATGGCTTTGAATTTTGCCTGCATTGTTTCTCTTTGTGTTTTCATTTGGGCAACCTGTTTATCGGTAAGATTAAGTTTAGATTTCATCTTATCCATCCTGGCGGTATATTGTTTTTCTGCTTTTACTTTGCCTTCCGCTTTCAGTTGCTCCCTTTTAGTTTTCTGTTCCTGGGTAAGCAGGCTTTCCATTTTAGCAGCCTCATCTTTGCGCAGCGCCATTTTTTTATCACGCATTTCTTTTACTGTGATATTTTCGTTTTTGCTTAAAGATTGCAACTGCTTTTTATAGTTTTCCCTGTACTGCTTTGCCTGGTCTTTTTGTGATGGCGATAGGTTCAGTTCTGCCATCCTGTGTTCACGGTGATGCCTTCTGAATTTACGGTGCCTGTGGTGTTTAATAGCATCACTTTTTCTTTCTATTTTATCGTGTTGCCTTATTTTGCCGGGAGTTGTTTGCGCAGTTGCAGTAACTGAAATGCTCACCAATGCAATCAATGCGATCAATAATTTTTTCATGGTAATTTATTTTTATTTACCCATAGACCAACGATAAGAAAGAGGGTTTAAATGGAACTGAAATATAAATTGTTAAATTGGCTGGTCCGACGGGGACGCCTGACCAGTTGTTGTTGTGCTATCCCTTATTCGCCAACTGCCCGCAGGCAGCATCAATATCTTTTCCCCTGCTGCGGCGCACCCTTACATTTACGCGGTGTTTGGCCAAATAATCGGTAAAGAGTTGTGTAGTGTCTTCATCAGGTTTGATAAATGCAGCGCCTTCAATGGGATTATATTCAATAACATTCACCAAATGCGTAGGTACTTTCCTGTAGATCTTTACAAGATCTTCTGCATCTTCGAGAGAATCATTCACGTCCTTTAGTAAAATATATTCTAAAGTAATATCATTCTTGGTCTGCTCGTAAAAATAATTCAACGCTTCCACCAGTGCTTCAATATTATTACTTTCATTGATCGGCATGATCGTATCCCTTTTTTTATCCGACGCGGCGTGTAAGGAAAGTGCCAGGTTGAACTTCACTTTATCATCACCAAGCTTTTTGATCATTTTTGCTACGCCTGCTGTGGAAACAGTAATACGCTTGGGACTCATGCCCAATCCTTCGTGGCTGGTAATTTTATCAATGGCCTGCAATACATTGGCATAATTGAGCAGTGGTTCACCCATGCCCATAAACACAATATTGCTCAGTTTTTTATTATAAACCTTTTCGCTTTGCTGGTTCAGTTGGGCTACCTGGTCGTATATCTCGTCGAAATTTAGATTGCGTTTGCGTTCCATTTTACCGGTAGCACAAAAGGAACAGGTCAGGCTACAGCCAATTTGCGAGGATACACAGGCGGTATTTCTCTTTTCTGTCGGGATCAATACCCCCTCGATAAAATGTCCGTCATAGGTCCTGAACCGCGATTTTAAAGTGCCGTCGCCGCTGATTTGCGTGGCGTCGGTAGTGATGGCGGGTAAGGTAAAATGTTCTGCTAATTTTATACGCAACTCTTTGGACAGGTTGCTCATATCTTCAAAACTGGTGGCAGCTTTCTTCCAGATCCATTCGTAAGTTTGTATGGCACGGAACTTTTTATCGCCTATTGATTCAAAGTATGCCTTCAATTCGGGTAGGCTTAGGGTACGTATATTTTTAACTGCTGACATCCGGCAAAGATAATCCGCAATTAATTATTATCCCGATTTCGCAGATTTGACGCTATTTCCGTTATTTGTGGTTTATTTACGCCTGGAAAACGCTTTGACTTTGTTCGTTGTTCGATTTTGCTTAGCGTTCAATAGAAAGATACAAAGTGTGCCCGTCCGAAACGGCATTGGCCGGGCGGGCGACGCAACGATGCTGAATAATTAAATTCAGCTGTTAACAAAAGAATTTATGCAAACAGTATATGTTATTGACGCAGTAAGAACCCCAATTGGTAAATACGGAGGTGCCCTTAGCAATATCAGGCCCGACGACCTGCTGGCTTATGTGATCAAAGCACTCATAAAGCGTAACGGCGCTATTGATGTAAATGCCATTGAGGATGTAATCGCAGGCGCCGCCAACCAGAGTGGCGAAGACAACCGTAATGTTGCCCGCATGGCTGCATTGCTGGCCGGGCTCCCCGTAACCGTTAGTGGCAATACGGTAAACCGTTTATGTGCCAGCGGGCTGCAGGCAATTATGGACGGCGCAAGAGCGATTGCATGTGGTGACGGAGACCTCATCATTGCATGTGGCGTGGAAAGCATGAGCAGGGCCCCGTTTGTAATGCCCAAGGCAACTGCTGCATTCTCGAGGGAGAACCAGGTATTTGATACTACCATGGGATGGCGTTTTGTAAATAAAAAATTATCAGAATTATATTACCCGTTTACGATGGGCGAAACAGCGGAGAATGTAGCCCGCCAATGGAATATCAGCCGCAATGCACAGGATGAATTTGCTATGGAAAGCCAGCAGAAATATGCAAAGGCACTGGAAGCCAATAAATGGCGGGATGAAATTATTCCTTTACAGGTGCAGATCGGTAAAGATGTTTTTGATTTTGACCAGGATGAGCATCCCCGTTTATCAAACCTCGAAAAACTCGGGCAGTTAAAACCTGCATTTGCAAAAGATGGTACAGTAACTGCTGGAAATTCTTCGGGTATCAATGACGGTGCTGCTGCTATTTTGTTAGCGGGTGAAACAGCTGTGAAGCGATACGGATTACAACCGATAGCAAAAATTATAAGCATGGCCGTGGCCGGTGTAGATCCTGCTGTGATGGGTATCGGCCCTGTACCTGCAACCAACAAGGCTTTGGAAAGAGCGGGGTTAACCGTTGCCGACCTGGACCTTATTGAACTAAACGAAGCTTTCGCATCGCAATCCATTGCGTGTATTCATGACCTTGGGTTAGACCTGGAGAAAGTTAACGTGAACGGGGGTGCCATCGCATTGGGGCATCCGTTAGGTTGCAGCGGCGTCAGAATCTCCACGACATTGTTGTATGAATTGAAACGCCGTAAAGCAAGGTATGGTTTGGCTGCCATGTGTATAGGGGTAGGACAGGGAGCGGCAATTATTTACGAAGCTTTATAATTTATGCAACAACTTTTTTACCAGCCTGAAATTGACCGAAATCGATAATACGAGCAGCAGCAATGCAATGGCGATAACAGACCAATGTATGAAGGGTGAAAGTTCCTCCCGGTCATTCATCATAAAATGCTGGAAACTCCAGTGTAATAAAGCGGTTACAGCTACCGCAGCAATTACTACTGCAATATAGACAGGTATCCATTTTTTTGCTACTGTCCTGCTTAACCACTGTGGCGAATACCCTAAAATTAAAAGCAGTTGCAGGTTCTCTTTACTTTTGGCGATCATCAGTTGCAGGTAAAACGAGAATAATACCATTGCCAATAAAACTACCAGCCCGCCAAAGCCTGCCAAACCGCTTACAATCGCCTGCAACACCTGTTTTATCCTGCCGAATTTTGTTTTGTCTTTATTAATATGGTAATTTTTCTGCTGCAGGAAATTAAGTAAATCCGGATTGTTAGCATCTTTTGTTTTTAAATAGATCCTCGATGCAGGGACTGTTGTAACCCCGCCAAAATTTTTATTGGCAAACTGCATAAAATGTTCAGGAACGAGAATCGAATTGATCCTGTCGCTTACCGCTACAATTTGCCCGCGAAAACTTTGCACACCTGCCGGCCCATAACATTCCAGGATCACTTTCACTGATGAGATCGTGTTTTGCGAAAGACGCGGCAGGTCCTGGCTGGGTGCAAATACATTATACATTTCTAAAAAATCCGAGGAAAAAATAATAGGTACATCTGCCTGCCCTTCTTTCCAGGTAAAGTTAGGAGGAACGGTATCAATGAATTTTTCATTGACGGATTCCAGGAAGAGGTCGGTGCTGAAAGGAATGATACTGCCCGCACTTGCTTTCACCCGAAACTGGTTGGCAATGAGCGGCGCCGCATCATCAATGAATTTTTGTGATTGAATTTCACTAACGTCTTCAGGGGTAAAGCGGTTATCCCTCGCCATGTTCTCATCGGTAATTGTCTTGGTAACCGAGATAAAATCGAAGCCGCTCTTTTTAGGATTCCTTTCTTTCAACAACTGGTTTATGTTGATATACATCTGAACCGAACACAGCAATAATAGCACACCAATACCCAAACCAATATATCCCAGCAAACGGCTGGCTTTATTTTCGCCGGTGTTTAAAAAAGGCGCTATGTTTTTAAAGGACAGCATTGTCAGTTAACTGGTTAATTAGATAATTAGTTTTTACAGTTGTAATGTTTTATCTGCTTTAAAATATGTTATGAACTTTAAGTCTGCCAGGATGATGGCAGCTTTTCTCGATGCCACTTCTTCTTCCATTAATTCCATAGCTTTTTGCCTGTTGTTATCATCGAGGTGGCTGAAAGGTTCATCCAGCAATAAAAAATCAAAAGGTTGTTGTAAAGAACGGATGATAGCAATCCGCTGCTGCTCACCGTAGCTGCAGGTCTTGCAAAGTTTGCCGAGTTTATTTTCAATCCCCAGCCTTTTAGCCATTGCTGCAATTTTATCTGCTGCGTGAAAAGGATTAAGCTGTCTTTTTATCGCTATGTTTTGTAAAACCGTTTGTTCAGCAAACAAACGCAGGTCCTGGAAAACGATACTGATATTTTGCTGGCGACAGGATGCAAATTTTTCTGCATTAAAATTGCTGATCGAATTATTATCATACAATATTTTTCCTGTAAAATCTTTTCTGATACCATATAAAAAATGGATAAGTGAAGTTTTGCCGCTGCCGCTGGGCGCTATGATTTGTACCTTTTCACCAGTATTAAAAATAATATTGCTGTTCCAAACCTGTGAGTGGATAATTTTTTCTTCTTCAATAAAGGTGGGCACCAGTTGTTGCAGCTGTATTTGCATGGGATGAAGATAAATTAAAAAACCTATAATGGTTTGAGGCCCTTTATAGATTTCTTACAACAATTTAATTTCAATTTATTTACCTGGGGGAGGCGCTACTGCTACACTGTCTGTTGTAAACTGCCCGTGCTGCCATGATCCTTTTTCTTTTTTTTCTTTTGCCAGTTTACTCAGCGTTCCCAAATACAGATTTAGTTGTTTTAAGCTGTTGCTGCTTTTATCCATTAAATTAATTTCTGCAGAGTGAGTCATGCCGCCATCCTCGAATTGGCCGCCTCTGATGTAAACATTATCCCACATTTTTACAGACGCATCAAAAGCAATTTTTGCGCTGCTGTCTTTTACATCTGCTTCAAAAGCTTTCATTACATACTGCAGGTTGATATAACCGCCAAAAGAACTCCCGCTGATCTTATTGATGAAATCAAAATGGTTACCGCTGTTACCCGCAACATATTTGTCAACATTCTCTTTGGCATTACCGATGGCAAAATACTTAGCATTACTGTTATAGCTGAGGGGAATAGGTATACTTCTTCCAAATTTCTGTCCTGCTTTGATCAGTGTATTGAATGCATCTTTATCCCCGATGGATGTTGCAAACAGAATATCGGGTTTTACTTTAAATTGAGAAGAATACGTTATGGGCATATTCCCCGCTGCCGTGTCAATTGTAACTGTATCACGGCTCTTTTTAAAATCCGACAACGTGATAAGGATATCACCCTTATTGGCTTTAATAAAATCATCCAAGCTAAAACCTGCAAAAGCCAATCCCATGTTGGCATAACCTTCTGCACCCAGCAATTTTAAAAATTCTTTTATCCCTTCAGGCTTAAAGCTAAGGGCAAAAACGGCTGCAATATCTTTTTGCGGCAGGCGCTTGATCATGTCTTCATCAATATTCCTTCCGCCGTATTTTTTATAGAGTTCAGTCAATTCTTTACCTGCATAACTTTTTGCGTCAACCAGTATCTTGCCATTTTCAAAGTTTACAGTTGCTGCGGTGATGTTACCTTCAAATAGTTTATTCATGTTCAGCATAGCCAACGCCGGGTTACCCATACCCCCTTTATTTAATGCTTCCGCATTCATCCAAAAATGCACATCACCTGTTTTTTTAACGAGGGCAGTAAATTTTTCATTCTCACCCAATGAATTACTTTCCTTCAGATCAAATAGATTTTTACAGGCCCCCAGCAGGTCTCTCGGTGTGGGTGTATATTTTGAATCAGGTAAATGATTGCGCACGATATCTTTTGCATCCATCCCTGGCTCATTGTAAACAAGAAGGAATTTTTCTTTATTCCAGCCCACACATACAGGTGATTTACTACTATAGTTTACGCCATTGTTCTCGCTTTGGCTTCCGCCTTTAGTAAGGTCGAGCGCAAATAGTTTAAATTTTTCTGCGTCCTTAACTGTTCCCGTAAAAGCGGCTATGCCGCCCAGTGAATCTTTTTGCGCAAAGAAAAGCAGGTCGGCCTTCGTATCTATACCACTGTTGTCGGGATTGTCCAATGCCTTTTTTACAAACGCTGGAGTAGCGCTGTCTGCATACATTTCCTGGAATAAGGCATTTTGTTTTACTTCATCCCAGGGTAATTTAGAAGAAAATGAGGCGCCATCCACCAACACTACAATTGCAGCGTCTTTGGGAACGGGCTTGCCCTGTTTATTGGTTTTATTACAGGAGGCGAATAGCAAAACTGCAACTGCTGCAATAAACGGGATGCGAAAATGTGTTGGCATAAAATTATTTTTGATTGATAGCATAAAATTATTTTGGTAGCCTTTAATTGTTGTTAAAAAAATGGGCAAGTTCTTCAAAAAGCACCACCTGTTGTTCGCCGGTAACTAAATTTTTCACCTGGCAATGGCCCTGCTCCATCTCTTTACTCCCAACGATCACCGCGAAAGGTATGTTCTTTTTTTCGGCATAGCTGAATTGTTTGGCGATCTTTGATTCTTCCTGGTGGTACATTTCACAGGCAACACCCCCTTTACGCAATTGCTGCATGATGGTAAATGCAAAAGCGCTTTCTTTTGCTCCCATATTAAAAAATAACGCCCTTGTGCCCACTTGCAGATCTTCCGGGAATAATTTCAATTCTTCCAGCACATCATATATCCTGTCTACCCCAAAACTAATACCTACACCGGGGATTCCGGGAACACCGAACAAGCCGGTAAGGTCATCATACCTGCCGCCCCCTCCAATGCTGCCGATCGATACCGTTGCCGGTGCTTTTGCTTCGTATATGATACCGGTATAATAATTTAATCCGCGGGCCAATGTAAAATCAACGGTGATATTTTTACCCGGGGTATGCTGTAATATTTTGGTGATCTCTTCCAGGCCACTGTTAGCTTGTGCACTATTCCCGATCAGGGCAACCAATTGTGCTATTTTTTTATCATTGCTTCCGCTAATGGCCACGTATTTTTCTATTATGCCAATTTGCGCTTCCGTTAGTCCTTTTTCTGCCAGTTCAGCTTTTACTTTTTCAATGCTTACCTTATCTAATTTATCGATAGCAGTAGTAATGGTAATTAATTTATCAGCAGCATTGCAGGCAGTAGCCAATGCGGACAGGATCTTCCGGCTGTTGATCCTTAATTCATAACCGGCCAGGTCCAGCCGGTTAAATACTTCATCATAGATCAACGCAAATTCTACATCATTCATTAAAGAGTAACTCCCTACAACATCAGCATCACATTGGGTGAACTCACGGTAACGGCCACGCTGCGGCTTATCGCCACGCCATACCGGCTGTACCTGGTAACGGCGAAAAGGGAATACCAGTTTGGTATGATGCATCGCCACGTATCTCGCAAAGGGAATAGTGAGATCGTATTTCAATGCTTTTTCTGTGAGGTCGGCGGTATTCTTTCCTTCCAGTAATTTTTTAAATGCAGCAGTAGTCTTCTCCAGTTTTTCTTCGCGGTTAAGGCCATTGTTTAAGATCTTAAAGATTAATTTATCACCTTCTTCCCCGTATTTGCCCATCAGGGTTTCCAGGTTTTCCATGGCAGGGGTTTCCAATGGTTGAAACCCATATAATTCAAAAACTGTTTTGATAGTGGACAGTATATAATTCCTTTTTCGTACAACCGCTGCAGAAAAATCTCTTGTACCCTGGGGAATGGATGGTTTGTTTATCATGGTGGTGAATCGTGAGACGAGAGTCGTGAATTAAGAGTATTCGTTTTAGCGAACGCTTACAAAACACGATGGGGTCTCAGTATGTTTTCAATTTTTATTTTTTAATGTTGATTATAATAATCTGTGACCTGCTCTTCTCATGGCTCCCGTCTCACGCCTACGATCTTCTCACAAGCCTTATCGATCAGTTCATACACTTCATGGTATCCTTTCTCCGGGCCATACCAGGGATCAGGTACGGCTAAGTTTTCCCCGGGAAATAATTCATTCAATAACAAATCCACTTTTTTTGTATCGAATTTATTTTTTGCAATTTTTTTCATGTCATCAAGCACATCATCTGCCATGGCATAAATCTTATCAAAGCGCTCAAAATCTTCCGCAACAAATTTCCTGCTTCGCTGCCGTTGGATGTTAACACCGTTCTTTGCTGCCACTTTAATGCTCAAATGATGCGGCGGTTCCCCCGTGTGATAACCATTTGTTCCCGCACTTTCCACGCTCCATTTCAATCCTGCTTTAAATGCTTTGTCCTGTAAGATCCCTTCTGCCAATGGGCTCCTGCAAATATTGCCGAGGCATACCATCAAAATCTTCATGGCGCAAAGATAGTTAGCTGTTTTTGATTTTCAGTTTCCCGTTTTAAGAGCTCGTAAAACAATGCCCGCCCGAATTTTAAAAGCCATAAACAGAAAACCGTAAACCGAAAACTACTTTATGGAATTGTAAACCAATCTCATCTCATTCCAAACAAGCGCCTGTTTCAAAATATTTCATTCATCATCCTGTAATCACAGGATCTAAAATCAACGAAAATGAAGACAGCATTAATTTTGAAAAGCGATGTATTGGACATTATATTCGATAACCGTAACAAGGCTTACGGTGCTTATGACCTGCGTAAATTTTATGATAACCGGTTAATGAAATCATTGGGGATGATGATAGCTGTAGTGGCGGTATTGTCAGCATTTACATTTATTCCTGAGAAAGAAGTTATTGACAATAAAGAGGAATATGTGCCTACCTACGCATATATTATCCCGGAAGCAAAAGAAAAAATAAAACCCGCTGAAAAACCGAGGGAGCTACAAAAGCCCAAACAAAAAGTGCCTACACTGATATGGGTAACACCTGTTATTGTAAACCATCTGGAACCTGTTAAGCCATTAGCTGATCTTTCGGATTCGATAGCTATTTCAAATACTACCCAAAACGGCGAAAGCGGAAAGCACCCGGTAATAATACAGCCCAATCCGGGTAACAGTGGCAGCAATGGCCCTTTGGAACCGCCTGCAAAACCAACTATCGAAATCAATACGCCTGTCAATAATCCTGAGATCATGCCTTCGTACCCGGGCGGTATGGAAGCTTTAAGAAAATTTTTGCAACGCAATCTTACCAATCCAAAGGAAATGGAAGAGGGTGACGAAGTAAGTGTAAAGATAAAGTTCGTGGTAGGCTACGATGGTAGGCTGCAAAGCTTCATCACCGTGCTGGACGGGGGAGAAGAATTCAATAAAGAAGTGGTGCGGGTATTAAAAAAGATGCCCAATTGGGAACCGGGCAAATCCAAAGGGCAAAATGTTGCCGTTTATTACACCATTCCGGTAAAGTTTGTTTCTGCCAACTGATTTTACCGCATAAATTCAGTAATTTGGCAGCCCGGTTTAATGGAGCTGTAAGGCGGCTGAAGCCTTACAGTTATTTTTAATAAAAAAACTGTCGCCTTGAATGAATTTGAAAAAGAACCGATGAGTAAGCGAGACAGGAATCTGGTACGCATGAGGAGTATTACCAACTATACGATGGGGGTATTTTTTATAGCGGCAGGCTTCTTCTTTTTCTTTCCCAATGGGTACCTGTTACTGCGTTATGATACCAGTACCATGAAAATGTTGGCAGTAATTTGCTGGATATATGGATTGTTCAGAATGTACAGGGGTTATGATAAAAATTATTTCAGGGACAGATGACAAAGCAACTTACCCACGGTATAAAAAATATTACCGCCATTTTAATTACGGTACAGCTGCTGCTTTTATCCGCATGTAATAATAATTATAAAGGAACAGCACTTGATACGCCAACAGAGGGTACGATCAATATCAGCGTGGATGAATCTTACCAACCCGTTATTGACGAACAGATAAAAGTTTTTGAATCCTCCTTCCCCAACGCAAAAATAATTGCCCATTATAAAACGGAGGCTGATTGTTTTAAAGACCTCCTGAAAGATTCCGCTACCCGAATGATCATCGTTACGCATGGATTAAGTGATAAAGAAGAAGATTATTTTAAAAACAATTCCGGCTATGTACCGGCATGGAATGACCTTGCTTCGGATGCAATTGTGGTAGTGGTGAATGGAAAAAGTAATGATACACTCTTCACTATTGACCGCTTAAGGCAACAGCTTTCCGGTGCATTGGGTAAAAAACAAACGTTTGTTTTTGATGGATTAAATGCAACCAGCATCGTTCGTTTTGCGGTAGATAGTATTTTAAAAGGCGCCCGCTTCGACAGCAGCATTGTAAAAGCAGTGAAAAGCAGCAGGGAAGTACTGGATTATGTAGCAACGGCTGAAAATGCTATTGGCTTTGTTGGCATCAGCTGGATCGGCAACCCTGAAGACTCTGCCCAGGTGAATATGTTAAAGAAAGTAAAAATGGCTTACATTAAATGCGAACATTGTACGGATTCACCGTATGTAAAACCAACGCAGCTGGGCATCTTAACCAAAAGATACCCTTTGGTACGGGGTTTGTATTATATCGTTAAAGAAAAAAATGCGGGATTGGGAACGGGGTTTATAAGTTTTTTAAAAAATGAAAGAGGACAGTTGATTTTCAGGAGAGCCTACCTTGGGCATAAAATGAGTTTTGCAATACGTGATGTAAAGATTAATGAAAAATTATAAAAATATTATTACCCTTTTTGAAGCCCGTGTCTTAAAAAATAATAACATTGTAAAGTATAAAACAGCATAAAATGAACAAGATAAAAGCAGCCTTATTTTTCCTGGTCACAATGTTTGTGGTAAACCTTGTTAACGCACAAAGCATTGAGGATGGAAAGAAATTTTTGTATTATGAAAAATACATCAGTGCTAAGAATGTATTTCAAAAACTAATGGCTGCAAACCCTAATAACGTAGATGCAGTATACTGGCTCGGGCAGGCTTTGATAAGGCCGGATGGCAATAAAGACATTGCCGGGGCAAAAGAGTTATATCGAAAAACACTCGAAGCTAACAGCAACAGTGCGTTGTTAACGGCGGGTATGGGACATATAGAACTGCTGGAAGGCAAAATGCAGGATGCACGCAATCGTTTTGAAACAGCGATCTCTTTAAGCCAGGGTAAAAACATAGCGGTTTTAAATGCCGTTGGTTTTGCCAATGCAGATTATGATTCCAAAAATGGCGATGCTACCTATGCAATAGAAAAATTGAAACAGGCAACAACGATCAAAGGATTCAAAGACCCTGAGACCTATACCATATTGGGTGACGCTTACCGTAAGTTTGCTGATGGCGGCAATGCCCTATCGGCTTACCAAAGTACTTTGGCGCTTGACCCCAAATATGCAAGAGCTAAATTCCGTATCGGTAATATTTACCAAACCCAGGGTTATAGCCAGCAGGATCTCTATATGCAATATTATAATGAAGCTATAGCACTGGATCCAAACTATACACCGGTGTATGCTACTTTGTATAACCTGTTTTACAAAACAAATGTGGTAAAATCTGCTGAATACCTGGAAAAATATTTGACCCTGATGGGTGAAGATGAACCACAGGCCTGTTATTACAGAACAACCATTAAATATGCTCAGGGCTTGTTTGCAGAATCTATTACCCAGGCTGATGCATGTATTGCAGGAGGAGGTGCAACTCCCGATTCACGTCTGTACGGTTTAAAAGGATATGCATATGATAAATTGAACGACTCTGTAAATGCAAAGACGGCGTTTGAAAAATTCTTTCAATTACAAAATCCTGAAAAGATCGGGCCTACAGATATTGAATATTATGTAAAGAACCTGTTGAAATTCCCGGGTAACGAAGCTGCAGCGGCAACGCTGATTGAAAGGGGTATCGCTTTTGACACTACAGAAATAGGTAAGGTAGCTTTGATGAAGCAAATGGCAACAAGGTTTGAATCACAAAAACAATATGTAGATGCCGCGAACTGGTACAAGAAGATCATTGATACCAAAAAAATTCCAACTAAAACTGATATTTACAACTATTCCAATAATTATAGCCGTGGCGGTAATTACCAGGCAGCCATTGAAGGATGGAATAGTTATACGGCAAAATATCCCACCGAAACCTATGGCTATTATATGACCGCCATTACGCAGTCAAAGATAGATACTACCATGACTTTGGGATTAGCTTCCCCCAGCTACCAGAAGGTAATCGAGTTGGGTGAAGCACAATGGGCAACAGATTCGGCAAAGGTGAAGACACACCTGTTAAATGCTTATAAATACTTTATCCAGTACGCTGCAAATATTCAAAAAGATAAAAAAGGAGCTTCTGATTATGCTGCAAAGTATTTGGTAAAAGAACCATCAGATACAGAGGTGATGGATATCAAAAAGTCTCTGGATGCACCTGCAAGAACGCCCGCCAACACCAGGCCTGCAAAGAGTAACACCAAAAATACCGGGGCAGGAACCAAAGCTCCACCTGCAAAAAAAAAGTAAAGTCTAAAAATTAAAAATATAAAATCCCGTTACTCGCGCTAACGGGGTTTTTGTTGTATATAATATTGAATATTGCAATTGCTGCCTTATTTTTGCTGATAATTTAAAATATAATATCCCGCATGCAGTTTTTTTTCCTCCAGCTGGCTAATACCAACAATGCGACTAATTATTTACCGATTGCTTTGCAATTGGTATTTGCAATAGGTTTAATTGTTACCATTATTGTATTATCCAATTACGTTGGGCCTAAAAGGAAAACTGATGATAAACTACAAAACTTCGAAAGCGGCATAGAAATAAAGGGTAATGCGCGGCAACCCATGGCGATCAAATACTTTTTAGTTGCCATACTATTCGTGTTATTCGATGTGGAAGTCATCTTCTTTTATCCTTACGCAGTAAATTTTAGAGAATTGGGCAGGGAAGGTTTTGCAGCCGTAGTGCTCTTTGTTGGACTGTTTGTTGCAGGCTTTATATATATTATTAAAAAGGGGGCATTGGATTGGGAACAGTAACAGTTATTGTAAATTTTGAATTATAAATTCTGGATGAAGTGTAATAATTCAAAATTCAAATTCTTAAATTTAAAATAATTATGTCACGTCCGGTACAATATAACAATCACGTAAAATTTGAAGGTATTCCTGAAGGGTACATGGGAGAAGGCTTTATGGCTACTAATTTCGAAAAAGTAGTGAGCCTTGCCCGTAAGAATTCCATCTGGCCTTTGCCTTTTGCTACCAGTTGCTGCGGTATTGAATTCATGGCAACCATGGCGAGCCACTACGACCTTGCAAGGTTCGGCAGCGAGCGGGTAGGATTTTCCCCACGCCAGTGCGACCTGTTGATGGTAATGGGCACGATCTCCAAAAAAATGGGCCCCGTACTGCGCCAGGTTTATTTACAAATGGCAGAACCAAGATGGGTATTGTCGGTAGGTGCTTGTGCCTGTTCGGGAGGTATATTTGATACGTATTCTGTATTGCAGGGCATCGACCAGGTGATACCGGTAGATGTGTACGTACCCGGTTGCCCGCCAAGGCCCGAAGCAATTTTAGATGGATTCATGAACATACAAAAACTAGTGAACCAGGAAGGATTAAGAAGAAGGCATAGCGATCAATACAAGAATTTAATGGCTGAATACGGGATACAATAGATGGTGATTTTAGATTGTAGATGGGGGATTTCTTTCAGTCGCACAAACTAAAAAAGCAAAAGTAGTACAGGGTTTTGAATCTAATAAGATCGGCAATCTAAAATCTGAAATTCGAAATGGCTTTAACCAACGATACGATCAAACAAAAACTAACTGAAAAATTTGGCGACCAGTTAACCGCTTGGATGGAACCTTATGGTATGCTCACTTTCACCGGGCCAAAAGACCTTAACATTAAAGTTTTGCAATTCCTTTTTGATGATGAAATACTGCGCTTCCGGTTTTTGACCGACCTGCAGGCAGTACACTATCCCGGCAATACCGGCGAAGAACTGGCCGTAGTCTATCACTTACATAATTTGATTGATAATGTAAGAATACGTTTTAAAGTGTTTGCCGATATTAATAAACCCGATGTATTCACGGCAACTTCATTATACCAGTCGGCAAATTTTATGGAGCGGGAAACCTTTGATTTCTTTGGGGTGAATTTTGTGGGGCATCCTAACCTGGTCAGGATATTGAACGTGGATGAAATGGATTATTTCCCTATGAGAAAGGAGTTTCCGCTGGAAGACCAGACAAGGATCGACAAAGATGACGAGATGTTTGGCAGGGGATAACTATTAAAAAATCAAGATTGAAAATTAAAACGGCACCCGCGTAAAATTGCTTTTTTGATTTTTGACTTTTAACTTTCGATTTAATTATGAACGATCATATTCTTTTACCGGAAGGCTCACTCGAAAAGCAAACGACTACGCTTAACCTGGGGCCAACGCACCCCGCTACTCATGGTGTGTTTCAGAATGTACTGGAACTGGATGGAGAACGCATCCTGTCGGCCGTTTCAACAGTGGGCTATATCCACAGGGCTTTTGAAAAATTAGCAGAGCGCCGCCCATTATACCAGATCACCCCTTTAACTGACCGGTTGAATTATTGCTCATCACCCATTAACAATATGGGCTGGCATTTGACCTGCGAAAAACTATTGGGTGTTCAAACACCAAAACGTGTTGATTATTTAAGGGTGATCATCATGGAACTGGCACGTATCAGTGATCACCTGATCTGTAATTCCATCGTGGGGGTGGATAGCGGGGCGTATTCAGGTTTCTTATACCTGATGCAATACCGTGAACTGATTTATGAAATTTATGAGGAAGTATGCGGCTCCCGTCTTACCACTAATATTGGGCGTATTGGTGGTTTTGAAAGAAATTTCACCGCTACAGCATTTGAAAAACTCGAAAAATTCTTAAAAGAATATCCCAAACAATTAAAAGAGTTTGAAAACCTGTTTACACGCAACCGGATTTTTATCGACCGCACCGTGGGCTGTGGACCAATAACCGCAGAGCGTGCATTGAACTATGGCTTTACCGGCCCCAATTTACGTGCCGCCGGCGTGGATTATGATGTTCGTGTACACACGCCCTATAGTAGCTATGAAGATTTTGATTTTATTATCCCTGTGGGTAAAACCGGCGATTGTTACGATAGGTTCCTCGTGCGTAACGAAGAAATGTGGCAGAGCTTAAGCATTATCGAACAGGCATATCAAAAAGTACAGGAATTTAAAGGCGCGGAAGCTGAAGTATTCCATGCCGATACCCCGGCTTATTACCTGCCGGAGAAGAAAGATGTGTATACAAAAATGGAAGCGCTGATCTACCATTTTAAAATTATCATGGGGGAAACGGATATTCCCGCAGGCGAACTATACAGCAGTGTGGAAGGCGCGAATGGCGAATTGGGTTTTTACCTGATCAGCGACGGCGGAAGAACACCTTACCGGCTGCATTTCCGGAGGCCTTGTTTTATTTATTACCAGGCTTACCCGGAGATAACAAAAGGTGGAATGATCAGTGATGCCGTGATCACCATGAGCAGTTTGAATTTGATAGCGGGAGAGTTGGATGCTTAGTAAAATAAATTCGAAATTAAAAAGTAAAAAGGGTCTGCATTTTACACGCTATTTTTTGACTTTTGATTTTTAACTTTTGACTTCTTTTAGTATGATACAATTTAGTGAACACCAGATTACCAAAGTAAACGAAATCATTTCCCGTTATCCGGAAGGCAAACAGAAAAGTGCTTTGCTGCCGGTGCTGCATATAGCACAGGAAACGTTTGGCGGATGGCTGGATGTTCCTGTAATGGATTATGTAGCTACACTTTTGCATATCGAACCAATAGAAGTATATGAAGTAGCGAGCTTTTACAGCATGTATAATTTGAAACCTGTTGGTAAATATATGTTCGAGGTATGCCACACAGGACCCTGTATGCTGAACGGTAGCGACAATATTATTGATTACATCAAACAGCAATTGAATATTGGCGTTGGTGAAACAACCACCGACGGCATGTTTACTTTAAAAACCGTGGAATGCCTGGGTGCCTGCGGTTATGCGCCAATGATGCAGTTGGGAAAAAATTACCGTGAGCATTTAACCAAAGAAAAAGTAGATTCGATTATTCAGGAGTGCAGGAATGCAGCAGCATTAAAAAATTAAGGAATGAAGAAATTATTCATACCGGTTTTAATTTTTACAGCAGCATCTGCCTTTGCACAAAGCACGGATGAAAAAGAACTCATCCAAAAAACTTATTTGCTGAGCCATACTGTTTTTGGCACAAAAGATAGTATTACCCTGGAAAAGTTATTGGCAAAAACGGTTTCTTACGGTCATTCGCACGGTAACCTGCAAACCCGTGACGAAATGATCAAAGGCGTTAGCCACAACCAATCCAGCTATTCTGATACTGCGGTATCGGGCATAAAAATTTTCATGGAAGATAAAACGGCTATCGTTAGATATTTGTTTAAAGCAAATGAAAATAAAAAAGACGGATCGGTAACAAAATTGAATTTTGCCATGATGCTGGTTTTCATCAAACAAAAGAAAGAATGGAAATTGATGGGCAGGCAGGCAGTAAGTGTGCAATAAAAAAGTATACACCATTTGAAAAGTTCCTTTACAATATTGTTTTCGCTGTTGTGCATTGTTGTGGCAGCGCAATCAAACGCCGGGGAAAAACTCAAAGTCACGTTGAAAGAATTTCACCAGGCGCTGGTCAATAAGAATATCGTTTCTATTAACCAGCAAACGGATAAGGCATTGAGTTACGGTCACAGTAATGGATGGGTGCAAACGAAAACTGATCTTATTAAAGATTTTGAAACCGGCTATATCAGTTATCAAAGCTTTGCAGCAGATAGCATTACGGTGTCGATAAATAATAATATGGCCAATGTTCGTTTTGTTGCAGCTATCAGTGCAACACTGAAAGGAACACCCGCTGACTTTCATTTAAAAGTACTGGAAGTATGGGTGAAGAAAAGTAAAAGATGGGTGTTGTTTGCGAGGCAGGCGGTAAAAATTTAATATTAAATTGAATGCAGGATAAAAGAGAATTAATTTTCAAAGATATAGTTACCGTTTGCTGTTTAATTGTGATTTTCTATACCTGGAATACCAATAGAATGAATATATGGTTGATTATATTTTTGTTGTCGTTGATAAGACAAATAATGGCACATATCACTTATTTTAAATTGAAGAATAAATTTTATTAAAGACAAAAATGCAATCAACTGGTAAAATTTTATTTAGCCGTTGTTGGTCGCAGGCCCGCAACTGCGCTAAAATAAAAGCCTGGGAAAGAAATATAGTTGAAGAGTGCGACGCCACTAAAGTTGAATAAAGAATAGATGTTGGTCAAAAAAATATTAACAAAACACAATCAATTTCCCTTTAGGGGCTCGGGGCATGAATAAAAAATTATTATTATCAAACGCAAACATTCCGGGCATCCGCAGTTACGAAGTGTACCGCCGTGAAGGTGGTTACCGCAGCGTGGAGAAAGCATTGAAGATGCAGCCTGCAGAGATCGTGGAAGAAGTGAAGAAAAGCGGCTTGCGTGGCCGGGGCGGCGCAGGTTTTCCTACGGGAATGAAATGGAGTTTTATTGCCAAACCCGAGGGCGTACCAAGACACCTGGTGGTAAATGCAGATGAAAGCGAGCCGGGGACTTTTAAAGACAGGTACCTGATGGAATTCATTCCGCATTATTTGATCGAGGGGATGATCGTTTCTTCGTTTGCCCTTGGCAGTAATGTGAGCTATATCTATATCCGTGGTGAATACGCCTGGATCGTGGATATTTTAGAACTGGCGATCGCCGAAGCCAAAGAAAATGGGTTCCTGGGTAAAAATATTTTAGGCACCGGGTTCGATTGCGAGATCTTTGTACACCGTGGCGCAGGTGCTTATATCTGCGGCGAAGAAACCGCTTTGATAGAATCATTGGAAGGTAAAAGAGGCAATCCAAGAATTAAACCACCATTCCCCGCAATAAAAGGAGTTTGGGAAAGACCCACCGTGGTGAATAATGTGGAAACCATTGCAGCGGTTGTTCCCATAATAAATGATGGCGGCGAAGAATATGCAAAGATCGGTGTTGGAAAAAGTACCGGTACTAAATTGATCTCTGCCTGTGGTAATATAAACAAACCCGGCGTATACGAGATCGACATGACCATCAGTGTGGAGGAATTTATTTATAGCGATGAATGGTGTGGTGGCATTCCCAATGGAAAAAGATTGAAAGCCTGTATCCCGGGAGGATCCTCGGTTCCCATTCTTCCGGCCAATTTATTATTAACCACTGCCAAAGGCGAAAAGCGTTTAATGAATTACGAAAGCCTCAGCGATGGTGGTTTTGCAACAGGCAGTATGATGGGTAGCGGTGGCTTTATTGTTTTGGATGAGGACCAGTGTGTTGTAAAACATACTTATACCCTGGCAAGATTTTACCGTCATGAAAGTTGCGGGCAGTGTTCGCCCTGCCGTGAGGGTACCGGATGGATGGAAAAAATATTAAAGAAGATCGATAGTGGCAAAGGAGAAATTAAAGACATCGACCTGTTATGGGATATACAGAGAAAGATAGAAGGTAACACGATCTGTCCATTGGGAGACGCAGCAGCATGGCCGGTAGCGGCAGCGATCCGTCATTTCAGGGATGAATTTGAATGGCATGTGCTGAACCCTGAAGAATGTTTGAGGAAGAATTATGGATTGGCGCACTATGCCGATCCAATTCATGTAGCTTTGGGAGTATGACGCAAAACTCAAAAGTAAAAATTCAAAAAGACGGTTGACGATTTCATAGTGTCTTTTGAGTTAAATGAAGATGAAAAGCCCTATAAGATAAGCAACAAAGGTTTTTACTTTTGAAAAGAGGTAATTTTATTTATAAAACAATGCAAATAGGATAGGATTTTTCATTCCATGTTTGATCAGCTGTTCAGGAGTGCTACCTCAATTGATCGAATGTTGTAGAAGGAAAATCAGGAAGTTTTAAGAAAGATTGGTAGAATTGCCAATTAATCGCACTTAAGTCAGCTAATGAAACTAAATATTGGCGTTATCTTATAAGTGAAACTGTAAAAGTGTCGAAATCTAAAATAGATGAGTTAATAAACGAAGCAAATGAAATTCCAAAGATCATTGCTTCAATAATAGTGAAGTCCAATCAATCAACAGCTTGATTTTTGACTTTTGATTTTTGACTTTTGAATTTATAAAATGGCAGAAGAAATAAAAAAAGAAGCACCGGCAAACTTTAAAGTAACGATAGATAATATTTCTATCGAGGTGGCTCCGGGTACAACAATATTAAATGCCGCACGCCGGATTGGTGGTGAAGTAGCGCCGCCTGCAATGTGCTATTACAGCAAATTACAGGGTAGTGGTGGTAAATGCCGTACCTGTTTAGTAGAAGTTGCCGCGGGCTCTACGGCTGATCCAAGGCCAATGCCAAAGCTGGTGGCTTCCTGTCGTACAACCGTAATGGATGGTATGATCGTTAAAAATATCACCAGTGAAAAAGTAAAGGATGCAAGGGCAGGCGTAGTAGAGTTTTTATTGTTAAATCATCCACTGGACTGCCCCATATGCGACCAGGCCGGTGAATGCCATTTGCAGGACCTTGGCTACGAACATGGCAAGGCGGGCACGCGGTATGAATTTAAACGGCGCACTTTTGAAAAAGAAGATATCGGTCCTTATATACAATTGCACATGACAAGGTGTATTCTTTGTTACCGTTGCACTTATGTAGCTGATCAAATTACTGATAACCGGGTACATGGTATCCTGGACCGTGGCGACCATGCGGAGATATCTACCTATATTTCCAAAGCCATTGAAAATGATTTTAGCGGAAACATGATCGATGTATGCCCCGTTGGTGCATTAACCGACAAGACATTCCGTTTTAAGAACAGGGTTTGGTTTACCAAACCCGTGGATGCCCACCGCAATTGCGATAATCCAAAATGTTGTGGTAAGGTAACTTTATGGTTGCGTGGTGATGAGGTTTACAGGGTAACCACACGCAAAGATGAATGGGGTGAAGTACAAAGTTACGACGGCCTGCAGGGCGCTGCGAGCAAGCCCGGCTGGATCTGCAACACCTGCCGCTTTGATAAAAAGAGAACCAACGACTGGGTAATTGAAGGGCCCACCAGCATCAACCGCCATTCAGTAATTGCACAGGGACATTACGAGGGATTAGTAATGCCAAAAGAAACAATAAAACAGGTTATGGGTGGCCGTGACCCCAAACTTTTAATGAACATCCATAATGTAAGTGAGGTCAATAACCCGGCCGTGCATTTAAGCAGGATAGACGGGCCGGCGCATATGCAGGATTTTGCGAAGTCGGCAGAACATGTAGAGGGCGCAGGAGAATCGAGCCAGTTCGGCGAAACAAATGAATAAAAATTATTTTAATACAGGAGTATGCTTTTAGCAATTGACATGGGTTTGATAATTGAAAAATTGGTATTGATACTTATCGTTGTGATGGGTTCATTGCTCATCGCTATGTATGCAACTTTTGCTGAACGTAAGGTAGCTGCCATTTTACAGGACAGGCGTGGGCCTAACCGTGCAGGGCCTTTTGGCCTGCTGCAGCCGGTGGCAGATGGGATCAAACTTTTTTTTAAAGAAGAGATCATTCCTAATTTTTCTTCTAAATTCTTATTTATCCTGGGGCCCTGCATGGCAATGCTTACCGCGATTATGACCAGCGCCGTAGTTCCATGGGGTGATAAGATTCATTTCTTTAACAGGGATATCAGTTTGCAGATCGCCAATGTTGATGTAGGGATACTATATGTTTTTGGTGTTGTAAGCCTGGGCGTGTATGGTATCATGATAGGAAGCTGGGCAAGTAATAATAAATTTTCTTTAATGGGAGGTTTGAGGGCCGCATCACAGATCATCAGTTACGAACTGGCAATGGGCATTTCATTAATTGCCCTTATCATGGTAAGGGGAAACCTCGACCTGAAGGAAATTGTAGTGCAACAGCAACAGGGCCATTGGAATTTTTTATACCAGCCACTGGGTTTTTTAATCTTCCTGATTTGTGCTTTTGCCGAGTGTAACCGTACGCCTTTTGATCTTCCCGAAGCAGAAAATGAATTGATCGGCGGCTATCATACAGAATATTCTTCCATGAAACTGGGCTTCTATTTATTTGCGGAATATATCAATATGTTTATCAGCAGCGTAATTATGTCCACCTTATTTTTTGGCGGATATGATATTCCTTTTGTAAATGAACAACACCTGCAGGACAGTATCGGGCAATGGGCCGTATTATTGCAGGTACTGTGCCTGATGGCAAAAGTGGTAGGCTTCCTGTTCCTGTTTATGTGGGTACGTTGGACAATACCACGTTTTAGGTATGATCAATTGATGAATTTGGGCTGGAAAGTATTGATACCACTGGCATTGGTAAATATGCTGGCAACAGGCGGTATAATTTTATTTTTAAACAAATAATTAATAGACCTTTAAGGTTTTAATATATGCAAGCATTAACGAACAGGGTGAAACAGGTAGAGAGAAAACCATTAAGCATAATGGAGCGGTTGTACCTGCCTGCAATTTTTAAAGGGATGATCATTACATTCAGCCATATCTTTAAAAAGAGGCCGACCATAAATTACCCTGAGAAAAAAAGGCCATTCAGTCCCGTGTTCAGGGGGTTGCAAATTTTGAACAGGGATGAAGAAGGCAGGGAAAATTGTACCGCCTGTGGTTTATGCGCAGTTGCCTGTCCTGCAGAAGCAATAACGATGGAAGCCGCCGAGAGAAAAGCGGGAGAAGAGCATTTATACCGTGAAGAAAAATATGCGGCCAAATACGAGATCAACATGCTGCGCTGTATCTTTTGCGGCTTGTGCGAAGAGGCCTGCCCCAAAGATGCTATTTATTTAAGTGAAACATTTGCGCCTTCAGATTTTCAGCGCAAACAATTTATTTATAATAAGGAAGAATTATTGATCCCTCACCCAATTGAAGAACCGGAAGCGTATAAAAAAGCTTTGGGCAACAGGGCAAAAAATAAATGATAAGTATTTTAAAGTAATAATTAATAATGGGGATTACACAAATAATGTTTTGGTTTTTATCAGCACTGGCTATAGGCAGTGCTTTAATGGTGATCACGAGGAAGAACCCGGTGCATAGTGTATTGTACCTGGTAGTCACTTTTTTCGCCATTTCGGGCCACTATATTTTAATGAATGCACAGTTCCTGGCAGTAGTGAATATTATTGTATATGCAGGTGCAATCATGGTCTTGTTCTTATTTGTAGTGATGCTGATGAACCTAAACGTGAATGCAGAACCGCAGAAAAATAAATTGTTGCAGTTTGCAGGGGTGATTTCGGGAGGCGGTTTATTTTTGGTTATGGTTGCTGCAATAACAAAAACCAGCGGCGTGATGGAAATGCAAACCGGCAGCTATGGGTTGGTTAAAAACCTGGGTAAGATTTTATTTAGTGATTACGTGGTGCCATTCGAAATAAGCAGTGTATTATTTTTAAGCGCCATGATAGGTGCAGTGGTGATCAGTAAAAAAGAACAGTAATAAATTGTAGCCCCTAAAACAAACAACATGAAGAAATTAATTATTGCGGGCCTGGTCATCTGCATGGCATCTACAAAAGTTGCCGCGCAAATAGATCTTAACAATTTAAACCTTGATAAGCTATTGGGTAAAGTACTCAACGTACAGCGGGGTTTTGCCCCTAAATTTTCTTTGGGAAAAATTTCGATTCCAAAGATCGTCAAGGTGGCAGAGATCATCGGCCTTAAAAAAAATGACCAGGCAATAAAATTATTCAATACATTCAGAACAGGACGAACAGTGTATAAGATCGCATCCTATGCCGGAAGTGCGATTGCATTATATGGTGCAATAAAAGCAATCGACAAATCTTCTTTAAAGCAGGATTATCAAAAACCATTGATTGGTTCACTGAGTGGAATTGCCACGGGCTTAATTGTGAAGTTCTTAACCAAGGGGGCAGCTTACAAAGCAGTGGATGTGTTTAACGGGATGGCAAAAAAGAAAATTAAAGATATTTTTTCGGTAGCACCGGCATCATCAACGATCGGTGTAGGGGTATACGTTAAGTTATAAGTTTATGGAAATAAAATATTACATCGGTGTAGCAGTGGCTTTATTCTGCATTGGTATCATTGGCGTATTAACCCGCCGCAATGCCATCATCATTTTTATGTGTATAGAAGTGATGTTAAATGCAGTGAATTTATTGCTGGTAGCCTTTTCTAAAATGCATGCGCTTACCGCAGTTGGCAAGGCAACCCCATCTGTAGTCAGCGATGCACAGCTCTTCGTATTTTTTATAATGGTGGTGGCAGCTGCGGAAGTAGCCGTGGGATTAGCTATTATTGTAATGATGTACCGTAACGTACATTCGGTAGATGTAAATTTTTTAAACAGGTTAAAGAATTAAGCGTAGGGCTGAGCGCTGAAAGCACAAAGCCTTCAGCCTGCCGCCTACAGCTTCCAGCTTTTTATTATGAACAACGTTTTACAAATAGTTTGGCTGATACCGGCTTTACCATTACTGGGTTTTTTAATTAATGGTTTGGGAAGAAAGCAACTGTCGAAAACCTTTTCGGGTATTATTGGCAGTGGCGTGGTACTGGGTTCTTTTTTGATCAGCCTTTATGCTTTTTTTAGTGTTAAAGGAGGTAATACGCATGTGGCGCATTATTTTAATTTCATCAATATTGAATCGCTCAAAATTGGTTTCGATTTCCAGGTAGATCAACTCTCTTCGCTTTTCTTATTGATCATTACCGGCGTAGGGTTTTTAATTCATGTGTATTCCACTTCTTATATGCATGAAGAAGAGCGCAAAGATTTTGCAAAATATTTTTCTTTTTTGAATCTCTTCGTGTTTTCGATGTTGCTGCTGGTAATGGGTGCCAACTATGTCATCATGTTCATTGGCTGGGAAGGTGTTGGCCTCTGTTCTTATTTATTAATTGGATTCTGGTTTAAAAATACCCAATACAATAATGCGGCTAAAAAAGCTTTCATCATGAACCGCATTGGAGATTTAGGTTTTTTATTGGCGGTATTTTGGCTGATCAGCAAATTGGGCACAGTTAATTTTGGTATCCAGGGGCATCCAGAATCAGGTGAAGGGATACTTACTACTTTATATACTAAGCTTTCCTCTTTCGATATTACCTGTATTACCTTACTATTCTTTGTAGGTGCTACAGGTAAAAGTGCTCAGATTCCTTTATACACCTGGTTGCCTGATGCGATGGCCGGCCCCACACCTGTAAGTGCATTGATACATGCCGCAACGATGGTTACGGCAGGTATTTACATGATCGCACGAAGTAATATTTTGTATACCCTGGCGCCTGTTACACAAACAGTAGTAGCCATAACGGGTTTGGCTACTGCAATTTTAGCCGCTACCATCGCGTTAAAACAAAATGATATAAAAAAAGTACTGGCATACTCCACCGTTAGCCAGCTGGGTTATATGTTTTTAGGTTTGGGAGTTGGTGCTTATACCGGCGCTGTATTTCATGTGATGACACATGCTTTCTTCAAAGCCTTATTATTCCTCGGTGCCGGTAGCGTGATACATGCTATGGGTGGCGAACAGGATATGAGGAATATGGGCGGATTAAAAAAATACATGAACACTACCCATATTACTTTCCTGTTAGGCTGTTTGGCCATTGCAGGCATGCCGCCTTTTTCCGGCTTCTTTAGTAAAGATGAAATACTGGCGGCCGCCTTTCAAAAAAATCCTTTGTATTGGGGTGTTGGCGTACTGACTGCTTTCATGACTGCCTTTTATATGTTCCGTTTATATGCTATGACCTTCACGGGCAAATTCCGCGGCACACACGAACAGGAACAGCATCTTCATGAAAGCCCTGCTGCGATAACTATACCTTTAATGGTGTTGGCTTTATTAGCAGTTGTTGGTGGATGGATAGGTATTCCCGAAATATTTATGCATGGCGGTCACAGGCTGGAAGCATTTTTAGAACCCGTTTTTGCGGGCTCCAATGAATACGTAAAAGCACATGCGCCTGTAAAAGAATTGAGTCATACTACTGAATACGCGTTGATGGCGGTTTCAGTAATTGGTGCGTTTATGGCTTTATTATATGCATGGAATAAATTCAGCAAATACGAAAAAACCGGTGTCGAAGAAAAAGGCATTGGAAAAATACTGGCCAACAAATGGTATGTGGATGAGATTTACGATGCTGTTATTGTAAAACCGCTTCATTCACTGGCCAGCTTCTTCAATAATGTAATGGAGAAAAAGGCCATTGACGGTTTTGTGGATGGTGTAGGCAAAGCTGTTAATTATGGCAGCCGCCAGGTTCGTTTATTGCAAAGCGGTCATGTAGGCAGTTATGTATTGCTGATGGTAATTGGAATTTTAATATTATTTATAGTACAATTGTTTTTGAAATAAGAATTTAAGCTATGCTAAATCTTGGGTTACGTTTCCCTGAATTATTAATATGGTCTCCGCTGATCGCCGGGTTGATCTGCTTTATTATCAGGCAGGATAAGAATTCAAAAGCGGTGGCTTTATTTTCTTCCTTTATTACTTTAATTATTTCGGTTGCCAGCCTGCTTTACGCCAAAGACAGGCAGTTAAGCGGTTTAAATGACAGTTATGTATGGATGCCTTATTTAGGCGCCAGCTTTAATGTCGGTTTAGACGGCATGGGGCACCTGTTAACTTTTTTAACGGCATTGTCTTTCCCCATTATTTTTATTGCTACCTATAAAAATGACTATAAAAATGCCAGCAGTTTTTATGGCCTGATGTTATTATCACAGGCAGGGTTAATGGGTGTGTTTACAGCAATGGATGCCATGGTATTTTATTTTTTCTGGGAGCTGGCACTGATACCTGTTTACTTTTTATGCAGCCGCTGGGGCGGGGAAAAAAGGATACGGGCCACGTTTAAATTCTTCGTGTACACTTTTACGGGGTCTTTATTAATGTTGGTGGGGATCATTTATATGTACCTGCAAACCGGGGCAAATCCCCAAACAGCTTTAGCAGATCATTCTTTTGCAATGAATGCCTTTTATGCTGTGCGGCTTTCTTTCCCCCAACAGTTCTGGCTGTTTTGGTTATTCTTTGCAGCATTCGCCATTAAAATGCCCATATTTCCCTTTCACACCTGGCAGCCGGATACTTACGAGCAGTCACCTGCCGCGGTAACGATGGTGTTGAGTGGTATCATGGTTAAGATGGGTGTGTTTGCAGTATTACGCTGGCTGGTACCATTTATGCCTGCTGCCGTGGAGAAATACAGGATGCTGGTAATAGGGCTTTCAGTTTTTGGAATGATCTATGCCAGCCTGCTGGCCATAAAACAGGATGACCTGAAAAGGTTAGTGGCTTATTCTTCTATTGCCCATATAGGATTGATGTGTGCAGCTATATTTTCTTCATACGCGGTGGGCATACAGGGCGTAATGATACAAATGTTCAGCCATGGTATTAATATCATTGGCTTGTGGATTGTTATTGACCTGGTTGAAAAACAAACAGGGGTTAGAAAAATATCGCAGTTGGGTGGTATTGCACACAAGGCGCCCATTCTTACCATTATGCTGGTGGTTATAGCATTGGCTAATATTGCGCTGCCTTTAACCAATGCTTTTGTAGGGGAGTTCATGATGTTCAATGGCCTGTTTAAATTTAATGTATGGTATGCCGCTATTGCAGGGGTAAGTGTTATACTTGCAGCCGTGTATACATTGAATATGGTGCAAAAAGTTTTTTACGGAGAAACAAATTCACTTACAGCAATTATAAAAGAAATTGCCTGGAATGAAAAACTGGCATTGGGATTTATTGTAGTGCTGGTATTTTTAGTGGGTGTGTTTCCACAGCCCATATTTAATTTAACAAAGGATGCAGTAGCATTCATAGCCGGTGAAGGAAAATAATTAATAACAAAACACAATAATTCCTTTTAAGGGATAGTGATATGAACGAAATTATATTTACAGCGATCTGGGGAATTGTAATGATGCTGGCGGGAGCATTTATAAAAAATAAAAGTATCCCCAAATATCTTGCGATAGGCGGGCTTGTGCTCATTATCATTGCTAACTGTATGGAACTCTATTACAGGGAATCTTTACCTGGTATTGATGTTAAGGGTATGTTGAACACCGCAGATAGTGGTAATGGAGCGTATCACCTCACTTTTATTGGAGTGATGCTGTTATGCACCCTGCTGTATTTTTTATTGAACGGCAGGGATTTTGAAAAAGTAGGCATGCATGTATCTGAATATTTTGCGCTGATATTCTTTATACTTTGCGGTGTTGGCATCGTTGCCACTTTTAACACGCTGCTGATGCTTTTTATCGGCATCGAGATCATCTCCATCCCATTGTATATTTTAACAGGGAGCGATAAACGCAATCTTAAAAGCAATGAAGCAGCGCTTAAATATTTCCTGATGGGCTCTTTTTCCACGGGTATCATGCTGATGGGTATCGCGTTGATATATGGCGGTTCGTCAACTGCTTCATTCTTCCTCGATAAGATCAATATGGGAGCGGGTGAAATGCCGGCATTGATCGCTGCAGGTATGGTGCTGTTGCTGGTGTCGATGTCATTTAAAGTTTCCGCTGCACCCTTTCATTTCTGGACGCCTGATGTATACGACGGTGCCCCAACCGTTTTTACTTCCTTTATGGCCACCATTGTGAAAGCGGCTTGTTTTTTTGCTTTTGTACGGTTGTTTGAAAATGCTTTCGGCAGCATACAGCCCCAATGGCAAAAATTAATTGTGATCATCACTGCAGCTACATTACTGATCGGTAACCTTACCGCGGTTTTTCAGCAAAGCGTAAAACGCATGCTGGCCTATTCCAGTATCGCCCAGGCTGGCTTTATGCTGTTTGCACTTTTCGCATTAAATAAAGAGGCCAAGGAAGGATTGATATTGTATACCACTGCTTACAGCCTTGCCACCATTGGTATTTTTGCCATACTGGTAAAAATGAATGATTATACCATTGATGGGTTTAACGGCCTTGCAAAAAAACAGCCGGTGCTGGCATTTACCGCAACGATATTTTTATTATCGCTTACCGGTATCCCGCTTACTGCAGGCTTCCTTGGAAAATTTTACATGCTGCTGGCAGCAGTACGCAATGGCCATAGCATATGGTTGGTGATCCTTGCTGTTTTATGTGCAGCAATCAGTGCCTATTATTATTTCCGGATCATCCAGGCAATGTATTTTAAAGACAGCGATGTAATAACTACCCAGGATTCAGATATCAGTACCGCATTCAAGGTTTTGCTGGTGATCACCGCAGCCCTGATTATTATTTTGGGTATCCTTCCCAACCTTATCATTAACTGGTTATACTATTAAGATCATACGCAGGAATGGATAAACGGGTGATAATAGAAATATCCAGCCACAACCTGTTTTGCTGCACCGCTCATAAAAGATTTTCCCGGCCAACTGCTTTCTGTGGTTAACTTTAGGTATAATAAACTGGCAATGACACTTAAAGACACTATAAAATTGTCGTGGCGCAATATCAGCAGTAACCGTTTAAGAACGGGAATTACCGTTGCGATAATTGCTTTAGGTATCTGTGCCTTAATTTGGTTTTTAACTTCTCTCAAAGCAGCCAGCAACAGCCTTACCAATAGTTTTTCAACTATGGGCGCCAATGCTTTTAGTGTACGCTTTAAAGATAAGAATATCAGGTTTGGCGGTGGCCCGCAGCGTAACGTGGTTAAATCCAACAAGTCTGCATTAAAACAAAGGAACTCCAGTATCGGCAAAATGATCACCTACGAAGAAGCCAAAGCATTTAAAGAGCGATATGCCTTTCCTTCAAGGGTAGGTATCGCTGTAAGGGGCGCAGGTAGTGTTGTTGTAAATAATGAGCGTAAAAAAACTAACCCTGATATCAACGTTACCGGGGGGGATGAAAATTACCTTGAGTTAAATGGCTATAAGATCGCTTATGGACGCAATTTAACAGCAGTAGATGTGGAGTCGGGGCGTAATGTTTGTGTAATAGGTAGTACTGTAGCAGAAAAATTATATCCCGAAAATGTTTCCAAAGCAGTAGATAAGATTGTAAGCGTTGATCATATTCCTTACCGGGTACTGGGTGTGCTGGAAGATAAGGGGTCAAGCGCTTTTTTTAGTACGGGTAAAGTGGTCATTACTTCCTACAATAACATTCGAAGGTTATATGCAACTCAAAACTCTTCTTTTGTAATAGTAGTGATGGTAAGCGACATCAATCTTATGGATGTTGCAATAGGCGAAGCAAAAGGAGCATTCAGGCCCATCCGTAAACTGGATATAAAAGAGGAGGATAATTTTTATATTGATAAAAGCGACAGTATTGCTGCATCATTAATGAATAACCTCGGGTTTTTAGAAAAAGGGATCATCGGTGTAGCGCTGATCACCCTGCTGGCTTCTTCAATAGGATTAATGAATATCATGTTGGTAGCCGTTAATGAAAGAACCAAGGAGATCGGTTTGATCAAGGCTTTAGGAGGTACTAAAAAAGATATCCGTAACCAATTTCTCTGGGAATCCATATTGATCAGCTTATTGGGCGCAGTGGCGGGTATTGTTGTGGGTATCATCCTCGGCAACCTGATCGCCCTGTTTTTAAAGTCCGGCCTGGTATTACTTTGGGGATGGATAATTGGCGGCATCCTCGTTTGTTCACTGGTAGGCTTAGCCGCAGGTTTATATCCTGCAGTAAAAGCAAGTAGGCTAAACCCGATCGATGCATTGCGTTATGAATAGGTTAATGATAAGTTGATAAACTAAATAAAGCATAAAGTATAATAAAGAAGCCGCCCTCAGTTTATTGAGGGCGGCTTGTTTTCTTTATATACTTTATGTACTTTTTTTACCTGCAGGATGTTCCAATTATTTAGGATCCAAAATCTTCCTTAACCTGTCACTCAGGTCCTGTAAATGGTATTTGCTTGCTTTGTCTGAAGTACCGGCAGCGGCTGCATCAATTGCTGCTTTCAATTCTCTTGCATGCCCTTTCAGGTAAGAAATAATATCGGATTTTTTGGTATCCACTACAGGCGCCGGCCCATTGCCAAAATTTATTGTAATAAGCTGTACCGGTGCGGGGTTAATAATGCTACCCAATCTTTCTACATAAGATTTTTGCAGATTCCTCCTGTAAATATCAATTGGTTTTTTGGACGCCAGTTCTGTAAAGATGCTTTGCTTCAAATCACCTAACAGGTCGGTTACGGTATAAGCCTGGCTGCCGATAGCGGCTTCTGCATTAAGCATTTTGTTCATAGTCGTAACACTTAGCATCCTGTTCAATGCGGCTTCCTGTAAACTTAAAATGGTTACTGTTGGATTGTTCCCGGTTTTGCTGGAAATGTCCCTGCTGATCAACCATGTGGGTGTGGTAAATACCTGTTTACTGATAAAATCAGCGGCTTCTTTTTGTGTTTCTTTACTTACATATTCGTACACATTGCCAGCCTGGTTACTCTTTTTAAAGGTTTCATAAACACCACCAAAATTATAGCACACATGCCCTATATACCTCCTGAACTGGCCGGTAACCTGGTCGTACATCTCGCTCAAACCAGTGTAATCTTCATTAGGTTCTTTTGTCCAAACCGGTAAGTTAGGTAAAATACGCTGCAGGTTTTTAATGCCATAGGTTGATGCCTTCATAGCATTATCTCCAATTGCTTCGCTTTGGTCACGTGGATCATCGGGTTGCCCCTGCCTTCCGTAATAATAACGTTTATCGTTTGCCTTTGCTTCTATCCATTTATCTAAAATGGGTACTTCATCTTCAGCAGTTGCGGCTTCAGGAATTAATTTATAACCCCATTCAATAGACCATTTATCATACTCGCCAATGCGTGGGTAGATACCGGCTGCAGCAATGTTATCCTCCGGTTGCGCCACGTAATTGAAACGGGCATAATCCATGATGCTTGGTGTATGCCCATTGGCTTCCACCCAAGCTTTATTGCGTAAATTTTCTACGGGTACACCGGCTGAAGAACCAAAGTTGTGTGGTAAGCCAAGTGTATGCCCCACTTCATGCGAGGATACAAAACGGATCAGGTCGCCCATTAATTTATCATCAAAAATCATTTTGTGAGATCTTGGATCAATAGCACCTGCCTGTATCATATACCAGTCGCGTAAAAGTTTCATTACATTGTGAAACCAGCCGATATGGCTTTCCATGATCTCACCGCTGCGTGGGTCTACAGTACTTGGGCCATAAGCATTTTCTACTGAAGAAGGTTTATAAATAATAGCGCTGTTGCGGGCATCTTCCAAGCTCCAGGTACTGTCCTGTTCTTTTGTTGGTGCTTCTTTACCCATGATCGCGTTTTTAAAACCAGCTTTTTCAAATGCCACCTGCCAGTCATTGATACCCTGTATCAGGTAAGGCACCCATTTTTTTGGTGTGGTAGGATCGATATAAAAAATAATAGGCTTTACGGGCTCTACCAATTCACCGCGTTTGTATTTATCCATGTCTTCGGGCCTTGGTTCTAACCTCCAGCGGGCGATCAGGTTGATATCTTTTACGCCCTGTGGGTTAGCGTCAAAATCTGTATAGCCAGTACTGAAGTAGCCAACACGATTATCTAACAGCCTTGATTTCATTGGCTTCTCAGGCAATATCAATAAGGAACTGTTCATTTCCAGGGTTACTGTAGCCTGGCTGGGTGGCTGACCCGGTAGGCCCGGCTGTCCGGAAGCTTTAGAAAATGTTTTTACGGTGGTGATCTCTATATTGGTGGGATAAGGCCTTACACCCACGATATAAGATTTATCAGTCTGTATAGTGCCGACCTGGAACTGTGATTTTGCACCGGCGCCAAAACCAAAGATCTCGTTATCTGCGGTAATGTTATCCGTTACATCAATAACGATACCATTCCCTAAACTGTCGGGAGCAAATGCTTTAATATCAAATGCCATAGCGATAGGCTGGATATTGCTGTTGAGCACCGAACGGTACATCGGTTTGCTGCTATCAGAAGGGTTTACATTATAGGAGATATTTTTTAGGAAGACCTTGTTATTAGGGCCTTTGTCAAAACGGATCACAGCTTCCGCGATTTGGTCGCCCGCATACCCGCCAAATGCTTTAGGGCTTTCGATAGAAGATTTAGAGATACGGTTCACTACCAGGATATCCCGTCCCAATAATTTTACGGGTAATTCGAAGTAATACCTGTCTTCCACTTTGTGCACTGTAAATAAGCCTTTGGTGGTCCTGCTTTTATCAGTTATAACCTCCTTGTAAGGTTTGGGCCCTGATTTAGCCGGGCTGGCAGCAGGTATTCCCGGGTTTGCCGGCGGGGTTGCAGGCTTATCCTGTGCTGCAACCGAAAGCGAAAAGCAAGCAGCCGAAAATACAGCGCAGCATTTTGTAATGCAATGATTCATGTTTTTGGTTTTATTTTAATGGATGATATTAATAAACGAAAATATTGAATAGCTGGTAAAATAACAGGATTTAGGGATAAAAGGTAAATAAATAATACAGTTGGGGATTTTGATTTTTTATGTAAAATTCCCAAACCGGCATCAGTATTAAAAAAATAAAAAAAATTATTCCCTAAGTTGTTGCTTTCGATTATTTTATTAACTTGTGTGTTCACATATAAAAATGTGTACAAAAATTGATTGTTTGATAATATTTTTTAGTAGAATTGCGCAGTCAAGCTTAACTAACAAAATCAAAATTAACATTTTCACTAACTAAAAATTGAATGTCATGGCAGTAACAAATCCATCTGTAAAACCAGCAGCGTCTGTGCAGGTAAAAAAATCAGGTAATGCAATTTCTCTTTTAGCTCCGATAATATGTATTATTGTTGGATTCATCATTTGGCGTTTTTTGCTGGGAGCCTCTTCAAATTTCGAAAAACCAGGAACGGGATGGTTTTGGCCCAGTCACGAAAAACCTAAAACTGCTTTGAGTAAAATGTACCTCGGGGGTATCATCGTTCCCATCCTGATCGGTTGTTTTTTAACCGTATTGACTTTCGTTATTGAGCGTTTCTTAACGATCTCAAAAGCAAATGGTACAGGCAGCAATGCAGATTTTATCCGCAAAGTGCAATATCATTTAGCCAATAAAAATGTTGATGCAGCTCTTGCAGAATGCGACAAACAAAAAGGTTCTGTTGGTAATGTAATGAAAGCTGGCCTGCACCGTTACAAAGACATGATCGGTAATTCGGAATTGAGTACAGACCAAAAAGTAATGGCTATCCAGAAAGAAGTTGAGGAAGCCACTTCACTGGAATTGCCAATGCTGGAAAAGAACCTCGTATTCCTTTCTACCATTGCCTCTGTTGCAACGCTGTTAGGACTGTTGGGAACGGTAATGGGCATGATCCGTGCCTTCGGTAACTTAGGTGCCGACAGTGGTGGTGGTGCTGCCGCAGAACAATTGTCTGTAGGTATATCCGAAGCCTTGTACAATACCGCTTTAGGCATCGGTACTTCTGCAGTTTCCATTATCATGTATAATATATTCACTACAAAAATTGATGGAATAACTTACGGCATCGATGAATCAGGATTTACTTTAACACAAAGTTTTGCTTCCCTGTACAAATAATTGTATGGAAGCAGCACTGTTTTGCATCTATAAAGTAATCATTTAAATTTTCAAGTAATGCCAAAAGTTAAAATACCACGTAAGAGCACCAACATTGACATGACGGCGATGTGTGATGTGGCTTTTCTACTGTTGTCGTTCTTTATCCTGGCAACAAAAACAAAACCACCGGAAGCAGTTCCGGTAGTTACACCTACTTCGGTATCAACAAAAGTTGTTAAAGACGAAGCCATTGTGGTTACCCTCGGAAGAGACGGGAAAGTTTTTTTAATGCTTAACGACAGGAAGCATAAGGACGCGATTATCGACGATATCAATACTACAAAAGGCTTAGGATTAACAGGCGCGGAAATTGCCAAACTCAAAAAGCAGGATTTTATCGGGATGCCCTTTAACAAGTTAAAAAGTTATCTTGATATGAGTGAAGGAGTTTCTGCCAATAAAATGGACGGCATACCAAGCGATAGTACCAACAATGAGCTGGCAGACTGGATAAAAAGTGTGGCCAATGCATTTAGAGGGGAAAATATGGATAACCTTAATTTGTTGGTAAAGGGTGATAACGCCGCAAAATATCCTGCTTTTAAAAATATAAAGCAGGCTTTTAAAAAAGCCGATATTTTTAAATTCAAGATCGTTACTAACCCTGAAGGTATTCCTGCGGATTCGGAATTAGGTATGCACCCTCCTAAAGCAGATGGAGCTAAATAATTTTAATTAACTGTCCTTTTAAAGGATAAAAAATGTACTGATATGGCAGAAATGGATACATCGTCGGGTGGCGGCCATAAAAAAGGCCCCGGCGTCAAAAAACCAAAAAAACTATCTACCAGGGTAGATCTTACCCCGATGGTTGACCTGGGTTTTTTATTACTTACATTTTTTGTGTTCACCACTACAATGAGCACACCAAAAGGTATGGCGATGAACGAACCTAAGGATGACCCGAATAATCAGCTGAAAGTAAAAAATTCAGGTGCGATGACATTGTTACTGGGTAAGGATGACCATGTGTTCTACTATTTTGGAGAATTGCTTCCTGAAACAATCAGCCAGCAATTTAAAAGTTCTACGTTCAAGGAAATAAGGGCATTAATAGCCACAAAAGCGAATAATACCCCCATTGGCGACCTGATGTACATCATTAAGGCCAATAAAGATGCTACATTCAAGAATGCCATTGATATCCTGGACGAAATGACTATCAGCAATGTTCCTCCCGGGCACTATGCCGAAGTGGATATTACGCCCACGGAGGAGATGCTTATTCAAAAAACAGAAGAAGCTAACCCAGGTGGTAAATAACTTATGGAATTGTTGCAATTTTGAATCTAATTAACAAAGTCTATTACAATGGATATAAATAAAATTTTAAGCGCTGATATCCTCGATATTATTTTCGATGGAAAAAATAAACAGTATGGTGCTTATGATCTCCGTAGATCTTACAACAAGAGGCTTACCAAGGCCTTGTTGATAACAGCTGCAATTGCACTATTAATATTCTTGGGTTCTGTATTTGCAAATATAATTGGCAAAGGAAAAGCAGACACTATAGATGTTATAGACACGCAGATGGCTGAACTGAAAAAGGAACCGCCACCACCTGTTGTACCACCACCACCACCACCCAAACCGCCACCGCCACCGGAAATAAACCAGGTTAAATTTACTCCTCCCAAAATCGTAAAAGATGAAGAGGTAAAACCTGAAGAAAAGATCCAGGAGATCAAGGAAGACGCGGCGATAAGTACCAAAACAGTAGAGAGCGATAATAAAGAACAGATCGTACAGGCTCCTGTTGAAGATAAAGGTACCGGTGTGGTTGAAGTACCTAAAGTTCCTGATGATGAAGGAAAGATTTTTACCAAGGTGGAAGTAGAAGCAGAATTTCCAGGCGGCCAGTCAGCATGGGTTAACTTTCTAAAAAAGAACCTTAACGGTGATGTGCCTATGGACAATGGTGCTGGTGAAGGAACCTATACTCTAACGGTGAAATTCGTAGTAAGTAAAGATGGTAGCCTAAGTGAGATCTCCTGCGAAAATGACCCTGGCTTCGGTACATGCCAGGAAGCCATCAGGGTACTTAAAAAAACCCGCAACTGGACCCCGGCAATTCAAAACGGTCGTAACGTAAAAGCATACCACCGCCAGCCCATTACATTCCTGGTGCAGGCTCAGTAAAAATAATTAAATAGTTATAAAGCCTCCCGTTGTTAGGGGAGGCTTTTTTTATGCCTTTTTTTGAAATTTATTCACCCGTTGGTTTTTTACAATCCAAACAGGATGCGTATTTCAAATATTCTTTTTGTGGAACTGTTTTCATTTTGTATCTAAATAACAAACTAATTATTATGGATACAAATAAAATTTTAAACGCTAACGTGCTTGATATTATTTTTGATGGTAAGAATAAAAAGTACGGAGCCTACGATCTTCGAATGTCGTACAACAAAAGGATTAGAAAATCTTTATTGATAACGGGATTGGTTGCCCTGTTATTTTTTTTTAGCTCTGTCTTTGCCAATTTTGTTGGTAAAGGGAAAAGCGAGACCATTGACGTGGTAGATACGGAAATGGCAAAATTAAAAAAAGAGTTGCCACCGCCTGTTGTACCACCAACGGTGCAACCACTGCCCCCTGTTGAACTCAACAAGGTTAAATTTATCGCATCGCTCAAAATTGTAAAAGACGATGATGTAAAGCCTGAAGATAAGATAGAGGATATCAATGATAACCAGGCTATCAGTACCGAAACAAAGATCACTGATAATACTACTCAAATAATACAGGCACCCATTGATGAACCAAAAGGCAGCAGTACTATTGAAGTATTGAATAAAGGGGAAGATGAGAATAAAATATTTGTCAAAGTAGAAAAGGAAGCAGCTTTTGATGGCGACTGGAATAATTTTTTGAAACGAAATATTGATGCTGAAACGCCCGCCAGCAACGATGCGCCGGAAGGCAGTTACACGGTAGTAGTAAAATTCGTAGTAAGTAAAGACGGTAGTTTAAGTGATATCATTTGTGAAACTGATCCAGGTTATGGTATTTGCAGGGAAGCGATACGGGTGATAAAAAAATCAAAAAACTGGACCCCGGCATTGCAAAACGGGAATATCGTAAATGCCTATCACCGGCAACCGATCACTTTCGTAGTGGCGCCACAATAAAATAATAAATCACTGTACTTCATCCAACGCCAGCGGAGGATTTTTTGTAATCCTTTATGGAAAACAATTTATTTAATGTCTTTACAAAAACTAATTATTATGGCAGAAATACAAACATCCACAGCAGCGAACAAAAAAGGCCAAAGGCTAAATAAAAAAAGTACAAGGGTAGACCTCACGCCAATGGTTGACCTGGGTTTTTTATTGCTTACTTTTTTTGTATTTACTACTGCGCTAACAAAACCTACTGCGATGAATTTGGTTACACCCAATGATACAACTACCGACGAAACGCTTTTATGCGAAACCAGTGTACTCACCGTAATGCTGGATAAAAATAATAAGATATTTTATTATGAAGGTATGCCTGCAAATAATCCCCTGGTTAAAGAAACGGCTTTCACTACCGACGGTATAAGAAAAATATTGTTGCAAAAATTAAAAGCTGTTGCAGCAGCAAAAGGTACTGCTGATGATATGGTACTGATCCTTAAACCCGGTGAGGCTTCTGCCTTTAAAAACTTTGTGGATATGGCAGATGAAGTAACCATCAACAATATCAAACATTATTTTATCGACGAAATGAATGATACGGATAAGAAATTACTTTTAGCCCGTCATTAAACCGGAAAAAATAGAGAGCTGCCGGCAACAAACATCTTCGCTATTCAAAGCAGCAATAATTATCTTTGCAGCATGGGAAATAATCTTTCAGGATGGGATGATACCATTGTTGCTATAGCCACACCACCCGGTATAGGCGCAATTGGTATAATACGGTTGAGTGGTAAAAATGCTATCACTATCGTAAATGAATTATTCCCTTCCAAAGATCTCACTGCCAGGCCATCTCATACCCTGCACGTGGGGATGATCAAAGAAAGTAATACGGTTATTGATGAAGTGGTAGTATCACTATTTAAAGGCCCCAAAAGTTATACCGGTGAAAATGTGGTGGAGATAAGTTGTCATGGTAGTCCCTATGTACAGCAGCAGGTGGCAGAAGCTTGCATACGCCGCGGTGCGAGGCTTGCAAAGCCGGGAGAATTTACCCAGCGGGCATTTTTAAGTGGTAAATTAGACCTTACCCAGGCAGAAGCTGTTGCAGACCTGATCGCCAGCAACACGGCGGCATCACAACAAACTGCTTTACACAATATCCGTGGAGGATTCAGCGGTGTTCTGAAAAAATTAAGGGAAGAACTTATCCAGTTTTCGGCACTGATAGAATTGGAATTGGATTTTAGCCAGGAAGATGTGGAGTTCGCAGACCGGAAGAAATTCTATACATTAATAACCAGCGCCGGTGATATTACTAATAATTTACTGCAATCGTTTCAATTGGGGAATGTTATTAAGAATGGTGTGAGCGTAGCTATTGTAGGTAAGCCTAATGCAGGTAAATCCACATTGCTCAATACATTGCTTAATGAGAACAGGGCCATCGTAAGTGAGATCGCCGGCACCACGAGGGATACTATTGAAGAAGTGATCAATATCGATGGGATATTATTCCGGTTGATTGATACGGCAGGTATACGCGACGACAGCAGGGACATCATAGAACTGATAGGCATCGAAAAGAGCAGGGAAAAGATTGAACAGTCGGATGAAGTGATCTATATTTTTGATGTGAATACAGAAACCGTTGAAGAACTGCAGACTGCTGTTGCATTGATCAGCGAAAAAAATAAGAACTGCTTATTGGTAGGCAATAAAACGGATCTTTCGGGCGAAGCTATCGCTGTTGAAAAATTCGCCGGCGAAAATGTTTTATTTATTTCAGCAAAAGAACAGCAGCGCATTCCTGCTCTTAAACAACAACTCGTTGATAAAATAATAAAAGGAAATATCAATACCGAGAATACGATTGTTACCAATGCCCGCCATTATGAAGCATTGCAACAGGTGCAGCACGCACTTGCAGAAATTAAATCAGGATTGGATAATACTATTCCCGGGGATTTGCTGTCCCTCGATATCCGAAGGTGTTTGCATTTTATTTCTGAAATTACAGGCGATATTACCAATGAAACGGTACTTGATTTAATCTTTAGCCAGTTTTGTATCGGAAAGTAGCCACTTCGGCTTTTAGTTGCCGTTAGTATAGTTTTATCTGCTTTTACTCTCATTCTCACTTTGTTAGAAAGTATACATCTGCTTTTAGTACTTATTTATTTGCCTTTATTAGTATTTTACTTGTCGTTTATTTGGTTACTATTTTAAAAAGTAGGGAATTTATACTATAAAAGGTGTAAAAACTGATACAGTATGATACGTAACGATACAGTATGATACACAATGATACAATAATACAAATCATACGAATCCTACAAATACCATGAGTAGTAATATTAGAATTATAAAAGTCTGCGAGTATTGTAAAAATGAGTTTATAGCGAAGAAAACCACGTCTAAAACGTGTTCTATTGATTGCGCTAGACGTTTCCATAGATTTACTCAAAGAGACGCTAAAATTGCATTAGCAAAGCTTAGAAGTGAAATTAATAAAACACCTAAGGCTTTTATTAATGAGGATCAGATTAAAGTAATTCAGACAAAAGAATTACTGACATTGAAGGAGGCAGCTTTATTATTGAATATATCAGCATTAACATTTAGGCGGTGGATTTTATCGGGGAAGATAACGTCAACCAAAATTGGGAAAAAGCACCTGATTAAACGATGCGATATTACCAGTCTATTAGCATAAATGTTCTATTTAGTAATTGTATGGCTTTATTCTCCAAACATATTTTAATGTTAATTTTGAAATACTCTTTATTCCTTCAGAATTTCCTCAATTTCTGCTTCTATATTTGAAATTCTATTAATCATCTAAAATCAAAAACATGAAAAAAGCTATTTGTTTTGTTTTCATTATTGCTTTAAGTACTGCGTCATTCGCGCAAAAAGAAAAAGGCGAAGGCAAAGAAAAGTTAACTGTACCGGCAGTAGTAAGGGATGCCTTGTCAAAAAAATATCCAGAGGCAACCAAAGTTTCATGGGAAAAGGAAAAGGGTAATTATGAGGCGAACTGGGGAGGAAAATCCGGCGAAGATAATTCCGTTCAATTTACCCCAACAGGCGATTTTATAGAAATTGTAAAAGCAATGCCTGTAAACAAACTTCCTGTATCGATAATTACTTATGTAAAAGAACATTATAAAGGAGCGAAAATTACAGAGGCTGGAAAAGTTACAGATGCGAAGGGTAAAATAACTTTTGAAGCAGAAGTAAACAGGAAGGATATAATTTTTGATGAAAAAGGAAACTTTATTAAGTCAGAGGATTAATAAAATAGATTATTATCAATTTTTTACTGCAACCATTGACCTCCCGAAAACATTTATGAGGTCAATGGTTATTTATCACAACATTGGTGACATCACTTGTTAATTATGATTGAACTCATACCTGTTTTTAATACCTTTTCGACAATCAATGAAATTTTGCAATTAAATTAATCTAAGATTTTAAATTTATATAAATGAAGATAAGAAAAATTATTATTTTCTCCACTATACTTATTGCGTTTCAGCAAACACAATTATTTGGACAGGTTTTAGAAACGGAAGAATCCAGGCCCTTAATGCCCAGGCAATTTGTAATGGGAACAGGTTTGGAATTTCAAACGTCAAGAGAAGGAACTGAAACGGCATTGCCATTAGCACTCGAGTATGGACTCTCGAAGAAATTTACCCTTCTCGTTGAGCCCGTTGTGTTTACGAGTATTGCTCCTAAGATAGGACCACATGCAAATGGAATTGGTGATCTGGAGATGACATTGTTTTATCAAATTGTTTCCGAAAAAAAAGTGTTACCTTCTATTTCTGTTTCCGGGGAAATAAAAATACCAACTGCCAGTAAAAGTTTGATAGGAACAGGGAAAACCGATTATACTCCATTCTTGATCATGAGTAAAACCACTGGTAAGTTTTACACAAGTACTAATCTAAGCTATACATTTCTCGGGAAACCCGCTGGTAGTGCTGCAACTAATTTATTTAACTACGCACTCGGTACAATTTTCACCGTTCAAACGAAAAGCATTCTATTTGCCGAGATTTATGGAAATACTTCTGCTTTTGGAGGTGGCGAAACCCCTGAAGGGGTGATCCCAATTAATCCAAATACCACCAATGTAGAACTTTCTGGTGGTGAAACAGTTGCCGCATTAGGGTACGGATATTATCTAAGGAAAGATTTACTCTTTTCACTTGGAGTTAGTTATGATAATAACAATGCCATTCTTTTTCGCCCCGGTTTTGAATGGCAGTTTGGAGGTAAACCATTATTGAAATATGCAGGGAATCAGGGGATTTTGAAATCTAAGAGGCAATAAAATCAGTTTATTAATATTCTCGAAAGAAACTAATCACCAATAACAATTACGTCTTTTTTTGTTCTTGTCAAATATATAACAGTAACAAGGATCGCAATTAGGAAAATAGCGCTAGTTATTACTGTTCCCAATCCCAAACCACCATCGGTACGAGATTGTGAAAGTTCGTCACCGATGGAAGCGCCAAGCGGACGGGTTAATATATATGCTATCCAGAAAGCAAGCACTGGATTTAACCTGAACAATTTGTGAGCAACAAAGACAATGACGATGACCCCTGCAAATATTCCTGCGGATAACAAATACCCCAATTTAAAACTTTCCGCAACGAGATCTCCGGCGGCTGTTCCAAGAGCAAAAGTGAATAGAATTGCGAGCCAATAAAATGCTTCTCTTTTCCGAGTATTTATTTTGTGTATCGAAAGTGTTTTCTCGCTTGTATACCATATGATAAAAGTTATTGCTAATGCTATTGCGAAGACAACTGTTGTTATTTCAAGCGACACACCTAAATTATCTGTCAGGTTATCCGTTATTAAAGTGCCAACAATACTGATGAGTACAACGGCAAGCCAATATATCCAGGGAACATATTTTTTTGATCTGAATTGAAAGAAAAGAATAATGAAAAGCAAAATGCCCATCACTATTGATATGCCGGTGAGTCCGAGGTTTAGGGTAGTGTTTAAATAGTCTGCTCCCGTCTCGCCAACAGTAGTACACAAGATCTTTATAATCCAGAAATACAAAGTGATTTGGGGTACTTTATTTAACATTTGCTTGTCCGCGTCTGAAAATTTCATTTCGTTGAATATTTTTGGTTAATAAGGGAGTACTGGAATTGTTTTTAACTCCGGTAAATATTAAACATTGTAAAGGTATACAAAAACTGATTGATGATCTGCCTGCATTATAAAAGCCTTATTTGGATGCCAAATTCTAAAAGAGAAAGGATTATTTTCGACAGTTGCTTTATAATTTCTAAATTCTGAAAGAAATAAATATTCAGAAAAACAAGCATTTTATTATAGATATCCGGCGCCCGCAAAGGAAATATACCCGTTTGGTACAAGTATAAAATGATCTAAAACATCAACATCAATCAGTTTCAATGCCTCTTGGATTTTATTGGTTATTGCATAGTCATACTTACTGGGTGCAATATTACCGGAAGGATGATTGTGTGCGATTACAACGTATGAACAAAGTGTATGCAATACCAGGCTGCAGAGAAGTTTGATATCCACAATGCAACTCTTCATGGTTCCAGTAGAAATTACTCTGAAGCCAATTAGGTGGGAGTTGGTGTTAAAAAATAAGGCAACAAATTGTGTTCTTGAAAAATGAGATGCTTTCTTCGTCCTATAGCCTTCTAATTAAGGAACGTGTATTATCAATTGAAGTTATCAGGCACATTGATAATTTAGACAGGCATTTACCAAAAATACTTTTGAAATTTAATATCAATGTAAAATAGGAAATTCTGTTTTTAATATTTCATATTAACAAAATCTTACTCTGGAAAATAAAGTTACACAAATAGGGAAATTTAGCCAATACTGTGCTGCAGGATTGGCTATGCATTATTTAGGAAATACTCCTGAAAATATAGCCGCAGTTGCAGGTACTTTCGGAATGTCAAATCATCCCGTACAAGGAATCGTAACAATGAGTGGAAATTCCAGCAAAGCTGACCCACACTTGCTATTCATATTTACGTTTAAATCAGCGTGGCGGAAGGGGGTAAATTTCCGTGGATTTTCCAGTTTACACTTAGAAGAATAAAAAATCACCTTAAATTATTATCGTCTCTTAATAAGCCTTACTAACGAAACTAAAATAACAGCTCCAATTACAGCAGTGATTAAATAACCAATACTGCCACCAAGATGAATATTTAATTTTCCACCAAGCCAACCACCGAGCCAACCACCAATCAATCCAAGAATAATATCTACGATAATTCCGTAACCATCACCACGCATTATTTTGCCTGTTAAAAATCCTGCAATTCCGCCTAAAATAAGATGCCAAATCATAAAAGAATTTTTAAGTTAACAATATAAGGGGTTATGAATATAAGCTTTTTCTGTAAAAAATCTCTTTATTGAACTCAATAAATTAAATGGGGTTAAAAAAGGCTGAATAACCCCCCCCGTATTTTAGATTATTTTGTATTAAACAATTAAGTATACGCGAAAACGATTCTTATATAATGTTTAATAAAATTATGTATATATTTACGAATCATAAATATGCAAGCGTCAAATTTGAGAGTTACGTTAATTTACGAGTTAGCTGCAGCCCCATTGCAACATTTGTCACACAATGAATATTTTTTTATTTAGACCTTTGTATTATGGATAAGACAATACAAAATCACTGGGACACAGTTTACGAAACTAAAAACCCTGACCAAGTAAGTTGGACGCAAGAAATTCCGAAAACTTCACTTGATTTTATTCATTCCTTCGGTTTGACAAAGGCTGCAAAAATTATAGACATCGGTGGTGGCGACAGCAAACTTGCAGACTATTTGCTTGCCGAAGGTTTTGAAAATATTACTGTCCTTGACATTTCAGCTAAAGCTCTTGAAAAAGCTAAACAACGTTTGGGCGACAAAGCAAAAAAAATAAATTGGGTTGTTACCGACATTACAGAATTTGAGCCAGATGCAACTTTTGACGTTTGGCACGACAGAGCAACTTTTCATTTTCTAACAACAAGCGACCAAGTTGCCAAATATATGGACACAGCAAGAAAATTTGTTAATGGTTATTTGACAATTGGTACATTTTCAGACAACGGGCCAGAAAAATGTAGCGGACTTTCAATAAAAAAATACAGCGAAGAAACTTTGACAACAGAACTTAAAAATGGGTTTGACAAAGTACGTTGCATAACAGAAGACCACACAACACCATTTCACACAAAACAAAATTTTTTGTTTTGTAGTTTCAAACGACATTTAGATTGACTGATAGGAAAGGGTATGCAGCTAACATCAGGTTTTGCGTCAGCGGGGCATGACGTTGTAATCTTCAACATCAAATCACTATCAGCTAATATCGGGCAGACCGAATTCTGATTGTCATTTTATGTTATCTTCAACATTAGTTTTTTTATTGGACTTTGGTTACGGGCGGACTCAGCAATGAACCCCACCGACGCAAAGCCCTGCACGTTGTACGCAAAATACCCTGTATTGGGTATTGGTTTATGCTTTTATAAACTCAATTTTATAATAAAATTTTTATGCAAAAAATAATTCTATTTTTTTTACTTATACTTCCCATTTGCATAGTAAATGCACATCAAGCCTCAAATATATTGGATAAAGGATTGGTTAACAAGCAACGAAAAGTAATGATAGAGCCAAAATATGCTGGACGCATCATAGCAGGCAACGAAAAAACTGTGGAAGTAAATATTTTGATTAACGAAAATGGAAATGTAACAAAAGCAGGGGCGGATAATGACAGAACAATTAAAGAAATGTCTATTGCTGCTGGATTAAAAACAAAATTTGCACGATATATAGTAAATGGCAAAGTTGCACAAACTAAAGGGTATTTAACTTTTGGATACGGACGCACTCCCGAAAAGACCAACAAAGAAACCAACAATGGTTTTAGTCAAGATGCTCCTGTGGTTGTAGGTCAGTCTTACGGGGGAGGTATTGTAGCATACATTTTACAAGCTGGAGATCCGGGCTACAATGCCAAAGTACAACATGGATTGATAGCAGCTTCATCGGATCAAAGTATCAGCATACAATGGTATAACGGAGCAAACATAACAACGGGGGCAACAGATACAGTAATCGGCGCTGGTAATAAAAATACCAATACTATTGTTGCCAGCCAGGAAGCCGGAAACTATGCAGCCAAATTGTGTGCTGATTTAGTAATGGGGGGTTATAATGATTGGTATTTACCAAGTAGAGATGAATTGAACAAACTTTACCTTAACAGGGTTGCAATTGGCGGTTTTGCTGACAGCATCTATTGGAGTTCTTCCGAGTACAACGATTATATTGCATGGTATCAGAACTTCTCTAATGGTGACCAGATGAACTACCGAAAGCGCTCCCTTCACTACGTTCGTGCTGTCCGGTCTTTTTAACTATTCTATATTTAATAATTTATTGCTGCCGCGAAGTGGTCAAATTGTTAAATTAAACGAATGTATGGCGCTGTATTATGATTTACCTGTTTACCGGATATTTAAAAACTGATTTTAAGGATATTTGAATACCCTTTCATCAACAAAAATTTTTACATGACAATTTCAGTAAAGTAGAAAACATAAATCAAGTGTTACTACTTATAGCCGCATAACCCTGCGTACAACAAAAGTATCCTGTAAGCAGGGCGTTGATACAATCGGCTGTAATTCACTATCAGCAGCGGTTCCAGCAGACGAATATCTATTTGACTTTTTGTTGTTAAATTGTACTTTAGTTTATTAACCGGCTTCAGTTCCGGGGCTTGACCAGCAATGAATCCCCTCCCTACAGCAATACTTGCTCGTTGGCAGAAATTTTAAACGCAACCGGTCCACAACTGTCCTAACTATTATTACACATTCCTTCTCATTGCTGTAGAGGCAGTGCATTAATGGCGAGACGCATAGCAGTTAATTGTTCAAGTCTTTCTTGCTTTTTAGCCAATTGACCAGTAAGCGAAGCAATTTTATCGTCTTGATTACCTACATCATTGTTTGTTGATCTGGCATGTTTTGCCTTATTGTAAGCTCTTTTAGCTTTCCGCTTTGCGCTTCTTGCCTCCTTTACACTTCCGCTAATTGCTCTGTCTGCCTGAGCACTACTGTTTACTGCTGCGTCTTTTGCATTCGATTCCGCTGCTTCAGCCTTAGCCCGGTACCCAGGCATATTATTCTGCGCTATTGCTAATTTTGCACTCAGACTAACGATATCATTACTTACGTCTGTAAATTCTTTATTTAGCTTCACGGTGTCGGCCCAAGTTTTATACACTTGTGCATGGACAGAAAAACAGGTTAATATTAATACCAGTAAACTAATTAGATAAAATACTTTTTTCATAATTTTCATTTTAAATGAATTTAATAGCCATTGTCCTGCATGCTGTTTTCCTGAGTGATGAGAAACAAGGAAAGGATAACTTGTTCAATGCTACTTTTAATTGTAGCATAAATTAATTGAATACTCAAAGAAAGCAACTGCAAGAATTGAAACCGGGGGAATTGAGTTGGAATGATTACCAGAAGCTTTTGCCGAATATGGACAAGGTACACTATTAATCTAATAAGGCCGGATATACTTTTAAATTAGTTAATCCAAAAGCAGTCAGTAAAACTTAAAACTTCGACCACCATTAGATTTTGCGTCAGTGGGGCCTGACGTAATCTTCAACTACAATTCGCTATCAGCGAATATCGGGCAGACGGAATTTTATTTGGCATTTTTTGTTATCTTCATCATTATTAATTTTATTTGGCTTTGGTTACGGGCGGACTCAGCAATGATCTCCACCAACGCAAAGCCCTGCACGTTGGCTGCAATTAGGTTAATCTCAAAAAAATCACACCAGTTTATTCTAGGCGATTATCTATTCTTAAAAAATTGAAGCAATCTCATATGTATCTGCCAATGATCATTCCTATATACCCAAATATCAGTTACCCTGAACTCAGCATTCATGAAAGGTTTGCCCTCCTTAGTTCCTTTCCAGTACAATTTACCTTCGCTTAAGACCGCATCATCATAGTAAGAAAATTTAGGAACCGCAGCAACTTCAAATGAATCCATTTCGAAATGATGAAGAACATTATTAATCCATTTCGATTTGGGCCATGAAGCATTTACTGTATAGTCATCGGCCAATATTCTGTCGATCACGACAGAATCCCTACTTTTAACAGCTGCATACCATTGGTTTGTCAATTGTTTTATAGTGATGATAGCGGAATCAGCAGCGGAAACTTGACAATCTGTTTTAGATGCAATCAAAGCGAGGAGGGTGAGCAAAATAATTATCTTCATTTAAAATATTTTTACTGTTTAAAATAATTCAATTAGAATCATAAAAAATATTCCTGTGCTAAAGTAGTATATTTTATACTGCTTTTTGCTTAGCATCAACAATACCAAAAAAATACTTGCTTAATTAAATAAACTGCAGCCAACACGTGTTTTGCGTCAGTGGGGCATAACGTTGTAATCTTCAGCATAAATTCGCTATCAGCTAATATCGGGCTGACGGAATTCTATTTGGCATTTTTTGTTATCTTCATCATTAGTAATTTTATTGGGCTTTGGTTACGGGCGGACTCAGCAATGATCTCCACCAACGCAAAGCCCTGTACGTTAGCTGCTATTTGCACGACACTTCTAAAACTAAAACCCAAAACAATATAAATGAGAAATCTAATTAGTACACTTTTAATTACAATTTGCATTTTGTCATGCAATCAATCGCCTAAAACGGTTGAAAATACCTCAACGTCAAATTCAAAAGACACAAACTATGTAGTGAAAACAGGTGGTGTTAAAATGATACAAGTTGATGGAAAGTATGATGTTTGGACAAAAAAAATTGGTGATGGTAAAATAAAAGTCTTGCTTTTACACGGTGGACCAGGTTTTACCCATGACTATTTTGAATGCTTTGAAGATTTTTTACCTAAAGAAGGAATTGAATTTTATTATTATGACCAATTGGGCTCTGGTAACTCTGACATTCCAACTGACACTACACTTTGGAATATACCCCGTTTTGTAGAAGAAGTAGAGCAAGTGAGAAAAGGTCTTGGATTAGAAAATTTTTATTTGTTAGGACATTCTTGGGGTAGCATGTTGGCAATGGAATATTTAGCCAAATATCAAAGCCATGTAAAAGCTGCAGTACTTTCTAATATGACTGCAAGTAGTAAAAGTTATGTTAACTATACTGCCAAGTTAAAACAGCAAATTCTTTCACCGCAGGACATAGCGACTTATGATTCACTTGATAAACTGAAAGCTTATAACACACCAGAGTTTCAAAATTTAATGATGAGTAAATTGTATACACAGTGCGTATGCAGATTACCGCTTGAACAGTGGCCCGAACCATTGATGAGAGCATTTAAAAAAGCCAACCAAACGATATATATTCAAATGCAAGGAGTAGATGAATTTCACGTAACAGGAAATTTTAAAGATTGGGATATGTGGGATAGGCTGCCAAATATTAAAGTTCCAACTCTTGTTATTGGTGGCAAATATGATGAAATGAGTCCAGACGATTTGATAAAAGAAGGAAAGCTTATTCCTAATAGCCGAACATACATATGCCCAAATGGAAGTCATTTAAGTATGTATGACGACCAGCAAAACTATTTTACTAACCTAATAACTTTTTTGAAAGAGGTGGACGGTAATAAATTTACGGCAGACAAAAAGTAGTGACTTGACAAGAAGAAAAACAGCCGCTAACATGGGGATTTGCTGCAAAGGTGGCAGGACGTTGGAGCAATAAGCATTTTATCTTCATACATCATTGAGTGTAACCCCTGAGATGCAAGCAGGTTTAACCATAAGAGTAATGGATCTTGAAGATATTGCTAACCTGGTTCCCATTGAGGCACCAAAAGAAAGAAGAACCTATAAAAATAAATAAACATGAAAGATTATTATCTAGCAAAATTTAGAGTTCTTGTTGATGGACAAAATATTTGCATAGAAACTGTTAGCGGTTTGAAGTATGACCCAAACATTGCAAAGGCAACAGACGAAGGAAGAGTAAGAGAGCGAAACCCAGATAAAAAGATTGCAACAGTACTAATTAGCAAAACCGATATGGATTTGGAAGAATACAAAATAGCAAAAGACGGTTACCCTCCGTGGTTAGGAGGAAATCAAGAATAAGCATGAAATTTCAAACTGATACACTACCCGCCTTTCCGGTTGCCTTATCCAAATTTTGAGAGTACCTTAAATGCTGCTGATAGAGCTTTTTTTCCAGCAGTGGTGAAAGATAATCTTTTAGGATATCTAATGTTGTGGGATAGAAGAACGAATGTTCATAAAAATAAATTTTAAAAAACTACGTCGGTTCAAAAGTCATGAGTAGAAAATTTAGAATTTGATAAAAATACATTCTCTTTACTTAAACAGCTATTCACTACCTTAAATCTACTTTTAGAAAATAAATTAGACTTTAAATTCTTTTTATGAACAGATTCCGAAAAATAATAGTCGTGGCTTTTCTAATGATATGCAGTGCCAGATTAGCGGCCCAAACCCCTTACCAGGCAAACTGGGAGTCGCTAAAAAAATATGAAATTCCTGAATGGTTCCGGGATGCCAAATTCGGGATTTTTATTCATTGGGGTGTATATGCCGTTCCGGCTTACGGTGGTGGAAGAATTTATGGAGAATGGTATGGCAATGATATGTACCAGGTTGGCTCGGCAGCCTATAAACATCACCTGGCAACTTACGGAACCCAGGATAAATTTGGGTATAAAGATTTTATACCGATGTTTAAAGGGGAAAAATTTAATGCGGATGCGTGGGCAAAACTTTTCAAACAGGCCGGTGCCAAATATGTAGTTCCTGTTGCAGAACATCATGATGGTTTTGCAATGTATAAATCAAGCTTTACCAAATGGAATTCGGTAGAAATGGGTCCCCACCGGGATGTTATTGAGGAACTCTCAAAATCAATCCGAAAAGAGGGAATGATCTTCGGATTATCATCTCACAGGGCGGAGCATTGGTACTTTTTTCATAATGGACGCTTGATTAAATCTGATGTGAGTGATCCACAATATGAAGATCTTTACGGCCCTGCAGCGGGGGGAGAAGATTCCCTGGAAACTACAAAAATAGGAACAGAGTTTTTAAACGATTGGCTACTACGGAACGTTGAATTGGTAAATAAGTATCATCCTCAGGTATTCTGGTTCGATTGGTGGCTGGACAATCCAAGTTTTAAGCCATATCTTAAATCGTTTGCATCTTATTATTATAACACGGCGAAAACATGGGATAAAGAAGTAGTACTCAATTATAAAAATATTGCTTTTCCAGACAGTGCTGCTGTACTGGATATGGAGAGAGAAGCTCAGCCGGGGATCAGGGCATTGGCCTGGCAATCGGACGATGCGTTGGGAGACAGATCCTGGGGATACATTGAGGACGACCATTATAAAACGCCGCAATTTTTGGTAACGGAATTAATAGATATCGTAAGTAAAAACGGAAATCTTCTGCTCAATGTAGGCCCAAAGGCAGATGGCACTATTCCCCCGGAACAGGCAGATTTATTGTTGGCGATGGGAAAATGGTTAAGTGTGAATGGAGAAGCAATTTATGGTACCCGGCCGTGGAAAGTATTTGGAGAAGGCCCTGTGGTAAATGAAATTGCAGATCAGGCAAATAAAAAGCCCGATCAGGCGGTTACAAAAATTGGCCTATTTACCTCAGCAGATATTCGCTTCACTTCAAAATTGAATATCGTTTATGCTATTACGCTAGCGATACCAACGGAAAAAATTTCTATCGCCTCTTTGTCTTCGAAAAATACAGATTTAAAAATAGCTTCCATTGAATTGATAGGAAGTAAGGAAAAGATAAAATGGACGCAGGGAGAAAAAGGATTGATCATTGAGGCGGTGAAAAAATATCCCTCAAAGTATGCTGCAGCATTTAAAATTAATTTGCTAAAATAAGGGATACTCTTACATTATTCCAAAATAGTAATATGTTTAAATCTGTTTTACTTTTTTATACAGTTATTCTGTTGTTAATTTGGGAAAATACAAACAAGGCTTTGCATTAAACAGGTGGAAAATTATACAACGGTTTTTTCTATCCATAACCAGGCAATTGTGGAAGAGCCTAAAAAAGGTTTGTGATCTATTGCTACGGGCTGGAAAAATGACTTGTATGACGAAAGGTATTATGATGCTGCCGATAGTATGATTAAATAAGGCGTCAGGACCATCCTTTATGGATGAGATTAGACTTGAAAACGGTACGTGGAAATTGAATTTATGGATATGCATTACACTACAATTAAGAATCCTTATTTTTTATTCGAAAATCTACAGGCAGAGATAGCATTTAGTTTCAAAATAGGGGCGGTCAACAAAGAGGGTAAATCTGAATGGGCAACTGTTCAGGCCAAAACAAAAAACAATCCATTGGAATTCGCTATTAATTATATCAGTTCAGTAACATCTGCCGAAGATGAAGAAGGAAATGAAATAAACAAATTGTTTAACTTCTATGAGAAGGATATTTGCTATATAAAATACGGAATAGAGGCCTACGATATTTTCGAAGTGACCTCACAATTAGATGGCGGCGTTAATACTGCAGAAACCAATGTTTAATGCTATGGTATATGGGAAGAGAATTTTTAAGGAGACTATTGCAACAGGAGGCTTGAAAATTACAGCCCACAAGCATTATTATAAGCAGTATGATATTCCTCTTTTAATCACTTAGTCTATAATTATTATGAAAAAAAACTTAATTGTACTTTTCTGCTTGTGTTGGGCTGTTTGCTTTAGCACTGCTTCAAATTCACAAACTTTGTCTGTAGTAAAATGCATAAAAAAATCAGTGCCCTTGGCTGTTTTGCAGAATGGAAGTATTTCTTCCGATATAAAAATTGTCAGGAAATGGGATGGCAACAATTGTAAAATTTCTATTACCAATAATGCTTCATCAGTAGTAAAACTAAAAGAAATTATACTGTTTAGCGCTGATAAACTTTTTACCGATACTACACGCATGTATGCCGAAGGTTTTCAATTATTATCGCAAACGGGCGGTACATTAGATAAGCCCAAAGATTTAGGTTTTTATACAGATAGGGACCATTATAAATTGCCGGAGCCGTCAGGTTACAGGGTTATATATAATCTTTTGCACCTGTCGCCTTCTGCCCACAATCAATACTTACTGAGCTTTAGCTCTGCCAACCGTTTTATCGGTAAATTTTATATATCGGCTAAAACTGTAAAAGTTGTCATGGACCTTGAAAATCTTGAAATGCCCGCTGGTACCACCTGGCAACTGGAAGATTTTTTTATGGAACAGGGTAATAACAGGAATGTATTATTTGCTGATCTTGCAACAGCCATCGAAAAAAATCATCCACGCCTTCAAACAACTTTTCCTACAGGATGGAGTTCGTGGATGGCCTTTGGCCCCGGCGTAAAAGCCAAAAATATATATGATAATCTGGCTGCCATAAAAAAAGAGGCCCCACAATTAAAATATGTGCAGATCGATGATGGTTACCAGGCCACCATGGGCGATTGGTTAAGTGTAGGCAAATCGTTTAATGGCGGCATTAAAGATGTTTTATTAAAAATTAAGGGTGAAGGTTTTGAGCCTGCTATTTGGGTTGCCCCTTTTATTTGCGATACCAACTCGATGGTGTATAGAGAGCATAAAGATTGGTTATTAAAAGATAGCACTGGTAATCCTTTACGCAGCGATAAAGTAGGTTTTGGCGGATGGCGCTTGGCTCCATGGTATGTTTTAGATGGCACAAATCCCAACGTACAAAAACATTTTGAGCAATTGTTTTCAAACATGCGCAATGAATGGGGCTGTACTTATTTTAAGCTTGATGCAAATTATTGGGGTGCTATACATGGTGCCACTTATTATAAAAAGGGCGCTACTCGTACAGAGGCTTATCGGGATGGAATGAAAGCCATTGTAAAAGGCGCCGGAAAAAATGCATACATATTAGGTTGCAACCAGCCTATGTGGCCTTCGCTTGGTTTGGTAACCGGTAGCCGTACATCAATGGATATTGACGTAGATTTTGATAACATGAAACATACCGGCCTGGAAAATCTTTACCGTAGCTGGCAGAACAATAAGCTATGGTGGAACGATCCTGATTGCCTGTTACTCGCTGGCCATCTTCCTGAAAATCAATATATGTTTCATGCTTCTTTGTTATATGCTACTGGTGGAGCTTTGCTAAGCGGTGATGATATTTCTATGCTCCCCGATAACAGGTTAGCCATACTTAAAAAAATGATCAGCGTACCCGGTATTACCGCAGCATTCGATTCGGATGAATTTAATTATGGATGGATAAATACCCCCTCAAAAAAACAATTAGTTGTATTGAATTGGGAAAAAGCAGCTAAAACATTTCATATCCCAATAAAGAGACCATGTACAGTAACCAATTATTTTACCGGCGAAAAAATGGGAAGTTTTATCAGAGAAATTATTTTAAAAGATTTTGCGGGTGAAGACGGTTGTGTATATGATATAAATTTAAATAAAAAATAAACGCTCATAGCATGCGCGAATGTTATAGAAAACAGGGTAAACAATAACAATAACAATAAATATAAAACGATAATGATGACTTGTAAAAAAATAATATCAGCATTTTTATTACTTGTAACTTTTGCAACAGCAAATACCCAAACAAAAACGAGTTCTGCCGTAATGAAAGGCTTTATGGATAAACGTTTCGGTATGTTCGTGCATTGGGGGCCGGTAACATTACGCGGTACTGAAATTGGCTGGAGCCGCGATAACCAGGTGAACATAGCAGAATATGATAGTTTGTATAAAGAGTTTGACCCTGTGCTTTTTAATGCAGATAAAATTGTAAAAACAGCAAAAGATGCGGGCATGAAATATCTTACTATTACTGCACGCCATCATGATGGATTTTGTTTGTGGCCTACCGCTAACACAAATTATAATATTATGAGCACGCCATATAAAAAAGATATTGTTGGTGGGTTAAATGAAGCCTGTAAAAAACAAGGTTTAAAATTTTGTATTTATTATTCTGTGTTGGATTGGTACCATCCTGATTATCCTATTCATTCTTCAAGAAAGGAGTCAGCGGTAGACCCTAAAGCAGATATGAACCGCTACATTATTTACATGAAAAATCAACTTAAAGAACTCATCACAAATTATAATCCATACATGCTTTGGTTTGATGGTAACTGGGAAAGCCCATGGACACTTGATATGGCAAAAGATATGTATGCCTACATAAAAAAATTAAGCCCTGATGTAATTATTAATAACCGTTTGGGGAAAGAAATGGCAGGTGTTGAAAATAAGAAAATTGATTATACTGCAGTGGTTGGCGATTATGACACGCCAGAGCAAACAGTTGGTCGGCTGAATTTAGAAATTCCTTGGGAGAGTTGTTTTACTATTTGCAATCAATGGTCGTGGAAGTCTAATGATAACATGAAATCATTAACAACATGCCTGAAAATACTTTCTCAAACAGCAGGCGGCAATGGTAATCTTTTATTAAATGTGGGCCCAATGCCAGATGGCAGGATTGAAGAAAGGCAGACAACACGGCTAAAAGAAATGGGCAATTGGCTGAAAATAAATGGTGAAGCCATTTACAATACTTGGGGCGGTCCGTATCAACCCAATGATAATTATGCAACCACAAGAAAGGGAAATAAAATTTACCTGCATGTAATTAAAACAGATACTGCTTCCATTACATTAAAAAATATTCCTGATAGAAAGATTGTGAAAGCATATACAATTGAAGGTGAAAATATTTCCATTGAAAATGGAAACGGTACGTTTACAGCAATGCTTCTATTAAAACTTGCAGGAAAAATGGAATACATTATTGTACTGGAATTAGATGGTGATTCAGAAGCAATTCAGGTGATTAATTAACCAACTTCAATATATGGTTATATGACTTATATAAAAATGGAATTAGTAATGGCTGCATTCAACCAGCACCTCAAAATGCCCAACATGCTATAAGTTTTTAAAAGCGTAACGCTTTTATTTTAATATATTATAACCCGTTGTGCGGTTAATCAATATTCACCTGCCAGTAACGCCATCGGAATAAAGGCCAATCCTGAATAAAAGACATAAACTACGGTCAAGCCGAAAAGTTATTGCCATACAAAGCGTTCTAACGAAATCTGGGTGGCACACATACCTTATCTGTGGCTTAAACTCCAGGACAAATTTTGTTACCTTTGCAAAAACAGGCGATAATGCTTTTAAATTTTGTGTATATTTAAGCAGCACGGAGTTTTTAAATGAATTAACGAAAGTGGCAATTTGAGGACACTTGTATAATCCTGTAATAGGTTGTCTCCAAAACAATCAAAAATGGAATTCAAAGAGCAGATCATTCAGGAGCTTTAAACACCGGCTGCTGTTTTCGAAAACTATAGTCAAAGTATGAAGCGAATGATTCTAATTTGGATAATATATACCTCATTTGTACCTTAAATTTATAAACTATTAATAATCAATGTAAATTACTTTCATGTATTGGAAAGTAACTACTTTGTATTTAAGTTGACGCTAGTATATTTTTATCTTTTTTTATACTCATTCTCACTGAGTCAGAAAATACAAACTAGGAAATATTTTTTAACTTATTCTCTTAAATATTTAATTTTAGTTGATGAAAAAACTTTGCCTGTTATACATTTTACCTGCCTGTTTATTATTTGTGTGGGGGTGTAGCCCAAAGGATATCATCATGACGGAGGAATTCAGGAATAATAACCGCTCTTCAAAATTTAACTTTCCGGGACTGAATATGGAACTTTTGCAATTCCTGGATTACCGTGTTTATTCCAGCCGTACCTTAAACATTTCCTATAATGACAGTACCATTAACGGTGGAATTCTCTTCGGGGCAGATAAAATTGAACGACCAACTTCTGAAAAAGAATTCTTATTTGGAGTGGGTTCTGATACGTGCACAGTTCATTATTATCATAGTGAAATAATCAGGCATCACGGCCGCTCAGCTGTTATTTCAGTGGTTAATCTTTTCTCGAAAAAGGCAAATAAGTCTCCTCAGGAGACAAGTGATACTCACCTTGCTGATACCACGCGGGGTACAATATATTCCCGGGATTTTGATAATAGCTCATTTAGTTTTGAAAATATTAAATTTCAGCTAATGGCAACTGGGGAGCTGGTAATAGACAACAAAACTTTTCTGCTTAAACCAATTATTTCAAAGAATAATAATTTCCAGGGTTTGAAATTAGTAAAAAATGATACGATGTATGCGGCAATAAGTAAACCATTTTTTAATGGTGATAAGATATTCCTTTATACCCGGGCGACTACCAAACAGCAGCTGGTTATCGCTGCATATTTTGCTGTGATAGAACGAAACCTGTGATCATTCCGTAGCAATGTTCAATGTTGATCATTTCAATAGCCGAAAAATATAATAATAAACAACGGTTTTATTCGCTGTTGGCTTTAGTTGTGGGATAATTGTACTTTCACAATATTATTTTTTTGCACAAGATTCAAACATGGTGTTTCATTTTCTGGTACAAATTCTTATTAAAGCCACTAAAATTGCGGATGGTCGAAGTCTGTACCGGGAAATAGCCCCTGAAATTATTCATTAAAACCATAAGCTGATCCTTTCACCATATGCCTTTTACATTTTCACATCCTGCAATTGTTTTGCCTTTTGAAAATTCAAAAATAAAATGGTTTTCATTAACCGGCCTTATCGTGGGCAGTATTGTTCCGGATTTAGAATTTTTATTGCGGCTGCGGGAAACGGAATGCTTTGCACATACCTGGTTAGGCTTAGTAGTATTTGATCTGCCTGTAGCCCTATTGCTGGCTTTTGTTTTTCATAACCTTGTAAGAGATCCGCTGGTAATGCATTCACCAAATTTTTTTCGGGAAAGATTTTCAACATTGCTTTCTTTTAACTGGAATAATTATTTTAAAAGGCATAAGCGCATTTTTTTTCTTTCGGTACTTATCGGCGTTGCCTCTCATATTTTTTTAGATGCGTTTACACATTATGACGGTGCTGTTGCCAAACGAAGCAGCTTTTTCTTTAATGAAATTATTATATGGAAACATTCGTTTCCCATGTACCTTATTTTGCAGGTAGTTACCTCCTTGCTCGGAGGATTTTATGTATGGTGGTTTATCTTTAAAATGAAGAGGGGAGAAGAGCTGCCGAAAAGCAATAATAAGCTAAGGTACTGGCTAAGCCTCGTACTGCTCAGCTTTGCAATTTTTGCGGTGCACCTGCTGGTTGATAAACAGCATTCCAGTTTTAATGATATATTTATTGCTGCGGTGGGTAGCTTTTTATATGGGCTCATCCTCATCTCGCTGTTTTATTTAAAAAATACGACAAAAAAAATCCCCGGTTAAATGCCGGGGATCGTATAATAAAGTAAAGCTTACCTGAAACTTCTTCTTTCTTTTGGAGCATAGGTCCTTTTCCTTTCCCTTGTACCGCCGCTGCCGCTAGTTTCATCGTTGGGGCGTTTAAACCCGCCATCAGCTTCATTCATACGGATGGTGCGGTTATTGTAACGTTTACCATCAATAGCTGTAATCATCCTGCCGGCTTCTGCCTTATCAATTTCGATCCAGCTGTTCATATCCCTCATATCAATCTTACCCAGTACTTCTTTCTTTAAATTGCTTTCATCCAGGATAAATTGTAAAAAGCTGGCTTTGTAAAAACCATCTTTTGTACCTAGGTTGATGAACAACCTGGTGTAACCATTATCACGCCTGTTGAAGTCGGTGCGTTCTTTCCTGCTGCCATCTCTTGCATCAGCACCCGAAGCTGCCTGTCTCCTGTCACTGCGTACATCGCTCCTGTTAAGGTCTTCCGCGTTATCATAGTATTTTAAAAAGTGGTCAAATTCCAAAGCGGCTACGCGTTGCAGTACTTCTTCTTTACTTACGCCTGCAAATTTTTCTATCAGGTCGGGCATATAAGTTTCATAATCGCCATTACTTACATCTGCCTGCATCAGCGTATCCATAAAATGGAAAAACTGTTTGCGGCAAACATCTTTACCTGATGGAATATCAACTTTATGAAATTGGGCATTGATCATCCTTTCCAGGGATTTGATTTTAAATGTTTCCCTGCTATGGCATATGGAAAGGCAGATACCTGTTTTACCGGCTCTTCCTGTGCGGCCGCTCCGGTGGGTATATACTTCCATATCATCGGGTAATTCAAAATTGATCACGTGTGTTACGCCTTCTACATCAATACCTCTTGCTGCAACATCGGTAGCAATCAATAATTGTAAACTTTTGGTACGGAAGCGGCCCATTACTTTATCCCGCTGTTGTTGGGTAAGGTCGCCGTGCAATGCTTCGATCTCGTAGCCCGATTTCGCCAGGCGTTCACTTATTTCCTGTGCATCAATTTTTGTACGGGTAAAAATAATACCATACATACCGGGGTTAAAATCTATCAATCTTTTTAACGCTTCGAAACGGTGTTGTTGCGGCACTACAAAAAACTGGTGATCGATATTAACATTGCCACTATTCTTTTTACCCACAGTCACTTCTTTCGGCGTTTCCATGTAGTTTTTAGAAATGGCCCTCACTTCCGGAGGCATAGTAGCACTAAACAACCAGATGCTTTCCCTGTTGATCGTATTCTTCAATACAAAATCAATATCATCCCTGAACCCCATGTTCAGCATTTCATCTGCTTCATCCAGTACCACATATTTTACTTTTTGCAGATCAATGGCTTTTCTTTCGATAAGATCGATCAGCCTGCCAGGTGTGGCAACAACGATCTGCACACCTTTTTTCAGGTTGCGGATCTGCATGGTGATAGATGCACCGCCATATACCGCTTCGGTAAAAATATTCTTACTGTGTTTCTTATATTTTTCAAGGTCATTGGTTATTTGCAAACACAATTCCCTCGTTGGGCAAACCACCAGCGCCTGCGCATGCCTTTGGGAAGGATCAATTAATTGTAAAAGTGGTAAGCCAAAAGCCGCTGTCTTTCCAGTACCGGTTTGTGCAAGGCCGATAAAATCGGTTGTACCAGATAAAAGTACGGGTATCGCTTTTTGCTGAATTTCAGAAGGAGTTTCAAAACCCAGGTCAGCAACAGCTTGTACCAAATGTTCGTTTAAGCCTAAGGCTTCAAATGCATTCATTTAAATTTGTTTTGTGATAGCCACATGTTTGTTCCGGCAAATCATTTACCGGGCTGTCATGCTTTTGGCCGTTGGAGAACCCTGTCAGCTCCCGCAATTGGGCGGGACCTTCAGCGGTTGTTAGTGAGTGTTAAAACTTATTGCAGCAATCCCCTTTTCAACAGCAACTGAGCATGTCATGTAATTCTCAGTTATTAATAATTGGGCGCAAAGGTAGGGCTTTATGCTGGTAAAACAATTTAAATAGCAAACTTTACGTTTATAGGATACATTTTTACTGATAGTTAAACTATTTTTGAATTAGTAAGTCCTAATAAACTCATTTCCCTGTATGCAAAAATTTTACCTGCTGTTTTTTATAGCCTTATCGGCATTTTGTCTTGTACATGCCCAAACCGATTCGCTTTCTAAAAAAGATAAAGCGTCTTTAGACTCCATGATGGAAAATGATGAATTTTTAAAGTTGATGAAAGAGCCGGCTAAAAATTCAGTGGACATAAGTATTGGTGCCGGTAATGGCGCATTCAGTTCACATAATAATGCAGCCAATGCTACTGGTGTTGACAAGCAGTTGATCTTTACACCTTCCATTGTATACCGTACTAAAACCGGGTTCAGTTTTGGTGTCACAGGTTTTTTAACCAATGATACTGCTCATCGAATAGAATTATATCAAACCGGTGTTACAGCGGGGTATGACTATATCGGCGATGCAGTGGCCGCGGGACTCTCTTATACCAGGTACCTTTCGGATAAAAATAAATACAATACAAAAGCCCTCTATCAAAATGATATTTACGGGTATTTAAAAAAAGCCAAAGGGGTAATCCAACCCGGGCTTTCTCTGGGCTTCGCCGACGGTGATTATAAGGAGGTAGAATTGGCTACCGTAGTTATCAAACGGCCACTAAACCCAAGAGGGGATACCACTATTACCGGTAAAGATTCTACCAAAAATAAAAGCAGTTATTTTTCTTTTTCGGGAAATATAGAACACGACTTTAATTTTTATAAGGTATTCTCCAAAGATGATGAGCTGGCTTTCGTGCCATCATTGATTTTGAATTTTGGAAGTGATAAACTTACCCAAACGCATACCAATAAATTATTTGACCGGTTCCGTAAACTTAGCCAGGTAAAAAAAGTGGAATCCAATAATAAACTCCAGGTGCAATCCGTAGCGGCATCTTTTGATCTGACTTACAGCATCAGTAAATTCTTTTTACAGCCCAATATTTATTTGGATTACTACCTGCCGCAGACTACCACAAAAAGATTAAGCGCTATATTTTCTATAGCAGCTGGCCTGTCTTTCTAAAGAAGGTTATTTTATAAAAAATGCGGCGGTTTCGTAAGAACCGGTCCTGCCGTATTTTCCTGTAAACTGGAAATCAATAGCATTTAAAATTGTGTTGATTCTAATTCACCGTCTCTTAACAAAAAATTAGGCAGCCTTTTTTGGCGTTGGCATATTAGTTGAATAGTATTACAACAACTAAACAATTTATTTATGAAAACAAAACTCTTATTAACCGCTGTGATCAGCATCCTTAGCATTAGTGCTTTCTCCCAAAGTTTTAAAATTGGCGCAAAAGGTGGTGTTACTATGAACAAGATAAGCGGCCAAACCTTCAAAGAAAAATTTACTTACGGCTATCATATCGGCGGCTTTGCCACCATTGGCCTGGGTAATAGATTCGCCATTCAACCAGAGGTATTATTTAACCAGGTAAATGTAGATACATCCGACAAATTCAGTTCTGTATACGAGTTCAATAAATTAAATAAGGTGCAGTTAAAATACCTGACCATTCCTTTATTATTAAATTATAATGCCGGTAAACTGATCACCTTACAGGCAGGCCCTCAATTTGGTATCCTGGTGAATAAGAGCAGTACTTTCGTACAAAATGGAAAAGACGCTTTTAAAAGCGGTGACTTTAGTATGCTGGGCGGTGTGCAATTGAATATATCCCACTTCAAATTATACGGTCGTTACGTGATAGGGCTGAATAATGTGAATGATATTGATAACAAGGATAAATGGAAGAACCAAAGCATCCAGTTGGGTGTAGGGCTTACTTTATAAATTAATTCAGGAACGGATGATGTGGAGAGCGCCATCATTCTTCCACTTTATAATAGCAGAAGGACTCGAAGGCGTTAAATCATCCTGGCGGTGTTGCACTATATAGTCAACACCGTTTTTTATTGCGCTGTCAATATCTGCAAATACAGGTGGAGGTGGGTAGCCGGAAATATTTGCTGATGTCGAGACGATCGGCTTTTTAAAATTTTGGATAAGCTGCCTGCAAAAATCATCTTTTACAATTCGTATTGCTGCGGTGCCATCCTTAGCGATAACATTACCGGCTAAACCAACAGCGCCATCGTAAATAACAGTGGTAGGTTTGTAAATACCTTTGATGTAATCAAATATTTTCACGTCGGGCTGCGTAATATATTCTGTGATCGTTTTTTCATCGGCCACCAGTATCACCATACTTTTTTCATCAGACCGCCGTTTTAAACGGTAGATTTTTGCCACTGCTTTTTCATTGGTGGCATCACAGCCAATCCCCCAGATGGTATCAGTAGGGTAAAGAATGAGCCCACCTTTTTGCAATACGGTAATACATTCTTTAATATCGTCAGAAAAAAGCATCAGTTATTTTTTTTGTAATACTTCAATTACTTTTTGAACAATTATATTTTCGTCAAGCCTTAACAAACATTCAGGTGTGCCATACACTTTGCAGGTATTACTAACGCAAGGTTCGCAGGGTAGTTGGCCAAGGCGAATGACGGTGCGGTTATCCTGATTGTATGGCGCAGTATTATGCTCATTGCCGGCGCCAAATAAAACTATCGTATAAGTGCCCAATGCATTGGCTACGTGTGCAGGGCCACTGTCGGTAGTAAGCATAACCTTACAGCCGGCCAGCAAAGTTAACAGTTCGGGTAAATTTGTTTTACCTGCACAATTAGTAATGTTATTTTTATTTTCCAATGCATGGTATACCTCATCTACAAATTCTTTTTCTTTATTACTACCCACCAAAATAATTTCCTGGTCTATATTTTTTGACAAGGCATTAATGATGCTGATGGCTTTTTCTTTGGGTAATCTCCTGCTGCCTGCTTCGGAATTGATGTTTACTATAACAGCATTTTTTCTTTCGCCTGATGTAATTTTTAATTCCACTGCAGGTGTTGCAATTATTTTGTTTAGATATTGCTGCAACAGGTCTATATACTCCTCCACACGATGCAAGCCTTTTTTCTTTTGATAGGCATTGCTGAGTAAAATGGTACGTAATTCTTTTTTATAACCCAGCCTTTTTGCAGCGCCAGTAGCCAAGGCCATTACCGCGGAAGAAATAGAATCCGGCAGGCAAAAGAAAATATCATATTTTTTTTGTTGCTGTATTTGTTTGCCAAATTTATAGGCGCCTTGTAAACCAGGGTATGCTTCTTTATTAAAAATAAAACGTTGTTGGTGCGGGGGGAAATGATCCAATAAAAAATCAATGCCTTTTTTTGCGATCACATCTATTGCTGCAGTTGGATATTGCAGTTGTACTGCTTTTACAAAAGCGGTGCTCATCACCATATCCCCCAGCCAGTTGGGCAAACGAATCAATATGTTTTTTACGGGTTTCAATTTTTAATAGCCTTAAATGTACGCTGTTACAAAAATCAACTATTTTATTTATTATGTTTGCAAAAATTTTTACAATGAAAGACTTGATACTGGAAGCCTGGAGCAACAGGGAATTATTAAAAGACAACAAATATGCTGATGCCGTACGCGCAGTTATTGAGGAAGTGGATAAAGGAAGATTGAGAACGGCTTCTCCTTCGGAAAGTGGCTGGGTGGTGAATGAATGGGTGAAGCAGGCAATACTCCTTTATTTCGGTATCCAGCAAATGCAAACCTATACATTGCCTCCTTTCGAATTCTATGATAAAATGAAATTGAAAAGCGATTACGCATCATTGGGTGTAAGGGCTGTGCCCCATGCAGTGGCAAGGTATGGCGCTTACCTGGCAAAGAACGTGGTACTGATGCCGAGTTATGTAAATATTGGCGCTTATGTAGATGAAGGAACGATGGTGGATACCTGGGCAACCGTTGGAAGTTGTGCGCAGATCGGTAAGGGTGTTCATTTAAGTGGTGGCGTAGGCATCGGCGGTGTATTGGAACCATTACAGGCAAGCCCTGTTATAATTGAAGACGGTTGCTTTATCGGTAGCCGTTGTATAGTGGTGGAAGGAGTGATCGTTGAAAAAGAAGCGGTGTTAGGCGCTAATGTAGTATTGACCCAATCTACGAAGATCATTGACGTTAGCGGAACTGAACCCATTGAAATGAAAGGACGAGTGCCTGCAAGAAGCGTGGTGATTCCGGGCAGCTATACAAAAAAGTTTCCTGCGGGTGAATTCGGAGTCGGCTGTGCATTGATCATCGGACAGCGGAAAGCAAGTACGGATTTGAAGACAAGTTTGAATGATGCTTTAAGAGATTTTAACGTAAGCGCTTAAGCAGGTTGCAGGTTGAAAGTTGAAAGTTTTTGGTTTTCAATAGTAAGCACTGATTTGAAAATAAGAATATTCGACATTCAATATTTTATATTCAATATAAGTATGGACAGCGCCACAAAAAAAATATCTATCACTGCTTTTATCCTTACTTTTATTGGAGCGGTATTGTTTTCCACTAAAGCCGTTATCGTAAAAAAAGCTTTCGCTGATATCAAGGTAGATGCACTAAGCCTGCTTGCCGTGCGCATGATCTGTTCTGTACCATTTTATTTGACCATTGCTTTTTATAAAACCCGCCAGGAGGAAAATATAAAACTTACCGGTAAGCAATGGTGGTTTTTGATCCTGCTGGGATTGATGGGCTATTATGTCAGCAGTTTCCTTGACTTTGTAGGACTGCAATATATTTCTGCGGGTTTGGAAAGATTGATCTTATTCCTTTATCCCACCATAACGGTATTGATCACTACTTACCTTTATAAACAAAGGATTTCCGGCATTCAAAAACTGGCGTTGCTACTCACTTATTGCGGTATTATAGTCGCTTTTATAGGAGAATTAAATATTGATACGGGCAATCCAAATTTTTACCTCGGCAGCGGGCTCATTTTTTTATGTGCTATCACCTATGGTTTTTTTATTGCAGGGAGCGGCCATTTAATTTCACAAATAGGCGCTACAAAGTTTACCGCCTATGCTATGACGGTAGCCTGTTTTGGTGTACTACTGCATTTTTTTATCAATGGCAATTTTTCATTCATAACTTCCGGCAATACTAAATTCTGGCTGTATGGAATTCTGCTGGCGGTAATTGCTACGGTTATTCCTACCTTTTTAATTTCAGCTGGGTTAAAAAAAATGGGTTCCAATAATGTAGCCATCGTTTCCAGTATTGGCCCTGTCTCCACCATCATTCAGGCCCATTTTATTTTGGGAGAAAGAATCTTTACAGCACAAATTATAGGTACAATATTGGTGATCGCCGGCGTGGTAATGATCGGCTTGAAAAGAAAACCAATATAGTTTTTTTAAAACCATTTTTGGGTTTACATTTGCCCTCCAGTTAATTGGTTTATTGATTAATTGGTTTACTGGTACTGGTTTTATATGGTTTGTAAAGCTTTTGATATGCCTAATTAACCAATTAAACAATAAACAATGCTGCCCAGATGGCGAAATTGGTAGACGCACTGCCTTCAGGTGGCAGCGTTCGCAAGGATGTGCAGGTTCGAATCCTGTTCTGGGCACAATTTAAAAGACTCAACAAAATGTTGGGTCTTTTAAATTTCTAGCCATTGAACGGATGTGCTGATTCCCTGCCTGACCTGGCCTGGCAGGTAATCCAGTTCAGAATAAACCACCGTTTTTTCTGTAGGATTATAATAATTACCGAAATCTTTATTACACCGAACAAAACTAATATACCCACAACAGGGTACAGCAGTCAATTCGGGTCATCCTACATTTACCAAAATATAATTGATGAAAAAGATTTTTTCATTCCTCAGTCTTCTCCTGCTTGCAGCAACTACTGCTGATGCACAAAGCCTTATTGAAAAATTTGTTGAGAATAGCTTTGTACTGTCAGATGCCTTTAAAAGCCCTGATGGGTATTATTTCGGAAGTGTAGCTTATAAATTAGCCGAGGGGAATCTTTTAATGATCAGCGCTGTTGGCGAATACGAAAAGTTCCGGCCAATGATAATTGTACGGGGACCGGTAGAAAACGGGAAAGAAGCAACGCCTGCGATTAAGTTTTACGACAACACTTATGGCAACGAAACATATGCGGTATATCTCCTTCCTAAAACAGGCGACTATACCATTATTGTAGCTAACGGCCGATTGGGAGAAAAAGGAACGGTAAAAACAAGTTTGGGTTTGGGAAGCATGGATTGGGTGGATAACACTAAAATATTTCCAACCACTGCCAGGGATCCTTTTGCATTGGCACTTGCAACTTTACTTCGCCACGCTATTTTTAATTTCAATTTAATAAAAGGGGAGAAAAGAACTGGCTATATGGGCAGAGTTTATGACAATACATTTAATCTCCCAGGTGCTGATATGGGCTCTCCATATACAGCTATTGGAGACTACCGGAATGGCTGTACCTACCTTGTGGGAGAAATTTATTATAAAAGCTTTCAAAAAAAGGCAGGAGATGAAGAAACGCTATATGATAAGAAAGACAGTAGTATAGCAATAAAAAAATATGACAGTTTAAAATCAGTTCTTTTAAGCGCTCTTCCAACAGATTTTATTATTGAACGTGAAGAGAAATTTAAATTACCTTTTGAAAAAGAACCAAGTAAAAATGGACGTAGAATTATTTTTACACACAAAGGAAATGAAGCCATCATAGATCCCGGTAACTATGTTCCCGAATTACTTGCGTCTAAAAAAATGAAGGTTGAATTGAGCCTGGAATTAGGGGATATTATATCAAAAATCTATCTAAAGGTTTATAGCCAATAGAAATAAAAAAAATACAACAAACACCATGAAAAAAATCATTCTTATTTTTGTTTTCCTTTGCAGCATTGCTGCGCAAGCGCAATATAAATTGCCCCTTTATTTGCGTGTTGAAATGAATCAAAGTAATGTAAAAAATTCTGATGACAGAATTCAGAAAGGGCCGGGTGCAATTAACCTTGGCGCTGGCATAGAAACCATTATTCCTTTAATTAAAGGTAAAACAGCTAACCTCTTTGCATTGGATCCCAGCGTATCCTATATGCCCACCGGCTATAAAACCAATAACAGTACCTACAAAGTAAAGGTTAATTATATTGCTGTGAGTTTACCTTTGATCTATGTTTCAAATTTTGGAATTATTCAAAAACTTATGGGCTTTCATTCAGTAAATACTGACGATGAGTATAAATTATTTTTTGGAGCTGGTCCATATTTCAATTATGCAGTGTCAGGGAAATTTATGTTAACATCCATAGACGATTACAAAAAGATGAGTTTTGGTAATGGCGTAAACGATAATCGCAAAACTACCGACGCAGGTGTAGCAATAAAAGCAGGAATAAAAATACCCAGGTGTTTAGTTGGAATTCAAAAAAATATTGGGACTGCTAATGTAATACCAAATGACAGGAGAAGCAATGGCAACTATATTAAAACCAGGAGTTTTATATTTTCTGTAAGCTATAATATTGGTAAAAAGCAGTAGTCAAAATCAGTAGTGTGGTTCCGCCTTTTTAATTATTTGGGGGGCAGTTAAAAAATGAAATTATTAAAATATATTTTATTTTATTGGTAATTATCCCGTCGTTTTACTCTGCACAAATTTTTTCTAAAGCAGGTACGGCAAAAAGCAAAGAGATACAGGCAGCCATTATTAAATTAGTCTAAAAAGCAGCAAATGATTTTATAAACCTTCGTGGCGAACAACTTAAAAAAGACCAAAACCTAATTACCTATAAGGCAATGCCTGTTGTTAAAATGCATGCATAAAATTATGCTATCACCTATTCGGGTGCTGCAGGAAAGAGTTTTTATATATCTTCTTATACCCACCTCCATGCAATGAATGCAGCACTAATTTGTATAGAGAATATGACTATGGGTAACCAAAGCAAATGGATCACTATAGCAACATTATATGATGACAAAAATTTACAGGGTGCGTGGTTGTGTTACAAAGGAGCCATGGTTGTTCAACTAACCCAAAATACAAAAGAAAAAAATTTTACCATATCAATTGGCATTTTTGATAAATTAATTTCGTTAAGTAATAACTCCGTCAACTTTAAAAATAAGGTATGAAATAGTTACTTTTTTTATTTTTCTGTACACCAGCTTTCCCATAAAAGAGCATACATTTTCTTTTGCTCAACTCCCTCAAATGGTTTATACTCATATAAACAAAGCAACTCCTAAATCCAGCCCGGATTCTTATTGTGCAATAATCCCCCTAACAATATCTGAATATTGTAACTCATCTCCGCAAATTTGCAACATTACGCCTTATCAAAGCATATATCTTTGCGGTACTAAAATGTACATTACTAATAAAATCCACGTTTAGTCGCAATTTTAGACACATCAATTATGAAAGCATTACAAATAGTAAAATATGGACCAATTAGGGATAGCTTAGCTATTAACGAAATAAAAAAACCATCAATAAACCCAGCTGATGTTTTAATTGAAATTAAGGCCGCTTCAATTAATCCTATTGATTACAAATTGGCAAGTGGTGGTTTTAAAGATTTGGTGCCATTAAATTTTCCAATCACAATTGGTTTTGATGTTAGCGGTGTTATTGTTGAAACAGGTGCAGCTGTAACCGATTTTAGAGTGGGTGATTTGGTATATTCCAGGGTTCCTCAAAATCAAATGGGAACTATTGCAGAATTTGTTGGGGTGATTAGTTCTGTAGTGTGTAAAAAACCGGAAAATATATCTTTTGAAGAAGCGGCAAGCCTGCCACTGGCAGGAGTAACAGCAATACAAGCTTTAGAACGTGTTGGTTTGAAAGAAAACGACAGGGTGCTCATCCATGCAGGGTCAGGAGGAGTAGGTAGTTTGGCTATTCAATACGCCAAATCTAAAGGAGCATATGTGTACGCTACAACAGGTACCGAAAATGTGGCAATGGTTAAAGCACTTGGCGCTGACTGCGTTATTGACTACCATACAGAAGATTATAAAAATATCGCTAAAGATATAGATGTTGTTTTCGATACACTCGGAAAAAACTATACCTTAGAAGCATTGCAGCTAATTAAAAAAGGAGGAAGAGTAACAACAATAGTCGGACCTCCTGATGACGAAACTGCTGGTTATATGGGAATGGTTGGATATAAAATGCCTGGAGATCTGCAAAATTTAATCAGTGAAAAATCAGCTACTTACAAACTAACAATGATGCAACCCAACAGGGACCAATTGAATTTAATCAAAACATTGGTGGAAAGCGAAAAGATAAAACCGGTTATTGATAAAGTATATTCTTTTGAAAAGAGTATTGAAGCCTATTTATATCTTGCAACCGGAAGGGCAAAAGGTAAAGTGGTAATTAAAATTTAAACTGCTAAATTTTTGTTTATGAAATTAAAGAGGCATACAATTTTAAAACTAATTTTCAGTTTAGTTCTCCCGCTTACAATCGGTGCTGTGTCGGGGTATGCAGTAAGAAATGAAATTAAAGGCGATTGGTTTGATTCATTGGCAAAAGCATCATACAATCCACCAGGTTATTTGTTTGGACCTGTTTGGACAGTTTTGTATATTCTTATGGGAGTTGGTATGTTTTTAATCTGGAACACACCTAAAACAGCGCTCCGGCAAAAAGCGCTTATAGTTTTTGCTGTTCAGTTATTTTTTAATTTTTGGTGGAGCCTAATTTTTTTCTCCTTTCATCTAATCTTCCTTTCAGTCCTTGATATTTTATTGATATGGATTTTAATTATTTACATGATCGTACTTTTCAAAAAAATAAATCCGGTTGCCGCTTATCTTCAAATTCCCTATCTGCTTTGGGTAACATTTGCAACGCTTGTTAACATTCCTATTTGGTATTTAAACAGGTGAAATCTCCCTGCATAAAGCAGGAACATACAGAATTGGGTTTGCTGCAAGGCTCGCTGTACTTTGGCACAATGAACACTTTATTTATAGTGCATTTGCTGGCGCCCGATAAATACCGGTAGCCATTGAGGCTGAGTGTTTGTTTGTAAACTTTTACCTTTATATCTTTATCAGGCAACTGCTCCGGGGCTGAACGTTCAATAAATGCCGGCCCTGGCGCAAGCCTTGTTCGTTAGCCGAAACTTTAAATACCGCTTCTTAAATGAAACAACCATTTACGATCTCTTTGCAGTTAGCGGGTTTTGATACGCTTACCACAGCAGGAAATTCGGATACTGCGGCTTTCCCGGGGTTATTATTTTTTGGCATAGGGGCCGACACGCGGGCTGCAGTTACTGCTCCAGCTTCGCAACAGGCTTTTAAATTTCTTTTATTGGGCATACACGAAGATGAAAGTTCGGCAAATGATTTCATCAACAATAAAGCAACTATTTCCCCATGGCTAAAAGAGGCTAATGAAATATGGTCTGCAGTTTTGCAACCCTTTCATCACCGGGGTGAGGCAAATTATCTCAACACAGCAATGCCTGGTAAAATGTTTGACCTATTAGCGGATTCTCCAGGCGTAAACTTTCCGGTTGTTGTTTTAACAACTTCGGGTTGGATAACCGGGGACAGTTTAGACATGAACCGGGTTAAAGAATTTTCAGAAGGCGTATTGGGTGTTCGGGCTTCAATGACGGCCATTGATGGATTGCACTCTCAACAATCATTCTTTTTTCCTGGTGTTTTAACCTATGATCCCATCACCGTAACATTATGGAGAGATGCAACTGCTGTTGGTAAATTTGCTTACGGCCAAAGCACCCATAATATCCAACTTGAAAAACAAAAAGCCAATGGATTAGCAGACAGGACTTCGTTTACCCGATGTAGTATTATCAGGAGCGAAGGCACCTGGCATTTGACCGACCCAGCAAAATGGAATTAATAACTGTATACCCTTCGCGGCAAAGCCTTTCGCAGAGGAAGTTGCGTATAACAGTTTTAAATCCAAAGTCCCGTTCCTGATAGGTTGCTCAGAAAGAAAACATTGGTAACTTTTTCCGTAATACTGAAATACGTTTATATAATATTATTCTTCTCATTTTGGCTGTGTGGCAATTCCTGTATGGATGGGAGCACCGGTAAATTTGAAATAAGAAATAATACCTAGCAATTAATTGATTCCCTCAGTATAGTTCCGGATAAAAATTCAGGGCACAATTACATAGATCTAAAAACTCATCAAAAGATTTTTTATAAAACAGACATGAGCGGCTCTGGAGCAGACGGGGAGTTTATTATACGGTACAAAATAAATTCGGCAACGAAATATTTGGGTTTTGGATACTATTCAAACGGCAGCTTCCTGGAAAAACTGATCAAGACAGATATTCAGCCAGACACGATTTTATTCAAATACGAACGTTGAATAATTACTACAAAAAATACACTGCTTAACTCTCCACGAATAAAATTTATATTTACTTCATGAAAAATCTTCATCAACTCATCGCGGTGCTGTTTGTAACTGGCATCTGTATTTCCACCAGCTGTTCCAACGCTAAAATCAGTGCAACCAAATCACAGCGCTTCGTTAAAGGAGCCGATATTGGATGGCTGCAGCAAATGGAAGCCACGGGGTATAAATTTTATGGTGCTGATGGAACCGAGCAGGATTGTTTTAAAATATTAAAAGATCATGACATCAATACAGTTCGCCTCCGCACCTGGGTTAATCCCGGTAACGACAAAGCCAGCGGGCATAACAGTAAGGCTGAAACGGTAGCTATGGCTGTACGTGCACAAAAATGGGGAATGCGGGTAATGATCAATTTTCATTACAGTGATAGCTGGTCCGATCCCGGCAAACAGAAAAAACCTGCCGCATGGGAAGGGCATGATTTTCCAACGCTTTTAAAAGATGTATACGATTACACTTTTGATGTGATGAGCGATCTTAAAAAGGCAGGTGTATCACCGGACTGGGTACAAGTTGGTAATGAAACTCCCGGAGGAATGATCTATCCCGAAGGTAAAACCGCTAACTGGCCACAACTGGCCCAACTGATCAATAAAGGGTATGATGCCATAAAAGCCGTGAGCCCTGGATCAAAAGTGATCCTGCATTTGGATCGGGGAAATGACAGTGCAAGGTTTGTGAACTGGTTCGATAAAGCAAAAGCTAATGGCGCAAAATATGATATGATCGGTTTGTCTTATTATCCTTACTGGTTAGACGGCAAACCGGATTACATATTATCAATCGATGACCTCGGCCGCAATATGAATAACCTTGTTGCACGTTATGGTAAGGAAGTGATGGTAGTGGAAGTAGGTGGTGAAGACAGGAAAGCGCAAAACACCTATGATATGCTGGTGGCAGTTCAGCAAAAAGTAAAAGCAGTGCCTGATGGAATGGGATTGGGCGTTATTTACTGGGAACCGGAAGGGGCGAGAAGCTGGAGCCGGTATGCATTGAGCGCCTGGGGCGAAGATGGCAAGCCAACAAAAGCATTGGATGCATTCCGCATGCGTTGACTTTTTACTTCGGCCGAATCTGAAAAATACAACAGGCCAAATGTTTGATCATCTATTCACTTTTACGCTGTCGTTGTAAAATAAAAAAAGGAGTACGTTTTTTTACTCCTTTTTTATAATTTCGATTGTATACCTCAAATATCTGTTGCTTCCCCATAAGCCACCGCAGTAGCTTCTTTCAATCCTTCACTCATCGTAGGGTGAGGATGAACAGCATTTAATATTTCGTGGGCTGTCGTCTCTAACTTGCGTGCAGTAACCGCTTCAGCGATGATCTCGGTAACATTCATACCGATCATATGGCAACCTAAAAATTCACCATACTTGGCATCATAGATCACTTTTACAAAACCTTCGGTAGCACCTGAAGCCACCGCTTTTCCGCTGGCGATAAAAGGGAACTTGCCTACTTTTATTTCGAAGCCGGCATCCTTTGCTGCTTTTTCTGTATAACCAACACTCGCAATTTCGGGCGAGCAGTAGGTGCAGCCGGGAATATTATTATAATCTAATGGCGTAATGCTGTGGCCACTTAAATGTTCAGCCGCATTGATACCTTCCCTGCTGGCAACATGCGCCAATGCCTGGCCCGGTGTGCAATCACCAATAGCATAAATACCTTTAACGTTGGTTTGCTGGTTGGCATCAATAATAATTTTTCCTTTATCGGTTTTAATACCCAGCCCTTCTAAACCGATGTTCTCAATATTGGCCACCACACCTACTGCGCTCAATAGAATATCTGCTTCCAAAATAATTTCACCGGTAGCCGTTTTTACTTTTGCTTTTACACCTGCGCCGCTGGTATCCACGCTCAACACTTCACTGCTGGTCATGATGGTCATGCCCTGTTTTTTAAATTGTTTTTCCAGTTCTTTACTGATGTCTTCATCTTCTACCGGAACAATGCGTGGCATGAACTCAACGATAGTAACTTGTGTACCCATGCTGTTATAGAAATAAGCAAACTCACTGCCGATAGCACCGCTGCCGCAGATGATGATGCTCCTGGGTTGTGTGGGTAAAGACATGGCTTTACGGTATTCAATTATTTTAGTACCATCGATCGGTAAGCTGGGCAATGCCCTTGCACGGCCACCTGTAGCGATGATGATACTCTTTGCTTCTTCTATTTTTTTGGAACCGTCTGCTGCAGTGATCTCTAATTTTCCCGGGGCGATCAGTTTGCCAAAGCCCATGATCACGTCGATTTTATTTTTCTTCATTAAGAATTGAATGCCTTTACTCATTTTATCGGCAACCGTGCGGCTACGGCTGATCACGCTACCAAAATCCGCTTTAGGATCAGCGATCGTAATGCCATAATCTTTGGAATGTTTGGCATACTCAAATACCTGGGCACTTTTTAACAGGGCCTTTGTAGGGATACAGCCCCAGTTGAGGCAGATACCGCCCAAACTTTCCTTTTCTACAATTGCCACTTTTTTACCTAACTGACTTGCCCTGATTGCTGCAGGATAACCGCCGGGACCACTGCCCAACACTATTACGTCGTATGCCATGATTTCAATTATGAATTATAAATGATGAATTATGAGTTGCAAATTTAGATTGAAACGGGGGATTAGCCAAAAGCTATTTAAGCGCCTGCTGCGAAGGCATCTTGCCACGGATTACACGGATTTTCACGGCTTAGCATTATATTAATCCGTGAAAATCCTTGTAATCCGTGGCTGGTTTATTAGGCGAAGCATAAATTTATTTAAGGCTTATTTTAACAGGTAGCGGAAATCCATTCCGGCGATTTGGCTTATTTTTAGGGCATGATCAAAAAACTTGTTTTTATAATCGCCCTTTTTTGTTTTATTGCTGTTGCACATGCACAGGATATCCCTAAATTAAAAATGGCGGATGTGGTGCAGCACTTTGAACAAAAGAACGACAGCATTTATGTCATCAATTTCTGGGCTACCTTTTGCAAGCCATGCGTAGCTGAAATTCCGGGCTTTATAAAAATTACTGATAAATACAAAGACCAAAAAGTAAAACTGTTGCTGGTGAGTTTAGACCTGCCATCTTACTATCCCGATAAAATAGCGGCTTTCGCTACTAAAAATAATTTTACCACCAATATTGCGTGGCTCGAAGAAACCAATGCCGATTATTTTTGCCCGATGATCGATAAAAGCTGGGGAGGTTCGATACCGGCAACAATAATTGTAAATTCGAAAACAGGCTACCGAAAATTTTTTGAATCGGAAATGAAAGGGGAGGCGTTTGAAAAGGAATTGAAGAAGGCTATTGCGGAAGTGAAGATGTCGGGGATGCATTCGATTGACCCAATAAAAGAGCCGCAATAAAAATATTGTAAATCAATTCAAGATTTTTTGACCATATTTCTTCTTCAGATCATATGTAACGTCGCTACAAGCGTGAGAATGATGGAAAGCCTCAAACTTCTGTCCTGTAATATTTTCTTCGTGCAAAATTATTTATGCTTTTCTTCCCAAATACTTCCGCTGCGTCACTTCCTGCACCGGTACATTATTAATTTTACTCTCTAGCCATGATATTACATCCAGGTACATGAACGCCCTCGTTTCAAAACGCTTATTCTCAAACTGCTTTAATTTATTCAACAGCTTTTCAAATTCAGGTTTTAATTTATTGGGTGGAAGGCTTAATGCCTTACGTAAAAATTTAAACATCTCTTCTTCCACCACGCTCAGGTTATGCATCTTGGCCATGAAGCGGTACACCGATTTAGCCAGGTATTCCAGCAATTGAAAATTACCCAGTTCATAATGAGTGATCAGGTGTAATAAACGGGCATAACATTGCAGGTCGTTGCGGAGGTCAACTTTCCAGTTGATGATCTTGTTGAGGTAATCGATCGTTGTCTCAAAATCCCCGGCACCAAAATACATGCAGGCGATCTTGTAATAGATCACTAAAATGCGGTGACGGTCCAGGTACAATTCGTATTGCTTTAATTTTTCTTCAATGCCTTCTACCAATAATAAACCTTCAGAAAATTTACCGCTGATGAAATGTTTATTCAGCAATGAAATAGTATAATAAATAAAACATTGTATCAGGTTATTCTGATTTTGCAGTACCGTTTTACTGTTACAAAACTTTTCAAACTGCTCCAGCGTATCATTTAATTTTTGATAATTCCCCAGGTTAAAATGCGCTCCCATCAGGTTATGCATGCCCTTGATATAATGAGCGCTTTCAATAGCCACCATATACGGCTCATCTTCAAAAAGGTCTACCCATTTTTGCGTATAACGATAGTACTGTAAAAAATCCTGGCGGATAAAAGCCTTCCAGCAATAGCATTGGTACAAATATAATTTTTCGTAAAATCCTTCCAGTTGGTGCGCATTGGCAGGAAGGTTATCTTTTAATAAATTCTTTACTAGCTGTTCTTCGGCATCGTTGCGTGCAAAACCATTCTTGATATACCAGCCGTATAACTGTAACGCCAGGTTGCTGAGTTTGGATACCGCCAACAGGTGTTCACTTACTTCATCAGCTTCTTTACTCAATTCTTCTGCACGGTTCTTGAGGCTTCGGGTAATGTATAAGCCTTCTATCTTTTTTTCAAAAAATAATGCCTGCTGCAGGTAAGTGAGCTGGTTGAAAGTTTTTGCCTGTTCTTTCATCCGGTCCAGCACTTTAAGGCTTTGCAGGTACAGGCCCTTGTTGTAAAGGATTCGGGCATGATCCATTTGTTCGTGCAGTGCTATATCTATATTGCTTTCATCATTGATCAGCCGCAGGCTGGATAATATCTGTTTGTATAAATAGGCTTTGAGGTTAGATAATTGCTGCTTTTTAATACTCTTGTTCTTCTTCAATAAAACCCCTTCATCGTAGTCGTCCATCTTATCCATGGCATCAAACAACTGCACGATTTTCAACTCTTCGGAAGAGCTGTTCCGGTTGATATACAACTTGAAATTCCGTTTTTCACTCTTGCCAAGCGATTGTATAAGTTGGAATAAGCTATCTGTATTGCGGTTGGGCATCGTAATTGGAAATCTTTTAAAATCAATACAGGTAAGCGTTTTAGCGAAAATAGGGGCTCTTATAAGGCGTATTAATCCCCTGCTTTTTATTTTCTTTCCCGATGCCTGTAAAGTAAATTTATGGCTAAGTTATTATTAAAGGAAAATAACCTTCGTTTTTTATAAATCATTTTAGCTATGCCAGGCGATAAAATACACATTTTTGACACTACTTTAAGGGACGGCGAACAGGTTCCCGGCTGCAAATTGGTCACCAATGAAAAGTTGACCCTGGCCCTTCAGCTGGAAGAACTGGGAGTTGATATTATTGAAGCAGGTTTCCCCATCAGCAGCCCTGGCGACTTTGCATCGGTTACCGAAATTTCTAAATTAATTACCAAAGCCACGGTTTGTGCCCTGAGCCGTGCGGTGCAAAAAGATATTGAAGCGGCCGGCGAAGCGATCAAATACGCCAAACGCCCCAGGATACATACTGGTATTGGCACTTCAGATTCCCATATCAAGGCAAAATTCAATGCCACACAGGATGAAATTTTGGAAAGAGCCATACAGGCCGTGAAATGGGCAAAAAAATATACCGATGATATCGAGTTCTATGCAGAAGATGCGGGAAGAACAGAGAACGGGTATTTGGCAAGAGTAATAGAAGCTGTTATCAAAGCGGGCGCTACAGTTGTAAATATTCCTGACACCACGGGTTATTGTTTACCGCACCAGTATGGTGAAAAGATCGTTTACCTCGTTAATAATGTACCCAATATTGATAAGGCGATCATCAGTTGTCATTGCCATAATGATTTGGGATTGGCAACTGCCAACAGCATTGCAGGTGTGATAGCAGGCGCGAGACAAATTGAATGTACGATCAACGGTTTGGGTGAAAGGGCTGGCAATACTTCTTTGGAAGAGGTGGTAATGGTGATCAAACAACACAAAGAATTAGGGTTGTATACCAATATCAACGCAAAACAATTGAACCCGATGAGCCGCAAGGTGAGCGAGATCATGCGTATGCCGGTACAGCCAAACAAAGCTATTGTAGGCTCCAATGCATTTTCACATTCATCAGGTATTCACCAGGATGGTTTCTTAAAAGATACCAGTACTTATGAAATTATTGCACCGGAAGAAGTGGGTGCCGACAGTTCAAAGATCGTACTAACGGCACGCAGTGGCCGCAGTGCACTGGCGCATCGCTTTCAAAAATTAAATTTCCAGTTCGACAGGAATGATATTGATGTTTTATACGAACATTTTACGCAGGTAGCGGATAGTAAAAAAGAAGTGGATGATCATGACCTTACTGCAATGGCATATAATCACCAGCAAAAAATATTGGCCACGGCGTAATTTTTTCTCATGCGTTTTAGTTTAGTTTTAGTTTAGTGGTGGGGGATTGTCCCCCACTCTTTTAAAAAAGAAAAAAGTACAACAATAAAATAGCAAATATTAAATTTTTTGCAGCCGTTCGAAATAATTTATGAATAATAAGATCGATACTTTAAAAAAAGAGCAGGTTCCAGAAAGTAGCAGGGTTCAAGTCCCCCTTTCGGGGGGTGGTGGGGCCACATTATTTGATAAGATATGGGATACACATGTAGTGAAAAATATACAAGGAGGCCCTGCTGTTTTATATATTGATAACCATTTTATTCATGAAGTAACCAGTCCGCAGGCTTTCACAGGATTGAATAAAAGAGGGATCAAAGTTTTTCGCCCGAAGCAAACTATTGCTACTGCGGATCATAATGTGCCTACATTAAACCAGCATTTGCCCATTAAAGAAGAATTGGGAAGATTACAGGTGGAGGCATTGATAAAAAATTGTGCAGAACATGGCGTAGCGTTGTATGGACTGGGGCATCCTTTCCAGGGTATCGTGCATGTGATCGGGCCTGAGCTGGGCATAACGCAACCGGGCAATACAATTGTTTGCGGCGACTCACATACCAGCACACATGGTGCCTTTGGCGCTATCGCATTTGGGATCGGCACCAGTGAAGTGGAAATGGTGTTGTCTACACAATGCTTAATGCAGACCAAACCAAAGCTGATGCGGATCAACATTGACGGGGAATTGAAGAAAGGCGTGGTATCAAAAGATATTGTTCTCTACATACTTAGTAAGATTACTTCCAGCGGCGCTACAGGATATGCAGTAGAATTCTCTGGGTCGGCTATACGCAGTTTAAGTATGGAAGCAAGAATGACTATTTGCAATATGAGCATTGAAATGGGTGCAAGATGCGGTATGATCGCTCCGGATGAAACAACTTTCAATTATATCAAAGGAAGGGAATTTGCTCCAAAGGGAAAGGAGTGGGATAAAAAATTAGCATACTGGAATACATTGTTCACCGATGAGGATGCCATCTTTGATAAAGAGATCACATTAAATGCTGCCGACATTACTCCAATGATAACTTATGGCACCAACCCGGGAATGGGTATCGGTGTAAATGAAAATATTCCAACGCTTGCAGAAGTAAATGAGAATGATAAATCAGGTTTGGAAAAATCACTGGCCTATATGGGATTGCAGCAGGGCCATCCTATCAAAGGACAAAAAGTTGATTATGTTTTTATAGGCAGCTGCACCAATTCAAGAATCGAGGATTTAAGAATGGTAGCTTCTTTTGTAAAAGGAAAACACAAAGCAGATAATGTAGAAGTATGGATCGTTCCCGGGAGCAAGCAGGTAGAAAAGCAGGCGATAGAAGAAGGTATAGATAAAGTTTTTGAGGCAGCAGGTTTTCAATTACGCCAACCGGGTTGTTCAGCTTGTTTGGGAATGAATGAAGATAAAATTCCCGCAGGCAAATATTGCATCAGCACCAGCAACCGGAATTTTGAAGGCAGGCAGGGAGCAGGCGCAAGAACATTATTGGCAAGCCCGTTATCGGCAGCAGCTGCTGCTGTTACAGGTGTTGTAACTGATGTAAGGGAATTGATGTTTAATGAAAATTGATACTAAGAATAACCCCGGAGGGTTTGGATGGGTATTAAATTATTGAGCGTATGCTAAACCCTCCATGGGTTTTAGCCTGGCCGAAAAGTAATTAACAAAGCATGAAACAAGGATTTAAAAATATAACAAGCAGCTTCGTTCCATTACGCAATGAAAATGTTGATACCGACCAGATCATTCCTGCCAGGTTTTTAAAAGCAACAACTAAAGATGGCTTTGGTAAAAATCTTTTTCGTGACTGGCGTTATGAGAACGATGATGAAGCAAAACCTAAAAAAGATTTTGTGTTAAACCAACCGCAATACAAAGGCGATATATTGGTGGCAGGTAAAAATTTTGGTTGCGGTTCGTCTAGGGAACATGCAGCCTGGTCGATAGTTGATTATGGATTTAAGGTGGTAGTATCCAGTTTCTTCGCAGATATTTTTAAGAACAATGCTTTGAATAACGGCTTGCTACCCGTGACAGTTTCAGAAGATTTTGTACAAAAGATATTTTTGCAGGGAAGCACCGAAGCATTGTCTGTTGACCTTGAAGCACAGACCATCTCTATTGATGCCACAGGTGAAAAAGAAAGTTTCGAAATAAATGCGTATAAAAAAACCTGTATGATCAACGGGTATGATGACATCGATTACCTGTTGAACAGCATTGGCGAAATTGAAAATTTTGAAGAGGAATCCGCATAAATAATTTTATGAGTATTAAAAAAAATATTGCAGTAATTGAAGGCGACGGTATCGGGCCGGAAGTAACGCGCCAGTCAGTAAAAGTATTGAATGCTATTGCAGAACAGTTCGGCCACGGGTTTGCGTACAAATATTGTTTACTCGGTGCGGATGCTATTGATAAAACCGGAACACCATTACCTGCTGAAACTATTGATGTTTGTTTAGACAGCGATGCGATTTTGTTTGGCGCCATAGGCCACCCAAAATATGATAATGACCCAACAGCGAAAGTAAGACCTGAACAGGGTTTGCTGGGTATTCGTAAAGCACTGCAGTTATTTGCAAACATCCGGCCAATTACAACCTATCCTTCTTTGCATCATTTATCGCCACTAAAAACAAAAAATATAGAAGGCGTTGATTTTATCATCTTCAGGGAATTAACCGGCGGTATTTATTTTGGTAAGAAATCCATCAATGCCGAACAAACTGTTGCTTCTGATGATTGCACTTATACTAAAGATGAAATTGAAAGAGTAGCTCATTTGGCGTTTCAATCTGCTCAAACCAGGAAGAAAAAATTAACGCTGGTTGATAAAGCCAATGTTTTAGAAACATCAAGGTTGTGGAGAAAAGTTGTGAAAGAATTAGCTTCACAATATCCCGATGTAAAATTGGATTTTTTGTTTGTTGATAATGCAGCAATGCAGATCATTCTCAATCCAAAACAATTCGATGTGATCCTTACCGAGAATATGTTTGGCGATATCATCAGCGACGAAGCCAGCGTGATCAGTGGATCGTTGGGATTGTTGCCTTCTGCATCGGTAGGAAATACAACAGCTTTATTCGAACCCATTCATGGGTCTTACCCGCAGGCAACAGGAAAAGATATTGCTAATCCTGTTGGTTCTATATTATCCGCGGCCATGTTGCTGGATTATTTTGAATTGTTTGAGGAAGCTGCACTGGTAAGAGATGCTGTGGAATGGACACTGACCAACCAGTTTGTTACCAAAGATATTGAACCGATCAATTTCTATTTTACGTCTACTATTGGAGAATTGATCAGTGACTATATTGGTAATAAAATTCCGGGTAGATTAAATAAAGAAAATATTGAGTTGCGAAAATCAACCATTATATAATTGAAGTTGCAGTTGCGGGCAATAGTGAATAAACCGCAACGAAAACGATTGCATGCTATTATGAAAAACAAAGCTTATCCGGAAATAATAAGTACAGTTCTTTGTTTTTTAATGTTGGTGGGGGTATATTTGTTTATCAAACATCCTTCATGTTGAACAAGCGTATTTATAATGTCATTAACAGGATCGCAGTAATTATTATTGGGATTGTCATTATTATACCTGCACTGCATGGAGGAGGATAAGCTTATAAAATAAAATTAAAATTATATGCGACCCGCCTTCAACAAGGCGGGTCCTTTTTTTTACCTCACCTGAAGAAGAGATATTAGCGAATAACACCCCGCCTATCCTCTGCTGGAGGAGAGGGAAATGGAGGAGACCGTAGCGAATATCGAAGAGGGGAATGTAGTATTAAGCTCCGGAGGAGCGACATTTTGGTAGGATGATTCGAATATGTTTTACAAAGCCCCGGAGGGGCGACAGTTTAAACGCAAAACATAATTAAAATTGAATAGCGATGTGTTGCACAAGAGTGCGACGCCAATGAAGTCGAATAGAATTAATAAAGTTGATATCAAAAAATAAAATGAGTGAATTAAATAAATACAGCAAGACGATCACACAGGATGAAACACAACCTGCAGCGCAGGCGATGTTTTATGGTATTGGATTAACAGAAGAAGACCTGGAAAAAGCACAGGTTGGTATTGTTAGCATGGGTTACGATGGTAATACCTGTAACATGCATTTGAATGACCTTGCTAAAACCGTTAAACAGGGTGTATGGGATAATGACCTGGTAGGTTTAATCTTTAACACCATCGGTGTAAGTGATGGTATGAGTAACGGAACTGACGGTATGCGTTATAGTTTAGTAAGCCGCGATATTATTGCTGACTCTATTGAAACCGTCTGTGGTGCGCAATATTATGATGCGTTAATTGCAATTCCCGGCTGTGATAAAAATATGCCGGGCTCTGTAATGGCGATGGGAAGATTAAATCGTCCGTCTATCATGTTATACGGGGGTACCATTGCACCCGGTCATTACAAAGGAGAAGATTTAAATATTGTAAGCGCATTTGAAGCTTTGGGAAAAAAGATAGCAGGTAATTTAACCGAAGCAGATTTTAAAGGCATTGTAAAACACAGTTGTCCTGGTGCAGGCGCCTGCGGGGGTATGTATACTGCCAATACCATGAGCAGTGCGATTGAAGCATTGGGCATGAGCCTGCCTTATTCATCTTCCAACCCGGCATTGAGCGCAGCAAAACAACAGGAATGTTTAGACGCAGGTAGTGCAATTAAATTATTATTGGAGAAAGATATTAAGCCAAAAGATATCATGACACGCAAAGCATTTGAAAATGCCATAACGGTGATTATGGTGTTGGGTGGCAGTACCAATGCAGTCCTGCATTTTATCGCTATGGCAAAATCTGTGCAGGTAGAAATTACACAGGAAGATTTTCAAAAGATCAGTGATAAGGTTCCTGTGCTGGCTGATCTAAAACCAAGTGGTAAATATCTAATGGAAGACTTACATAATATAGGTGGGGTGCCCGCAGTAATGAAATATTTATTGCAGAAAGGGTTGCTTCACGGCGATTGCTTGACCGTTACAGGTAAAACTGTAGCAGAGAATTTAGCAGGTGTTCCGGATCTTGAATTTGATGCTCAGAAAATCATTGCTCCTGTGGAGCATCCGGTTAAAGCAACGGGGCACCTGCAAATCCTGTTTGGCAATTTAGCAGAGCGAGGCAGTGTAGCAAAGATCAGCGGTAAAGAAGGCGAATTATTCACGGGCCCTGCAAGAGTATTTGACGGTGAAAAAGAATTGATCGCCGGTATCAACAGCGGTAAAATTAAAGCAGGTGATGTGGTAGTGATAAGATATGTTGGTCCACGTGGAGGGCCAGGCATGCCTGAAATGCTAAAACCAACTTCAGCAATCATTGGCGCAGGTTTAGGAAAGAGCGTAGCATTAATTACTGATGGAAGATTCAGTGGCGGCACACATGGTTTTGTTGTGGGCCATATTACACCTGAGGCATATGATGGCGGCTTGATCGCAATGGTTAATGATGATGATATCATTGAATTGAATGTGGCGTCAAAAGCAATGACCTTGAAAGTAAGTGAAGAAGAAATAGCAAAACGCAGGGCATTATGGCAGCAACCTGCACTGAAAGCAACCAACGGTATTTTATTTAAGTATGCAAAATATGTTAAAGACGCTTCGCAGGGATGTGTAACTGACGAAGCTTAAAATAAATTGTTATGGACACACTTGAATTAGCTGAAGAAAAAATAGAGACACGGAAGAACACCACGATCTCGGGGGGACAGGCAGTGTTGGAAGCTTTTTTATTTGAAGGCGTAGACACCATTTTTGGTTATCCGGGTGGCGCTATCATGCCGATATATGATGCACTGTATGATTATAATGATAAGCTGAAACATATTTTAGTGAGGCACGAACAGGGAGCCATACACGCTGCCCAGGGATTTGCCAGAGTAAGCGGAAGAACAGGTGTTGTGTTTGCAACTAGTGGCCCTGGCGCTACAAATTTAGTAACAGGTTTAGCCGATGCGATGATCGATTCAACACCTGTTGTTTGTGTTACGGGGCAGGTATTTGCACATTTGCTGGGCACTGATGCGTTCCAGGAAACGGATGTGATTAATATCACTACCCCGGTAACTAAATGGAATTACCAGGTAACTGATGCAACCGAGATACCTGCTGTACTAGCTAAAGCATTTTACATAGCAGGAAGTGGAAGGCCTGGGCCGGTGTTAATAGACATCACTAAAAATGCGCAGTTACAGTTATTCAATTATGAAGGGTATAAAAAATGCACTCATATCCGCAGTTATCGCCCCAAACCAATTATTCGTAAAGAATATATTGAACAGGCAGCTGCTTTAATTAATAATGCAGAAAGGCCGTTTGTAATTTTTGGACAAGGCGTAATATTGGGAAAAGCAGAAAAGGAATTTACTGCATTCATTGAAAAAACAGGTATACCCAGTGCATGGACCATCATGGGCATGAGTGCGATACCAACGGATCACCCGCTGGGTGTTGGTATGTTGGGCATGCATGGAAATTATGGCCCCAATGTTTTAACCAACGAATGCGATGTGTTGATCGCTATTGGTATGCGCTTCGATGACAGGGTAACCGGGCGTTTGGACAAATACGCTAAACAAGCCAAAGTTATTCACCTGGATATTGATCCTTCAGAGATTGATAAAAATGTAAAGGCAACTGTTGCTGTTTGGGGAGATTGTAAAGAGACTTTGCCGTTGCTTACTGCAATGGTAGAGCAAAAAAAGCATGATGCATGGATCAATAAATTTAATGAGTATAGAAAAACAGAAGAAGAAAAATGTATCCATGATGAATTGAACCCTGTTACTGATGAATTGACAATGGGTGAAGTGATCAGCTTGTTAAATGAATTGACGAAGGGTGAAGCAGTGATCGTAACAGATGTTGGCCAGCACCAGATGGTAGCCTGCCGTTACGCAAAATTTAACCATTCAAAAAGCAATATCACCAGTGGCGGTTTGGGTACAATGGGTTTTGCATTACCAACAGCTATCGGCGCAAAATACGGAGCGCCGGAAAGAACTGTTATTGCGATCGCAGGTGATGGTGGGATTCAAATGACGATCCAGGAATTGGGTACCATCATGCAGTTTAAAACTGATGTAAAGATATTAATTCTTAACAACCAGTTCCTGGGGATGGTGCGCCAATGGCAGCAACTCTTCCATGAAAAAAGATATTCCTTCGTTGATATCACCAGCCCCGATTTTGTACAGGTAGCAAAAGGGTATTATATCGATGGACAAAAAGTTACAGAGAGACCAAAATTAAAAGCAGCTTTAAAAACCATGCTCGGTCATAAAGGAAGTTATTTGCTGGAAATAATGGTGGGTAAAGAAAATAATGTATTCCCCATGGTACCGCAGGGAAGAGGAGTGGCAGAAATTGTTTTATCGAAAGAAGAGTTATAGCCCCTGTCCCCTAAAAGGAGTGCCATCTTAACTATGATAACCGAAGAATATTTAGTTAAAAGAGAAGAGAATAAAAAATGACCATGTCAAATAAAAATAAAACAGTAGCAATCCAAACCCCCTCTCCTTCAGAGAGGGCAGGGGTGAGGCTCGAGTATACCATAACCGTTTACACAGAAAACCAGATCGGTTTGCTAAACCGCATTGCTATTATTTTTTCAAGAAGAAAAATTAATATCGATAGTTTAAATACTTCGCCAAGTGAAATTGATAGTGTCCATCGCTTTACTATCGTCATCAATGAAACAGAAGAAGTAGTGCGTAAGGTTTGCCGCCAGATTGAGAAGCAGGTGGAAGTACTGAAAGTGTATTATAACAACAATGATGAGATCATCTGGCAGGAACTGGCATTATACAAAGTGCCTACTGATATTATTGCTGCAGAAGTAAAAGTGGAAAGATTATTGAGCAGGCACGGTGCAAAAGCGGTGGTGATACGGAAAGATTATACAGTGTTTGAAGTGTCAGGTCAAAGAGAGGAAACCGACAACCTTATAAAGGTACTGGAGCCTTATGGTTTAATAGAGTTTGTACGGAGCGCAAGAATTGCGATCATTAAAAACAGTGAAGGCTTTCATAAAAAATTAAGTGAGTTTGAATATAAAGAGCCCGGGGAAGAAGCCATAGAAAATGAATTTTTGAATAAGAACGAAGAAGTATTCTCCATGTAAAAATACAATGATGCAAAAACAACTGGAATTGATCAAACAAACAAGGCAGCGCTTCACACAATTGGTGGATGGTTTATCTATAGAACAATTGAATGAGATACCTGCAGGCATGAGTAATAATATCGCCTGGAATTTTGGGCATATTGTAGCGGCACAGCAAGGTTTGTGCAATGGACTTTCGGGAATAGCATTAAATGCAGCTCCTGATTTTATTGGGCCTTATAAGAAAGGGACTAAGCCTGAAACATTTATCCGGCAGGAAGATATTGACGAGTTTAAAAAATACACGGTATCAAATATTGATGCTTTGGAGAAGGGCTTACGGGAAAATGTATTTGTGAATTTCCAACCCTATGAAACGTCATATGGATATCAACTAAATGACATCCAGGATGCGGTTCGGTTTGTAGCAGTGCATGACGCATTGCACCTGGGCTATGCCATGGCCATTAGAAAAAATCTGTCAAAAAAATAAAACTTAAATCAATCAAAAAATAAAAGATGGGAAATTATTTCAATAGCTTATCGCTGAGAGAACAATTAAATCAACTGGGTGTATGTGAGTTCATGGACATTAGTGAATTTTCTAATGGCGTTAATGCCTTGAAAGGAAAGAAGATCGTGATCATCGGTTGCGGCGCACAGGGATTGAACCAGGGATTGAATTTAAGGGATTCAGGCCTTGATGTATCCTATGCTTTGCGCAAAGAAGCCATTGATGGAAAAAGGCAATCATGGAAAAATGCTACGGAAAATAATTTTAAAGCAGGTACATACGAAGAATTAATTCCAACGGCAGACCTGGTATTGAATCTTACACCCGATAAACAACATACTGCTGTTGTTGCTGCAGTAATGCCATTGATGAAAAAAGCTGCTACGCTTTCTTATTCACATGGATTTAATATTGTTGAAGAAGGTACGCAGATCCGCAAAGACCTTACCGTAATTATGGTAGCACCAAAATGTCCCGGTTCCGAAGTGCGTGCAGAATATGTTCGTGGTTTTGGTGTACCAACCTTAATTGCAGTGCATCCTGAAAATGACCCTGAAGGAAAAGGATTGGAGCAGGCAAAAGCCTATGCTGCCGGAACAGGCGGGCATAAAGCAGGCGTTTTGCGTTCTTCTTTTGTTGCAGAAGTAAAGTCGGATTTGATGGGTGAGCAAACTATTTTATGCGGCTTGTTGCAAACAGGATCTATTCTTTGTTTTAATAAAATGGTGGAGAAAGGAATTGATAAGGGATATGCATCTAAATTAGTGCAGTATGGTGTGGAAGTAATTACAGAGGCATTGAAGCAGGGCGGTATCACTGCCATGATGGATCGCTTATCTAATCCGGCAAAGATCAAAGCATTTGAATTATCAGAAGAGCTGAAAAAAATAATGCGCCCACTATTTCAAAAACATCAGGATGATATCATGAGTGGCGAATTCAGTTCAACCATGATGAAAGACTGGGCTGACAATGATAAAAATTTATTGGCATGGCGTGCAGCAACCGGTGAAACTGCCTTTGAAAAAACACCTGCAGGCGATATGAAAATTGGAGAGCAGGAATATTTTGATCACAGCTTATTATTTGTTGCCATGATAAGAGCAGGGGTGGAGCTGGCTTTTGAAACAATGGTGGAAGCAGGCATTAAAGAAGAATCTGCTTATTATGAATCATTGCATGAAACACCATTGATCGCCAATACCATTGCCCGTAAAAAATTATTCGAAATGAACAGGGTGATCTCTGATACTGCTGAGTACGGCTGCTATTTATTCGATCATGCCTGCAAACCGTTGTTGGCTAATTTTATGACAAACATCGATGCTGATGTGATAGGGAAGAATTATAATACAGGTAAGGATGGTGGAGTTGACAATAAAACATTAATTGCAATCAATAAAATATTGCGTGCTCATCCTGTAGAAAAAATTGGCGCACAATTGAGGGAAGCCATGACAAGTATGAAAACTATAAGTACAACAGCGTAACGCCCATCCCCTAATGCGGAGTTATTTGAAATCGTTAATTATTAATCGGGCATAGTATATAAATAAAAAATAAATGAATGTTGAGAAAAAAATAGAGACGTTAGATAACTTCCCTTTTGGGGACGGGGGGCTGGATTTTGGAGCAGCAGCACAACGTTTAAAAAATGTAGTGAACAGGACGCCGCTGACATTCAATTTGAATCTTTCTAAAAAATACCAGTGTAATATTTTTTTAAAGCGGGAAGACCTGCAGGTGGTACGTTCTTATAAATTACGGGGCGCCTATAATATGATGTGCAGTTTATCTGCTGAACAATTGCAGCGGGGCGTTGTATGTGCAAGCGCAGGCAACCATGCACAGGGTTTTGCGTATAGTTGCAAAAAATTAAACACAAAAGGTGTGGTTTTTATGCCGGTGATTACACCCAATCAAAAAATTACGCAGACAAAAATGTTTGGTGAAGATAATATTATCATAAAATTAGTGGGCGATACTTTTGATGATTGCGCTATCGCTGCAAAAAAATATACAGAAGAAAATACTATGACCTTTATTCCCCCATTTGATGATCTTAAGATCATTGAAGGACAGGGAACAGTAGGTTTAGAAATATTGGAACAATTGAATGAAGAAGAAAATATATTTCAATCTTCCTCTTCAATCTCCTCCATATCCTTTCCCCCAGCGGGCGGAGGAGTTAGAGGGGGCTTGGTTTGTGATTATTTATTTGTACCAGTGGGTGGCGGCGGCTTAAGTGCAGGTACAGGTACTTATTTTAAAACGTTCTCTCCCAAAACAAAAATAATTGGTGTAGAACCGGAAGGCGCACCGAGTATGTTTGAAGCATTGAAAGCCGGTCACCCTGTTACATTGGAAAATATAGAACGCTTTGTAGATGGCGCCGCAGTAAAACGCGTAGGTGAAATTACTTTTTCTATTTGTAAAGATGTACTTGATGATATGCATTTGGTACCCGAGGGAAAAGTGTGCTCGACCATTTTAAAATTATACAATGAAGATGCAATAGTTGCAGAACCGGCGGGCGCATTGAGCATTGCGGCACTCGATGGCTATGCTGCCGAGATAAAAGGAAAGAACGTAGTTTGTGTTGTAAGCGGCAGCAACAATGATATCGACAGAATGCAGGAGATCAAGGAACGCAGTTTGCAATACGAAGGGTTAAAACATTATTTCCTGGTACGTTTTGCACAAAGGCCGGGTGCTTTAAAAGAGTTTGTAAATCATGTGTTAGGTGAAAATGATGATATCACAAGATTTGAATACATGCAGAAGCATAATAAAGAAACGGGGCCTGCATTGGTAGGCATCGAATTGAAAACAAGGGAAGATTATGAAGTGTTACTGGATAAATTAAACCAGTACCATATCAATTATACCGAGTTGAAGAATGATGATAATGCATTTGGTTATTTGGTGTAACCTGCGTGTTGTATTTAGCTTTGGAGGAGCGACATTTTGGTAAATAAAACTGCTAATTAAAATGAGTGAGCAAAAAAAAGTAGAGATGGTGAATGACTCTCCGCTGGCTGGCGGAATTGGGGGTGGCTTGTACGACTCCAGGTACGAACATGATGCCTGCGGTATTGGATTTGTTGCCAATATCAAAGGGAACAAATCGCATCAGCATATAGCCGATGCTTTGACCGTATTGGAAAATATGGAACACCGCGGTGCATGCGGCTGTGAAAATAATTCAGGCGATGGTGCCGGTATCATGATCCAGTTACCGCACGAATTCTTCTTTGATGAATGCATTAAGTTAGGCGTTCATCTTCCTCCATTTGGAAAATATGGTGTTGGCGTAATGTTTTTCCCCAGAGAAATAAGGTTGCGTGAAGAATGTCGTGCCGTATTTAACCGTGCTGCTGAAAAATTAGGTATGGAGATACTGGCGTATAGAAAAGTGCCGGTGAATACTGAAAATATTGGCGCTACTGCATTGAGCGTTGAACCGGAAATGGAACATGTATTTATTGCCTGTCCTGATAATGTTAAAAATGCAGATGAATTCGAACGCAAACTTTTTGTATTGCGTAACTATGCAACGCATACCATCAACAATACAGTACGAAAAGATGCAATTGGATTTTATATTGCGTCGCTTTCTTATAAAACTATTGTTTATAAAGGACAACTAACAAGCACACAGGTACGTAATTATTTTTTAGACCTTAGTAATAAAAGATTGGTGAGTGCTTTTGGATTGGTACATTCCCGTTTTGCTACCAATACTTTCCCTTCGTGGAAACTGGCGCAGCCATTCCGTTACATAGCACATAACGGCGAGATCAATACACTGCAGGGGAATTTGAACTGGCTTAAAGCAGGTGAGCACGAATTTACTTCTTCGTTTTTTAGCAAGGAAGAAATGGAGATGTTGTTGCCTGTTATTACCAGCCAGCAATCAGATTCTGCATGCCTGGATAATATGATCGAGTTATTATTATTGTGCGGCAGGAGTTTACCGCATGTAATGATGATGCTTATTCCTGAAGCGTGGGATGGTAATGAAGATATGGACCCGGTAAAAAAATCTTTTTATGAATTCTATGCATCTATAATGGAACCGTGGGATGGCCCTGCTTCTATATCTTTTACAGATGGAAAAATAATTGGCGCTACATTAGACAGGAATGGTTTACGTCCTTCTAGATATTGCGTTACTACAGACGACAGGGTTATTATGGCGAGCGAGACCGGTGCATTACCGGTTGACCCCAAATTAATAAAAGAAAAGGGAAGGCTGCAACCCGGAAAAATGTTCGTGGTTGACCTGGAGCAGGGAAGGATCATCAGTGACGAAGAATTAAAACAAAAGATCTGCAGCCAAAAACCATATGGTGATTATTTAAATCAATATAAAATCCGCCTCGAAGAAATTGATGAACCAAGGGTATCATTTACGCATTTATCTGATGCTTCCATTCTAAAGTATCAAAAAGCCTTTGGATATTCTACTGAAGATATTGATGTTATTTTAAAACCAATGGCACTGGATGCCAAAGAACCTATTGGTTCAATGGGTACAGATGTTCCGCTGGCAGTATTGAGCGATCAGCCACAACATTTAAGTTCTTATTTTAAACAATTATTTGCACAGGTTACCAACCCGCCCATCGACCCGATAAGAGAGAAGCTGGTAATGAGTCTCGCAACTTTTGTAGGTAATAATGGTAACCTTCTGGACGAAAGCCCGGAGCATTGCCATACAGTAGCATTAAAGCAACCTATATTAACGAGTACTGAACTCGAGAAATTAAGAAGTATCGATACCGGTATCTTCCAGGCAAAAACACTGCAAACTTATTTTAGGGCAGATGGTAAACCTGGTTCATTAAAGCAGGGACTTGAAAGATTGTGCCGCTATGCAGAAGATGCGGTACATGATGGTTTTGAGGTATTGATACTATGCGATAGGGCCGTTGATAGTGACCATGCTGCCATACCCTCACTGTTAGCCACAGCCGCAGTGCATCATCATTTGATACGAAAAGGTTTACGCGGGCAAGTGGGTATCGTGGTAGAAGCGGGTGATGTATGGGAAGTGCATCATTTCGCCTGTTTGATCGGATTTGGTGCTACTGCCATCAACCCCTACCTGGCAATGGCATCCATCAGGAACATGAAAGTGAATGACACGTTGAAAACTGGCCTGGAATGGAATGACCTTCGTAAGAATTATATCAAAGCTGTTTGTGATGGATTACTGAAAGTATTTTCAAAGATGGGTATCTCTACTTTACAGTCTTACCAGGGTGCACAAATATTTGAAATACTGGGATTGCACAGGGATGTGGTAGATCAATATTTTACCGGTGCCGTAAGCCGTATTGATGGGGTTACACTGGATGGTATCGCCAAAGAAGCGCTCGCAAAACATTATGTGGCATTCAGCAAGAAAAATATTCCTGTAGACAGGTTACCAGTAGGAGGTATTTATCAATGGAAGCGTAAGGGGGAATTTCATTTGTTCAATCCTACAACGATACACCTGTTGCAGTACTCGACAAAAATGAATGACTATGCCACGTTTAAAAAATACACCAAACATGTAAACGACCAGGCTGAAAAAGCGGCTACGCTGAGGAGTTTGTTTGAGTTTAAAAAGAACCGCCCTTCTGTTTCAATTGATGAAGTGGAGGCACCGGAAAATATTTATAAGCGTTTTGCTACAGGTGCGATGAGCTTTGGTTCTATAAGCTGGGAAGCGCACACTACGTTGGCCATTGCAATGAACCGCCTTGGTGGTAAAAGTAACACAGGTGAGGGCGGAGAAGATGAAAGACGCTATGATAAAATGGAGAATGGCGACTCAATGCGTTCTTCTATCAAACAGGTAGCTTCAGCAAGATTTGGTGTTACCAGTTTGTATTTAACTGAAGCAGATGAATTGCAAATTAAAATGGCACAGGGTGCAAAGCCTGGAGAAGGCGGTCAATTGCCCGGGTATAAAGTAGATGAATGGATCGGTAAAGTGCGCCACTCAACACCGGGTGTGGGATTGATCTCTCCGCCGCCACATCATGATATCTATTCTATTGAGGACCTGGCACAATTGATCTTTGACCTAAAAAATGCCAATCGTGCTGCAAGAATAAATGTAAAACTGGTAAGTAAAGCAGGTGTAGGTACCATCGCGGCTGGTGTTGCAAAAGCAAAAGCAGATGTTATTTTAATTGCAGGTTACGATGGCGGTACAGGCGCATCGCCGATAAGTTCTATCAAGCACGCAGGGTTACCGTGGGAGTTAGGTTTAGCAGAATCGCATCAAACCCTTGTAAAAAATAAATTAAGGAGCCGCGTTGTTTTACAGGCGGACGGCCAGATGAAAACAGCTAGGGATATTGCCATTGCAACATTATTGGGTGCAGAAGAATGGGGCGTTGCAACTGCAGCATTAGTTGTTGAAGGCTGCATCATGATGCGCAAATGCCATTTGAATACTTGCCCTGTTGGCGTAGCAACACAGGATCCTGAATTGAGAAAACGTTTTACTGGTAACGCAGACCACTTGGTGAACTTCTTTAAATTCTTAACACAGGAATTAAGAGAAATCATGGCGGAGCTTGGATTTAGAACGATCAATGAAATGGTAGGACAGGCAGAATGTTTGGAACAAAAAGAAAATATCCAGCATTGGAAATATAGTCATCTCGATCTCTCACCAATATTATTTAAAGAACCTGCAGGTGCTTATACCGGTTTATATAATATGGAAGAGCAGGATCATGGATTGGTTGATGTGCTGGACTGGAAATTGCTGGAAACAGCGGGGCCAGCTTTAAATAAACAGGAAAAAGTTAGGGCCGAATTTGAAATAAGAAATACAGACAGGACAACTGGAACAATTTTATCGAACGAGATCACGAAGATTTATAAGGCTGTAGGTTTACCTGCAGAGACGATCCATTTTAAATTTACCGGAACAGCAGGGCAAAGCTTTGGTGCATTCAATACCAAAGGTGTTACACTGGAACTGGAAGGCGATGCCAATGATTATTTTGGAAAAGGATTAAGCGGTGCAAAATTAATTGTGTATCCTTCAAAAGAAGCGGGCTTTGTACCGGAAGAGAACAGTATTATTGGTAATGTTGCTTTTTATGGTGCAACGGATGGAGAAGCATTTATAAGAGGTAAAGCCGGCGAAAGGTTCGGGGTTAGAAATAGCGGTGCAAGCGTAGTGGTGGAAGGTGTTGGAGATCATGGTTGCGAATACATGACTGGTGGTAATGTGATCATCTTAGGTGCAACAGGAAGAAACTTTGCGGCGGGCATGAGTGGCGGTATTGCATATGTATATGATGTGCAGCGACAGTTTGAAAATGCATGCAATAAAGAAATGGTGGATATTGATCCAGTATCAGATGACGATGTGCCTTTCCTGCAGGCGATGATCCAGAAACATTTTGATTATACCAATAGTACGGTAGCAAAATTCGTGCTGAACGACCTGGAGAATCAACTGAAGAATTTTGTAAAAGTATTTCCAAAGGATTATAAAAAAGCGTTGGCAGGTGCAAAGATAAAAGAGCAGGTGAATAAGTAGAAACCCTGTTGGCGGTTGCAAACCCCGACAGCGGTTTAAGAAAAATAAACAACAAACGTCAAACAATCAAAATTACAATGGGAAAACCAACTGGTTTCTTAGAATTTACACGGGAACTTCCTCTAAAGCGTAAGGTGGAGGAAAGACTTACTGATTACAATGAATTCATCCAGCGATATACTGATGAAAAGCTTAACCAGCAATCGGGCCGTTGTATGAATTGTGGCGTACCGTTTTGTCATAATGGTTGCCCGCTGGGCAATATAATTCCTGAATTCAATGACGCCGTATACCGAAAAGAATGGAAGGAAGCCTATGATATTTTGTCTTCTACCAATAATTTCCCGGAATTCACCGGGAGGATTTGTCCTGCACCATGCGAATCAGCCTGCGTACTGGGTATCAATCAACCCGCTATCACTATTGAAGAAATTGAAAAGCATATTATCGAGATCGCTTTTGATAAAGGTTTTGTGCAACCCAAAAAAACTATTGTCCGCACGGGTAAAAAGGTAGCGGTTGTGGGTAGTGGCCCGGCGGGTTTAGCAGCTGCAGCACAATTGAATCAAGCTGGCCATTATGTAATGGTATTTGAAAGAGATGATGCACCGGGTGGATTATTGCGCTATGGCATACCCGATTTTAAACTGGAAAAATGGGTGATCGACAGGAGGATAAAACTAATGGAAGAAGAGGGTGTGGTGTTCAGGTGTAATGCCAATGTTGGCGTTGATGTAAGCATCAATGAACTGCTCAGAGAATTTAATGTGATCGTACTGGCGGGGGGATCTACCATTGCAAGGGACTTGAAAATTCCAGGGAGAGACATTAAAGGCGTGCATTACGCTATGGATTTTTTAAAGCAACAGAATAAAAGGGTATCCAATATTAAAGCAGGTGCAGAAGATATTTTTGCAACGGCAAAAAATGTAGTGGTGATTGGCGGAGGCGATACGGGTAGCGATTGTGTGGGTACATCCAATCGCCAGAAAGCGATCGGTGTTACGCAATTTGAATTATTACCCAAGCCACCTGAAAGCAGGACAAGCTTTATGCCCTGGCCGACTTATCCAATGACATTAAAAACATCCTCATCACATGACGAAGGCGCCAACAGGAATTGGGCAATTGCAACAAAAGAATTCATTGGAGATGCAAATGGGAATCTAAAAGCTTTAAAAATAGTTGACCTGGAATGGCAGATTACTGAAGAGGGAAGGCCTGCAAAATTTGTGGAGCGTGCAGATAGTGAAAGAGAGATCCCCTGCGAGTTGGCTCTTTTAGCAATGGGTTTTGTTCATCCCCAGCACGAAGGCCTGGTGCAGCAATTGGAAATTGAACTCGATGAACGCGGCAATGTAAAAGCAACTGAACGCGAATATCAAACCAATATACCCAAGATATTTACCGCCGGGGATATGCGCCGGGGCCAATCATTAGTGGTATGGGCTATCAGTGAAGGCAGGGAATGTGCAAGGAAAGTAGATGAATTCCTGATGGGGTATTCACTTTTGGAAACAAAGGATAGCTTTCTAAAATAAAAATCCCTTTATATTAAGTATACCATATTTCCTTTGCCATTTACGGCAAAGGTTTTTTTTAAACTTAAAATAATATTACAAATAAATATATTTGATAGTTTTATATTAGAAACTATCAAATATTGCTATTTGAGAACGTTTACAATTAATATTTTTCTATTTCTTTTTAAAAAAGATTACTATTTTGTTATTTCTGTATCAATTAATGATATATTTGTTTAAATACAATCATATATTATTAAAAATAATGTAAAACGGAAAAAAGCATGAAAAATTTGAGTTTAGCGAAATTAGCACCCTTCTTTATCCTGGCTGTTGTTGCAGTAGCGGCAATTTTCATTCCTTCTCTTCCAAACTTTGATGATGGTAAATTTAACGCGGCAGATGTTGCGTGGATAATAGTTGCTACAGCGCTTGTTTTTTTAATGACCCCTGGCCTGGCTTTTTTTTATGGAGGTATGGTGCATCGCAAGAATGTTATCAGTACCATGATAAAAAGTGTGGTGGCTGCCGGTGTTGTAGGGGTACTTTGGGTAGCCATTGGCTATAGCCTTTGTTTTGGGCCTACTATTGGAGGGTTTATTGGAAATCCAATGACGCATCTTTTCTTTAAAGGCGTTGCTTCAGGTGCCCCGATCTTACAGGGCGGAACTGCATTAACTATCCCGCTTTTATTATTTGCTTTATTTCAACTCATGTTTGCAATTATTACACCCGGCCTGGTAGTAGGTGCTGTTGCCGAACGTATAAAATTTACTGCTTACATTTTATTCATCGTGTTGTTTAGTTTATTTGTTTATGCGCCATTAGCACACTGGACATGGCATCCTATGGGTTTTTTAGCGCAAATGGGTGTTCTTGATTTTGCCGGTGGTACTGTGGTACATATTTCTGCAGGTTGTGCGGCATTAGCAGGTGCATTGGTTCTTAAAAGAAGACAGTCTCATATGGAACATAGAGAAATTCCTCCTGCCAATATTCCTTATGTATTAATTGGAACAGGTTTACTTTGGTTTGGATGGTTTGGTTTTAATGCGGGTTCTGCATTAGGCGCAAACGCTTTGTCAGTCTCCGCATTTGCTACAACAAATACTGCTGCAGCGGCAGCTGGTTTAAGCTGGATGTTCTTTGATGTAATGAAAGGTAAAAAGCCATCAGTATTGGGATTTTGTATTGGTGCCGTAGTAGGATTGGTAGCAATTACTCCTGCTGCAGGTTTTGTTGCAATACCACAAAGTATCTTCATTGGTTTTGTAGCAGCGATCATTTCAAATGTAGCAGTATATTATAAATCGAAATCAAAACTGGATGATACACTGGATGTATTCCCATGTCACGGTATTGGAGGAATGGTAGGCATGCTGATGACAGGTATTTTTGCTACTAAATCTATAAATCCTGCAGTAACTCATGAAGGCCTGTTTTATTCGCACGGAGATTTTACTTTCTTTTTTACACAGTTGAAGGGACTGGTGATTGTAGTTACTTATAGCTTTACCGTTTCTTTCCTCATTTTTAAATTCATCAATTTTATTTTGCCGATACGTGTTAGCCAGGAAGATGAATTATTGGGCCTGGATGCATCACAGCACGACGAAAATTATACGCAGGGTACATTGCTGGTACAAACCGATGGTGGTATCAAAGAAACTCTTGTGGAAGACTAACAAAAAAGGTACAACCGGTTAATGAGCTTCTGGACAAAGTTCATTGGTTGTACCTCTTATTTAATAATTAAAATCAACTACAATGTTAAGAAAAATTTTTCTTGCAGCAATCGCTGTAATGGTATTTAATACCATAAATGCCCAGGATTCAACAAAAACCCTTAGCTTCTCCGGTTCCGTTGACGGGTACTATCGCTACAATTTTGCCGGCAAAACCAACAACTTCACCAGCTTCACCAATTCGCAGAGTTCTTTTGAATTAGGAATGGCTTCATTGCGGGCTGATGCTACGGCAATGTCTGGTAAAGTTGGCGCTACTGTTGACCTGGGCTTTGGCCGCAGGGCAGAGGAATTTTCTTATAACGACGGAGAGTTGAATGCCAATAAGAATGGCTTTTTAACTTTAGCTGCAATTAAACAGGCCTACATTACTTATGCGCCTTCATCCAAAGTAAAATTTACTGCAGGTAAATTTGCAACGCATGTGGGCTATGAATTAGTGGATGCCCCGCTGAACAGGAACTATAGCATGAGCTATATGTTTACCAACGGTCCTTTCTCCCATACCGGTTTTAAAACAGATATTACTGCAGGCCCTGTGGCATTTATGGTAGGGATAACCAATTTTACAGACCAGGCTACCGCTACAACTTCAGTAAAGAACCTGATCGCACAATTCAGTGGCGGTACAAAAAATGGCAAATTGAAATTCTACCTTAATTATTCAGGCTTTGCCGGCTCTGATTCAGGAAGTAATCCAAGCGGTTTAAAATCTTTAAACCAGATCGACTTGGTAGTACTCGGTACCGTTAGCAGTAAATTCAATATTGGTTATAACGGTACAGTACAGTCGAGAAAACCTGTTACCGGTACCAGCGGCAGTTGGATTGGTAATGCTTTGTACTTAAACTTTGACCCAACTGCTAAAACAGGTATCACATTAAGAAGTGAATTGATCAGCGATAGTAAAACCATTTACTATGGTACCAAAAGTATTTTTGCAAATACTGTTTCTGTAAACTGTAAAGTGGGGCCACTTACTATTATTCCGGAATTAAGGTTTGAATCTGCACAGAGTAATATTTTCTTAAAGAGTAATGGGTCGGGTACTAAATCAACGGCTACAGCACTGGTCGCTGCGGTATATAAGTTCTAATATAAAAGGGGATAATTTATAATACAATTTTTCTCATCATTAAAAAATTCCATTATGATGTCTACAATTATAAGCTTTTTAAAAAAACATCGGGTTACTGTTTACGTTACATTCGGCATTGCGGTATTGATGCTATTATTTCCTTTTCTTTCAATGGCACAAGATGCCACCGGCGCCTCTACCGGTACCATTAAAGATTTAGGCGTTGATACATTAGCTGCAACGCAGGATACCGCTTTAAATAAAGTGATTGCAACAGTTAATACTATTGGCAATGCAGATGGCCATAGTAAAATTGCTATCAATATTATGTGGACATTAATTACTGGTTTTTTGGTAATGTTTATGCAGGCTGGTTTTGCAATGGTAGAAACAGGATTTACACAAAAGAAAAATGTGGCTCATACCATGGTGATGAATTTTTTGATTTATTCCATAGGTATGTTGGGCTTTTGGATCTGCGGATTCGCAATAATGTTTGGCGGTGCTTTTAATATAGCAGCTTTAGGTGGTTCTGCAGGAGTTATTCCTAACGAATATATTGTGCATCTTTTTGGACATGACTTTGGAATTTGGGGTAAAGCCGGCTTCTTTTTAAGCAGCAAGTATTATGATGTGGGTATTTATACTTTATTCCTGTTCCAAATGGTATTTATGGATACTACTGCTACTATACCCACAGGCTCTATGGCAGAAAGATGGACACTGAAATCATTTGTTATTTACGGCTTCTTCATATCTATGTTCGTATATCCATTATTTGGAAATTGGGTTTGGGGTGGCGGATGGTTATCACAACTTGGCGCTCAGTTTGGTTTAGGACATGGACATGTTGATTTTGCGGGTTCATCAGTGGTACATATGGTGGGCGGTGTAGCCGCATTGGCAGGTGCCATTGTAATAGGCCCACGCTATGGTAAATATGGGAAAGACGGCTCAGTAAATACAATACCGGGACACAATATTCCAATGGCCATTATTGGAACATTCATCCTTGCATTTGGTTGGTTTGGATTTAACCCCGGATCTACCCTGGCTGGAGGTGACTTACGCATAGGAATAGTCGCAGTAAATACCATGTTAGCAGGTGGCGCTGGTGCATTTGCTGCATTAATGTATATGTACATCAGAGGTGGTAAAGCAGATCCGGGAATGATTGCTAATGGTATGTTAGCAGGATTGGTAGCTATTACTGCACCTTGTGCTTTTGTTACATCTTTATCTGCTATAATCATTGGAGTAATTGCTGGCTTATTAGTAATATTCGCTTATAATTTTGTAGATCGAAAATTAAAAATTGATGACCCTGTTGGTGCATTTGCAGTGCATGGGGTAAATGGTGCCTGGGGTGTTCTTTCTTTAGGTTTATTTGCAGATGGGACTTACGGTGATGGCTGGAACGGTGTTAAAGGGAACGTTACCGGGTTATTTTATGGAGATGGAAAACAATTTGTGGCGCAATTGATTGGTACGCTTACCTGTGCAATTTTTGTATTCCTGGTAATGTATTTCTTCTTTAAATTATTGAATAAAGTAGTTCCATTAAGAAGCAAAGAAGCAGATGAAATTGCGGGATTGGACATCGCCGAAACAGGCGTGTTAGGTTATGTAGATTAGTAGATAAAGTTTACAGGCAGTATACAAATGGAGGGTGAAAGTTTTTCAATTAGAAATACTTGTCACCTTCCCTGCATTAAAACAAGTGATCTATGAGAGGATTAGTGAACAGGCTATTTTCACCGATACGCTTTTTTATAAATGATAGCCGTGCAGTAGGCGTTATCCTGATCATCAGTACCGTTATATCAATTTTTTTGGCAAATTCAATTTGGGGTACCTCTTATCGAAATTTCTGGAGCCATGAAATTCATTTCACCGCGGCAATCCATTTGCCAGGAAGTTATTTGGAATGGATCAATAATTTTTTAATGGGTATTTTCTTTTTAATGGCTGGCACAGAGATAAAAAGAGAATTGGTGGAAGGGGAGCTGTCATCTTTTAAAAAGGCAGTATTGCCTTTTGGTGCAGCATTGGGGGGTATGTTGGTACCGGCTTTAATTTTTATTTCTTTTAATATTCATACGAGTTATATAAGCGGATGGGGCATACCAACAGCAACAGATATTGCCTTCTCATTAGGAGTGGCTTCATTACTGGGAAAGAGGGTGCCATTGAATTTGAAGATACTTTTAATGGCATTGGCCATCATTGACGATCTTGGTGCCATAGTTGTAATAGCGTTATTCTATGGCGGCCACATTCAATGGATATTTATTGGAATTGCTGCACTGATTTTTAGTGGCTTGCTGGCTTGCAATTATTTTAAAGTAAAATTTGGAGTCGTAAATATAGTATTGGCATTATGTCTTTGGTATGCTATTCTGCTATCGGGAATAGAAGCGAGTATTGCAGGCGTGCTTTTTGCATTTGCGGTGCCGGTAAAAAAATTGGTCAGCGTAGAAAAAGTCATACATAATTTCGTAAATTTTTGTATTCTTCCATTGTTTGCAATTGCTAATACAGCTTTGTTCATTCCTGAACATTTTACAGGTGCCCTGGGCTCTACGGTAAGTATAGGTATTATGGCAGGGCTGGTTATTGGTAAACCACTGGGTATATTTTTTGTAAGCTATATTTTAGTATCATTAAAAATTGCCAAACTGCCCACCAATATCAAATGGAAACAGGTTTTAGGTATGGGTACTTTGGCAGGCATTGGTTTTACCATGTCTATATTTACCACTATGCTGGCTTATAACAATGATAGTTCAAGAGATATTGCAAAAATGGCTATCCTTTTGAGTGTTAGTTTATCTACGGTTTTTAGTGTTGTTTATTTCTGGGCTATTGGGTTTGAATCAATCAAAAAAACGAAGATTTTGAAAAGACAACAGGCAGCTTTACAATTAAAGCTGGCTTAGTTTACTACAAAGAATGATCTATTTTTCATATGGCAAGCAATCGTTAAAGGCCCCTTATTTCTATAGGGGGCCTCTATTTATAAACAATGTATGCTATCAATCAAAGTAATAATGAAGTACTGGTATGAAGCTTTGTGCTGATAAAAAACTACTTGTTTATTTTATTTACAATTTCTACTTCCTCTTTTGACAAAGCTTCCCACCATTCGTCATTGACATCACTTAAACGGTACTCGGAGTCAATATCATAGTCTCCATTTTTATCAATCAGGTAAAAGCAATTGTTTAAAGTATCAAATACACTATTCACTGATTTTAATTCCACAAAAAGCAAACGGCTGATTATTTTTTTTGCAGTTTTGTGCTCAAGAAGCTCTACCCTTTGTTCCAGATCTAAAATTTTATCATCTTTTCGTGCTAATAAATAACATGCAAAAAACAAGGTAAGGATACAAATTATGATCAGTGCCTGGGTCATTTATAAATAATATTTATTGAAGAAATTGAACTCTGTAAATTTAGTTTTTTCCAAAGGGAAATCTATCAAAGCCCCCAGGTATTTTCAAAAAAACTACCTTTATGATAAGCAGTACTTTTTAACATGGATTCAATTTTTATTATGCCGAATTTCTTCCTGCATTGATAATACCGAACGAAGAGCGGATCACTAACTTTTCAAAAGTTTCTTTCAATGGAGAATTGACTAATTGCTCCTCCATTTCCCTCATTTTATTGATGGCATATTGCTGGATAGTCAGTAAGGGCAAAACAATTTTTTCCCTCATGGCGATTGATAAACTGTCCACAGGGTAGTTACTCATTAATTCATTGCTGCCGCTTAATTGCAAAATATATTTTTTGGTGAGCTCGTATTCCCCGTAGATTTTATTCCAGATCTCCCCATATTTTTCATCCTTGCTTAAATACTCTGTTAGAGGGAAATAACATTTTTTCATCGACATCTCGCAATTATCCATCAGGGTCCTGAAGAATAAGGAATTTTTATAAAGTTCTTTCACCTTCGAAAATTTCCCCGCCTTTTCCATCTCTGCCAACGCAATACCAACCCCATAATAACCGGTAATATTTTGCTTCAATTGCGCCCATGCCCCAACGAAAGGTATTGCACGAAGGTCTTTTAAAGATAATCTATTACCACTGTTTCTTTTACTGGGCCTGCTCGCAATATTCGTTTCACTATAAAATTTTACAGGGCTTATATGCGATAAGTAATCCAGGAAATCAGGGTGGTTCTTTAATTCAACATAAGCTTGAAAACTTTTTTGTGCCAATTGTACCAACAACTCTTCTTCAGACGCCTCTAATGTAATGGCCTTATTACTGAAAAGGTCGTTACTGATGCCCGCATGGATCAACTGCTCAATATTATATTGTGCAGAATCTATTGTACCAAAATTGGAACTTACCGTTTGGCCCTGTATGGTCAATTGTATTTCTTTGTTGCTGATGTTCTTCCCCATGCTGGCATAAAACTGGTGTGTTTTGCCACCTCCCCTTGCCGGGGGACCGCCACGACCATCAAAAAATACCACATCAATATTATATTCCTTTGAAATTTTTGTAAGCGCTTCCTTTGCTTTATATATACTGAAATTGGCCATTAAATAACCGCCATCCTTTGTACCATCACTAAAACCAAGCATTATAGTTTGCCGGTTATGTCTTAATTTAACATGTTGACGATAAATCGGGGTATCGTATAGTTGTTTCATGATACCTGACGCATGCTGGAGATCATCAATCGTTTCAAATAGTGGTACAATATCAACAGTTAAAGAGCTGGCCTTCCACCCGCAACTTAAAAATAGCCCATACACTTCCATTACATTTAAAGCACTGTTGCATTGGCTGATGATATAACGGTTGCAACCTGCTTCCCCATTCAGTTGCTGTATCTTTTTGATGCCGTACAGGTTGGTAACAGTATCCTGTACCAGTGTATCATCATAATTTTGTTTCGCAATTACTTCCGGAGCATTGGTACAGAAATTAATTTTCTCTTCGGCAGTCAGGTTTCTGTAAATTTCACCTTGTATTGTTTCCAAAACCGTATTGTGTACAGCACTTTCCTGCCTCACATCAAGCGATGCAAAATGCAATCCAAAAACATTCACTTTGTTGATCAGGTTATTTACCAGGTGTAAAAACAATCCATTATGCTGGTAAATGATGATCTCTTTTATTTTATTCAGTTCATCAAGGATATGCTGTTTGCTGAGGTCGGTTTGGTAACCGGGAATAAAAATATTATCGTACAATTGTTTTTCCAGCCCGTTTAAGATCAAATCGATGCCCTTAAATGTAAGCCTGCGTTTTATTCTTCTTATTTCGAGGTAATAGCATTTAATGATGCTGCCCCTTAAAGCATGAGATACTCTTAATGTGATATCTGCTGTTACAAACGGATTGCCATCCCTGTCACCACCAGGCCAAAATCCCATATTGATCACTGACCTGTTTTTTGTTGATGCGTCACTGAATTGGTTCTTTAAGAAAGATGTGATCCTTCCCGCGGCCTGGTAAAAAACATTCTCCAGGTACCATATTAAACTAATGGCTTCATTAAACGGCGTTGGCCTTTGTTTTTGTAAAAATGGCGTCTTGCCCAGTTGCTGCAAATAGATATTGATCTTGGCGGCATCATTTTCTGCCAATGCTTTGGACAGGTCGTTGATAATACCTAAAACCGAGCCTGGATAAAACTGTGTAGGGTGTGCCGTTAGTACCAATTGCACCGAAAAATCCTGTAACTTTTTTTCCAGTTCTTTTTCTTTATTGTTTTTAATGACTTCCAGTTCTAATTGTTTTAATGTCCCCGCACCAGCCATGTCCCGAACATCGGTAAAAGCAGCATCTTCCAAGGCATCAAATAAAACTACCTGGCGCTCTACAAATTGTATGATCCTGAAAAGCATATCCAGCTTTTCCTTTTCTACTTTTAAAGAAGTATTTTTATTGAAGAATTCATCGATGATAGCTGTAGGATTCATTTTCTTTTTAAATCCTTCGTCACAATTATTCAACAATACGGATAATAACATTCCAGTCTTTTCAATCCGGTGAAAAGGAAGTGAAGAGAACAAGCCATTGTATAACTGGAATTTGATACCTACATTGTTATTGAACTGCTGCAAACCATGGGAACTGTAATGATCCATTGTATTTTATATTGTTTTTTCAAGAAAATGATAAAAATAGCAGCAATTATTTAACAAAGATGAAAAATATTTTGATAATATCCAATCATTTTTTATATATTTGACCCCAGTTCATGAAACATAATACCTACCATATTGCGTCTTTCTCAAAGATAGCGCTTCCGAACAGCGATACCACGATCTTTACTATTACAATCCGCTAAGCGGATTACACATTTTCATATCATCATTTGGGCTTACAGCTTTTTTTTAAAAGAAAACTATTCTATATCATAAAATATAAAAAATGCAGGTACTAAAATTTGGGGGCAGTTCGGTAGCATCCGCTGAAAATATCACTAAAGTTGTTGCCGTTATAAAAAGCAGGATCAGTTTGGGAAAAACAGTGGTGGTGGTTTCAGCACTCGGTGGGGTAACCGACCTGTTGTTGCAATGCGCTAACCTTGCAGCCGCAGGCAATGAAACCTATAAAACATCTTTACTGGAAATTGAATCCAGGCATTTGAATACAGTGAAGGACCTGATTCCTGTTACGCAACAAAGCAGTGTGTTAAGCAATGTGAAGAAAAGCTGTAACGAGATCGAAGATATCTGTAATGGGATTTTTTTACTGGAAGAATTATCAGACCGCACAAAAGATAAAATTGTAAGTTATGGGGAATTGATTTCTTCACAGATCATTGCAGCCAGGCTAAAAGCAGATGGCCTTGATGTGGAATGGAAAGATGCAAGGGCCTTGATTTTTACCGATAGAAATTTTGGCGCTGCCGTAGTTGATTTTACAAAGACCAATGCTGCTATCACCGCCTATTTTAATTCATCAAATGCAGGGTTATTCATCCTGCCCGGTTTTATTGCTACCGCTGACCATGGCATTACTACCACATTGGGGAGAGGAGGTTCTGATTATACAGCTGCAATTATCGCGGGAGCAATAGATGCGACAGTATTGGAAATATGGACCGATGTATCAGGCATGATGACCGCCGATCCGAGGATTGTAACGAATATCAAATTGATTCCTAAGATATCCTACCAGGAGGCAATGGAGTTGTCGCACTTTGGCGCTAAAGTAATTTACCCGCCTACCATTCAACCCGTGATGACAAAAAATATTCCTGTATGGATAAAAAATACTTTTGCACCGGAAGATGAAGGCACCATTATTCAAAATGAATCCATGAAGAATGGCAACGCGATCCGCGGTATTTCGAGCATCAAAAAAATTTCACTGCTCAGCCTCGAAGGAAGTGGTATGGTGGGCATACCAGGCTTTAGCAAAAGATTGTTTGAAGCACTGGCCAATAACAGGATCAATGTTATCCTGATTACGCAAAGTTCATCCGAACATTCTATCTGTGTGGCTGTCGAATCGGTGAATGCAGTGGCCGCCAAACAAGCGGTAGATACCGCTTTCGCTTACGAGATAGAAACAAAAAAAGTAGAACCGCTATTCGTGGAGAATGACCTCGCCATCGTGGCCCTTGTAGGTGATAATATGAAAAGCCATACCGGTATCGCGGGCAGGATGTTCAGTGCCATGGGTAAGAATGGTGTTAACATCAGGGCCATTGCACAGGGTTCCTCCGAAAGAAACATCTCTTCTGTAATTGCATTAAATGATGTTACCAAAGCAGTGAATGTGTTACACGAAGATTTTTTTGAGACCACCTATAAGCAGGTGCACGTATTTATTGCCGGCGCGGGTAATGTGGGCAGTAAATTGCTGGCCCAGTTGAACCAGCAGCTGGAATACCTGAAGAAGAGCAATCGCTTAAATATAAAAGTAGTTGGATTGGCAAACAGCAAAAAAGCGGTATTGAACGATGATGGCATTGAGGTGAATAAATGGAAAGAATTATTGGCTGCCGCTCCCTCGAATACCATCGAAGGTTATATTGATACCATCATCGCAAAAAATTTGCGCAACACTATTTTCGTAGACGTTACTGCTAGCGATGTGGTAGCAGGCTCCTATAATAAATTATTGCAGAAGAGTATTGCAGTAGTAGCCTGTAACAAAGTTGCCTGTTCATCCGCCTACCCTTATTACGAACAATTAAAAACCAGTGCAAGGGAATTTAATGCTAAATTTTTATTTGAAACCAATGTGGGTGCAGGCTTACCTATTATTGGCACATTGAACGACCTTGTAAGCAGCGGCGATAAGGTGAATAAAATGCAGGCAGTACTCAGCGGCACTTTAAATTTTGTTTTCAATAATTATGATGGAAAAAAATCTTTTGCATCCGTAGTGAAGCAGGCACAGGACGAAGGCTATACAGAACCTGACCCAAGGCTCGACCTCAGCGGTAAAGATGTGATGCGTAAGATCATGATACTGGCGAGGGAAATTGGCGAAAAAATTGAGATGGCTGATATTGCCAACAATTCGTTCATGCCCGAAAGTTGCATGGAGGGTTCAGTAGATAATTTTTACGCGGAAATGGAAAAGCAGGAAGCGCACTTCAAAGCTATTTATGAACAAGCCGCTGCCGGCGGGAATAAATTAAAATTTGTTGCTTCTTACGAAAACGGTAATGCTGCTGTAGGTTTGCAGCATATTAACCCTGAGCATGATCTCTATCATTTATATGGAAAAGATAATATTGTTTTATTTTACACCAACCGTTATACCGAACAACCATTAGTAGTTAAAGGCGCAGGTGCCGGTGCAGAGGTAACAGCGAGTGGAGTATTTGCAGATATTATCAGGGCAACACATAATTAATAACTCCTCGCCTTCTGATGGCAGAACTGAACGAAGCGAAGATTAAACCTCACCTATCCTCTCCTGCAGGAGAGGGAAATGGAGGAGATCATGGCGAAGATTGAAAAGACGATATTATTATAATAAGACAGGTCCGTAGGAGCGACAGGTTGGTAGAATAATATAAATGATGTTTAAAAGTCCCTTAAGGACGAAAGGTCTGGTGCAAAACATAATTAAAGCTGAGTAAAGAAATATTGTTGAAGAGTGCGACGCCAATGAAGCCAAATAGAATTAATAAAGCCGGGTTCAAAAAATAAACTGCTTAAAAAAATGAGCGAACAAAAAAAGATAAAAATTCTTGCTCCTGCAACTATCGCCAACCTTGTTTGTGGTTTCGATATTCTGGGCCTTGCCCTGAATCATCCACAGGATGAGATGGAACTAACGTTAAGCAATACACCTGGCTTAAGGATAAAACACATTGACGGTTATAATTTACCGGAAGAACCTGAAAAAAATGTTGCCGGTGCTGCTTTGTTGGCATTGATGGAGGAGACTGAAAATAAGCATATTGGTTTTGATCTTACTATAAATAAGATCATAAAACCCGGTAGTGGCCTGGGTTCCAGCGCAGCAAGCGCTGCAGGGGCAGTGGTGGGTGCCAATCATTTGCTTAATAATTATTTTAGTAAACAAGACCTGGTACGTTTTGCCATGAATGGAGAAAAGGTAGCCAGTGGCGTAAAGCATGCTGATAATATCACGCCCTGTATTTATGGCGGCGTTACACTGATACGTTCTATTTTCCCACTGGATATTATTCCATTGTCGGCGCCACCGATGTATGTAACGGTAGTGCACCCGCAGATAGAAGTGAAAACCTCTGATGCCCGTCAGATCTTACGAAAAGAAGTACAATTAAAAGATGCGATAAAACAATGGGGTAATATCGCGGGGCTGGTGGCGGGATTTTTGCAAAGCGATTATGATTTGATAAGCCGCAGCCTTGAAGATGTTATTATAGAACCTATACGAAGTATCCTCATCCCGGGTTTTAAAGAAATGAAATCGCTATGTAAAGAAGCCGGTGCGTTAGGTGGTGGCATCAGTGGCAGCGGCCCTGCTGTTTTTATGCTGAGCAAAGAGGAAAACACCGCAAAAAGGGTGGAGCAGGTAATGAAGGATATTTATGATAAAATAGGCGTGGAGTATCATACGCATGTTACGACGATCAATAACGAAGGGGTAAAAATTTTATAAAGGGATAACAACCTTTCAAAGGTTGTCAACCCTGCAAATTATTCAACAATGCAATTCTATAGTTTAAATAAACAATCTGCGGACGTCAATTTTAAGCAGGCTACCATCAATGGGCAGGCGCCTGACAAAGGATTATATTTTCCAAAAACTATTCCACCTTTAAGAAAAGAACTATTAAAAGATATTGAAAATAGCAGCAATGCTGACATTGCTTTTGAAGTAATCAAACCATATGTGGGTAATGCCATTGCCGATGAAGAATTGTATGACATTGTGAAGGAAACTATAAATTTTCCTATACCGCTAGTACCCGTATCGGAGCATATTTTTTCTTTGGAATTATACCACGGCCCAACGCTGGCATTTAAAGATATTGGTGCCAGGTTTATGAGCCGTTGCCTTGGCCATTTTGTTAAGGGGAATGATAAAAAAATAACGGTATTGGTGGCAACAAGCGGTGATACCGGCGGTGCGGTGGCGAATGGATTTTATAATGTTCCCGGCGTTGATGTTGTGATATTATATCCTTCGGGTAAAGTAAGCAGCGTGCAGGAAAAGCAATTGACCACGCCCGGCAATAATATTCATGCATTGGAAGTGGAGGGTAACTTCGATGATTGCCAGCAGATGGTGAAAGCCGCTTTCCTCGATGAACAACTCAATAAAAAATTATTTTTAACTTCTGCTAATTCAATCAATGTTGCAAGATGGTTGCCGCAACAATTTTATTATTTCTTTGCCTATAAGCAATGGGTTGAAAAAAATAACCCGCCGGTGATCGCTGTGCCCAGTGGCAATTTCGGCAATATCTGCGCAGGTATTTTGGCAAATGCATCAGGGCTCCCGGTAAAACATTTTATTGCGGCATGCAATGCCAATGATGTGGTACCACATTATTTTGAGACACAAAAATACCAACCTAAAAAAGCAGTGGCTACTATCAGCAATGCAATGGACGTAGGTGATCCGAGTAATTTTGTACGCATCATGGAGATTTTTCACCAGCAATTTGGAGATCTTATTGCCAAAGTAAACAGTACAAGTGTAACGGATGCTGTAACAAAACAAACTTTGCTTGCTGTTTATACACAACACAATTATTTATGCGATCCGCATGGTGCCGTGGCTTATCGTGCATTGGAAGATTATTTGAATGATCATTACGGCGATAAAGGGATATTCCTGGAAACGGCACACCCCATAAAATTCTTTGATGTAGTGGAGCCGGTGATTGGTCAAACCATTGAAGTACCCGATAGCATTAAGGATGAAATGGCTAAAGAAAAAAAGAGTACTGCAATTGCAGCAAACGCGGAAGAGCTCAAGAGTTTTTTAATGAAGTTGTAATGAATTGAATTGAATTGCCTGGCCTTAAGGCCAGGGCAATTCAATTCATTTATTGCCTCCTGAAAGAATATTGATACTCAGAAAATCCCGTATAAATAAAACCGTCCATTCTGTGGCTGCTTCTTTTAAACTGTGTATCATCAAATTCCCAATCAATAAACCTGTTGGCGGCGAAGTTCACCAGTTTTAAACGCAGCACAACATTATTGTTCTGGTGGTAGTCGCCATTACCATCATAATAACTACGGTCTTCGTTGCGCATATCCCAATAGCCGGATAACGTAACGGTATCGGTATAAGTGGCATTGCCGTTATTCGAAAACGTAAAGGTTCCCCGTTCAAAGCCGGTTATTAAATGATCGTTATTTAGAAATCTTCTTTTTACTACATCATCGAGCTTCCAGGTGCCCACGATTTTACGTTCAGGGTTTATTTTAGCGCAGGAAGAAAAAAGGATAGTACCCACAAGCGCCAGGGAGTAAAGATATTTCATACAGAAAGGGTTTTTAAATGTAATCACAAAAACAATTCCGTAAAATAGCAGCGCATAAAATTTGTAAAATTGTTAACAGCCCTCCGGCAATGATCAAATGTTTTTAAACGGTTTTTTCCTGTTTGAAAAATTAAAGGAGAAGCCGGGGGCATAAAAAATACTGTCCAGCGGGGAAAGTATTGCTATAAAAGGTTTTTAAAAACTGCAGTTATCCTTTTCTCTTGATTCCGCAACCTACGCTTCTGCTTTCTTTATAACTTACGTCTCTACCCGCAACCATTTCATTGATGGCTTCCTGTAAATGATGGCGTTTTACATTACCTGCATCGGTTGGATTATCATCTATAGCACCGTGGTAAACCAGCTTCAGGTCCTTATTGAATAAGAAACATTCCGGTGTACGGTTAGCGCCAAACGCATCAGCGAGTTCGTTATTTTTATCTACGGCATAATACCATTTGTAGCCTTGCTCTTTGGCGTAAGTTTTCATGGCTTCATAACTATCATCATCATTACGCTGCCCCTCGTTACTGTTTAAAATAATGATACCCACCTTATTCTTTTCAGCGTAATTAGCGATTGCAATAGTGCGTTGCTGGTTCTTAACTACATAAGGACAGGTGTTGCAGCTGAACATTACCAGTACACCATTGTCTTTCTTCACTTCTTTAATCGAAACTTCTTTACCTGAAACATCTTTTAATTTAACGTCAGCCTTTGGCATGCTGCTTCCGATGGGCAGCACATTGCTGAATGTAAATGCCATTGTTGCAATGGAAGCGATTGCTGTTAATGACAGGAGTATCTTTTTCATAAAATAAAATTTTAGTGTTGTTATATTTAGTGATTTGTTTTTAATTTTTATATTCTACTTTTTGTCTTGACACAAAAAGTAGCAAAAAAATCATGACAGGAAGGAATACCGCCCCTTCCAGTCGCACAGCTATATTGATCTTTTGTACTACTGTCGTTTCAACGTTAGTTCTTTACTCTTAGATTACGCTACTGTTCAATTGATCAGTACAAACAAACTGATGGTAAAAAAAGATTATTTTAAAATTACAAAAGGAAATACCGAAATAAGAACCGCTTATGTAATTTGTTTTACAGCGGCAGCTTTTGCTTTTTCTTCGGCTTCGCGGTGCTCGGCAATGGACCGCAACGACTTAATACTTACATTCAATTCAAAACCGATGAGCAATACCAGCGAATTGATGAAGATCAATGCCATCAGCATGATAATCGTACCAATTGAACCATACAGTGCATTGTACTTTCCAAAATTATTTACAAAAGTTGAGAAACCCAATGTGGCAAGCAGGCTTAAGAATGTGGCGAGTATAGTGCCGGGTGAAGTTAATTTCCAGCGCTTCTGTACCGCCGGGGCATACTTGTAAATAAAGGCAATAGAATAAAATACCAGGGCAACGATCACTACCCAGCGTGCATAAAAAATAAATTCTTTCCAGAAATCACTTTTTACACCCATCCATTTTAAGACCGCTCCCTGGGTGATCAGCAGGATAAGGCAACCCAATACCAAACCAAATATCAGTGTGGTCAGGCGCAAAGCTACCATACGTGTGTGCAGGCCTTTTCTTTTTTCAAAGCCAATATAATTCTTATTGAAAGAACGCATTAATCCCATCATCGCATTGGAAGCAAACCACAGCGCGGTGATCAAACCAAAAGATAATAGCCCGATCTTATTGCCATCAATAAATGAGTCTACAAATTTTATGATATTCCCGTTGTATCCCTGGGCCGGCACAATATCTGTGATCAGGCTGTGCAATTGTATTTTTAAACTCCGTTTTGAAATAAAAGGAAGGTTCGGTATCAGGGTAAACAAAAATAAAAATGAGGGTGGCAGCGCCATGATGAAATTATAAGACACTGCTGAAGCTCTTTCTGTAAGCCCAACCGTTTTAACCTGGCGGTAAAAAAATTTGAGCACATCGTATAGTGGAACGCCTTCAAAGCCGGGCAGATACCAATGCTTGCTTTTGCCCAAAACAAAAGAAAGTGGAGTTTTAGTAAGGAATATGCGCTCGATCCTGGTCATTGTATACTACAAGATACTATTCTCATTTAATATTTACGCTGTCTAAAAAATGCTGGTAAATTTTTGCATTCGCCTGGTGTTCGGGATAGTTATCAGAAAAATTTGACAGGCCCGACCAATCCGGTTTTGCAACAAAAAATAAATAATTGGTAGAGGGTGCATTTAATACCGCATCGATGGTTTTGGAAGACGGTGTACAGATAGGGCCAGGCGGCAATCCGGTAGTGAAGTAGGTATTATAAGGTGAATCTTTCACCGCAAATTTATGCGAATCCCTGATGCGCTTTAATCCAAAATTGCGTAAGGCAAATTTAATAGTAGGGTCGGCTTCCAGTCTTTGTCCTGCGGCGATACGGTTGATATATACACTGGCCACTTTTCCTTTGTCTGCATCCTTGGTAGTTTCTTCTTCTACAATACTTGCCATGGTATATACCTGTTGCGGCGTCATTTGCAATGCTGCCGCTTTTTTTCTCCTGTCTTCATTCCAGAATTTTTCCTGGTCGGCATATAATTTTTTAAAAATCTTTAGTGCAGGCGTATTCCATAAAATACTATAGGTATTGGGTATCACGGCTGTCATAACTGTATTGCTGTCTAAATTATATTTTCGCAGTGAATCATTATTATTCAAAAGAGCAATGACGGTTAACGAATCTGTTTCAAAATTAGTGGCGATCTTTTGCGCAAGGTCTTCTTTGGTTCTTAATTTGGTAATGATAAGATTTACGGGGCTTTGGTTACCGGCACGCAGCATTCTTATCAAATTAAAAATGCTCATGCCTTCTTTGATCTCATAGCGGCCTGCTTTTACCTTTAAAGGATAGCTTAATTTTTTAGCTGCCTGGTCAAACCAGAATTCGCCGCCCATTATCCTGTAATCTACCAGTTGTTTTTTTATCGCATCATAAGTAGCGCCGGTTTTAATATAAAAATATTTTTTTTCAGGAGCACTAACTGTCGGCCCGAATATTTTCCAGCCAATAAAGCCACCGCTGATAATTAAAAGGAGCAGGATACTGAGGATTATTTTTTTTTTCATTTTTAGATATGTAAAGTTTGTTATTTAGTTACCGGTTGCGGGTTACGCGTTTAATTGTTTGTTTATTATAAATACATATTATCACCCGTAATAAAATTAACCCGTAGCGTTTTCCAAAGTAAAATAAAAAACCCCGGTGTTACCATCGGGGCTATTAAATATTTTATAAAGTGAATGATTTATTTTTTTATAGTATCGGTTCCGGGCATCGGTGCGGTTTTAGCCGGTGGCGCCACTGATTTGGAAGGGGTGCTCACTCCTTTATACAATTCATCATTGGTTGATGACCTTGTGCCGCCTTTAGGGATAAAAGCAGGGGAAACAAGGCAAAGTATGCCGAGGATAGCCGCAAATAACCAGGTACCCTTTTCCAGTACATCGGTAGTTTGTTTTACGCCCATCAACTGGTTGCTGAAGCCACCTAAGCTGGCAGATAATCCACCACCTTTAGGGTTCTGTATCAATACGATTAAACCTAATACCACGGACGCAATGATCACTAAAATTCCAAATAAAACTAACATGTTACGATCCTTTTAATTGTTCAATTTTGGCTGCAAAGAAAGCGCTTTTAGAGGGATTGAGCAAACTTAATTTTTGGAATACCTCTATGGCTTTGGCTGCCTTACCCTGCTGCAGCAAAACATCGGCCATGGCTTCTGTAACGATCTCGCCCTCTTTATTGCTTTTTGCTGCCAGTGCCTGTATGGCAATATCACTGATACTGGCATTAACTTCACTACCAGGAATGTGTACCTTTTTCATGGTTTTCAGCCATTCGGTAAAACTTTTCAATTGCTTGCCCAACTTGTCCGCAGTCTGCACTTCATCACTTAATTTAATACCCTGTGAGGCAAAGTAGTCTACCAGGTGCATAGGTTCAAAGGCCGGGGTATTCTCATCATTATTGGCAGCTGCCTGCAGGTGGGGTAGGGTAATTTTTATCGGTTCGATTTCTTCTTCTATTACTGCTTCATCATCATCGTTATCGGCATTTTCGGCAAGCATCAATTGTTCTTCGGTTAAACGTGGTGTGGCGGGTTCAATAGCCGTTTCGATTTTGGCAACAGTTAAAGCCGCGTCGGGTGATGCTGGTGCAACGGGCATTTCTACCGGAACAACAGCAACGGTATTTTTTTGCCGCAATTGAAAATGTAACCAATAGGAATTATTAAAAAGTATTGCGGTCTTTGCTGCCTGTGTGTTATAGCCTGCATCAGCGTCCCGCAATTGTTGTAATAAATAAAATTGCGCTGGTGTAAAATACGGGTGTTGCGTGGTTAACTGTTTCAGGAAATCAAGTGTTCCTAAACCGGAAAGGTTTTGTTTTACAATCGAATCAAATAATGGCTGCTGCTGCATAGGTCAAAGCTAAAGGACAATGTACAAATGACAAAAGTTTTTTACCAATTGGAAAAGATCTTATTAAATATCTCGTCTACAATATTGCTTATAATTTTTGTGCTGTTGGCAGCTTCTGCCTGCGAAAGGCTTTGCGCTGCCGGGAAATCAACATAAGTGTTTACATCTGACTCAAAATTCTTTTTCTCGTCAAGTGTATTCTTAAAGATCAAATGAAAAGAAACATTCAGGCGGTTGGTGGTGGGGTTATTGCCGGCGATACCTGTGGTACTGGTATAATATTGGGTTACCGTTCCACTGATATCATAATGTGCATCATCGTTATTGGTTTGATGAAGCCTGGTGGTATTGATGATCTTTTGTTTGAGTTTTTCAGTCAGCTGCGGCGCCAGCTGAACATTGATATATTGCGCCCTGTTGGTGAGCGGGTTTACCCGGAATGTTTTTACTTCCTGGGGAAGCGCACCAAGGTTTTTAAAACCGTATTTGCAGGTGGAGTAGGAGAACACGGTGAGCATTAAAAAGCCTGCAATAGTCAGTTTCCAACTTTCCACTATTTTATTCTTCAATATCATATTCTTTCAGTTTCCTGTACAAAGTTCTTTCACTGATGCCAAGGTCCAGTGATGCATCTTTACGTTTGCCTTTATGTTTCTTCAATGCTTTAATAATGAGTTCTTTTTCTTTATCCATAATGCTTAGCGATTCTTCCACATCTTCATGATGGTGGATATCATTGTTTTGACCATGATGTAAAATAACCGGTTGCGATGAAGTGCCGGGCAGCGCATTCCCATTGTTATTGCCGTACTCATTTAATTCTTCTGCAAATACAGGCGCATGGCGGCTATTGCCAATATTGGGATTTTGCAACAGGTCGAAGAACATTTTCTTCAGTTCATTCACATCTTTCTTCATATCGAAGAACAACTTGTACAGGATCTCTCTTTCATTGGCAAATTCTGTATGGCTCACCACTCCCGCACCGCCTGCCAATACCGGCAGCCTCGAATAATTATGCTCGGGTAAAAAACTTTTTAACTGCACTGCACTGATATTTTTATTCTGGCTCAGTACCGATATCTGCTCTGCAATATTCTTCAATTCCCGCACATTACCCGGCCAGGTATAGTTAATTAACACATTTTTCGCCTCATCGTCCAGTTGCACGGGTGGTGCTTTGTATTTATCCGCAAAGTCCGCTGAGAATTTCCTGAACAACAAAGGAATATCTTCTTTCCTTTCGCGTAATGCGGGCACCCTGATCGGTACGGTATTCAAACGATAATACAGGTCTTCCCTGAACCTGCCCGTATGTGTAAATTCAATCAACTCTTTATTGGTGGCTGCAATAACCCTTACATCCGTCTTCTGCACTTTGCTGCTGCCTACGCGGATGTATTCACCGGCTTCGAGTACACGAAGCAGGCGGGCCTGCGTGCCCAGGGGCATTTCACCGATCTCGTCTAAAAAAATAGTACCGCCGTTTACTGTTTCAAAATAACCTTTGCGGCCGTCGACAGCACCGGTAAAACTTCCTTTTTCGTGGCCAAATAATTCACTGTCGATAGTGCCCTCGGGGATCGCGCCGCAGTTCACCGCGATAAAAGGATTATGTTTTCTCGCTGATAAAGCATGGATGATCTGGGAAAAGACTTCTTTTCCCACGCCGCTTTCACCGTTTATTAAAACGGAAAGATCCGTATTGGCCACCTGTGTTGCGATATTCAATGCATGGTTCAATGCGGGGGCATTGCCAATGATCGCGAATCGGTTTTTTATTGATTGTAAGTCCATTTGGTCTGTTTTGCTACAAAGTGCACAAAGGCACAAAGGTGCGCAAAGTGTTTTTTTAATTTTAATTTTTTACTTTACCAAATAATGTTCCGGCCGTGCAGGAAATAATATTTACAAAAACATACGCTCCCTTCTTCAAATTACCTTTTGGAAAGATCACCACTTTATTATGATCCGTTCTTCCATATAATTCATTTTCATCTTTCTTACTTGTTCCTTCTATCAACACTTTAAATGTTTTGCCCACATCCCGTTGCATGCTGTGCAGTGATTGAATGCGGTGCAGGTCGATCATTTCCTGCAACCTTCTTTTCTTCACTTCTTCAGGAATGTCATCTTTGAATCTTCTTGCAGCCAATGTGCCTGGCCGCTCGCTGTAAAAATACATGTAGGCCAGATCGTATTGACAATAACGCATCAGGCTCAGCGATTCCTGGTGTTCTTCTTCCGTTTCAGTGCAAAAGCCCGTGATCATATCTGTACTCAACCCGCAACCTGGAATTAATTCTTTGATGCGGTTCACTTTGGCAATATACCATTCCCGGCTATAGGTCCTGTTCATTAATTGTAACACCCTGCTACTGCCGCTTTGCACAGGAAGGTGAATATAATTACAGATGTTCTCGTATTTAGCAATAGTAAACAATACATCATCTGTAATATCTTTTGGATGGGAAGTAGAAAAGCGAACGCGAAGCAACGGAGAGAGCAGCGCTACTTTTTCCATCAGCATTGCAAAAGAAACGATTTCGTCTTTTTGTTCATCTACCCAATGGTAGCTGTCAACATTTTGTCCCAGTAACGTCACTTCTCTATATCCCTGTTCAAACAATTCTTTACATTCATTCACGATGCTTGCTGCATCGCGGCTTCTTTCACGCCCTCTTGTAAATGGCACCACGCAAAAGCTGCACATATTATTACAGCCCCTCATGATACTTACAAAAGCAGTTACGCCATTACTATTTAAGCGTATCGGAGCAATATCAGCGTAGGTCTCGTCGCGGCTCAACAAAACATTCACCGCTTTTTGGCCGGTTTCTGCTTCTTCAATCAATCCCGGTAACGTACGGTAGGCATCGGGGCCTATCACCATATCCACTAATTTTTCTTCTTCCAGGAATTGTGCCTTCAATCTTTCGGCCATGCAGCCCAAAACGCCTACCAATAAACCCGGGTTGGCTTTTTTGTATTTACGGAATTCGGTCAATCTTTTTCTAACCGTTTGCTCAGCCTTATCCCTTATGCTGCAGGTATTGATAAAAATAAAGTCGGCTTCAGCAGCATCTTTTGTAGCACCAAAACCATTATCCTGTAAAATAGAAGCAACCACCTCACTGTCGGCAAAATTCATGGCGCAGCCATAGCTTTCAATATAAAAATGTTTTTTAAAGATATTGACCTCATTAGCGAAAACTGCATACGCTTCTCCCTGCCTTGTCTCATCATGTTCTTTATGTGTCAATGTATCCAGCATTTCCGCTTCTTTTTTAAGAGGGCAAAGATAGATAAAACCATACAAATTGTGACAGGATGGCAGAAAGTGATTGTCTATATCAGGAAAATAAATTTATTAAGCCATTGGTAATAATGTATAAGAACCATTGAGGTAATGCAATAAATTTGCACATCAAAATGATACCATCATTAAAATTTCTTTTTTCTGTTCTTTTTTCGGTGCTGTTTTTTTTGGCTGTTGGCCAGAAAGATACCACCAGGCCTGCTGCCAGCCCGGGTATAATTATCGGCAACGTGCTCGATAATGACAACTCAAGAGCTGTGATGGCAGCAACTGTTGTGCTGTTAAAGATCGGGGATACCGCGGCGGCGAAAACCATGGTGAGTGCTAAAGACGGTTCGTTTTTATTTGAACAGTTATCTTTTGGTTATTACCGGATCCTGGTAAGCAGCAGCGGTTATAATAATTTGAGATTGGATAGCATTTATATCCGTGCCGAACGTTTTGATTTTGACCTTAACGATATTAAGCTACACAAAAAAAGCACCGACCTTGATGAAGTGCTGGTGTTTTCAGAAAAGCCGCTCATAGAAAATAAAGACGGGAAAATAATTTTTAATGTTGGCGAGTCTGCCTTGAGCTCGGGCTCATCTGCTACTGAATTATTAAAACAGGCACCGCTGGTGAATGTAGATAATGATGGGAAAGTGCAGTTACGCGGAAAGGATGTAAAAATATTGATCGACGATAAGCCGGTAGAATTAAATGGTAAGCAGTTGCAGGACCTTTTGGAGAGTATGCCCGGCAGTATGATCGATAAAATTGAAGTAATGACCACGCCACCACCGCAATATGCCAATGAAAGAGGTGGAGTGATCAATATCATAACCAAAAAAGGTCGTGTAGGCATGAGCGGACGTATCGGTGTAAGCTATGGCACAAGGGGAGAGAAAGGAGTAAACGGTAGTTTCAGTTACAGGAAAAATAAGATCGCATTAAACGCCAATGCCGGTTTTGGCTACAGTGCTTTTGAAGGCAGCAGTTACAGTAACAGGCAAAACATCTATCTGGATTCTACCAATTATTTCAATACTACCGGAACTAATGGTAATAATGCTTTAAGGCCGAATGCAAGAATCAGCCTCGATTACGAGGCCAACAAACACAATGCTTTTAATTTTACTGCATCCTATAACAGCAGCAATGGCGAAAATAACAGCTATAATCAATACAGCAATATCAACTCCACTGATTTAATTTACAAACTTAGCAATAGAAGCATTACCACTAACAGTACCAGCGCATCACCGAATTTTAGTGCTACTTATACTACTAAAGGAAAACTGCCAACCACCATATTAAAAATTATTACCGGGGTAAACTTTGGTGTTAATGATAATCTGCGGGATTATTACCAGCAATATTTAAATCCTGATTATAGTTTCACCGGCACCGATAGCAGCCAGCAACAGGATACTAAAATCAAGAACAGTACCATCAGTATCCGGGTAAATTATGACAGGCTCTTGAAGAATAATAAATTTTTTCTTAACCTCGGCAATGGTATGCTCAGGGCCAACAACCATAACCTGCTGAATACTGCCTTCCTTAAAAAACCGGATAATGTTTTTGTGAAAAATGACTTGCTGAGCAATGATATCCAGTTTCATCAAAACATATTTTTTTACAGGTCGGCATTGCGTTACAGTATACAGCCTGAATTTAATATTACCGCGGGTGTACAGGTAGAACAAACCACCACAAATTTTAACCTGGTGAATGATACGGGTAACTATGCCAACAATTACTGGAGTGCTTTACCCTTTGTAACCGCTGTTAAAAAATGGCAGAATGACGTGAATATTACGTTGAGTTATAAACGCAGTATTCAAAGGCCTGGCTTGTACCAGCTAAATCCCAGTGTAGACTATGCAGATCCGTACAATACCCGTTTTGGTAATCCTTACCTGCAACCCTATTTCGCGGATAATTTTGATTTTATCATTGGCAAATGGAACAAGCTGTATTATATCAACGCATCGGTTGGGTATAATTCCCTGCAAAATATTTACAGTTCAATAAGAACCCTGCAGCCTGATGGAAAAACCACCACTACATGGCAAAACCTTAGTGGCCGGAAAGAATACGAAGCCAATACCTGGGGAGGTTATACCATCAATAAAAAAGCCAAACTGAACGTGAGTGTAGGGTACAGTTATAATGTATACAGCGAGCACGACAAAACAGTCAACAGGTACCATGATGGCGGTTCTGTATTCTCCACATTGAACGGCAGCTACCAATTCAATCCTTTATTGAATGGTAATATAAGTGTTACGGTTAACCGCTTTTCCAATCCACAGGGAACCGTAAGAAGTTCACAAAGCATGAATATAGGTGTACAGCAAAAATTCTTTAAGAAGAAAATGGTGCTTGCATTGAGTATGATCGATCCTTTCCGCCAGCAGCAGAATAAATATTTTACTTATGCACCTAATTTTAATTTAGAAAGTTACAGTACCACTAAAACGAAAAATTTCAGGATCGCTTTGAGTTACCTGTTCACTAAGAAAGTGAAGAAAAATACTGCCAGGGCGGAGTTGCTTAAGAAGTTGATAAGTGACAAAAAGTAAATGCAGTAAACAAGGATTAAAGTATTTACACTTTTGAAGGTAGTTTATTTGCCAACCAGCTGTCTTTAACGGGGACGATCCATTTTTCAACTAATTCTTTTTTAGTTAATACCGTATTATTGAAATATAAGCTGTCGCCGTTAATGAAATTATTTTCTACAGCATAATTCAATTGGGATAAAGGTAACAACTGTACTTTTTCTTTGATGATGAATGCTAAATTCTGCCGGTTAAAAAGATCAACGTTGAATTTTTTTTCTATGTCTTTCATCAATCGTACAGAGCTATCTGTACTGCAGCCGCTTACACCGCTTTGCCTTTCATCAGCCATCAACACAATGAACTGCCCGAAAAATAAATTGGCAAATCCTTTTACGGTATCCCCATGGCTTTTCCAGCTGCTGACAAAATCCTTCAGCAGGTCTTCCATTTCAAAAGCCTCACTCATTAAAAACAGGCGGTTGCTTTGATAGATCCATACTTTGGAGTTATCATCAAAGTCTTCGGGTATATGATCTTTAATTGCTGTGTTCATAGTTCATGGTTCATAGTTCATGGTTCATAGTTCATAGTTCATAGTTCATAGTTCATGGTTCATCGACAAAGCTACCAATTCTGCAATATCCAATACCTGCACATGATCTTCTTTTTCATTTGATTTAACACCATCAGTAAGCATGGTATTACAAAAAGGGCAGGCAGCAGCGATAACGGCAGCGCCTGTTGCCAAAGCTTCATTGGTCCTTTCTGTATTGATCCTGGCCGTTCCTTTTTCTTCCTCTTTAAACATCTGGGCACCACCGGCACCGCAGCACAAGCCATTCGACTTACAGCGTTTCATTTCCACCAATTCAATATCCAGGGCTTCTAAAACCTTACGCGGCGCTTCATAGATATTATTGGCGCGGCCTAAATAACAACTGTCGTGGTAGGTAATTTTCTTTCCTTTGAAACTACCGCCTTCAGCCATTTTAATTTTGCCTTCATCTATGAGCTGCTGTATAAAGCTGGCGTGGTGGATCACTTCGTAACTGCCGCCCAGTTCAGGGTATTCATTTTTTAAGATATTAAAACAATGCGGGCATGCCGTTACAATTTTTTTAATGCCATATCCATTCAATACCTGGATATTTTGGTACGCCATCATCTGGAACATAAATTCATTGCCGCTTCGCCTTGCCGGGTCACCGGTACAGCTTTCTTCTTTACCTAATATAGCGTATTTGATGCCTACTTTATCTAAGATGGTCACAAATGCTTTGGTTATTTTTTGTGCCCGCTGATCAAAACTCCCTGCGCAGCCTACCCAAAATAAAACTTCAGGGCTTTCTCCATTAGCCATCATTTCCGCCATTGTTGGTATGTGCATACAGATTTATTTGGTACAGCAAATGTAATTAATAGTTTTACGATTGCCGTTTGCTGTTTAGGGTTTATTTTTGGGCATTATATAGAACCGTTTGAAAAAAATCATACAGAAAATCACGAATTGGGAAGCCTGGCCTTTTAAATTGATCTATGCACCTATTACACCGGTATGGCTGTGGTACATTTTAAGATCCCGTGCCGTTTGGTTCTTTACACCCAGCAATCCCAAGCTAACATTTGGTGGTATGGAAGGCGAACCTAAAAAAGAAATGTACGAATTGCTGCCCAAAGAATTGTATCCTGCCACATTTAATGTGTTGCCCAACGAAGCTTTTTCTTCTATCACTGCAAAATTAAAATTGCATGGTATCAGTTATCCATTAATCGTAAAACCCGAGATTGGGGGGCAGGGCATTTTATTCCGTAAGCTGGATGCCGAGGCAGATTTTTTGCATTATCATTCCATAATGCCTTTTGAATATATTGTACAGCAATTGGTGTATTATCCCGTTGAAGTAAGTGTATTTTATATCCGGCATCCAAAAGAGGCGAAAGGTATTGTAACGGGTTTTTTGCATAAGATACCTTTACAGGTAACGGGTGATGGCGAACATACCCTGGAAGAATTGATCGTGGTACATCCCAAAGGAAAAGACCGGATGGGTGAATTGCACAGCAAACATAAAGATAACTGGAAGAAAATAATCCCTCACGGTGAAAAATTTATGTTGAGTTATGCGGCCAATCATAACCGTGGTGCGCATTTTGTTGACCTCAAAGAACATATTGATGATAAACTCGTTGGTATTTTTGATGGTATCAGCCACAGCATCAATGATTTTTTTTACGGCCGTTACGATATCATGTGTACCAGCGTGGAAGACCTGAAGGAGGGTAAAAACTTTACCATACTGGAATATAATGGCTGCGGGGCAGAGCCCAATCATTTTTACGATACCGGTTATACGCTTCTTGGTGCGTATAAAGAAATTTTAAAACACTGGAAAGCTTTGTTTCAAATCAGCAGGCACAACAGGCAGCAGGGAATACAGCCATGGCCATTGCAAAAAGGAAGAAAATTTTTAAAAGGAACACAACAGCTTTATAAAGTAATGAAGGAAGTAGATGAAAGAATTGGCTAGATGGTTGATGGTTTTTAAAATTCCTGCGCAAAATTATTTAGAATAACTTAATGAATAAATTGGTAAAAATATTTCTTTGGGGAATGCTGGTAAGTTTCCTGGGTTCGTTGCCGCTGGGTACGCTTAATGTTGCGGCCATGCAGATAGGCATACAGGAAAGTATCAAACAGGCCATGTATTTTTCTTTTGGTTCTTTGTTGGTTGAAATGGTGTATGTTAGAATTTCATTGATTGGCATTGACTGGGTAAGAAAGCAGGAAAAAATAATGCGTATCATGGAATGGGTTACGCTTGCTATCGTTGTAGCGCTGGCTATAGGCAGTTTTTATGCAGCTTTAAGTTCGGGTGATAATGTGAAGAACCCTATTTTGGATAATAATATGAACCGTTTTTTGCTGGGCGCTTTAGGTTGTGCAATCAACCCGGTTGTGATCGTTTTTTGGTTTGGTTGGAGTACAGTTCTGTTTACAAAAAAAATATTGTTGCCACAAAATTCCCATTACAATAGTTATATAGTGGGCATTGGATTGGGCACGCTGGCGGGTAATTGCGTTTTTATTTTCGGCGGTAATTACCTGTATGAAAAGGTACATGGTGCACAACATTATATGCACTGGGTTATCGGGGGCGTTTTTGCATTAACAGCAATTATTCAATTAGTGAAAATGCTGCTGCATAAAGATGGTGTATCTAAATTCCAGGACAAACAAATGGGAAAAGAGCCACTGGCCGATTAATTTTTTTATACGTTTGTTCTTAATCAACGATCAGTAATTGGCAGCCATTCACAGATGACGAGCGGTGTGCCTCGCAATCATCTCCCACATGATAGGTCATTCCTTTGGCAAAATTAAATGCCCTTCCATCTTCTAATTTAGTTTCCATTTCGCCGCCGATGCAATAGATCACATGCCCTTTATGGCACCAGTGATCAGCCAGGTAATTGGCGGAGTAATCAACCATACGTATCCTGATATCGCCCATATGGAAAACCCTTGATGTTGCTTTGCCCGTTACACCATCCCTTTCCATTATTTCCATAGTGGACCAGTCAAGGATGGTAAAGGGGAATTTGTCAATTTTCATATCGCAAAAAGTTTAACAGGTTAAAATTAAGGTAAAAGGCTGATTGCTGATGTTTGATTTACATTTGCAATGCCATAAAAATTTAACTCATGTCAAACCAGTTACAATCTTTTCTTAAAAAAATCACTGAAAGTTTTGATCAGCAGCAACTGGTTAAACTGACCCTGGGTAATAAAAGGCATAAAGATGCAGGTCTTAAAAACGTATTCATTAAACCTGTACAAATAAAAAAATCGCCAAAGCTTTCTTTTACTTACCGCAATCCCACGCAGGATATTGTAAAAAATTATGATGGGAGAGAAAGCCTAGTGTTGATAGAAAAAATGATGGAGACGGATTTTTTTAATGCAGATCTTTTTACCGCCGGCAAAGATTTTCATTTATCCATAGATAAAAATGAAGCGGTAAAGGTCATCATAAAGCCGGCTACTTTATCAATGTCCGCAGCAACGCTGCAGCACGATAAGCTTAAGCGCCGGGTAGTAGATTCGGCTACTGCCGTATACTTAAGAGAACTGGGCATTACTACTGCAGAAGCGGTTGTAAAAAAAGATATGCAGGATAAGTTTAAACAGATTAACCGTTATGTAGAAATTATTGAAGGCATAATAAAAGACGTGGCTTTTGGAACAGCCATAACAGTTGCCGATATGGGTAGCGGCAAAGGCTACCTCACATTTGCATTGTATGATTACCTGGTCAATACTTTAAAAAAAGATGCTTCCGTTTTGGGAATTGAAATGAGAGAAGATCTCGTGAATAAATGCAACCGGATTGCTGAAAGTGTACACTATAATAAATTGAAATTTGAAAAGGGAACAATAGAAGATGCCGTAATTCCCGCAATTGATATGCTGATAGCTTTACATGCCTGTGATACCGCAACTGATGATGCGATCGTCAAGGGTATACAGGCCAATGCAAAAGTGATCATTTGTGCGCCCTGCTGCCACAAGCAGATCCGCAAACAAATGGCTCCTGATAATGAATTGAAGAATATTACCAGGCACGGTATTTTACTGGAACGCCAGGCAGAAATTGTAACTGATACAATTCGTTCCTTAATTTTAGAAGCCAATGGTTATAAAACAAAAGTGTTTGAATTCATTGCTACTGAACATACACCCAAGAACGTGCTGATCGTAGGAACAAAGACCGCCAGAACCGCAGCTGATAAAAAGGAAAACCTGGAGAAGGTTGCCGGTTTAAAAAAACTCTTCAATATAAAAATTCATTATTTAGAAACATTATTCGGGCAAGAGTAGCAGGCATGCTAACCTGGAAGTAATGTCATCATACCAAAGCCTCAGAGACACGGCATTTTGGTGGAATCAAAAAACGATTTTGTTGCAAGCCCCGGCGGGGCGACATTTTTATGACAACAATACCCATAAAATATCGCCCCGCTGGGGCTTTAAAACATTTTTTACCTGTTGTGTTACCAAAATTTCAGCCCGCCGGGCTTGGGTATAATTGTATGGTGCAATAACTCTGAAAATAGATGATTAATTAATTGCAAACTTCTAATATGACTAAATTAATTAGTAAATTGCTTTCTCTAAACGATCAACGACCATGTACGCCATTATAGATATAGAAACCACGGGGGGATATGCAGCAGCGGGCAATATCACCGAAATTTCTGTGTTCATTCATGATGGTACCAAAGTGGTAAAACATTTCGAAACACTGATCAACCCGCAACAAAGTATTCCCCGTTATATCACTGCATTAACCGGAATTGATAATGATATGGTGAGTGATGCACCTTCATTTGATGAAATTGCAGAAACTGTTTTCGACCTGCTGAACGAGAATATTTTTGTGGCACATAATGTCAACTTCGATTACAGTTTTATCAAACACCAGCTTAAAAATTCCGGTTACGACCTTACTGCAAAAAAATTATGTACCGTTCGTTTGGGAAGAAAAATATTTCCAGGGTTGCCTTCATATAGTTTAGGAAATATCTGCCGTTCCTTAAATATCAATATCGAGAACAGGCATAGGGCAGGAGGGGATGCAAAAGCAACAGTACAATTATTTGATCATTACCTTGCTAATAATGGTGAGCTGCACATCAATGAGATGCTGAAAAAATTATCGAAAGATCAATGGTTACCATTACACCTCGATAAAAAGGCAATTGATCAACTGCCACCAAAACCAGGGGTGTATTATTTTCATAACGGCAAGGATAAAATTGTATATGTAGGCAAGGCCATCAATATTAAAAAAAGGGTCAGCAGCCATTTTACACATAATGATCCAGATAGAAAACGGCAGCATTTTTTAAGGAACATTCATAAAGTAACTTATAGAGAATGTGCTACTGAATTGGAAGCGTTGGTTTTAGAAAGTACTGAAATAAAAAGGATATGGCCATTGTATAACCGAAGTCAGAAACAACCGCTGCAAAAATATGCCCTGTATTTATTTGAAGATGCAAGAGGTTACATGCGGCTGGCTATTGATAAAAAGAAAAAAAATATCCCGGCATTGTATGTTTTTAATTTGTTGCATGAGGGATTGGTGATGCTGAAAAAAATGGTGGAGGAATTTGAATTAAATGCAAAACTTTGTTTCCTGGATAAAACGCCATTCACAATAACGGATTATGAATTTTTAGAGCCGCCTTCGCTGTACAATGGTAAAGTAAAAAAAGCGCTGGAAGCACTGAATGAACAACTGCCCACATTCGTGGTAATGGATGAAGGCATTAATGCGGAGGAGAACCTTTGCCTGTTGATCGAGCGGGGAAGTTTTTGGGGCATGGGGTATATTCCAAAGAAATTAAAATTAGATTCTCCCATAATATTAAAGGATTATTTGCATCCTTACGCTGATAATGATTATATCCGCAACAGTATCTATTCATTCGCAGAAGCCAATCCACATAAAAAGATATTGCTTTAATTAATTGTATCCAGTATTCCAATTTTTTGTTTCGATGAGCAATACTATTTTCACGGCCGGGAATTAGATCATTATTGAGAAAGTTAAACAATAAAAATAATTTAATTAATGTCAGCATTTATTCAGCCAATAGCGAAAAAATTTAATTTTAAGATACAACAGGTAGAAGCTGTTCTGTCCTTGCTGGAAGAAGGTGCTACCATTCCCTTTATCGCCCGTTACCGTAAAGACAGAACAGGTGCGTTGGATGAAGTACAGGTACAGCAAATACAGGAAGAAGCAAAATTTTTAAAACAATTTACAGAACGTAAAACTTTTATTGAAAAGGCAATCACCGAACAGGAAAAAATGACGGCAACGACACAGGAGAAGCTGGACAATGCTACTACCGTTGCCGAACTGGAAGATATTTACCTGCCGTTTAAACCCAAACGCAAAACAAAAGCGCAGGCGGCAAGGGAAAATGGTTTGGAGCCTTTAGCGAATTTAATTGTAGCACAAAAAGATATTGATCTTGTTACCGAGGCAGCAAAGTATATCAATGAAAAAATACAGGACACTGGTGCTGCATTACAAGGTGCAAGGGATATTATTGCTGAAACTGTCAATGAAGATGCACAGGTACGGGCAAAGTTGCGTAAGCTTTTTGAAACAACTGCTACGCTTCAAAGTAAGCTGGTAACAGATAAGGAAACGGAAGGGATCAAGTACAAAGATTATTTTGAATTCAATGAACTGATCTCTAAAATCCCTTCGCACAGGCTACTGGCCGTGCTGCGTGGATTCCTGGAAGGATTTTTACGTGTCGAAATTTCCCCGGTAGAAGAAGAAGCATTGGAAATGATAGAAGGTATATACATCAGGGGGATGAGCAGTTGCAGCGATCAAATTCGTAAAGCAGTAAAAGATGCCTACAGAAGATTATTACAGCCAAGTTTGGAAACTGAATTCCGCACAGCTTTAAAAACAAAAGCCGATGAAGATGCGATCAATGTTTTTGCGGAAAATCTGCGACAGCTTTTATTAAGCTCTCCGTTGGGCAGTAAAAGAATTTTGGCAATAGATCCCGGTTATCGTACGGGTTGTAAAGTGGTTTGTTTGGATGAAAAAGGAGAATTGCAAAAGACTGATCTTATTTTTCCGCATGAAAAAAACCGGGTGGTTGCGGAAGAATTAAAAATTAAAAGTTTAGTACAGCAATATGGTATTGAAGTATTTGCTATTGGTGATGGAACCGCAGGAAGAGAAACAGAGCAGTTCATTAAAAAACTAAATTTGAACCTGCCGGTGTTTTTAGTAAATGAAGATGGCGCTTCAATTTATTCTGCATCAGAAATTGCAAGAGAAGAATTCCCCAATGAAGATATCACTGTCCGTGGGGCCGTTAGTATTGGCAGAAGATTAATGGATCCGCTGGCTGAGTTGGTTAAGTTAGATCCTAAAAGTATTGGTGTAGGACAATACCAACACGATGTCAACCAATTTCGTTTAAAAGAACGGCTCGACGATACCGTTATCAGCTGTGTAAATAATGTGGGCGTTAATTTAAATACCGCGAGTAAACATTTATTAAGTTATGTGAGTGGTATTGGCAGTACGCTGGCGGAAAATATGGTGAAATACCGGAATGAGATCGGAAAATTCAGCAACCGTAAGCAGTTGTTGAAAGTACCAAGATTAGGTGGTAAAGTATTTGAACAATGCGCCGGATTCCTGCGCATTATAGATGGCGATGACCTGCTTGATGCAAGCGCGGTGCACCCGGAAGCGTATACTATTGTTCAGGATATCGCGAAAGACCTTGGCATTGCTACAAATGAAATTATTGGTAAAGAAGCATTATTAAAAACGGTGAATGCAAAAAAATATGCCACTGAACAGGTAGGTGAACTTACCATCAAAGACATTCTGAATGAATTAAAAAAGCCGGGACTTGATCCGAGGAGTGAAGTACAACAATTTGAATTTGCCAGTATCTACAGCATTGATGATGTAAAAACCGGGATGGAAGTGCCGGGTGTGGTGACTAATATCACCCGCTTTGGGGCATTCATTGACATTGGTGTTAAACAGGATGGACTGGTGCATGTATCTGAGATATCACACACTTATATTACTGATCCCAATGAAGCGTTGAAACTGAATCAAAAAGTGAATGTAAAAGTTTTGGAAGTGGATATTGTAAGAAAGAGAATTGTTTTATCAATCAAGCAAACTTTAGAAGTGCCTGCAAGAAATCAAAATCACCGCCCAAAATTTAATGTGCAGCCACAACAAAATAAGCCACAGCCAAAATCAGTTGCTGACATGCCATTGAATGATGCGCTGGCTGCATTGAAACAAAAATTTGGAAAATAAATGAATGACTTGCCCCCGGCTTAAGCCGGGGGCAAGTCATTCATTGAAAGAATTTCAACAAACAATTTCCTGTCGATCATCTTTGCGCCAAGGCTTTCAAGGTGTGACGTATACACCTGGCAGTCGATCAGTTTTATATTTTGTTTTTGTAAATATTTTACAAAATTGATAAAAGCGAATTTGCTGGCATTGCTTTCTTTGCTGAACATACTTTCCCCAAAAAATATATTACCCAACAGCACACCATATAAACCACCCACCAGTTCTCCATGCTGCCATGCTTCGGCGCTGAGGGCAAAACCCAGTTGATGGAGTTTACTATAAGCATCGATCACTTCGGGTTGTATCCAGGTGCCATCCTGTTCTTTCCTGGTAACCGTTTTGCAATTAGCGATCACCTGATCAAATGCTTTGTTCACGGTAAAACGAAAACTGCCGTTATTCAAAACGGTCTGCATACTCCTGCTTACTTTTAATTCAGCCGGAAATAAAACAAATCTTGGATCAGGGCACCACCAGCAAATGGGTTCTCCTTCATTGTACCAGGGAAAGATACCATTTTTATAAGCCAGTAATAACCGTTCAATGCTTAAGTCACCACCAATGGCCAGCAGGCCTTCTTCGTCGGCAAGGTCAACAGGGGGAAAATTTATTTCTTTGGTTAAAACAAACATGATTAAAAATAAAGAATCCGTCCGGTTTTTTAAAACGAATAATTCGTAAAGGCAGGGTTTTAATTATTTTTTAAAAAACAATGCCTCTTAAATAAAGAGGCATGTTATAAATATAATAGCGATATGGGTTAATCAGCACGTGAAACGATCAGTCGTTCTCTTGCAAGAACTATACCCTTGCCGTCGGCTATCTTTATTAAATACCCGCCAGGAATAAATTGAGAACAATCGATCGGGATAAAATTATTCCCGTTATGTACCGTGATGTTATTGGTAACAATTGTCCTTCCTGTTTGGTCGAAAATAGTAAGTGTAGCGGCAGACGTTAGTGTACCGGAAAATTGAATGGTTGTTCTTGTATTCGCCGGATTGGGAAACAAAACAACTCCTGAAACATCGGCAGTGGTTCTGATCTTTATTGTATTACTATAACTGAAAGAACCGTTACTATTGATCATTTTTAACCGGTAATATATCACGGCGGCGTTTTGCAGGGGATGTAAAAAATTATACAGGCTTGCATTACTGCTATAATCCACTTTACCGGCAAAATTGAAAGCTATTCCATCTATACTGTATTCTACCTCAAAGTAATTAAAGCTTAGCGCTTTTTCTACTTCCCAAAAAAGAGTCACTATAGCTGCTTTACTTACGCCATAAAAACTTTGGATTTTAATGGGCAGTACACCACAGGGCGATGCAACATTATTAATATTGCCTATTGAAGGAGCGCCGGGCAAAATTGTTACAACACCATTTGCGCCGGGCGCCGATCCAAAAACATTAGTGACCGGCCCGACGGTACTACCGGTACGGGTTAGCCCATTAGTGCCACCTGTTACCGAAGTGGAAGCAAATGCGCCATTGCTATAAATGATACCGCCGCCACCACCACCACCGGGCCCATGATCATAATAATTAGTCATATCGCCACCTTTGCCACCATTTGCCGTTGCTGTAATAGCTGCTAAGCCGGTGACACCGGTAAGTCTTGTAACTGCAATGATTGTACCTCCTGCGCCGCCACCACCAGCAGCATCAGTATTAGTAGTGCCGCCAACACCAACAACACCGGGTGCAGCTCCACCATTAGCTAAAATACTTCCGTTGCCCGCAAATAATTTTGCACGCAATAAAATGATACCGCCACCGCAACCACCACTACTTTGGTATTCATTGGCTGCAGTACTGTTATTGGCTGTGCCGGAACCACCACCGCCACCCATTACCATTCGGTAAGTGGTGTTTGCAGCATACACAGAACCGCCATAGCCGCCATAAGGATAGGTTGTTGCATTGCCACTTCCGCCATGCCATCCGCTGCCGCCAATACCACCGCTCCCGGAATTACCACCCCCGCCACCTCCGGTATTAAACTGGTTGTTGGCAGGATCGCCATCTGAAGAACCGCCACCAGCGTTTCCAGCTGCACCTCTGCCCAATGATCCATTAATGTATCCTTCCACACCGTTAATTACAGTAGTAGTTGCATTTTGTGGTAAAACATAGATGGGTGTTCCTGCAAAACCTTCACCTTTCGCAGCACCGGTTTTATTCGCAGCAGTAGTTACTGGAGAATCCCAACGGTAATCGGTGTTCACTAATGCAGATGCACCATTTGTATTTCCAGCAGTAGCACCTGCAAAATTCTTACCTCCACCGCCTCTAAAGCCAAGAGCAGAAACATTTACAGACCCATTTAATGTAAAAGTATTTGCAGCATCTGCTACAACTACGCCACCAGTTGAACCATTCCACGCAGGAGCGATCACAGAAGCTGCAGCATTAATTGTAAAGTTGAAATATCTTGGTACCCTTATCACCTGGTATCTTCTTATACTGTTTCCTGCAGTAAAATTTCTTGTATAATAATTATACGCCAGCGGGTAAGAGAACGTAATTACCGACGCAGCAAAAGAAAGTACCGTATTATACTCGTAAGTGCCCGCATAAAAATTGCTGGATATATAGCCGCTTGCAGTACCCCCGGCTATACCATTACCGTAAGCATCAGTGTTTGTAGCATTGATGTCGACTCCCTGTATTTGAATAATAAGAACAAGGTCACCGGCTGCAATAGTAGTAGCGTTGCCTCTCGCATCTATTGCGCCAACAGTAAGGCTGGTATTACCTGTAGTGGGGTTGCCTGTACCAGGGAAATAACTATTGGTTATCTGGTTAGCAGCGTTGATTGTTACAATGCCTGATACAGGATCCGTACCACACTGGCCCAATAATAAAAATGATGAAAATAAACTTAACATGCCGCATACAGCAGCTTTTTTAATCGACATAATCTTGGGTTAATTTTAATATACAGAAATAAACAATTTATTACACGAATGTTTTTGTTTTGGAAAACAACAAATAAATATTTCATAAAAAGTTTCGGAAGTTCTCCGGGCGGAGTCTTTAATAGAGACGGGGATGGGCTAAACTAAATCAAAAAAACCATACTTGGTTTTTTTTTAAAAAGAATCTTTCCGGTTTTTAGTAAAAAGGTAATACCAGGGGAGGAATGAATTGGCATAGTTTAATTTAAAAAGCACTGCTGTGCTTTGCTGCTGCCTTAATATCTTTCACTTCAAGGAGCTGCTTTTCATAACCTTTGGTTGTTACTGTTATCATGGCCAGGCCCAATTCTTTTAAAGAGCAAATAGATCCCGGTGCCATCAATCGTATAACGGGCATCAGCCAGCCAAACCAATGATAAAATGTCAAGGTGTTTTGTAAACCTTTTGTTGGTTGTAAGATGCCGGGACGAAAATTATATACTTTTTTGAAAGGCAGTTTCATCAAATCATTTTCTGTTTTACCTTTTACCCTTGCCCACATCTGCTTACCTTTTTCTGTACTATCAGTATGTGCCCCGGAAATATAACAGAAAGTCATTTGCGGGTTGAGTTTACCCAGCAAGCCGGCAACGTGCATTGTTAATACGTAAGTCTTTTGATAAAATTCAGGTTCTTTCATACCAACTGATGATACACCCAAACAAAAAAAGCAGGCGTTGTAACCACTTAGTTCGTGGGCAATGGGAGCGAGGTCGAAAAAATCCTTGTGTATGATCTCTTTAAGTTTGGGATGTATTACACCACAGGTTTTCCTGTTGATGACCAGTATTTTTTCTACCAAATCATTTTGTAAAGCTTCGTGCAGTACGCCTTCGCCTACCATACCGGTGGCACCGGTGAGTATGAGCTGTAACTTTTGTGCGGGATTGACCATATGTAAAAGTACATGATCTTTAAATTCTAAAAACTAAATCCTGCGGCAATTGTACCACCTGCATAGACTTTCCCATCCATCTTCCAGAAATTATCGGAAGGCGGATCAAGATAAATAATCGGTGCCACTATTGCTTTAAAGAAAAAACCGCCTGTTGTTTTTTGATATCGGTAACCTGCGCCGGGAATGATATATAATTTTTTGTCCGATTGGTTATTGCCTGAAAAAAGATCCTTATAGGTTTCAATGTACGGCACAGCAGTTACACCAAATTCTGCGTGAGAAGCATTATGTCCTGTAATAAAATTAATACCAAGCGGGAAAGCAATAGCATTTTTTAAAACACTACATCCAACACGATAACTTTTAGTGAACTTTTCACCAACGCTGAATATCCTGTCGTAGTTTAAAGAATAAGTGGCGCCTTTGGATGCAAAGTCAGCATAGACAGTATTACGGGTAACATGAGTTTGTTGACTATAGCCGGAATGGGTAAAAACTAAAAGTAATGATGTAACAATAACAGCTAAACGATTTTTAGTAAAATTCAAGAGGCGTATTTTAATGGTTTGTTATGATTTGTATAACTGCATTACTTAATAGTTTGAAAGGCCAGTAAAGCAATAAAGTACAAGTGAGTGACACAACGATGCTGATAAAAGTAGCTATGCCTGTTCCACAAAACTATGCTTCATCTTTTCCAATAGATCAGTTTCGATCATGCGCTGTGCAATACGGATCATATTTTTAAATGCAGTAGCGTGAGAAATGCCATGGCCGATGATAACGGGTTTGGCTACACCTAAAACGGGCACACCACCGTACTGTTCAAAATTAAAGCGTTCAAAATGTTCATCCTGGATGTTGCGTCGCTTCACAATATCGTAAATGCTTTCGGCCAGTTTCAATACTACGTTGCCTGTAAAGCCTTCACAAACCAATACATCCGCTTTGGTGAGCAGGATATCGCGGCCTTCAATATTACCAATAAAATTGAGCTGCTTATTTTCTTTTAAAAGCGGGAATGTGGCCTGCGCTAAAAGATTGCCCTTACCTTCTTCTTCTCCTAAATTTACCAGCCCAACTTTTGGGTGCTCAAAATTTAAAATGTGTTGTGCATATAAAGAACCCAGTACCCCAAACTGGTTTAGGTTTTCCGGTTTGCAATCGGCATTAAGGCCAACGTCCAGCAACAAACCCAATGAACCATCTTCACGCGGCATGTAAGCGCCGATGGTAGGGCGTAATACGCCTTCGATGGCTTTGATGCTGAAGAGAGATCCTACCATCATAGCACCGGTATTGCCTGCACTGATGAACGCATCAATTTTGCCGGAGCTCAATAAATAAAATCCTATTGCAATAGAGGAATCTTTTTTTTCTTTTAATGCTTTGGTAGGGTGTTCGTTCATTTCAATTACCTGGCTGGTATGAACGGTGGTGTATTTGCCGGATGCAATGGGATGTGCAGCAATATGGGTATTGATCTGTGTTTCGTCGCCAATTAATGTAAGATGAATACCGGGAGCACCGGCAGCTAAAAATTCCGCAACGCCTTTTACAGCTTCCAGGGGTGCAAAGTCGCCACCCATCATATCAAGTCCTATATTCATTTTCAGTTGCTTTTTTGGAGAAATAAGAAATATAAAAATAAGTGTTTTATTCTTGCCTTCGACAAGAAGGGAGTAGCCACAAAGGCACTAAGTCAGAAAGATGAAAACTAAGTTTTTCCTTAGCGTCTTTGTGGCTGGCTTTCTTAATGTGATCGTAACATTGTTATTTTTAAGGCACTTACTTCTTATAGTACTCATCAGAGATGAAATCCTATAAATAAAAATTCTAAACCCCAGATCCGTGAACGAATTTAGAATTTAGAATGCAAAGTTGAAAATATAATTAGGCTTTCAGTGGCGCTTTTTCAGCTACTAACTTTCCTTTGTAGTATAATTTTCCTTCACTAACATGAGCACGGTGACGTACATGTGTTTCGCCGGTTGTTTTATCAACACTCAAAGTAGTTTCTACTGCTTTGTAATGCGTCCTTCTTTTTGCACTGCGTTGCTGACTATGGCGCCTTTTTGGATTTGGCATGATTTCTTAATTATGAATTATGAATTGTTGTTCTACTTTAAACTTATTACTTAAAACTTACTACTTATTACTTTTCTTCTTCGCCTTAAACTGTTCCAGGCCTTTCCAGATCTGGTTACTGTTGGCTTCCTGCTGCTTTACTTCCATCTTCCTCAATTTTTCCAATACTTCGTTGTTGCAAAGCAGGCCGCCCATCTCTGCATCGCTGCAGGTTTTTTGTATTGGAAAACTCAGCAATACAAATTCATAGATCCAATTGCCCACATCAATGTGGCTTTCTGTACGCGGGATGTAAAAAACGTCAGGGTCTTCTTCCTGTTCATTCATCTCATCCGGGTTTTCCACCAGTTTTACCAGCATGTTAAACTCATCCCAAATGTCCATTGGCAAAGGGTTTCCGCAACGGTCGCAGCTAACATCCGCCTTGCCGCCAATTTCAAACTTCAGCAGCATAAAACTGCTTTTTTTATCTAAACTAAGTTTGATACTGGCGTTACAATGGGTAAAATCTGTAGCACCTTTTTCAGCAAAGAACTTATCATCCACCTCGTAATCGAACTCATGAATCCCGGGCTTCAATCCCACAAAAGCTATCTCAAATGCCCGCTTATTAGCCATTACGGATGGTTTAAAGGACGGCAAAGGTAAGGTAAAATTTGTGATTTTTGCTTTGATTTTTGATATTTTCTCCGGCTACCGCTGTTAATAAGGGTTTTAGTACTTTTAGTGCTGATATGAAACAAAAAAAAGGGCTGTTATTTATTGGGATTTTGCTTGTTTTGGCTATAACTATCAGATGGTATGCCGCCAATGCGGTTAGGGTAGAAGAGGGGTATTCATCCGGGCTTTACGGAAGGATCGCCCCCCTGTTGCGGCTATTATTCGGCTGGATTCCTTTAAGTTTTGGGGATATTTTATATGGGCTTGCGGTTATTTGGGTGATCTTTAAATTTATTAAATTAATCAGCACCATCTTGCGGAAAAATTACAGCAGGGCCGGGTTCATTAAGGGGGCTTTAAAATTAATAACAATATTACTATTACTGTATGTGGTGTTCAATGGTCTTTGGGGTATTAACTATAACCGTAAGGGAATCGCCTACCAGTTGGGTTTAAGGCTGGATCAATATAATAAACAAGACCTGGAAAATATAAACGGGCTTTTGATCAGTAAGGTCAACGCAGCGAAGCAAAGTCTTGTCAGCGAAAAGGCGGTTTATCCTTCTTCAAAACAATTATTCACCGGGGTGGAAGAAAATTACAGGGCACTAAATAATACATATCCATTTTTGCAATATAGCCACCAGTCACTAAAGCCTTCAATTTGGGGATGGCTGGGCAATTATGTTGGATTTACGGGTTATTATAATCCTTTCACCGGCGAGGCACAGGTGAATACTACGGTACCCAAATTCCTGCAACCTTTCACTGCCTGCCATGAAGTGGCACACCAATTAGGCTATGCCAAAGAGATGGAAGCTAATTTTGTAGGGTATCTTGCCGCAAGTGCATCTGCTGATACCCTGTTTCAATATTCTGTTTACCTCGACCTGTTCTTATACAGCAACCGCAACCTTCGCCAGATTGATTCTGCCAGCGCACAACATTATGCACAGCAATTATTGCCGGAAATAAGGAATGATATACAGGAATGGCGCAATTTTAACCGAAGGCATAACAACCCTGTAGAGCCGGTAATAAGATGGATGTACGGAAAATATTTACAAAGTAATGAGCAACCCCAGGGCGTATTGAGTTACGATGAGGTAACGAGCTTTTTAATTGCCTATTATAAAAAATTTGGGAAGATATGAAAGGTTTAAGGTACGAGGTGTAAGGTAGGAGGTATAAGGTATAAGGTGTAACCTTCAACCATTAACCTTCAATCCTCAACCTTAAAACTTATTCTTCCACATCATACTCTCCACCGGCTTATTGATCTGGCCGCTGTATTTGGCATTTTTCTTTTGATTGTATTTTACTTCTATCTCTCCGTCAACAGGGAAATAGATCAGTTGGCCGATCGGCATTCCTTTGTAAACCCTTACCGGTTGCTTCACCGATATTTCCAGCGTCCAGTTACCACAAAAACCAACATCACCTTTTCCGGCGGTAGCGTGTATATCAATTCCTAAACGCCCTGTAGATGATTTGCCTTCGAGAAAAGGAACATGGGCGTGCGTTTCGGTATATTCTTCGGTAACACCCAAATAAAATTCATGAGGTTGCAATACATAACCTTCATCAGGTATTTCAAAGTGTACAATAGTATTATGTTTTTTTGCGTCCAATTGTTTGTCAACATACCTGGCAAGGTCTTTTCCTAAATGCACATCATAACTGTTACTGCCCAGGCATTCCCTGTCGTAAGGAACGATCTTGATAGTACCCTTTTCAATTTCCTCTAAAATACGTGTGTCGCTTAATATCATGTTTACTGGTTAATTAGTTGATTGTTTAATTCGTGTAATTCGTTTTCAAAATTCGTGTTATCTATCATCTTAATTCGTGTATTTCGTTTTTTTAATTCGTGTTATCTATTCCTGTATTTATTATCTTTCGCAAATATTCAATCAAAAGTCTGCAATCATAGATCAAAAATTGTTTTTATGCCGCTGGTTTATCAACAAAATATTAACGCTGTAACTAAAATAGCGGTCTGGCATATTACGGAGACAGAAGATTTTTTTGCCGCGGTACCTTTGCAAAAAACAATTACTCATTGGCATAAACGGCTGCAACACCTTGCCGGAAGATTTTTATTGAAAGAATTGTATCCCGACTTTCCATTGGAATTGATAAAGATCGCGGATACCCGCAAGCCTTTTTTGGAAAATGAAGCCTATCATTTTTCTATATCCCATTGCAGGGATTACGCGGCGGTATTGATCAGCAAAGAACTAAGGGCCGGCGTGGACATAGAACTCGTAAATGATAAAATAGGAAATATTATACAGAAATTTTTAACCGGCGAAGAAGGTGCTTTAATGACAAACGGCGCTATTGAAAAGACCGCTACACTTTTCTGGAGTGTGAAAGAAACCGTATACAAATGGCAGGGAACCGGGGCAACTGATTTTAAAAAACATATCCGTATCCAAAGATTTACAGGCAATCTTGATGAAGGCATTGTGCATTGTTTATTCCGGGATAAAACTGTTTTACGGGTGCACTATCTTTTTTTCAACGGTAATTTTCTCACCTGGATATTGACTGATCATTAACAACTTTTATCAGTCCTGGAAATTAAAAGGGAATACAACAGGCAATTTTATTGCCGGGGTCCTGGTTGAGTAAAGCGCTTATAGTATTGTACAACTGGGGATAGCTGGCTTTCATTACAGCAGGTTTTTCAAAAAATAGCTCCGCGCTCTCTGCCCAAAATTCCTGGAAATTTTTTAAAGCATAATCGGAATAGAGGTCATTTCCCTGCTCCGATTCCTGTTCAAATACTTTGTTGCCATAACTGTTGAAACTGTCGAAAGTATTCCTGAAATTACGGTCTACATTTTCTTCGGCTATAAAAGTTTGGTAATATAATGCATGCGCCAATTCATGCAGCCCCACGTTTTGACCGTCATTGGGGTTGGCATAACCTTCTAAAAAATGTTTCCAGGATAAATTAATGGCATGTCCCGATACATTGCCTTCTAAAAAACAGATCGTATCCTGTACACGCATAAATTCCTGCGGGTATACATGGATGAACTCAAAATTGGGTAAGAGGTATTTTTCCAAACCAAAAGTAAGTTGAATGGCGGCAGCGCTGATGAGAATGGGCATTTCCCTGTACCCATTCGCATCATGTATTTTAAAAACCTTGTTGGCAATAAAAGCCTGCAGCCTTTTTAAAAACCTTTGTTGTTGTATAGCTGAAAGTGAATGGAAATAATGAAAACGTTTGGTAAGAACGGCTGCGAGTTCCGCATCAGAAAAATTTAATGCTTTTCCATAGTAAGTCAGGTAGGGCGGCCTGGCAGTATTGCTTTTAACATGGCCTGGCTTACTGAATTCGTCAGCAATATTTTCTTCGTCTTCATTGATACTTCTTTTTACCCGGGCCAGTATGATCAAAAAAATGATAACGAATATTAAAATCATTTCTCCACCGGGAGTATAGTGGTCTTCTTTTTTTGGCGGGATATTAACCGGGATGCTTTGTATAAGTTGGTCCACGTTGGGAAGACTGTCGAGCCCTGGTGGCAATGCGCCATTCTTCAAATAAATATCGGTATCCTTGCCACCCGTTTTTGTATAAGTAATGACGGTAGTTTTTTGTTCAGGCGGAATATGGTACGTGGTATCAAAGGGCATAAGTAAAGTTAGCCATCATTGCCGTCAAAATCTCCTTCCAGCAAAGGAATATCATTTACGGAAGCACCCGCGATCCCTTTCACACTGCCATATAGGCCACTGGTACTGAGCAGCACTTTGTCGAGTTGTTTTTCCCTTTCTTTCCACAGTTTTTCCATTTGTATGCGTTCCCTGGTGATCGATTGTTTCATCGACACAAAGCCTTCCACGATGGCTTCCATCTGCCCGCGGAATTCGTTGCCGGTGAGGTAATCGTACAACATCTGCATCTTGTCGCCCTTATTCTCCTGGCTTTTTTGCGCTTCATATATTTTTATGATACCACTCCTCAGCAGGTGGCTAACGCTGCTTACCTCGCTGAAATTGCATATCCAAACGCCATCTTTTTCCCCAAATTTTTCCATGTCCCTGGGTAAAATCTGCGTTACCAGTATCGCTACATCGGCGCCTGTATTTCTTTTATCCGATTTTAATTTATCGATCCATCCATTATTCCATGCCTTGGTTCTTTTACTTTCATAAATAATTTTACCACAAATAATGCCACTGCTGTTCCTGATGGTTTGGATACAATCAGCACCCTCCACGCCTTTGCCTACTTCATCAATGGCATCAAAAGGAAAACTGGCCTTTAAAATTTCTTCCAATAATAATTCCTGGCTTTCGCCCTGTAACTGCATGCTGCCCTGCTCACTTTTGCGTTTCAGTTCTTCAATTAATTTCTGCTGCTGTTCCATCTGCAGCTTGTATTCTTTTGTTTTAAGATCAAATAATTCCTGTTCTCTCTTTATCGCAGTTTCTTCTATCTCTTTTCTTTTTTCTAAAAAACGTTTTTCGATCTCAACTTCTAAATTCTTTTGTTTTTCTTCCAGCGCATTCTTGTCCCTTAACAGGTCGAGTTCTTTTTTTTGCAATTCCTGTAATTGCTGCGTTTTTAATTTTGATTCTTCTTCCAGCGATCTCAATTTAGAAGCGGTTTCATCTGTAGCTTTTTTAAGGGTATCACTGATCAGCACAGCTTTTTGTTTTTCAAATTCGTCTTCTTTCTTTTTTTGCCAATCGATCATTTTGCCACGCAGTTCTTTTTCAACCTCGTTCTTCAGGCTTTCATTCAGTTCAAACTGGTGCCCGCAATTAGGGCATTTGATTTCAGTTGTCATTCAAATAATTTTTTACAAGATAAGAAGATGTTGAAGAAAAAACAGGCTGATTTATTATGTTATTGTTTGTAGGGCTACCCACAGTTCGAAGTCACCAAAATATTTATGGTATTTATAAATCCGCGAAGAAGCTTTCTCTCGTACCTGCGAACGTATGCCAATCCTACCCCTTTAAAAGCGATTGCTTAAATACTGTTCAGTTAGTGCAGGAAAATTTATACTCACTTCTAAATTAAAATTTATGAAAAAAAAGATTTATGCAGCAGTGATGCTGCTGGCCATGTTGGTGAACACTTTCCCGGTTTGGGCATCCAGCCATCGTGAGGCGCCTTTAATTGCAGATGACCCATTGGCGGACAACACAGATGTGTATGCGTTCAAAAGTCCCACCGACCCAAATAAAATCATCCTCATTGCCAATTATGTGCCCTTTCAATTGCCGCAGGGTGGGCCAAACTTCAGTCATTTTGGCGAAAATGTGCGCTACGAAATTCATATAGATAATAATATCGCAACAAATGGCGATGATATTATTTACCGCTTTACATTCAACAGGAAAAATGAAGATCCCTCCACCTTTTTCAATATCCGGTTGGGCAAAGAAAATCTAAAAACTACCTATACCGTAGAGAGAAGTACCGATGGGGGAAAGCGGTTTACGACTATTTTGTATAAAGGCATTGTTCCTCCACCCAATGTTGGTGCAAGATCCATCAGTTCCCCGGTGGGTTTAAATGCGCCGGACTATGAAACACTAATGAAGAACGCCATTAAAACTGCTTCAACAGGCGAAAAAGTTTTTTGCGGGCCGGTAGATGATCCTTTCTTTGTAGACTTAGGCGGAATTTTTGATTTAGGTGATGCACCACGCAAAGGGCCCACCCACGCCGAAGATGGATTGAAATGTTTAAACGTGTCCACCATTGCGATGGAAATTGATGTAAAAACTTTGCAAAAAGATCATAAATCAGTAAACCAGGCTGCCAATATCCTTGATCCAAATTTTGTGATCGGCGTATGGGCATCTGCCAGCAGGCAAAAAATTACCAGCTTAACTGATGTTTCCAAAAACGACGATGATCATTTTGATAGAGATTTTGATGGTAACGATGATAATCCTTATGAATCTCATTCAGGCCCGTGGATTCAGGTATCCCGGTTGGGCATGCCATTAACCAATGAAGCTGTTATTCCCATTGGTGATAAAGACCTTTGGAACAGGTTAGCGCCTTACCAGGATCTTTCCTGGATAAAAAAATTCGGCAATTATTTTTATAATCCCGAACTCGCTTTATACATGGATGATGCGAAATTTGGCGGAGCGGTTCCTGCTTTTGCACCATTAAGAATACAAAAGAAATCTTTGGGGCAATTTGGATTTGGTAACGGGCAGAACGGCCTTTATGGATTGAAGGGCAATGCCGCATTAAATGGTACTGCCTTAAGTGAAGCCAATTTTGGTGCATTATTATTACCCGGTGCCAATAAGCCACGTTCGGTTGACTTATGGCCTATCTTTCATACGGGAGTACCTAACCTGGCACCTTACCAGTTAGCTACAGGCAAGGCCGGCAATCCGCTTGCATCAGGTAAACCTTTTATAAATAATTTTCTTCCCAATGGCGGTGATATGTTGCGCCTCAATATGGCGGTGCCGGCTACACCGAGAAATTCGCCCGATTTTAGTTCAGAAGGTTTAGTGCAGGCAGCAGTGTTAGGATTGCTTGATCCAAGGTTTAATGCCAATACCAGCATACAGTTCATTCCTAATATGGATGGATTTCCTAATGGAAGAAGGCTGGAAGATGATGTAACAAGAATAGAATTACAGGCCGTGAGCGGAGTAGTACTGGCAGCTATCGGCTTATGGTATGATGACTATATTCCCGGTACCAGTCCAAGCCCCGTTACTCCACAGCTTTTAAATGTAGTAACGTACAGCACCGGCATTAATGAAAACGATATCGCATTTAAAACATCTTTCCCTTTTGAGCAAACGCCATGGGCAGGTACGCATAACTGTGACTGTTATAACTCGCCGGCATCATCCTTTTCAAAAGGTCCTGTAGCCGGGGTACCCGCTGCCGGCTATTGGCAGAATAGTATCAATAACGGTTTTGGTTCTTTGCTGGAGGTACCGGATATGGTAATGAAAACATCGCCCAATCCTTTTAGTACCAACACAACTATCCAGTACCAGTTAAGAACTTCGGCACAGGTAAGTGTTACCGTTTACGATGTACAGGGCAAAGAGGTAAAGGTATTGGTTAACCAACGGCAGGCTGCAGGCAGTTACACAGAAAACCTTGACGGTACCAAACTAGGTGCAGGTGTTTACTTTGTAAAAATTGCAAAAGATGGTACGGTAAAACAAACACTTAAAGTGGTAAAACAATAAGAGTGAAATTCGAAAGATTGCAGGTATAGTTGCATACGCTATACCTGCAATCTTTTTTAATAAAGGGAATCGGCAGGAAATTTGGCGGCATAAAAAAAGCGAAGTAAAACTTCGCTGTATAAAAGTGACCGAGACTGGATTCGAACCAGCACGCCGTTTCCAGCGCCACCACCTCAAGGTGGTGCGTCTACCAATTTCGCCACCCGGCCATGTATTGGGATGGCAAATTTAGCAGATAAAATACATTCTGCCATAGATTAGATAAATTAACAGCAATTTTTTATGAGGGCAGCACCGGTTATTTTTTTAAAATGATCCTGAATGTAGTGCCTTTACCCAATTCGGAATGTTTGACGAATAGTTCGCCTTTATGGTATTGTTCGATAATTCTTTTTGATAAACTGAGGCCCAAACCCCAGCCACGTTTTTTAGTAGTAAAACCCGGTTTAAATACATGGGCGATATTTTGTTTGCTGATGCCTTTTCCGGTATCGGTTACATCAATGATAATATTAGCGGTCTCATTTTTAACAGTAATACTGATACTGCCTTTTCCTTCCATTGCATCCAGGGCATTTTTCAGCAGGTTTTCGATCACCCAATCAAATAAAGGTGCGTTCACCATTCCAATTAGTTCGGTTTGATTATAACTATTGATGCTGAAATTCACTTTTACCGGCGCCCTTCTTTTAATATAGGCCACCATATTTTCTATCAGCTCAATGATATTTTTTTCTTCTAACTGCGGTGTGCTGCCGATCTTTCCAAAGCGGTCACTTACGAGTTTTAACCGATCAACATCCTTTGCCATCTCTACAGCAATTTTCGCATTGCCGGGGTCATCTTTCAGCATTTCAACCCAACCTTGTAAAGAAGAAAGCGGTGTACCCAACTGGTGTGCAGTTTCTTTTGCCATACCCGCCCATACCTGGTTTTGGGTAGATTTGTTTCTTGTAGACACTGTTATCAGTGTGATGAGGATGAATAAGGCAACAATGAACAGCTGGATGATAGGATAGTAGCGCACTTCCTGCAACAATTGCGAATCGCCGTAATAATATTTGTTGATGATGAGCGGATCTTTGCTGATCTCTACAATAATGGCGGCGTGTTGATTTTTAAATTGTGCTACTTTGTTTTTTAAGTAATTCGTATCTGACTTTACTTTGTTGGAATCCAGGTTGGAATAATCGTTGCTACCCAGGGGCTCATCTTTTTCATTGGTGGCAATAATAGGGATCTCTCTATTTTCGGAAGTGATGATATTGGTGAGTTCGATAGCCGAAGGATCGGCCGTATTGCTGCCCCTGGTTTTTAAAGCCTGTACCCACACGTTCACTTTCTTTCTTTCATCGGCAGCAATTTTTTTAGCGAGGTAATTGGAATAAAAAATGGTGCCAGTTACAATAGCAATCGCTACCAATGCCAAAACAGATCTCCAGTTAAAAAATTGACGTACCATTACTGTAAAACTAAAATCTTAAATCTGAAAACTAAAATCTTTTATGTTTGCATATAAATGAAGCCTGTGCCATCTGTAGCAATTGTTATTTTAAACTGGAACGGAAGAAAATATTTAGAACAATTTCTTCCTTCTGTAATGGCATCTGTATACGATAATAAAAGGGTAGTGGTGGCAGATAATGCTTCAACGGATGATTCTATCGCATTTTTACAGGAACATTATCCGCTAATCGAAATTATACGCAATACTTCCAACGAAGGTTTTGCAAAAGGGTACAATACTGCTTTAAAACGGGTAAAGGCTGATTATTATATTTTATTGAACAGCGATGTGGAAGTAACGCCTGGCTGGATTACACCTGTTATCGAATTGATGGAATCCGATCGTGCCATTGCCGCATGCCAGCCTAAATTATTAGCCTATAAAAATAAAACACAGTTTGAATATGCAGGTGCAAGCGGTGGCTGGATGGATAGTTTCGGCTACCCGTTTATGCGGGGAAGGATATTTGATGAGTGCGAAGAAGATAAAGGGCAATATGATGATGCGCAGCAATGTTTTTGGGCAAGTGGTGCCGCATTATTTGTAAGAGCTGCAACTTACCATGAAATGGGCGGGCTCGACGATTATTTTTTTGCGCACCAGGAAGAGATAGATCTTTGCTGGAGAATGCAGCTGGCCGGTTATAAAATTTTTGTACAGCCTGCATCAGTGGTGTACCATGTGGGCGGCGGCACACTGCCAAAAGGCAATAGCAAAAAAACATACCTCAACTTCAGGAACAACCTGATCATGCAGGCGAAAAACTTACCCTTCAGCAACGCGTTTTGGAAAATCCCTTTCCGGATAGGCCTGGATGCAATCGCTGCATGGCAGCATTTATTACAGGGGGATGCTGGTTATTTTATGGCGATCCTTAAAGCACATCTGCATTTTTTTAAATGGATGGCCGTTGATAGAAAACGATCGGTGTTTCCTGTCCAAAAAGGCGGAAAGACCATGGGTGTATACAATGGATCAATCGTATGGCAATATTTTATAAAAAAGAAAAAAACCTTTTCAGAAATTGTTGGTAACAATTAAGTTTTTTTGAACAGTACACCTTATTTTTGCAGGGCAAATTTTTAAACATGAAACCGGAAATCATTGACACTTCTCATAAAGACTTTACCCATAACTGGGTATCCTCTTCACGTTTTATCTGGTTTTGCCAGGTCTTTTTAGTAATTGCTTTGTTTGTAGGTATGTCTTACAACTTATACACCCACCGGTATAAAGGCAAACCGCAGGTGAATGTGCCGGAAAATACCCTGTACAATCCAAAATACAAATAAAAAATTTTTGTTGTAGCGATACAACCCTTATTTTTGCGGTCCGAAAAACGGTGCTGTACCTTGAAGCTCCGGCTTCAAGATTACATCAAAAGTTCTTTATCGCCGGAAGCTGTCCACAGCATGCTGCGGAGAGTTTTCCAGGTACAACCAGCGGAAATAGCTCATTCGGTAGCGCATCTAGCCTAAGGCTAGACCAAGGTGGGGATAGTGAATAAAAATAATTTAGTTCTTATAAAATAACAAGCGGAAGTAGCTCATTTGGTAGAGCACGACCTTGCCAAGGTCGGGGTGGCCGGTTCGAGCCCGGTCTTCCGCTCAAAAATTCATCCTGACATTTACTTGTTGGGATTTTTTTTCTTTACCAGATTCTCTTTTTGGAGAATAGTTACTCGGGTGGTGGAACTGGTAGACACGCAGGACTTAAAATCCTGTTTACAGTAATGTAAGTGTGGGTTCAACTCCCATCCCGAGTACAGAAGCGGCTTTTGCCGCTTTTTTTATTGTTATCAGTACATTGTTTTAAACGCGAATAAAAAAAGCTGTCCTATTAAAGACAGCTTTACTAATATAAATCAGTTTATTTTTATTATTTCAAATTATGATACACTTTCTGTACATCTTCATCCTGTTCCAATTTATCCACTAATTTCAATACATCATTGGCAGCCTCTTCACCTAATTCCATAGTAGTGGTGGGAATGCGGGTAAGCTCGGCAGTTATTACTTCGATCTTTTTTTCATCGAGTGCTTTTGCCATATGGCCAAATTCAGTAAAGGCCGTTCGGATAATAATATTGCCTTCACTGTCTTCACCAATTTCTTCCAGACCATAATCGATCAGTTCCAGTTCCAGTTCTTCAAGGTTTTGCCCGGTATTTTTTATTTTAAACTCTCCCAGGCGGGTAAAGCCAAATGCTACACTGCCGCTGGTGCCTAAAGAACCGTTGCATTTTGTGAAGTGCATTCTCACATTTGCCACCGTTCTGGTAGAGTTATCTGTTGCGGTTTCTACCAATACCGCAATGCCATGAGGTGCGTGCCCTTCATAAGTGATCTCTTCGTAATTGCTGGTATCTTTTCCCATCGCCCTTTTAATGGCCGCTTCTACGCGGTCTTTGGGCATGCCTACTCCTTTGGCATTAAGGTAACACCTTCTTAAAGCCGGGTTGTTATTGGGGTCCGGTCCGCTGGCCTTAACCGCTATCGCGATCTCTTTACCAATACGGGTAAAATTCTTTGCCATTTTATCCCAGCGGGCAAACATGCTGCTTTTTCTAACTTCAAATATTCTTCCCATGAGTATAATGGTTGGTTATCGGGCTGCAAATTTAAGGAAAAACATTGCTTAAACTATTTCTATAAAAAAGGCGGGGAATCTAACAGGAAAGCACTGAAGATAGCCGGTAAGAAGGGCCGACGTCTTTCTTTCTTACCGGCTAAATTTATTGTTGAGATAAAAACTTTTCGGTATACGAAAAAAGCGACAGCCTTTACAGCCGCCGCTTCAACCTAAAGTATAGCCACTAAAAACTAAATCCCAGAGAAAGTTTCACCACCCGGTTATATGCTTTGAAATTATCATTCTTATCTAATTTAGCCAGGCCGTAATCATAGCCGGCTTTAATATTGAAACCATTATCGAATGCATAACCGACGCCGGCGGCAATGCCCACATCCATGCGGTTGAAATTATTGGTCAGGTCTAATTTTTTATTTAATAGTGATATGCCCAGCACGCTGGTGTTGATATGCAGGTTACTTTTAATTAAGTAGGATAATTGCGGGCCGGCATAAATGTGTAATCCTTTTGCTACTTCAGCATTTAATAATAAAGGCATATCAAAATAATTGGATTCCACTTTTGCACTGGCATTAACGCCTAAAAATTTAAGCGCATCGATTTTAAGATCGCCCTGCATTGCATATCCTTTTTGAGAATAAAATAAGCCGGGTTCAAAAGATAGTTGTTCAGTAATAGGAACTTTTGCATAGGCGCCAATATGTATACCCGTCCTGCTTTTAGTGCCTATAAAACCTTTGCTAAGGTCTACTACATTACCCAAACTTTTCATGGCATCGCCCTGCCAGTTGGAAATGTTCATTCCGGCTTGTACACCGTAACTGATCTGTGCTTTAGTGTTGTTCATGATTATTAAACTGATCACAACAAGAGTAAATTTTGATTTCATGTTTTTGGGAGCAGGTTTTTAAGTGGCTGCTTGCAATATTGTTATTAGAATAGTATGCCAGCTTTTTTTTCTTTAGGTAAGAAAACGTTAAAGCAAAATTCTGTTCACCAACCATTAACAAATGACAGGAGTATAAAAAAATGTTTTTTACGCAATTACATTTCTTAAGTTTGTTCATTGAAATGATCATTATGGAAAATAAAGCCGTGTATTACGCAGATTATTTGCAACTCGAAAAAATTACAGGCGCACAGCAACCCGAAAGTTTTAAAGAAGGAAAAATTCGGGCGCATGATGAAATGCTTTTTATCATAATCCACCAGGCCTATGAATTATGGTTCAAACAAATCTTGTTTGAAGTGAATTCTGTGATCGATATCATGAGTAAACCCACACTGAATGATAACTCTCCCGAAATGCAAACGGTAGTGCACCGTTTAAAAAGGGTAACCACCATATTAAAAGTATTGGTGCAGCAAATTGATATTATGGAAACGATGACTCCTATGGATTTTTTAGATTTCCGGGATATGCTTCGTCCTGCATCTGGTTTCCAGAGTTACCAGTTTAAAGTAATGGAAGCAAAGTTGGGATTAAAATTTGAACAGCGCCATGGGCAAGATTATTATACCACACAATTAAAGGAAAAAGATATCGCGGTTATTAAAGAAGCAGAAAAAGGGCAATCGGTTTTACAATTAATTAATGACTGGTTAGAAAGAATGCCCTTTATTACCAATGAATTTTGGGATAATTACCAAAAGGTATACGTGGATAGCCTGGCCGAAGCAGAAAAAGATAATGCAGTTTCATTTGATACTGTTTTTAATGATGCAGCTGCAAATACAGAAAGAAGCCTTTCACCCAAAGCATGCCGTGCAGCTTTATTCATCATGCTGTACCGTGGTTATCCCATGCTTGAATTACCATTTCAATTACTGGAAACATTGCTGGAGATAGACAACCAGTTGGGCAATTGGCGCAACCGGCATATTAATATGGTGCGTCGGATGATTGGTACACGTATCGGTACCGGCGGCAGCAGCGGCGCAGGTTATCTGAAAGAAGCGATGGACAAACATTATATTTTTAAAGAGCTGACACAGCTGAATAGTTTTTTAATTGACCGGAGAAAATTGCCGGTGTTGCAAAAGGCATTGGTAGAAAAATTAGGTTACTTATAGGTTCACGCCTGCGGCGTGTTTCACCGGTGCCAATTCAATACATTATTCCTGATATATTTTGCTATCCGTTCATATTCTCCATTATTCCGTATCACCCTGTCATGAAACCTGCTCTGCCAATTAAAATTCGGAAAATTATTTTCGGCACACCATTGTTTTATATGGCCCTTAAAATGGTTGACAAAGGAACTCACTGAACCTTTTGATAAAGGCGATAATCCCCTGATGGTCCTGTGTTCTTTTTGTTCCTTATTAATAATTTCAATAATCAGATGGATATGATCGGGCATGACACTCCATTCTGTAATGCCAATAATAGTACGCTTATTGCTTATAAAAAGGGGATTGTGCTGATAGGGGTTTATTAAATTTTCATCAGCATAAAATTTCAGGATATTGTTTTTTACGAATTCTCCAATGGGAGAGTAAACCATTTGTTGATATAATATTTTGCCAAAAAATATTCCCTGTCTTTAGTAACAATGGTTATAAAATAATAGCCATTACGGGAATAATCAAAATTGTATAAACGGTATTGCTTTTGTTTTTTGTACATAGAAAAGTTGTTAAGAGATTCTTTTCTACGATAGCTACCAGCAAAGAATGGTTGCATGTGGGGGCATGCCTGTGACGTGTTCAATTTTGGCCGCTGGCAAAAATTGGGAATTTGCTGTTGGCAAATTGAATTCGTAATTTGCGAATTCCTACACCAAACTTTTCAACTTCTCCACTACAGCATCAACTTCGGCTTTAGTATTGTGTTTACTAAAACTAAAACGCACCGTTACCTGGTTGGGATTATTATTGATGGCACGGATCACATGGCTGCCCTGGTCGGCCCCACTGGTACAGGCGCTGCCGCCGCTGGCACAGATATTATTGATGTCGAGATTGAACAGGATCATTTCTGATTTTTCAGTTTTTGGAAAACTCACGCTAAGCACCGTATATAAACTGCTGCCCAATGCATCGCCATTGAATGATACACCGGGGATATTTTTTTTCAGTACATCCATCATGTAATATTTCAACATGCCGATGAATGCGCTATCTTCTTCATAAGTTGCAGTAGCCATTTCCAATGCTTTGGCAAAACCAACAATGCCATAAATATTTTCTGTTCCTGCACGCATGTTGCGCTCCTGCCCACCGCCGTGCACAAATGGTTTTATTTTTACATTTTCATTGATGTATAAAATGCCCACGCCTTTTGGCCCGTGAAATTTATGCGCTGCTCCTGTAATAAAATGTACGGGTGTATTTCTTAAATCAAATGGAAAATGACCAACAGTTTGTACGGTATCACTATGAAAAATAGCATTGTATAATTTGCAAAGATTGCCCACTGTATGAATATCCAGGATGTTGCCGATCTCGTTGTTGGCATGCATTAAAGTCACCAATGTTTTTTGATCGCTTGCAGCTAATAATTTTTCCAGGTCTTCAATATCCACATGGCCGTTAGGCAATAATTTTACATAGCTTACTTTAGCCACATCTAAATTATCGATATGCTCTACCGAATGTGTTACAGCATGGTGCTCTATCGGTGAAGTGATAATATGTTTGCAGCCCAGGTCCCTTACAGCTGCAGTGATCGCCGTATTACTGCTTTCGGTACCGCCGCTGGTGAAAAATATTTCTGCAGGATGGGCATTTAAAATTTTTGCCACTGATTTACGGGCCGTTTCAATCGCCATTCTTGTTTCCCTGCCATAAGAATAAATAGAAGAGGGGTTGCCAAATTTTTCTGTCAAATAAGGCATCATGATTTCCAGTACCTGTGGGTCAAGTGCGGTGGTGGCGGCGTTGTCGAAATATATACGGTTCATGGTTGTTAGTTGTTAGTTCATAGTTTATGGTTCTTACTAATATAAAAATATAAAAATCTAATTGCTCTTGCTATGAACTATGAACCCTCAACTATGAACTTTTCAATTACATCATCTGTCCAATATCCTGCATCAATTTTTTAGCAATATTGTCTGATGTGGTTTCAAAATTACTTTCCGCATAAATGCGAATGATCGGTTCGGTATTGCTGGTACGTAAATGTACCCAGTCAGTGTCAAACTCGATCTTTAAACCATCTTCAGTATTGATCGGCTGGTTTTTATATTTCAACTTTATCTGTTCAAAAATATCCTGTACATCGGTGCCTTTTTCGAGTGCAATTTTATTCTTACTCATAAAATAATCCGGGTACGTATTCCTCAGCTGCTTAATGGTTTTTTTGCTGTTAGCCAGGTGAGTCAGGAATAATGCAATGCCGATAAGGGCATCTCTTCCATAATGCAGGTCGGGAACAATGATGCCACCATTGCCTTCGCCACCAATAACAGCATTTACGGCTTTCATTTTATTCACCACGTTCACTTCACCTACGGCGCTCGGAAAATATTCACCCCCATGTTTAATGGTAACGTCTTTTAAAGCTCTTGTAGACGACATATTGCTCACGGTATTGCCCTTTCTTTTACTCAATATATAATCTGCAACGGCCACCAAAGTATATTCTTCACCAAACATGCTGCCATCTTCACACACAAAACAAAGGCGGTCCACATCAGGATCAACCGCAATGCCGAGGCTGGCCTTGTGTTTCATTACTTCGGCACTAAGCCCGGTTAAATGTTCGGGCAACGGCTCGGGGTTATGTGCAAATTTTCCATTCACTGTTTCATTGATCACCGTGATATCTTTTACACCCAATGCTTTTAATAATGCCGGCACAGCAATGGCGCCTGTACTGTTCACCGCATCTATTACAATATTGAACCTGGCTTTTTTAATGGCTACGACATCTACCAGTTCATAATTTACTACTGCATCAATATGTTTTTGTAAAGCATGATTGTCCCTGGTATACGTGCCTAATTTATCTACTGCGGCAAAGCTGAAATCTTCACTGGCTGCCAGATCCAAAATAAATTTTCCTTCAACAGCATTAATGAATTCTCCTTTGCTGTTTAATAATTTTAACGCATTCCATTCTTTGGGATTATGGCTTGCCGTTAGAATGATGCCGCCGCCGGCATCTTCAAATTTAACAGCCATCTCTACAGTAGGGGTGGTGCTTAGGCCGAGATCAATAACCTGCAAACCAAGCCCCACCAAGGTGTTTACTACAAGGCTGCTCACCATTTCGCCGCTTATCCTTCCATCTCTTCCTACAATTATCTTGTGATTATCGCTTTGCTGCATCAGCCAACTACCATAAGCAGCAGAAAATTTAACGATATCAAGCGGTGTAAGGTTATCATTTGTTTTTCCGCCGATCGTACCTCGTATACCGGATATACTTTTTATCAATGCCATACGCTACTGTTTAAGGGACGACAAAGATAAGGAAGTTTGCCCCCATCCCCTAAAGGGATACAGGGTAAAAGTATTTTATACTTCTTCTATTTTTCGGCGAGTGATAATAAAAATTTTGAAATAGAATGCATACTACTTTGAATTTAAAAAACAGAAAACAGTAAACAGTAAACGGTTAACTTTGTTCCATGCAACAACCCTGGTTTAAAAACTGGTTCAATTCGCCTTATTATCATCAGCTTTATTTTAAAAGAGATGAAAATGAGGCGGCTGCTTTTGTAGATAAACTGATCGATTACCTAAAACCGGTGGGGGGAAGTACCATGCTTGACGTTGCTTGTGGAAAAGGAAGGCATTCCATTCAACTGGCGGGTAAGGGCTTTGATGTTACGGGGATCGACCTGAGTGAAGACAGCATCAATGAAGCCCTGCAACATGAAGATGAAAACCTCCATTTTTACCGCCATGATATGCGCCTTCCTTTCTGGATCAATTATTTTAATTACGCATTTAACTTTTTTACCAGCTTCGGTTATTTTAAAACGAGGCGGGAACATGATAACGCCATACGGACTATAGCACAGGCGATAAGGCCGGGGGGCTATTTTGTAATGGATTACCTTAACGTGCATTATGCAGAAGATCACCTGGTGCACCAGTCGGAAAAAGAAATTGACGGTATAAATTTCATAATCACCAAGTGGTATGATGAAACAGCTTTTTATAAAAAGATAGTTATTGAAGATGAGATCATGCACGAGCCGATGATCTATACCGAAAGAGTTGCTAAATTCTCTTTGGGCGATTTTACGGAGATGTTTGCTTACCAGGGATTACAGATACAGGAAGTTTTTGGCGATTATAGTTTTGCGAATTACGATGTGAGGAAGACGCCCAGGCTGATTATGATTGCCAAAAAGAATTCTTAGTTCATAGTTCTTGGTTAATGGTTCATGGCAGGCAGCATATTTTATAACGCAGCTGACCTCAACTAAAAACTAAAAACTAAAAACTAAAAACCAATTACTTCTTCCTGTTATTCACCAGCATCCATTTACTGGTTTCAAAAATAGCTGAGGTTAACTGCGACAATTGGTTCTTTATGGAATCTGATTGCCGGGGCGTTAATGCGGGCAGGCCATCTTTTACAGGTACCAGTTCCTGTTGGGTGATGTTGATATTCTTTACAAAATAATAGTTGTCCGTTACCACGCCAATATTCCCTTCATCATGGTGAATGATAAATGCGGCATGAAAAATATCCGTTTGACGGATTACATCTCTTCCCAAAGTAGTATTGGTATAAGGCTGGTGGATCATGCCTGCCAATGTGGGTAACAGGTCAATTTGAGAAACAGTGTAATGATACGTTGCCGGTTGCAATAAAGCAGGAGCATAGTACAATAATGGTACGTGCTCATCGCTCAGCCGGTGCGAATTCCACGCTTTAGGATAAACCGCATTGGATTCTCCTTCAACACCATGGTCGCCCACAAAAACAAAAATGGTATTATTGAAGTACGACTGCTGCTTTGCTGTTTCTATAAATTTTTTAAAACAAAAATCCGTATAGCAAAAAGCCTGGTATTCTTCCTGTGATTCAAAACCATTTTTAGCGAGTATATCTTTATCAATTCTATCGCAGGTAAATTCTTTTTCATCTATAGGCAACATGAATGGCCGGTGATTATGCGCTGTCTGGATGACCGCAAAAAAAGGTTTATTCTGTTGCATCAGTACATCTCCCGCTTCCCTGAAAAGGTCTTTATCGCTGATGCCCCATACATTTATTTCCGGCGACTTGTATTTGCCTTTTTCATAAATATCAATGCCGTCAATATTATTTACCAGGCCCCTGAAATTATTGAACTGGCTTCTTCCGCCAATAAAATAAAATTTACTGTAGCCTTCAAAATGATTAATGATGGTTTGCTGGTTGACGGCTTCGGGATTTTGGGTCGAGAATTTAGCCAGTTGCACATCAGGTATTCCTGTAATGGTAGCGAAGAGTCCTCTTGCTGTGCCGAAGGTTGGTGTAAAGCAACGGTCGAAAAAAATTCCTTCTTTGCACAGTCCGTTAAAGTAAGGTGTGCTGTTGAGTTTGTTACCGCTCATGCTGCTTTTGTACATACTGAAACTTTCGCATAGTACCAGCACCACGTTGGGCTTGCTTTCCAAACCATGGCTGTTGGGCAGCACGGTTCTTTCGTAATTATACCTTGATTGTGTGAGTGAATCCAACTGCAGGTAACCGGAAATGGTAGTATAGTATTTCGCGGCACCGCTGGTATTAAAATCAGGGTTGCGCTGTTTTAATGAAGTGATAAAATTCTGGAAAGGGTTTAATGCGAGGTAACTTTTAAAATTATCATTCAGCTTATAGGCATCCTGCCTTGTTAAGGGACTGAATTGTAAAAATCCATATACAAACCAGAACATCATCAGTAATGCCAGTAAATACCAGCGGCGCTTATATTCAAATTTATGCCAGTAATTATTGGCATCAATGGCAACATGTGTACTCCTGAATAATTTCGCCGCAAGAAATACCGCGATTCCCAGGCCGATCAAAATCCATACAATGGGATAAGACTGCCAAACCATACGAAACATTTCATAAGGGTCATCTTTAAAATTCAAAGCGCTGGCACCGATCCGCGTATGGTTATAACTGAAGTTGCCAAAATCAGCGCCATAAAAGAACATGATCACCAATGTGATCACTGCCAGATAAATGGTCCACATCTTTTTTGTACGTGCAGAATGAAATGGAGAAAATCTTTTAAAGATCGACAATACAATGATCGGGGAGAGTACAATGGCGATCCAGCGCAGGTCGTATTTAAGCCCAAGCCAGAAAGAGGGCACCAGTTCTATAAGGCCTGTAGCTTTTGGTTTAAAAAGAAAGGCGGTGGCAATACGAAATGCAGTAAACATACACAGGTAGATAATAAACAGCTTTATCATCCATTGAATGGTTTTTGAAACTTTCCATTTTCTCATGTTGTATACTTTCCTTAACGCTTAAATGTGTGCGAATATAATGATAGTTCGGGGTTCATAGTTCATGGTTGATAGTTGATAGTTCATGGCAAGAAGTGTATACTGCAATGTATTGTGCTGTTAACCATGAACCACGCACGCATTACTTCTTTTTATTATTCTGTAACAGGTACTTCGCGGTCTCATAGTAAGCGCCTGTTAATTGCGATAAATAACTCCTTACACTGTCGGTATGCTTGTTTTTTTCAACCCGTTCATTATTGATCATTGATACAAAATCTTCCTTTCCCGTTTTTATATTTTTCAAAAAATAATAGTCATCCGATACCAAACCAATTGTTTTTACATCATGATCGATAATGAAAGCATATCTTCCACCATTAAAAATAGAATGGTAATCCCGGGACATAGTAACACTGAACAGGTCTCTGCCAAAAGTATTGTTGGTATAAGACATTTTTGCAAGCGATGCAATTGACGGCAAAATATCTACCTGGCTGCAAACTTCATGTGACCTAAAAGGTTTTAATAATTTTGGTGCATAAAATAATAAGGGCACATGTTCGCAGGAAAGGCCCTGTTCTGTCCAGCTTTTCGGAAAATATTCCAGCGTGCCGTTATAACGGATACCATGATCGCCTACAAAAATAAAAATGGTATTGTCAAAATATTTTTCTTTTTTAGCAGCATCCATATATTGCCGGTAACAAAAATCGGTATACCGAAACGCGTTCATTTCTTCATTGCTTTCAAATCCAAAACGTTTTAATGAATCTGTTGAAAAAGAAACTTTTTCAAATGCTGCCTCATCTTCTTTGGGTATCGTATAGGGCCGGTGGTTATCGGCAGTTTGTATCACTGCAAAAAAAGGCTTGCTTTGTTCTTTCAAAACTTTATTTGCTTCTAAAAATAAATTTTTATCACTAATGCCCCATACATCTATTTTGGCGGCTTTATAATCCTGCTCTTCATACAAATGCAAACCATTAATGTTGTTGGTCAACAGCCCGCGGATATTTGCCCATGTAGCGCTGCCACCTAAAAAATAATAGTTGTTGTAACCGGTAAAGTCATTGATGATGGTATGTTGATTAACTGCATTGGGGTTGCGGCTTGCAGTGCTTGGGGTTTCCACATCGGGTATGCCGGTAATGGTTGCCCATACACCACGTGCTGTGCCGTATGCGGGCGTAAAGCAACGGTCGAAGAAAACGCCGTTCTTACATAATTCATTAAAGTAAGGTGTAGTATTTAACGGGTTATTGTACATACTGCTTTTATAAGCGCTGAAACTTTCACAGATAACCAGCACAATATTGGGCTTGTTGCCAGTATCGGGCGACCCGGATTTAAAATTTCTTTCAAAATTTAATTGTGTACTATCTGGTGACTGTACCTCTAAATTAATTGCCATTAACGGGTAATATGCTTTTACTTTTTTTATATCATAAGTCGAATGCCTGAAACTTAAGGTGCTGAAAAAACTCTGGAAAGGATTCAGTGCAAGGTTGGCTTTGAAATCATCAGTGAGCGTAAAAGCATCGCTCCAGCGCAAGGGAAATTGCCCCGGCATCACCACGGTCTTTCCAATAATAATTTGCGCTAAAAGAAAAAAGCTAATGATATATAGTAAGAGGCCTTTTCTCTTATAAAAACTATCCTGTTGTACATAACCGTTCAGCAACATTCCAAAAATAAATCTTGCCGCAACTAAAAAGACGATAAGTAAAATAGCGGCTCTTAATAAGGGATAGGTTTGCCACATCATAGTAAAGGAGATCCCCGCATCCTGTAAATAATTCAATACGCTGGCGTTTAGCCGCTGGTGCAGGTAATCAAAATGATAAAAGTCGATGAAATAAAACAATACCAGGATTGTAAATACAAGCGACAACAAAAAGTTCCAGAATGTTTTTGCTTTGTAATTTTTAAAAGGATTTAAAAATGGGATAAAGGTCAACAACATCATGCCCAGTCCAATGATACAGGCAATACGTGCATCAAAACGCAGCCCCATCAAAAATGCAGAACCGGAGAAAGCCTTGCCCGGCGGATTGTATTTCCAATAGAAGATAAAACGAAAAACCGTCATGGTAACCAGCACTATCAGCACTACTGAAAATATCCATCGCAACAATTTAGGTATCCTTTGTAAAAAAAGCATCTGGTTTATTTTATCAGGTTGCTAAATTAGTTTAATTATTTTTGGGTGATTGTAATTTAACAAGGGTGCTACATTTATGGAACAACTACTCACATACGACAGGCGATTATTCCGGTTGATCAATTACGACTGGCACAATGGCTTTTTCGACTGGTTAATGCCCTGGTTGAGGAATGCGGAAATGTGGTACCCATTATATCTTTTCCTGGCACTTTTTGTTGCAATAAATTATAAAAAAAATAGCGGGTGGTGGATATTATTTTTCGTGGTTACGATCGCAGTGGCCAATTTTGTGAGCAGCAATCTCATTAAAGAACATATCATCCGTTTGCGTCCCTGCAACGACCCTTCCCTCGCATCATGGGTTAGGGTTTTGGTAGGTTACAGGCCGCAAAGCAGCAGTTTTACTTCTTCTCATGCCACCAATCATTTTGCCATGGCAATGTTTTTGTACCTAACCCTCAAGGGCCAATTGGGCAAATGGCCGTCATTGTTCTTCATATGGGCATTTTTAATAAGCTATGCGCAGGTGTATGTTGGCGTTCATTTTCCACTGGATGTAAGCTCGGGGGCGGTAATTGGAATACTTATCGGATATTTGTCGGGAAAATCGTTTAGCAGAAAATTCGGTTTATTATAAAATTATCATGGCGGAGTTATTTATTTTGGCATTGCTGATCATCGTAAACGGGCTTTTTGTGATGAGCGAAATCGCATTGGTGAGTGCACGTAAAGGAAGACTGGAAGGTATGGCCAATAAGGGTAATGCCAAGGCAAAGGTAGCCCTGGCGCTCGCGGAAGACCCGGAAAAATTCCTGTCTACAGCCCAGATATTTATTACCCTCATCGTGATCATCACGGGTGTATATTCCGGCGAAAAATTCGGGCATTATATAGAACCTTATATTGCAAAGATCCCTTTGCTGGAGCCATATGCGCCAAAAATTGCGACTGGTATTATCATTACCATTGTTACTTTCCTGTCGATCATTTTTGGCGAATTGATCCCTAAAAGACTGGGCATGATGAGGGCTGAAAAAATTGCCTTGCTGGTTGCCGCCCCCATGAATTTTTTATCTACGGTTACGCACCCGATCATTTGGCTGTTGTCGAAGATCTCTCACCTGATCTTTAAGCTGTTCAATGTAAAAACATCCAATGATAATGCAGTCACAGAAGAAGAGATCAAAGCCATGATCAGCGAAGGCAGTGAACACGGTACCATTGAAGAGGAAGAGAAAGATATCATTGAAAGGGTATTTCATTTGGGCGACCGCAATATTACTTCACTGATGACGCACCGTACGGATATTGCATGGTTCGACGGGAGTGAAACGGTGCAGCAGGTAAAAGATAAAATGGATACGGTTATTTATTCCAGTTATCCTGTTTGCGAAGAAACCGTAGATAATATCAAGGGTATCATCAATATCAAAGACCTCCTGAAAGCGGCACCGGGTACTTTATTAAAAGATATTGCCAAACCGGCGATGTTTGTCCCTGAAAATAATACCGCCTACCAATTACTGCAAAAATTTAAAGAAACAAAGATCCATGGCTGTTTTATAGTAAATGAATATGGTACGCTGGAAGGCATGATAACGCTGAACGATATACTGGAAGCGATTGTAGGAGATGTACCGCAAACGGGGCAGGATGAATATGAAATTATTGAGCG
>JBBRCB010000005.1:0-167332 GCA_038205215.1 Chitinophagales bacterium | reverse complement strand
AGGAAGTTCACTTGTGTCTACCAATTCACGCGGACTGTGTCCGCAGCATGGTCATGCCAAAACTGTTTACAATAACTATTTAAAAGTACCCACTAACATTATTAAAATTGTTATCGCTATTAATGGTCATAATTAAAATCCGGACACAGTCCGGCAGATTTAAACGGCATCAAGTCGCCCCGCTTTGCGGGAAGACTTGCGCCAGGAATGTATTATAATTCCCGTTTGCCAGAGACAAGACGGGAGCGTAAAAATAGTTCGTGAAGACACGAACTAAGCCGATGTAACCGCAAATTGTAAAATCATTCCTACCAAATCTTTATCCTCTCCGCCTCAGCTTTATAATTTTTATCCCCGGCCTGCACATTAAATGCCAAATAAAACGGGGCGAAGTTCATCAGCGGGCCATTCACACGCCACATAGCAGGCGAATGCGGGTTGGTGTTCACGTAAGTTTGTAAGAATGCATCTCTTGTTTTCACCCTCCATATTCTGGCAATAGAAAGAAAGAAGCGTTGATCGGGCGTAAAGCCATTGATCCTGGTAGTATCCTTTCCCTGTTGAGTCATTTTAAATGCATCGTATGCAATGGCAATACCGCCATTGTCTGCTGTATTTTCACCCAATGTTAATGCACCCTTAATATGAACCGTATCTAAAACAGTGAAGGAACTATATAGATCCTGTACCATTTTTGTTTTTGCTTTGAACTTTTCATAATCCTCTTTCGTCCACCAGTTTTTTACATTACCGTCTTTATCAAACTGTGCACCCTGGTCATCAAAAGCATGGGTCATCTCATGGCCAATTACCATCCCGATGCCGCCATAGTTAATGGCATCGTCTGCCGAAAAATCAAAGTAAGGAAATTGTAAAATGCCTGCAGGAAAAACGATCTCGTTATAAGCGGGATTATAGTAAGCGGTAACGGTAGAGGGCGTGGTCCCCCACTCTGTTCTGTCAACCGGCTTGTTTAATTTAGCCAATTGAAATTGATATTCATTTTGATTGAGTGAAAGTAAATTTTCAAAGTACCTGGTCCGTGCTATCTGCACCTTATCATAATCCCGCCATTTGTCGGGGTAACCGATCTTTTTAGTGATCGCATATAATTTTTCTTTGGCTTTTTGTTTCGTGCTGTCACTCATCCAGTCAAGCTGATTGATCCTGTTCTCGAAAGATTTTTGCAGGTTGTTCACTAAGTCGAGCACACGTTTTTTTGCATCCTCATTAAAATATCTTTTTACATACAGTTGCCCTAAAGCCTGCCCCAATAATCCATCCACATTTGCAGTCATGATCTGCATACGGGTTTTCTGAGTAGCCTGGCCGGTCAGGGCTTTGGTCATTTCAAATGAGGCATTAGCAAATGGTTTGCCCAACGCTTCAGCATACGAGGTCATGGTGCCCGCCTTTAAATAAATTTTCCAATCTTTAATAGCAATGGATTGCAGCAGTGCATTTAACTTATCGTAATAAGCGGGCTGTGCCATATCAATAGAATCGGTCTTTGCATCCAGGTTGGTAAGCAGCGTTGCCCAACCGATATTGGCTTGCTTTTTATCGATGGATGCGATGGCCATTTTATTGTAGTTGCTGTTGATATCCCTGAGTTCAATATTTGTTTTATGAGATGCGGCAATTTGTTTTTCGATGCCGTAAACAATCGCGGCATTTTTTATCGCGGTAGTGCTGTCGCTGCCGGTTAACTGGAACAACGTACCAATATATTTTTGATAAGCCTGTTGAATGCGGATGGTGGATGAATCTGTTTTAAAATAATAATCCCTGTCGGGCAAACCGATCCCTGACTGGTAAGCATGGGCGATATTGATGCTGCTGTTTTTGTTATCAGGTGAAATGGAAAAATTAATAATAGAACTATTGCCTGTTTTTAGTTCAGTGGCTATAAATTTCATCAGTGAAGGCACATCGCTGATAGCATCAATATTTGTAAGTATTGGTTTGATGGGTTCGTATCCGCGTTGGTTGATAGTTGTGGTGTCCATACCCGAAGCGTAAAAATCTCCCACCTTCTGGTCGATGGTCCCGGTGGCATTTGTAGCTTTTGAAACACTATCCAAAATATTTTGCAGCAATAGTTTTTGAGGAATATTAAGGAACATATAGGAACCCACGCCTGTTTGATCGTCAGCAATTTTTGCGCTGTCGTACCAGTGTCCGTTTACATAACGAAAGAAATTGTCGCCGGGTTTTATAGAAGAGTCAATACCGGTTATATCTACAAAATTTTTACCGGGAAGACTGGAAGTGTCGGGGTTATTACAAGCGCTAAACAGGAGCACCGATATACACAGGCAAAGGTATTTATTCATAAACATGAAGTTTTTTTAAAGATAATGATCTTTTATTTATTTTATTTTACCACCTGTCACAAGTATTTTCCATCTGGCAGGTGTTCTTCCTCACAACTGGCGCAAGTGTTCTTCCGCGGGAAGATCAGCTTGTGTCTGCCAATACAGGCGGACTTTGTCCGCAGTATGGTCTTGCTGAAACTATTTACAATAACTATTTAAAATTGCCCACTCAAATTATTAAAATAACTAACCCTTTTGCATATTTAAACGGCATCGGTCAACCGCATTGCAAGCATACTTGCGCCAGGAAGGGCTGCCCCGCGACCTAATCTTTAGGTTCCCACAGTTGAATTTTGTTTCCTTCCATATCGATAATGTGTACAAACTTTCCATAGTCATACGTTTCTATTTTGTCCACAATGGTTACCCCTTCTTTTTTCAGTTCATCAACCAATGCTTCTAAATCAGCAACCCTGTAGTTAATCATAAAGTCTTTTGCAGAAGGTTCAAAATATTTTGTTGTTTCGGCAAACGGACTCCATTGGGTAGAACCTTTTTTTGTTGAGTCAACTGCTTCTCTCCACTCGAAAGTTGCGCCATAAGCGTTAGTGTTTAAACCAAGATGGGTTTTATACCACTCCTTCATTTTGTTGGGGTCTTTGCACTTGAAAAAGATACCCCCAATACCTGTTACTTTTTTCATGGTTGCGTTGTTTTTAGTTGGATTAATGGTAATTGTTTTTACTGCGAAACCCAGTAAGAAAGTTATCGCAAGTGTCAGCGTTATTAATATTGTCTTTTTCATTGTTGTCAGGTTTATAGGTTATGTATTGTCGTCTTTTATGCTTACCGTAATTGGGCTGGGCTGGGCGCCGCTGTCTAGTCCATCGCCGAACAACATACTATAACCAGGGGCCAACGGCTAATTCCCTCACCACGATTTTTTATTTTTCAAATACTCCGGTAAAGAAGGCGGGTTGCTGATGATACCATCGAGGCGATGAAATAATGTATTTAAATTTTCGCCGGCGTGCGCCTTTTTAAATTCAAAATTACTATTGGTCAATTTCCATTTAAACCGTGTTTTGATCAACAGCATTTTTTGCAGTTCCATTTCCTGCGTTTTGAAGCGCAGCTGAAAACGCAACACCTGTTCGCTGGCATATACCAACCTGCAATCAAAATCAAAATCGCCCCCGCGGAGCTGCACCGGTAATAGGAATGATTCGCCTACTTTCATGATACCATTAATGCGGGTACGTTATCGTAATGCACTTCCATTGCTGGATCATCGTCGTTCCAAAACTGTTGGTTAACCGTGTAGGCTTTTAATTTACTGTTGTCGAATTGGTGCGACCCAATAGTAATTATCTCTTCATCAGTTAAATCTTTATCCAGCCATCGGTCTGCTAAATCAGCAGGCAATATAGTGGGCTGCCTTTTTTTTACATTGTGCACCTGTGCCATTAAAGAACCCGCATCGGCAGTAAGAATAGAAAAAGTATTGATCCAGACATCTTTTTCATGATCGAACCAGGGCGAATAAATACCTGCCATAAAAAATAAACGTTCACCCGGAACAGTGATGAAGAAAGGGATCTTATCAACGGCTTTCAATGGCTGCCCCTTCTTGCCTGTTTTGGGTACGTGCATGTATTCGTAAAACCCGGTGGAAGGTACAAGGCACCTATATTTCCGCGCAGCTGTTGCAAATGTTCTTTTAGTTAATACCTCAGATCCGATCGCATTATAAGTTGGATACATTTGCCTTGACTGATTGGCTTCTGCCCGGCTTTTTATCCAGGGCGCAATAATACCCCACTCCATCGCCACGGCATCCCAGTTTCCAAAGCCATCGATGCGGATGATGGGCCAATCAGTATAATCAAAACATCTTTTCGCCGGCTGGTTAAATAATTGTGCAGCCGTTAATTCTTTTAATTGTTTTTGGTGTTGCTTATACCTGATAAATTCTTCCAGGCTTACATTAACGCCATTGATATAACACATGAAAAATGTTTAAAGGACTAAGGTACTAAATAAATTAGTATCGATCATGCGTTTAAATTCAGCACCGCCGTTCCGCAGGAAGTCAATTGTTGTGTTTACCAATACAGGCGGAATTTATCCGAAGTATGGTCGCGCTAAAACTTTTTACAATAACTATTTAAAATTACCCGATGACATTATTAAAATATACAACAAAAGATAGCGTCCGAATATTGTAAGAGAAAAAAGCATTAGTCATGCCACTATTGTCTTATGCATTCGTAAAACAATGAAGGCGGCACTGCTAACAGGATGCTGCTTACAGCAAATGAATGCTTACATTTACAGATCAAACCTTAAAGCAAAATAAAATGAATAAGGACGGCGCAATAGTGATTATTGAAGATGACATTGACGACCAGGAAATATTTACCAAGGTATTCCGGGAGCTCAATTACAAAAATGACCTCTTTTTTTTCAATGACGGACAGGAAGCATTGACCTACCTGACTGCAAAAACCACTGAACCCTTCATTGTTTTTTCCGACATCAATTTACCCAAGTTAAATGGAATGGAACTAAGAAAGCAAATTCATGAAAACGAGGACATACGGATAAAAACTATCCCTTACTTATTTTTTACAACGAGTGCTGAACAGGAAGCTGTTATTGACGCTTACTCCAAATCTATCCAGGGATTTTTTGTTAAGCCTTCAAATTTCCAGGAATTAAAAGAGCTAATTAAAATTATAGTGGAGTATTGGAAAAATTGTGTTTCACCAAACTATGTTAAGTAATGGGAATTTAAAAGGCAACTGCTGATTTTTAAAAGAAGCCGAAAGAAGAAATAGCAACAGGTTTCCTATAGATTTTATGTTTGTAATGACTTCAAAAGAGTTTAAAAATTGGAGGACGCAATTAGCGTTCTCCAAAATGGATGAGCAGGGACTAAGCTATGCTCCCTTTTGCTTTACTTAACAAGGTGTTACCATGTTATCCTGCATTTTAAACAGCGACAGGGCCATAGATATAAATATCCTGGTCATAAGGATATTTACAAAAATGAAGGCAATGCATTTAACCCATAAAGATATTTTAATAGAACTGCAAAAGACAGAAAACAAACTGACTGCCCATGGAGGGGATGTAAAACTGATCTTTAAATGCCTGAGAAAATTATTGCATCCACCACAGCTGCCAGGCAGCGCATTGCGTTTAAACCGTAAATGAGCTGGCAAAGAAAAGCCAATGCACCGAAACAGCATTTTTTAAAATTGAAGTTTTGGTTCCTGAAGTCAGGAACCGGGCGAATAGGTTTAAGGCCACCCGGTTATTATCGCATCAAAATGCTGTTATATTACTCTATATTGCAGTACATACCATTAACCCCATTACTCAATAAAAATAAAAACTTCAACTATGGCACTCTGGATCATTCTCGGCGTAATAGTGTTACTCATTCTCTGGATCGTTGGCATGTACAACGGCATAGTAAAAAACAAAATTAAAATTGATAACGCCTGGAGCGATATCAGTGTATTCTTAAAAAAACGTTTCGATCTTATTCCTAACCTGGTGAACACCGTAAAAGGCTATGCCGCACACGAAAGCCAGACACTGGAGAAAGTGGTACAGGCCCGCAATGCAGCCGTAGCCGTACCTACAGGTGATGTAGCCGGAATGGCCGCAGCTAACCAACAATTAGGTGGCGCATTAAGAGGATTGTTAGCGATTGCAGAAAGTTACCCCGACCTGAAAGCCAATGCACAGTTTTTAGAACTGCAAACCGCTTTACAAAATATTGAAGGCGACCTCAGCAACTCCCGTCGCTATTATAATGCCACAGTAAGGGATTTTAATACTTCCATTCAACAATTCCCAGGTGTACTGGTGGCTAATATCGGTGGCTTTAAGCCCCGTGATTTTTTTGAACTGGAAAATAAAGAAGAAGCTAAAAATGTAGAAGTAAAGTTTTAAAAACTTACAGTGAAAAAATTTTTATTAACTCTTCTTGCAACCATCACTATAACGATTACTGCAACCGGACAGGGTGGTTTTACCATTAAGCATTACCAGGTAGCAGTGATGATAAACAAAGATGCCTCGCTGGATATCACCGAAACCATCGATGTGAATTTTAGCGAAAGCCGCCATGGCATTTTCAGGATGATCCCTTATCAATATCCGTTGGCCCCATTACCGGCGGGTATAGAAAAAGCCGATCGCCAACTGGAATCCAATGGGCATGCTCATACCATTATTGAAGATATTGCCGTAAGCGACAGGAATTATAGCGTAAGAAATTCCGGCGATTATAAAGAGATCAAGATCGGCGATAAAGATAAATATGTAGAGGGCGATCAGCAATACATCATTCATTACAGGATGCTGAATGCGATCAATTTCTTTAAAGACAGGTCAGAACTCTATTTTAATATCATTGGCGACAGGTGGGAAACCAATATTGATGTAGTTAATTTCTCAATCAGTTTATACGATGCATTACCTGCCACGCCTTCATTTTTTGTAGCCACCGGCGCAACAGGCTCACAGGAAAACAAAACCATTACCAAATGGGCCGGCAATAAAACATTTACCGGTTATACCACAGAAGTCCTGCTGGCTAACCAGGGACTAACGGTGGGCATTGTATTCCCTAAAGACTTTATTACCCAACAAAACTATATGCTGCTGGGCATGAAATGGCTTGCCCTGCCCTGTATTGTTTTGGCATTGATGTTTTTGATTTGGCGCAGGTGGGGCAGGGATGAAAAGCTTACCATCACTACAGAATTTTATCCACCCAAAGACGTTAGTCCTAGTGTAGCCGGTTACGTGATAGATGATAAATTAGACCGCAGGGACCTTACTGCACTCATACCTTATTGGGGTGCGGGTGGCTATTTAAAAATAAAAGAAACTGAGACCAAAGCATTATTGGGCCTGGTAAAAAATACTGAATATGATTTTATTAAAGTAAAAGACCTGCCCGAAACTGCGATGGGCTTTGAACGCACTTTATTCAACGGCATATTTGAAAGCGGTGATACCGTGGCATTAAGCAGCCTTAAAAATGTATTGTATAAAACCATGGCGTTGAGTAAAAAACAACTGGAAGCAGAAGTGGATAAAGGCGCCTATTACGAAAAGGGTTCCCGTGGCATAGGTTGTTTCTTTTCTTTAGTGGGTATTGCTTCATTGGCTTATGGTATTTTTCATTTAATAAAATTCTGGGGCGATCCTTTCTGGATGTCTGTTGCATTAATTGCAAGCGGCATTATTATTATTGTCTTTGGTACCTTTATGGCTAAAAAGACGGCCAAAGGAAATGAGCTTTATCAAAAACTCGCGGGCTTTAAAGAATTTATTACTTCAGTGGAAAAAGACCGGCTGGCACAATTTTTAAAAGAAGACGAACATTATTTTGATACCGTATTACCCTATGCCATTGTATTTGATATTGCCGATGCCTGGAAGGATAAATTAAAGGGCCTTGAAGTCCCCCCGCCTGGTTGGTATTCCGGCAGCTATGGTAATAATTTTAGTACCTATATGTTCATGAACAGCCTCGACCGTTCAATGAACGAGATGACTAAAAACTTTTATAGCGCACCAAGCAGTAGTGGCAGCAGCGGTGGAAGCTGGAGTGGTGGTGGTGGTTTTTCGGGTGGTGGATTTGGTGGTGGCGGTGGTGGAAGCTGGTAAAGCGATCATTTCTTAATTGCAATAAGCAAAAAAAATACTACTCCCTCCTTTGTTCATCTGCATGAGAATATCCTATCAGGGTATACAGACACACTAAAAAAAACTTTACTTCAAACAGTAATTTACCAGCAATATTTTTTAGTGTTTACGCAAAGCCTATCCGTTGTAACCAGGTAGAAATATGTATTTACTTCAATAATTAAATAAATATAATACTTTCACTATCTCCGTTATATTGTATTGATAATTTATAAAGTGCTTTAGCAGCTACCCACCAGGCAAAAAATAAATGCATTGCATCAAATCCCTACCTGTAACTATGGTTCAATGATCACCTTCATTGCTTTTTCCTTTCCTGCATTACCAAATACTTCATAGGCTTTCAATATTTCGTTTAAAGTGAAATGATGTGTTATTAATTTCTTTGGCTCTATTTTTCCTGATGAAACTGTTTTCAACAGCATCGGGGTGGTATTGGTATTTACCAATCCCATAGTAATGGTTATATTCTGTATCCACAGGTTTTGAATTTGCAGGTCCACAGCTTTTCCATGAACGCCGATATTGGCAATATGGCCGCCCGGGCGAACTATTTGCTGGCATATATCAAAAGTTGCAGGAGCGCCCACTGCTTCTATTGCTACGTCAACACCGTCTTTTGTTTCTGCTAATATTCTTTTTGCAACATCTTCTGTTGAGGAATTGATGGTATCGGTAGCACCAAATTTTTTTGCCAGCTGCAGGCGATTCTCATCCAGGTCAATGATATAAATTTTTGCGGGTGAATAGAACTGGGCAGTTAGTAACACCGACATACCGATGGGGCCCGCACCAATAATTGCGATGGTATCTCCCGGCTTTACCTGCCCGTTCAATACACCAATTTCATGCCCGGTGGGTAATATATCACTTAACATTACCAGTGCTTCTTCATCTGCCCCTGCAGGAATAAGATGGAGGCTGTTATCGGCATGCGGAATGCGAACAAATTCTGCCTGTGTGCCATTAATAAGATGCCCCAATATCCATCCGCCATCTTCGCAATGGGAATACATTTGCTTTTTGCAATATTCACAGGTTCCGTCAGAAGTAATACAGGAAATGATTACATGGTCTCCTTTTTTAAAGTTCCTTACTCCTGCCCCCACTTCTTCAATAACGCCCACACCCTCGTGCCCAAGTGTAGTGCCCGGTTTACAGGAAGGAGTTTTACCATGCAAAATACCCAGGTCGGTTCCGCAGATGGTTGTTTTTAAAACTTTAACCAATGCATCGGTTGGTTTTTCTATCAGTGGTATAGGTATTTCTTTCAATTCTATTTTACCGGGGCCGCCGTAAATTAGCCCCTTCATAGTTTTTCCCATTGTACCAGGGATAATTGAACTGTTCGCCGTTTGAACAACGTTTCTATCTATTAATGGTGCTGCAAATGTTTCCATGTTGTTTATTTTAATTGTTATCAATAGGCAACAGTTTTGTTGCCGGTATTTTTTTACTGTTTCATAGCGGTGCTGCGCTTAAAGGTTCGATAAATAATTGGTGCAATTGATGACCATTGACAGCACTATAAATGAGATAGGTCATAGATTATTCATTCAAAGTTGCCGGCGACAATTTGAAGGGGGAGAAAAGTCAACGCATTTCCCAATCCTTGGTACAGGCATTCATTAAATCATCCTGAACTTTTGGGGTCTCTTCGCATGAACCAGATGGTGAGATCTTCGTACGGATGTTTAACCGAATGGTATTCATAATACCCCGAAGCTTTATAGAGCAGCATTACTCTCGGGATGGTTGTTTCAACAAAGATCGGCTCATTGGTTTCATCTGCCAGCCTGAACATCTCCTGCCGGATCTCGTATGCCGCTTTATTTCCCGGTACTTTATTATCTGTAGCCACCAACCAGCCAAACCAACCTGCTTTAGGTCTTGTTGAATCAATCAATTTTTTGTAACGCCCCGCCTTCAGCGCATTTTTGATGCCCATAATAAAGATCGCGATATACAATTTCCTGAAAAAATTACTTACAGACCAGTTTTGATTTTGCAATTGATAAAAGAATACGATGCCGTTTTTATCACTGGTTAAGTAAGCCCCGTTCTTAACCGCTACCTCGTGATAAAAGAAAGATAAAAAGACCCGGAGATTTTTTTTGTTGCAGGTTCTCAGCATCCATGTCATGCCCCTGGATCCGATAAACGCATCCTCTAAAATATCCAATGCCCGGGTTTTGTCTTTATGGTTTGTAATGATGTCCATTTTAAAAAATAGTTGCGGGTAATCTATATGGGTAGTTCAGCCTGCAGCAGGGGGTTCAGCTTTTGACGGCAGTTCCTGTACAGGGCCACTTGTTTTTTTTCGCGAAAAAATATCCACCCATTCATGAAAAATAACTTTTATAGGATTATAGGTCTTAATATTTTTAGCTATACCATAGTTGATTAAAATACCCTCTTTCTCTTCTTTGAAAGTACCAAATAAACGGTCGAATATTATTAATACATTACCGTAGTTTTTATTGATGTACTCTTTGTTGGAGGAATGATGCACCCTGTGGTGCGACGGCGTATTGAAGATATAATCGATATACGGCAATTTTTTTATCAACTGGGTATGTTGCACAAAAGCAAACAAAAATCCAATATTTTCCACTGCAAATATCATCGTTGGATTAAACCCGATAAACAATAGCGGTATCCAGAATATGTTATGGAGGATCAAATTAAAAAAAGGTACCCGTGAAGCGGTCGTAAAATTTAATTTTTCTGATGAATGATGATTTACGTGAATGGCCCACAATATCCGGCGTTCGTGGCTCAGGCGGTGAAACCAGTAATACACCAATTCATTTAATAAAAAAAGTACTACCCAGCTCCATAAACTTTCAGGTATCTTAATAAAAGAAAACTGGTATAAATAAAACCACAAGGCCAGCCATGCGCCCTGGGTCAATAAGCGGTTTATAACGCCTGATATCCCCAGGAAAATATTTACCGAAGCGTCTTTAATATTGTACAGGTTCCTTTTATGTCGATAACTATATAGCGCTTCACCTATAATTGCAGTTAGATAGATAACCAAAAAAATGTAGAATGAAACCGTAACGCCCATAAATGCAAGTTTAATTGATTATTCCGGTCATCTGTTTTTTCTCATGATCCCAAACTTTTAACCTTAAACATGCCGCAATATCCCCTGGTTTAAGTGTTGTTTTTTTGGGATGTTGCAGTTCCTCATAATGATCCATCACTTCAGACAAGCGGTAAAAAGGGATCCGTGCATTTAAATGATGAATATGATGATACCCGATATTTGCAGTCACCCATTTTAAAAAAGGGTTCAACTCCATATAGCTGGAAGAATCGAGTGCAGCCCCTTCATAGGTCCATTTTTCATCCCCGGAAAAACTAACCCCCGGAAAATTATGCTGCACATAAAACAGGTATGCTCCGATCGCACTCGCTATAAAATGTGGAATGATACTGAAAAACAACAGGGCCTGCCATCCCGAAAAATAGAGCAAAAAGAATTGTATGCTAAAATGAAAGAGTAAGGCCAAAAACGAATCCAAATGTTTTTTAAAATTCACCAGTAACGGTTGAATGCACATACCGAACAGGAAAGTAAAAATATAACCAAATAAAATGGTCATAGGGTGCCGCACAAAGAGGTATTGTTTTTTTTCTTTACTGCTGCATTTTTCAAACCTGGCTTTGGTATACACCGGGTATGAGCCAATACTTGATCTATATAATTTTGAATTGTATTTATGGTGATACCCGTGAGACCGTTTCCATATCCTTGGGGGGGCCAACACGTAAATTCCAAAAAAAGTGAATAACCCTTTGGCAAAAGGAGATCTTTGCAAAATGGCTTCATGTAAATAATCGTGGTAAATGGCAAACATCCGCACGATTAATAAACCACTCAAAATACTGCAAAATATTTTAAACAGGATATTGACATTGATAATTGTTGCTGTTAAAAACACCATTAGCAGGAGTAAGGTTGAAAGCGTATAGCCCCAGCTTTTCCGCCTGTTTTCACTGGCAAATTTACGGGTGGCTAATATCAGGTATTTACCTTCAAGCATTTAAACAAAATATTTATGTAATACAGTTATATATCGCAGGAAAAATGAGCTTCTCTTAAGTCTCCTTTTTAAAGGATCAGGATACGGGATAATCCCCACTATTATTTACGCCTGACCCTGTAGTCTTCAACCAGGCAAATCAACACGATTGGTAATAAAAGTATATCAAATATACTTATCCAATGTATTTGTTTTTTTTCCTGCCATATCTTTACCAGGTAATAACCGTGACTAAAATACTGCTGTATAAGAAACAACAGCATGAAATATACAAAATATTTTGGCCGTTTTAAAATACCATAAGCGCAAAATATATCTATGCCGATAAAAATCGCATGCCGCCAAAGAGGCGCATCATTTATTTTATAGAACAGCCCAACAAAGTGAAACGCCGCAGCTGACAAAAAAATAACGCCAAATACGTTGAATAGTATCTTTCGTGTTTTGTAAGAAAAGATCATTGAACTGGATGTTTGTTTTATCGCATAGCAGTATGTTTATGGTTACCGGTGTATACGTTTTGCATTTATCCGCTGTTTCCAATTTTGTTACCGTTATTTTAGAAAAAAACTCTTTTGATAAATCCGTTGGCATCCAGAGCACGGACAAAGAGAAATATCTTTATAAAAAACCACTCCTCAAAGGCGGGATGGTTTTTTATGTTGAGTTTTTATTTTTTCACCATGTCTTTGGTAGCTTCTATGATAGGTTGCTTATCAATATACTGCGCCGCATCGTCAATTTTACCGGCATCATTATAATGCTGTGCATTATGCACCCAGAAACTAATTTTTTTTCCGTTCCTGTACTTAACATTTACCCGGTACCAGTTGAGCATCCATTTTCCGCCCATTGTTGCCCCGCCGTTTGGGCTTACATTAGCCATAATAGGTAAAAAGATCGGGTTAGAAAACTTAATGGAATCAATAATATTGAACCTGCCGTTATAATAATCTTTCACGGCCTGTTTTCCTGTAAGGCTATCTCCACTTGACCAGCGGAATTTTATATTGTCATCCATGTCGGCGGTATAACCGTTAATGTCTTTGTTTTCAAATGCGGCCATTGATGCTTTCGTTGCTGCGATCCATGAACTGTCGAGGATTAGTTCAACGGGGGGCTTTGCAGTTGAAGCTGTGCCTTTGCTGTCTGCAGCAGCGGGAGTTGCCTCTTGTTTTGCATCATTACACGCAAACAGGCATGCGGCAATAATAAAGAATAATAAGATTTTTTTCATAAAAATTTTGTTTTAAGTGAGTAAAGGAATTGATCGAATATAAACGAAAGCGGAAGAAGGGAGATTTCTGAGGGAGGGATAAGGAACAAAATAGGCATTTTTTTACAAATGCAAATCAAACAGGAGTAAAGTTTATTATCCCCCTGCTATACTTACACCATTAATGTAACCTAAGCGTGCCCCTTCTGTGTAAAAGCAATTGAATAAATTTAAAAAAGAGATACTTTTGCCGAGTGAAACATCTATTGCACAATCCCGTTTATAATGCTTTATGCACAGGCGATAAAGAACGCAGTCTTGGTAGTGATGCCGTAAAGTTTTTTGATGAAGCAGTCTCTCCGTTTGCAGGCTTTGAAGAAAATTATACAAAAGGTTTTGCCGACCTGCATGACTTACTGCCACCCGGCCGCAAAATTCTATATGCAAACCCTGCTCCCATTACTCCGCCCCGCGGCTGGCAGGTACAGCATGATATTAAAGGATTGCAATTTGTATATGAAGCAGGGGCGGGTATCAAAAAAGAATTTCCCCATGTGCACCCATTGGGGAAGATGCATATCGACCAGATGGTAGCACTTGCCACACTTACCAAACCCGGGCCGTTTGGGCCGGGCACCATTGATTTTGGAAATTACTACGGCATATTTGAGGATGAAAAACTGGTAGCTATGACCGGCCAGCGGCTACACGTAGAAAATTATACGGAGATCAGCGCGGTATGCACACAGCCCGGCCATACCGGCAAAGGCTATGCTTATACGTTACTGCAACAGCAGTTACAACTCATCCTGGAACAGGGGCAACATCCATTTTTACATGTGAGGGAAGATAATGAAAGAGCCATTGCACTTTATCAAAGACTTGGGTTTACCATTTCCCGCAACATGAATTTTTATTTTATGAAGCGGCAGTAAGTAGTAATGTGGCTGGTGGAGATAAACAACCGCGATAATAAAAATTATTCATAGGTTTATCGTCTAAAACAAAAGGCTAGTAAGATTGATTTTATGACTGTCAAAATATTTATGATAGTACAAAGTTGATGCTGGATCATTCGCTGGCGAAGTATTGTTTGGAGTATATCAAAAATAATAATGCAATTATAAAAATTTACTGCCCGCCTTCTGCAATCGTTGCCAGGTGGCGCACCACAAAAAAGATTTTGCTTTCGTAAATAAATAAGTTAGCGGCAAGAAGGGATTTGCACTCCCTTAAACAGGGGCAGCCACTAAGGGCTAAAAATATTTCACCCCGCAGCTAATTAAAAGAGTATTTTTATTACTGCTTATCAAATACAAATTAAAATATTGGGTATTTAATTTTAACAACCTGTTGGTCATTAACGTGCAAACATTCCATTAAGCACTGGGGAACAGTTTATAAAAAAGAATTATGAAATTCCTATTGCTCTTGCTTCTTTTTCCTTTGATGGTAATGGCACAGGTCAGCGCTCCGCTGATTAATGCTTATATGGAAGGCCAGGCCGGTATATTCGGATTTAATGGCAACGTGTTGGTTTCAAAGAATGGTAATATAATTTATAAAAGATCTTTTGGCTATGCCGATTATGATGCGAGGCTGGCATTGGACGATAACACAATGTTTGATTGCGGTTCTGTAACAAAAGAATTCACCGCCATGGGCATATTGTTGTTGAAAGACCAGGGCAGGATCAGTTATGCTGATACGCTCCGTAAATTTTTTCCGGAACTTCCCTATACTAATGTTACCATACAGCAATTACTTACTCATACTTCGGGTATGCCAGACGGTTTTGAATTGATAGAAAAACATTTTGATCATAGCAGGATTGCTACCAATGCCGACCTGGTGCGTTTGCTGGCGGAAGAAAAACCCCCGCTTTTATTTAAGCCGGGTGAAAACCTCATGTATTCCGGAACAGGGTTTAACCTGTTGGCCTCCATTATAGAAAAACTGTCGGGGAAATCCTATAACAGCTATATGGAAGAACGGATTTTCAGGCCGCTGGGAATGTTGCATACACAAGTTGCCAATCGTCCACGATCGGGCAACGCCATTACCGGTTTGGCTAATGGCTATGTTTATTCAGATAGTTTGAAAAAATATGTGCAGTCCGAAACCCTCCAGACTGGCTGGACAACTTTCCTGGTAGGGATCAATGGCGAAGGCATGATCATAACGACCACAGGCGATCTTTTAAAATGGGACCGTGCGCTTAAAAATAATAGCCTGCTTGCAGCAAAAACACAACAGGAAATGCTATCGCAGCAGTCAGAAAAAAAATTTCCAAAAGTCTCTTTTGGATACGGCATGAGAGTGGGGAAAAATGAATACGGTAATTTTATTTTTCACAATGGCTATTATCCGGGTTATCTAAGCATGCACCTGCGTTACACAGATGACGATATAACGGTGATCGTTCTGTCAAATAATGAATCCCACGCCGAATATATTGCAGATGCTTTGTCCGGTATAATGTTAAATAAAAAGATATTATTACCCTATTTACATACGGAAATAAAAAAGGCTGAGATCCCAAATAATTTTACCGGCAAGTATATGATGATGCTTACAAGGCCCCCGTATTTGGCAGTTTTTCCAATCCAATTCCTAAAAAAGGATGATGCATTATATGTTCATACCGGTAATGGCCCCGACATAAGATTACAGGCCGAGTCGGGCAAAAAATTTTTTTTCTCTAATGGCACAGACCAGCAAATAGAATTTGAAACAGCGGATAACGGAAATCTTTTGGCAGTTTGGCATATTGCATGGGGTGTAAGAAGGGAATTAAAAAAAGTTGAATAACCATTCTATAACCTAAGCAATCCCTCATCCCGTCTTATTCATCAACAAAACTGTTGTAAGTAGTAATAAAAAAAACGCACAGGGCCGTAAGTGTTACAGCAGCCTGTGCGTAATCTTTACTGTGCTGGTTTACTTCACGGGAATAATATCGATAATTACGGTTCTGTTGTAAAAACGTTCTTCCACCAAATTATTTTCAGTATTATCAATATGAAAAAAATATTCTTATTTATGATGATGATGATGAAATATTACTCCTATGCAAAGCCATTTTATGCAGGTTCGGATTAGAGGTAGAAACATTATCCCGATGTGAAAATATTTTAAATGATATAAAATCAAGACAACCCCATCTTATTTTAATGGACTTATGGATTCCTGATATTGGCGGGGAAAAAGCTATTGCAACTGCAAAGCAAAATGAAGCAACAAATATATTCCTGTCCTGGTTTTCTCTGCTAATGCAGACATTAAAGAGATTTGTAAAAAAATAAATGCAGACGGGTATGTGGAAAAACCATTTACTGTGAGCACTTTTGTTGAAACCATACAAAAACATATAGGATAAACAGTATTTGGGATTTACCGGCGATAAGCAACACAAACCACTACAAAAGTATTGCGGCAAATGGGGCGTTTTAATCTTCCGCAGGTGCAACCTGGCAGCAGTTGTTTCAGTTGAACGTTTTTCAAATTCCCACCTGTGGCTGTATTCCCGGGTGGTATAAAATTCCCTTATCCCGGAACAGAATTAAATAATTTAGCTTACTTCACCGGGTAACCAATTGCGATTTTAAAGAGAAAATTTAAACCGCTATATCCTTGATTTTCAACAGCACAATTGTAGGTTAGGCCTTATGCTTTCGATGACACGGCAAACTCGAAACTTTACTACAAAATCTCATCAGTTACAAAATCATTTGACATGAAAAGACATCAAAGAAAAACAATTTAATTTGTACTTTTGGGAGAACACCAGGAATAAAATGAAAACACTGGCAAAAAATAAAACTAAAGCAGTGGGGGCAAAATCAAAACTTCATCACCTATCTATAATTTTCCTGTTGGAGGTATCGGAGCCTGTGCGGGCAGTAGTTATGCATTTAAATAATCCCTAATGGCAATACCAGTAGACTCAGGAATAACTTATGTGCCGGTGCAGCATTTAAACCCTGCGCATGAAAGTAACCTTACCAAAATGCCTGAAGCATTGATCCATGCATATCAAAACTAAAAGAAAATCTTTCCGAATACTTAAATTTTTTAAGCGCATATTCAACTGACAAGCACAAATAATTATAAAATTGTATTTTTACTTTTAAAAACAAATTTGCATTTCATAAATTAGATCCACTGCTCACAGGATTCAGTAATAAATCATGAAAGCGAATCAAAATAAAATACCTGCATTTCTTACCGGCGGTGGCCACATGGGCGAGTTTATCCGTTCATTTGATTGGTCAAAAACTGCAGTTGGCAGTCCCGGTACGTGGCCGCAAAGTTTGCGTATCGCATTACGTATCATGCTCGATTCTCCTTTTGGTATGTATATTGCTTGGGGCAAAGAATATATTCAGTTGTATAACGATGGTTACCGTCCTATTCTTGGCGCCACAAAACATCCGCAGGCATTGGGCATCAGCACCCAAAAAACTTTTGCAGAAATATGGACTACCATAGGACCAATGTTTGAGGGTGTAATGCAGGGTACGCCCGTTGGCTTTCCCGACTTCACTTTGCAATTGGACAGAAATGGATTTTTGGAAGAATGTGTTTTTGATTTCTCTTACAGTCCAATCCGGTTAGAAGATGGTGAAGTAGGTGGCGTGCTGGTTACTGTAATTGAAACTACAGAAAAAGTAAAAGCAGCAAAGGCACTTAAGGAAAGAGAACAGGAATTACAATTTGCCATTGACGCAACCGAATTAGGCACCTGGGACTTAAACCCTGCCACTAATAAATTTAGAGGCAACAGCCGTTTAAAAGAATGGTTTGGACTAAAGCATGACTAAGAAATAGACCTCCCGCTTGCCCTGACAGTAATTGCAGATAAGGATAGGGAAAGAGTAACAGCCGCAATTCAAACGGCTTTACAACCTGCATCCGGAGGGCATTACGATATTATTTATACAATCATTCATCCGCAAACAAAAAATGAAAGAATTGTTGGGGCAAAAGGGCAGGCATTTTTTAATGATGAAGGCACTGCTTACCGGTTTACTGGAACCCTACAGGATGTTACCAAAGAAATAGTTGCCCGGCGGTTACTTACAGAAAGCGAACAGCGTTTAAGTAATGAGCGCAAAGTACTTTACAATTCATTTATGAATGCTCCCGCAGGCATTGCCGTGTTTAAAGGCGATACGCACATTTATGAATTTGCCAACACTGAATACGAAAAATTAGTGGGCAGAAAAATAACTACCGGCAAAACCGTACAAGAGCTTTTTCCAGAAATAGAACAACAGGGTTTAATAGATATTCTGAATAATGTTTTTTTAACGGGCGAACCATTTATAGCTAATGAATTTCCTGTTGAATTATTCAATGAAACAAGTGGTAAACTTGTTTTGGGCTATTACAATGGTGTAGTGCAGGCTTTGAAAGATGAGAAGGGCAATACAGAAAGATTATTGTCGCATACGGTGGAAGTTACTCAACAGGTTAAAGCACGCAAACAACTTGAAGAAGCCAATCGAAACTTACGTGTTGCTGCAATACTTACTGAAAATATTGCCGATGCCGTGATAGCCACTGATATGGACCATAAAATTATCAGTTGGAATAAAGGGGCAGAAAATTTGTATGGATATGCGAGCGATGAAGTGATCGGCAAATTTGGAAAGGAAGTTCTCCGCACGCAATTTTTATCAGACCAAGACAGGCTGGCGTGGCCAAAGGCTTTAGATACCCTGGGCAAATGGCAAGGCGAAGTAGTGCAATTGAAAAAAGATGACACCCTGGTAAGTGTTCTCGTTTCTATTGCTTACGTGTATGACGAAAACGGAAAACCCGTTGCAGCAGTGGGGGTAAACCGCGATATTACCAAACGGAAAAAAGCAGTAGAAAAACTAGAAGCAAGTGAAGCAAAATTTAAAATGCTTTCAAATACCATTCCGCACATGGTATGGACATCTACCCCCGATGGAAAGAAAGATTTCTTCAACAAATATTTTCTCGATTACACCAGATTATCTTTTGAAGAATTAAAAGGTGATGGGTGGCAGGCAATTATTTTTCCTGATGACCTAGAAAAAGAAATAGCGCAATGGCAACAAAACATTGAAACAGGAGAAGATTTTAAATTTGAAAAGCGCATTCGAAAACATGATGGAAGTTACCGATGGCATCTAAGCCATAGCGTCGCTCAAAAAGATAAGCAGGAAAATATTATTGGATGGATAGGAACCAATACGGATATTCATGAACAAAAAGATTTTACTGAAGCCTTAGAAACAAGAGTAAAAGAACGGACTTTTCAGCTTCACATACAAAATGAAACCTTTAAACAGGCTGAAGAAAGTTCCATGCAGGGCAGTTATTCCTTTAATTTAGCAACAGGCACATTAGCTTACTCTGATAATTTATACCGGCTTATAGGATATGAACCCAATGAATTTGAACCTTCACTGGAGGAATTTAATAAGCATGTGCATCCTGATGACAGGGATTATGTGTCAGAGGCAGCGCAAAATGTTTTACAAAGCAAAATGGCTGATGAATGGCACTACAGGATGATTACCAAAAACGGAACATTGATAAATATTAAAGGAACAGGAAGGGTGATAGCGACTGGCAATGAAAAATTATTAGTTGGTACGTTGCAGGATGTAACAAAAGAATTTGAACTCTATAAAGAATTGCAGGAAAAAGAAGAATATCGTAAGCAGATAATCAACAACGCTCCCGATGCTGTTATTGTAATTGACGAAAAAAGTATTATCAGCTTGTGGAATCCTAAAACCGAAGAAATATTCGGATGGAAAGCGGAAGAAGTTTTAGGTTTGCACTTATCCGATACTATTATTCCAAAGCAGTACCGCCCGGTTCACAACGAGGGAATGAAACGATTTTTGACGACAGGCGAAGCACGGATTTTAAATAAAACCTTAGAACTTACAGCACTTAATAAGGAAGGCAAAGAGTTTCCTATATCCATTACCATTTCGCAGGCAACGCAGCAGGGAAAAAAATTATTTATTGCCTTTCTCAGGGACATTACTTTTGAAAAGCGTACAATAGCCCTTGCATTAAGTAATCAATCCCTTTTAAAGGTTAATACTGATTTGGAGGCATCTCAAAAACTTACTGAAAAATTGTTGAAACAAAGGGACGAGTTTATAAGCATTGCAAGTCATGAAATGAAAACACCGCTTACAACTGCTAAAGGGTATTTAGAATTATTGTTGTCTTCTCTAAGCGAAGAGGATCCATCTACCTATTTATTTGCTAACAGGGCTAACAACTCTTTAGATAAGCTGCATGATTTGGTTAGTGAATTATTAGATGCAAGCAAAATTCAAAATGGTAAACTTAATTATAATATTACCACATTTGATTTTAATGAAATGCTGAATGTAACAATTGAGGACATTCAATACAGTTCAAAAAATCATGCAATACAAAAAACAGGTAAAGTTACAAAGGCTGTAATTGGAGACAGGGGTCGTTTGCAGCAGGTAATTATTAATCTATTAACCAATGCTATAAAATATTCACCTAATGCTGATACAGTTTTAGTAAATGTTGAAGAAAAAGAAAAAGTAATTCAGTTATCCGTAAAGGATTTTGGGATAGGTATTGCCTGCCAACATATAAATAAGATCTTTGGCCGATATTATCGTGTTGAGGAACATTCGAAACTTTTTCAAGGACTTGGTATTGGATTATACATATCTTATGATATCATAAAAAGGCATCATGGAGCAATGTGGGTAGAAAGTGAACCCGAAAAAGGAAGTACATTTTACTTCACGCTTCCAATATAAGTATTTAAATATTTTTCTGCTTAAATATAAAAATCCAAAGAACCTGGGCCACTCAAAGGTTTTTAAAAAAAGACGCTTGCGCCTGAAATAGTAGGGGAATCACTGGAAGCCCACTTCGCGGAATATGTATCATGAAAACAGAAAACGCAAAGGGCTGCAGGTTTTACAGCAGCCTGTGCGTTTTCTTTACTGTGCTGGTTTACTTCACAGGAATAATATCGATAATTACGGTTCTGTTGTAAAAACGTTCTTCCACCAAATTATTTTCAAAAGGAGCCATACCTTCATCTTCACCAAATCCGTAGGTTTCAAATTTCGCCCCTTTTATTCCCCTATTGGCTAAGGCGCGTTCGATTACCTGTTTGGTTTCTGTTGCCCTGCTGTTAGACAAAGTTTGATTATATTTTTCTTCACCAATAATATCCGTATGGCCATGGATGATTACCGTGCTATTGTCAGCAATCAGTGGCGTTACAACTTCAGTAAGGAATTTTTCATAACTGGTAATTGTTTTTGACTTATCAAAATCAAAAAGGATACTATAACGCAAACCTTCCTGTTTAGGATCGTCCATTTTCATGAGGCTAACAGAACTTTCTTTTTTAATGACCGTTCCGTTTTTTGTTTTACCCAACATTGAAATGGTATAGTTTCCCTGGGTATTATTTCCCAGGATCGTTTTTCCCGGAACAGATGCCTGTTCGCCTGTGTAGGGCCCGAAACGGTGTACGTTTCCCTGTTCATCTTTCACTTCTACTGTCCATGAATCCAGTGACTCACTGGCACCATCAGCACTAAAGATAACATGACTGTCTAACGGATCCGACTGCACGGTTGTAAACTGTACCGGCCTTAAAAAAGGAGATGTACTCCCTCCTACCTGTAACAATAATTCAGGAGAATTGCTTTCAATGTCTACCCTGCGGTCGCCTTCCCGCAATAAAGCCAATTCGTTTACGCCACCTGGTTGTTCTGAAGGAATAAGCGGTTTATCTCTTCCTGCCGTGGTGATCCTGGAAGGTTCAATACCAAAAACGCTAACCAGATAAGCTTTTACATTTTCTGCCATTGTTTTGCCTTCAGCAGGATTTTTATCTGCTGCACCTGTTAACAGTATACTGCTTTGTGGGTTGGCCCGTAAACGGTCGCCGACGATATTTAAAATATTGTGGTATACCGCCAGTTGTCTAGCAGAACGGCCATTATTTAAATTACCGGGCTGGCTTTGTTGTAACTGTGCTTCTTTAAATGCTGTAGCCTGCGTCGTATTCAACATTACATAACGGTTAGGAATATCTGTTATACCCATATCAAAGAATACTGAATTCCGAAGAGGAAATGTTTCTTTCACCTGGCGGTTCAATGGAACTACTTTAGGTGCACGAACAGAAAACTGTACTTCTTTTACTTTGTCTTCAACAACCGCAGGAAGTATTACAGGATCTGTAACTACTATTGCAGAAGTAGCTTTTTTTGCAGTACCAAACTTAAGTGCCATACCGGCACGAATGGTATATACTGACCATGATTCAACAGAACGGGGGTCATGACCAAAGTCGGTAAGAAAAGAAACAAATGGTGAAAAACTCATTTGCGTAGCGCTGGTCTTTGCAGAAATGGGAATGTCTACGCCGGCACCTGCCTGGGCAGAGAATACCGTCTTGCGTACATCGCTCCATTCACTCCTTACATCAGTTTGCTTGTCCTGAGTATAAGTAAATTTTTTGGTTACATTAAAGCTCAATGCAGGGCCTGCAAAAATATAGAAGGCATTGCCCAAAGGAGCAACTCTTAAACTGGGTTCAATGGTAACGTAACTGATATTAGTAGAAAGATCAGCAGGGCAATTGCAGGGCGCCATTACCTGGTCAAACTTGCCACCGCGGTTATCGTAAGCAATATTTAACATACCACCCCAAACTTTACCAGGCCGGTATTCAGTCAATAAAGATGCATAAGGCCTTACACCCTTTCCTTTATGAAATGCTGTGGGTGTTGTAAGGCTGCTGTTCAACATTTGCGTTGTACCGCGGTAGGTATTAAAATTAGCCGCAACAGATTCACCGAACCACCAAACTGGTTGTACCCGCTTTACCTGTGCATTACCGTTACTGATTACAAAAAGCAGAATCAACATTACCAGTGCGTGCTTTTGTTTTGTTATATGATATAATGACATAAATTTTCTTTTTAAATTATTTTAATGATTTCGTTAGTTTACAATACCCTTTTTAATTAGGTACATTAATTACTGTATTTACCAAAGTAACTGAAGCCACCAGCGAAATTGCGCGGCCATTCAATACTGTTAGTGCTACATTACCTGCAGTAGAAAAAGTAACTCCTGCTGAAGCAATAATATTTCCTACCATTACACCGCCTCCTGCTGCATTGATCGTTGCGGCACTACCCACATACCAGTACACATTTTTTGGCAATGCCCCGTTAATCATAATCACACTTTTTGCACCTGTTGGTCCGGCAACGCCTACAGTAAGGCCCGCGGCGGTTTGAAATACCCATTTTGCATTTGGATCACCCTGTGCATCAAGGGTAAGGTTACCATTGGTGATTTTAAATGTACCGCTTGCAGATTTATAAATTCCCGGAGCCAAGGTTAGGCCACCGAGTTCACCAGCACCTGGATCAATACCACCCGGCATCACCGCCGGTGAAATACTGAGGTAAGCTGCATTAGCGTCTAGCAGTCCCTGTGATGCAATGGCAAAAGAAGCCGCAGTTCCCGGCGCGGGAGGGGCAGTATAAATTCTTCCCGTAACAAGTCCTACATTCAACGGCGTTTCTGTATATACATCTCCGGTAATTCCATCATGAAAACCTGTTACCAAAGTTGAAGCAGCCGTGGTACCAATTCCCCCATTATTAATTACAGTAAATAATCCCTGGTTGGTGATACCCGCATTACCGCCAAACGCACCAAAATAAGCAGCTGTTCCGAGGATGGGTGGTGGTGGTGCTGTTGCATTGGTACTAAAGCTCCATACATAATTATTTACAAGCGATATACCTGCCAAATTTTTTGCACCCGTAGTAATAGTAGCTGTATAAATTACATTGGCAATAAGGAGGGGTGTGGGTGTAAATGTTGCAGTATTGCCCAAATAGGTTACCGTACCTATAACCGGTATAGCACCATTATTTATTTTAAAAGTAAGCGCACTGATCGTTGCTGCATCCATCACCTGGCTGAAAGTAGCCGTGATTATTTTATTGAGCGGCACCGCGAAGGCATTGTTAACAGGATCGGTGGAAGTTACTACAGGTGGAATAACGCTGCCTGATGTAGTAAAATTCCAAATATAATTACTTACAAGGGCATTGCCTGCAAGATCTTTAGCACCAGTAGTAATTGTTGCTGCATAAGTGGTATTGGCCGACAATGGAACAGAAGGAGTGAATACAGCAGTAACACCGCTATAAGTAACCGAGCCGCTTATTGCCGTTCCACCTAACGTGGTATTGTTTAATAAAAAACTGGTAGTGGTAGATAATGAATCCATCAATTCGCTGAAAGTAGCTGATATTTTTTTATTGAATGCAACACCCGTTGCAGCATTTGCAGGATCGGTTGAAATAACCCTCGGGGCAATAATATCCGGACCAGCACCCGTGGTAAAGCTCCATACATAATCATTAATCATCGCATTACCTGCGGGATCTTTAACACCGGCTTTGATAGTAGCTTTGTATAAAGTGTTCGGCGTAAGATTGGCTGTTGGTGTAAATGTAGCAATAGCACCATTTGTACTCACCACGCCTGCGATTGGAGTTGTTCCCTTAACCAGTGTAAAGCTTACCGCATTAATGGTGGCAGCATTCATCGCTTCATTAAAAGTTGCATTTATCGTCCTGTTGATGCTTACTGATGTTGCTGTATCAGTTGGACTTGTTGAAATCACTATCGGACAAACTCCTGTCAATCCAGTTTCTTCGGTTATTTTTTTACAGCCTGCTGCAACTACCAGCAGCAATACTACTATATGCCATTTGTATTGTAAAATCCCGGCGTAATGGGCCAACTTTTGTAACAAGCCATTCTGATGGGTAAAAGATTTTGTTTTCATAAATCGGGTTTAAAGAGTTTAAGAGAAAGATTGCATGGCTGTATTAAGACGTGAGTCGAAGAGCCTGTTTTCATGCAGATAAAAAGCACAGGATGAGTACGCGGTAAAACTAATGGAATGCAGCACCAGGTATGTTACACATTTAGTCTATACTGTTGTATAATTCAGTTATTATAGTATAGATTGTATTTTCTATCCCCGTTTTATGAACTTTGCTGTAGTTAAAACGCTACAAAAAAATAATACTGGAGTTAGTATATTATAAAAAATGACCGGATGAAAAAGATATTAGTTTTAATCGCTGTGATCACATGTATTGCCGTACCAAAAGTATTTTCACAATACAAATACGCCTGCTTTGAAAATAAAAACAATAAAAAATTACAGCTGACAGTTTATTTTAAAAAAGATAAAGCTGTGTTGATACAATACAAAGGACAAAAAAAAGCGGTACCATTAATTTATTCCACAACAGAACAAACCGGCAATGACGCTGGTGCTCCTTCATTTTTCTGGAAAGAAACTTACCTGGTAAAAACGGGCAAAAGGATCACGGGTAATTATGTGTTTACCAATGGCGGCACTTATGAATTGCAACTGGGTTATATAAATAAAAAGACGGGCCAAAATATCCCGTTCACCATCATCGGATCACTTGCAGGTGAAAATTTTTCCGCTTACCGCGATACCCCTTGTTTTTAAATGGCCCGCTCAACGGGTATTATAACCCCTGTTGTAAACGTTCATTTCTTTTATCGAACCACTTCTTTAAAAAATACAACAGGGTCAGCGCCGCAAAAAATATTGCCAGTGCTTTTACCTCCGCGATAGTAATAAAATACAGGAACACGCCAATGGTGACCATCGTCAATAACGGTATAATCAAACCACCCGGTATTTTAAAACTGCCTGCATGTATAAATTCTTTTTTATAACGCAGTACTACCGTTGCAGCTGCAACAGCCAAATAGATCAATAGTATAGATGAACTTGCGAGCACTGCCAGCTGTTTAAAACCGCCGGATGATGCCAATACAGTTGCAACGATACTGTACACCATGATCGACCAGTAAGGAGTTGAAAATTTTGGATGGATACGGCTTAGGAATTTCGGCAACAACTTATCTTCTGCTGCAGCAAATAATAACCTGGGGGAGGCCAGCATATCACCGCTTAACAAACCAAACATGGATACAATACCTGTTATTAAAATAATGGTACCGCCAATACTGCCGACCATTTTGGTGGCTAATGCCGACAATGGGGCTTTTGCATTTATCAGCGAGCTCAGCTCGTCGCCTAATACCCCCTGCGCAACAAATTGCAGCGATAGGTAAATGATCAATACACCTGCAACAGCCAGGCATATACCTTTGGGAATATTTTTTTTTGGATTTTTTATTTCGCCGCTAACGCTCAATGCAGTTTCAAAACCAACGAATGCAAAAAATAAAGTCAGAGATGCTTCGCCGATATTTTTTACAGGTGGCCAGGTTGTAATAGCAAGGTTAGTAGAGGCGATATTAAATAAACCCACAATAATTAATAAAATAATGGGTAATAGTTTTAGCAGGGTTGCTGCATTCGCAAACCGTGAGCCTTGTTTTGCTCCTCTTATATTTACCAGTGCCAGTGTTACAAACAATACAACAAAAAAGATCACCCTTATATATTGTACATTAAGAAATGGGAACCATGTTCCCAACATATCGGTCATGGCATTCGCTACAGCCGCATCTGCTAAAGCAGAAAAACCAAACCAGGATAAGGAATTGATAAAAAATCCGGGCAAAGGTCCAAAGGCTTTTTCTACATAAGCATATGATCCGCCGCTGCTGTTGATCTTACTACCCACTTCAGCATAGCACAACGTAATTAAAATGGCCAGAAAACCGCAGGCCAGGTATGCGATAAAACCCGCACGGCCAATACTCAAAGCCACTACGGCAGGCAATACAAAAATTCCGGAGCCGATCGTTAAATTCATTGCATTCAATGCCAGTCCTGTTGCGCCAATATCACGCTTTAGTGCCGGCCCGGGTATTTTTTGCATTTTTAAATATACAATAACAATGTGGCTGGAAGATATGTTTTACAGTAAATTTGTTCAAACTTCAGCACATGAAATATTTATTGGCCGGCTTACTTTGTTTTTGTTCGCTCATAGTTGCAGCGCAAAAATTTGAACTGCCCAGCGCAAAATTTATCAAGGGTGATAATGTAGCTTATAGTTCTCCTTCTTTTGACGACAGCAAATGGATAACGTTAAAAACCGGTGCAACCTGGGAAAGCCAGGGATTAAACGATTATGATGGCTATGGCTGGTATCGTTTTTATGTAGTGATGCCCGACAAATTAAAAACTGCTAACCCGGTTCGTTTTTCGTTGGGAAAAGCAGATGACGCCTGTGCTGTTTATTTTAATGGGGTACTGATCGGCAAGTCGGGTTCTTTCCCTGGCGATAAAGGCGGTTATGTTTCCACCTGGGATAAACCAATTGAATTTCATATCGACCCCAACAGCGCTTTTATAAAGTGGAATGAAGTAAACGTCATCAGTGTGCAGTTGTATGATGGCGGTGGCGCCGGCGGCCTCTTTGGAGGCATACCCTATATCAATGCCATGGAGGTAATAGATGGAATAAAAATTGAAGCCAGCCCGGTTGGAAGTAAAAAGCCTGTCATTACTTTCAGTAATTCCTTTACCAATACTATTAAGGGTAAATACAGCATTGACTATATCAATGAAGAAGACCAAACCATTATCAGTACACGAACAAAAGATATTATCCTTGGCAAAAACCAAAGCAAAAAATTTGCGGTTCCGGTAGCAAAAGCGAATGACCATACCAGCTATACCTACAGTTTTACTGAAGCTACTACCAATAAAACGATATCGCTGAAACAATGGATACCCTATATCCTTACGCCAAAACCGGGCGATGCGCCAAAAATAAATGGTGCAAAGTTGTATGGCGCCCGTCCCAACTCCCCTTTCATTTTTAAGATACCAGCAACCGGTAAAAAGCCTTTGCGGTATACCATTGAAAATTTACCGGAAGGATGTACAGTAAATCCGGCTAACGGGGTTATAACAGGAAAGCTGAGCCGCAGTGGTGAATATAAAATGACGATTGTGGTAAAAAATACTACCGGTGTTGATAAAAGAGCATTCACCATTAAATGCGGCGACTTGCTGGCACTTACGCCTCCAATGGGATGGAACAGCTGGAATTGCTGGGGGCTCAGCGTTAGTGATGAAAAGCTGAAGGCATCCGCCAGGGCAATGATGGATAAAGGCTTAATGGATCATGGCTGGGCATTTATGAATATTGATGATGGATGGGAAGCTGCGCAAAGAAATGCAAAGGGCGAAATTGTAGCCAACAAAAAATTCCCTGACATGAAAAAGCTGGGCGACTGGCTTCATGGTAATGGGTTGAAATTCGGCATCTACTCATCTCCCGGCCCAACAACATGCGGTGGCTACCTGGGCAGTTACCAGCACGAAATGCTGGATGCAACCACTTATGCCAGCTGGGGTATTGATTATTTAAAATATGATTGGTGCAGCTATGGAGATATCCATGACAGGAAAGATAACAGCCTGGCTTCTTATAAAAAACCTTACGAAACCATGCAGGATGCCCTGCAAAAACAAAACAGGGATATTGTATATAGCCTTTGCCAATACGGTATGAAAGATGTATGGGAATGGGGCGAAACAGTAAACGGTAATTGCTGGAGAACTACCGGCGACATCACCGACACCTGGCAAAGCCTCAGCAGTATTGGATTCGATCAAACCAAACAATACCGGTATGCAAAACCAGGAAGATGGAATGACCCGGATATGATGATCGTGGGCCAGGTAGGATGGGGTGATCATTTACACCAGACTAAGCTAACTCCCGATGAGCAATACACGCATGTGAGTTTATGGAGTTTATTAAGTGCTCCTTTATTAATTGGCTGCGACCTGAGCAAACTGGATGATTTTACATTGAACCTGCTCACTAATGATGAAGTGATCGCGGTGAACCAGGATGCATTGGGAATGCAGGCCCGGCAAATCATGATACGCAACGAAGGCAACCAGCTCGAATACCAGGTTTGGATGAAAGAACTGGAAGACGGCAGTAAAGCTATCGGTATCTTTAATACCGCCGGCGTAAGTAATGTGGTAAGATTTCACTGGAATGAATTGCAGTTATCCCCCCACCAAAAAGTGAGAGACCTCTGGCGGCAAAAAGACCTGGGCAATTTTGACGGGATGTTTGCATCAAGGGTACCATCGCACGGTGTGGTACTGGTAAAAGTTACAGCAAATTAAAGGATAGCCTCAAGGTTTATGCTACAAGGGCAAAGCCTGAAATTTCTGGATAATAGGCTTATGCCTTGCAGCTACTTCCTTTACAGCTTATATAATTTTGTTACCTTCGTCATCTACTAAATCGTATCAAATGAACATAGATAAAGACTTACAAAAAAGAAGTAACAACACCTGCGAATTGTGCGGTTCTACTGAAGCAATTATCGCCTACGCTGTTCCTTCAAGTCCGGGCAACAGGCTGGAACACCATCTTTTGATATGCCCCACCTGCTCTTCGGAAATGGAACATATTGAAACGGCCGATCCCATTCATTGGCGTTGCCTTAATGAAAGTATCTGGAGCGAAGTACCGGCAGTAAAAGTAGTGTCGTGGCGCATGCTCCACAGGCTAAAAAATTTGGATTGGGCGAGCGATCTTTTAGATATTGCTTACCTCGATAACGAAACTTTGGAGTGGGCTAAAGCGTCAGGCGATGATGCTGACCCGGATGATATTATTAAACATGTAGATTGTTTTGGCGCCGTACTCAGCAATGGGGATAATGTGGTACTTACTAAAACACTGAATGTGAAAGGTGCTACATTTAATGCTCCCGTAGGAACAATAGTTCGCAAGATCCATTTGGTGGCTGATAATGCCGAACAGGTAGAGGGTAAAATAAATGGCGCCATGATCGTTATCCTTACAAAATATATAAAGAAATCGAATGCTTAATACAGCCCCCGGTTCACCTTGATAGTATACTTTGCCGGGTACTCCTTCCCGTAACTGATTAATTTGTTATATGGTTTTTCGTATGGTGAAAAATACGGCAAACAAAGCTTATTCATGGCCATGCAAAGCAATGTGTGAATCATGCAATTAATTGCTGCAATTATGTAACATTAGTAGAAAGTAAGAATGCCAACTTTGTGCTGCTGTGCTTTCCTGCAGCAGCTTTCTATAACAAAATAAATCAACAACAATGGAAAAATTACCGGAAGAAAACATTACAGGGATCAATGATGGCCCTCTTAATGCAAACACACCTTTAAAATATTTAACCGCATCTTCAGTAATTGGAGATAAAGTAGTTAACGATAATGGTGACCACCTGGGGGAGATTAAAGACATCATGCTTGATGTTACCAGCGGAAAGATCGATTATTTCGTAATTGAATTTGGAGGATTCCTTGGTATCGGCGTAAAATATTTTGCGATACCTTTTGGTTTATTGAAAGTTGACCCTGCCAATAAGAGGTACCTGTTTAATCAAACTAAGGAAATGCTGGAGAATGCGCCTGGTATCGATATACATCACTGGCCCGACACCAATATTGAGCGGGAAGCGATTTATAAATACTGGAGTTTTATGGGAGATTAAATTGTTGCGGGCTTACCCTTCTCCAAACCATTCGTTATGCTGTTCCTGTACACGGATAAACGTAGTGCGCTTGGTTAGCTCTTTCAAATAGGAAGCCCCAACATAAGTGCAGGACGAACGCAAACCACCCAATATATCCAGTACAGTTTCGGCTACCGGTCCACGGAATGGCATCCTGATCGTCTTGCCTTCGGAAGCCCTGTATTCGGCAATGCCGCCTGAATATTTATTCATCGCGGTTTCTGAACTCATGCCATAAAATAATTTAAATTGCCTGCCCTGTTCATCGGTTACCAATTCTCCGCCGCTTTCCGTATGCCCCGCCAGCATGCCACCCAGCATTACGAAATCAGCGCCGCCGCCAAATGCTTTGGCAATATCGCCGGGAACTTTACAACCACCGTCAGAAATAATCTGCCCGCCCAATCCATGTGCTGCATCTGCACATTCGATGATTGCCGATAACTGCGGGTATCCCACACCGGTCTTTACCCTTGTAGTGCAAACTGACCCCGGCCCGATTCCCACTTTAATGATATCTGCGCCCGACAATAATAATTCTTCCACCATTTCACCGGTAACCACGTTGCCGGCAATGATGATCTTACCGGGATAAGTTTCTCTTGCCCATTTTACAAAACTTACAAAATGTTCGGAATACCCGTTGGCCACATCAATACAAATAAAACGGAGTGACGGACAGGCTGTAATAATTTGGTGGAGTTTTTCCGCATCGGCTTTGGTTGTGCCGGTACTTACACAAATATGATCCGCAATTCCAGCGGGCGCCGCCTGCAAAAAAGTATTCCATTGTGCTACACTATAATATTTGTGTATTGCAGTAACCAATTGCTGCCCGGCCAAAACGGTGGCCATTTCAAACGTACCTACAGTATCCATATTTGCTGCAATGATCGGAATACCTTCCCACTGGTTATCACCATGCCGGAAATTGAATTTTCTTGAAAGAGAAACCTCCGCACGGGATTTCAGCGTAGAACGTTTAGGGCGGATCATTACATCTTTAAAACCAAGTTTGATATCATTTTCTATGTGCATACATTGTATTTTCAACAGGAAAGTTAAGTAAAACATTACACATCGCCGGTTGGGAAAAATCTCTTCCGGAAATAAATTGGCGAGAAAAAATCCCCAACCTCATTATAACTCTTCCCGGATGACGGACCCTGTTGCACCGCGTTAAATTAATTGGTACAATTATTTTAGCACCATACTGCAGTACTGCACTAATCAACAAAGTATGCAACCACCATTTAATACCGCACACAGTATTATTAGCGGCTCTGCCGCGATAATATTTACCAACGGTATTACACTTGATGATTTTTGTGGCGAACATTTTGATAATTACAATAAAGACAGGTACCGGGCTATCGCCTTTGGTTTGTTTGCAGACAACGAAGCAGTAATAACGGTGTATGCCCTTGATAAAATGCACCAGTATGAGCGCACCAATTACGACGCCGGGAAAGTGCCGGTCAAAACATTTAAACTTAATTTTTTGATCGTTGAAAGACCTGTTCCCCTATTACAATTCGTTTTAAAGCATACTTACTGTAAAAGATTATCCTATTGAAGAAATAGACGTGATCAATAAATAATGTCAGCCGATGCCAGCGGCTTAATGGCTGATTTCTATTTCAACAAAGTTAAAGCAGTGTAAAAAGTGATCATAAAACAGGCAGGGTGTATGCATATTTCAATGTACCTGTAACCGGAAACCTGTGTATGCATAATTCCTTATACCGGGTCATTTATTGCAACAGGCATTTCAGGAACCGTCTGGGGTTTAAAAATAAAATAGCCCTGCAGCTTTCAAAAATTCATTTTCGAAGTATTGTTACTAAGAAAAAATACGATGCCCGGATTTTATTTAAAAAATACACCGCTTTAAGGACGATGTGGCAAAATTTTTGCTCCTGAATACCTGTTAAATCGCTTTATAATCCGTTATCCAATGTTTATGACAAGAACCGCCGGCCCATTTAAAATTTTGTTTGTTTTGTTCTTTTTCCTGTTAAGTAGTGTAACCACGGGGCAACCATTAACCTGGATGCCCCGTGGTGTTGGCGGAGGTGGCAGTATGTTCTACCCTACTATTAATCCTGCCAACGATAATGAATTTTATGTAACCTGTGATATGAGCCAGCTTTTTCACAGTACCGATTATGGTGCTACTTACACACAGGTGCCTTTTACTAAATTACAGACCGGTAATATCTCTACTTACGAATTTACCAGTAACAGTAATACGGCTTACTGCATTGCCAACGATGGTAATATCAATTACGCGGTACGCACTTTAGATGGCGGCAATACCTGGAATGCGGTTCCGGGGAATCCATTAGCAGGCGAAGATGTATATGCTTTTAAAGCAGATTACAATAACCCCGGAAGGGTAATCATCGGGTATTATGGAGCGTTATATATCTCCAGTAATTTTGGTGTAAATTTTACATTGATAAAAAATGCAGCCAACAGCGGTGCAGGCATTACTATTGCCGGCGTTTTTTTTGATGGCAGCAATATTTATATCGGTACCAATGAAGGTATTTTATATTCCTCCAATGGTGGAACTTCTTTTGCATTACTCGCGGCAACCGGTATGCCCGCCGCAGAAACAATTTTTTCTTTTGCAGGTGCAAAGGTGGGCACAACAACACGCTTTTTTTGTATAAGTGCAAACAGTACGGATATTTACAACGGCATTTTCCCGTGGGAATACTATGGCTTTGCAAAAGGCGTGTATGCGCTGGATGCAGGAACAAATATTTGGACATCAAAAATGACAGGAATAAATATCAGCAGCGATTTTGTGATGTATGTGAGCATGGCCAAAAATGATATCAATACAGTTTACCTTGGCGGCAGCGACAATGCCACAGGCGGTAATTTAGTTTTTAAAACCACTGATGCAGGTACCAGCTGGACTAAAGTTTTTAAAACTGCCAATAATCAAAATATAAAAACGGGCTGGTCGGGCCAGGGTGGCGACCGTGGCTGGGGTTATGGGGAAACCTGCTTTGGTATTTCCGTTGCCCCCAATAATGCTAATAAAGTATTGTTTGGTGATTTTGGTTTTGTACACAAAACAGTTGATGGTGGCAGCACCTGGCAACAGGCTTATGTAAATGGAGCCGATGAACATCCCGCCAACGCTCCTACGCCACCCAAACAATATTACCGCAGTATCGGGCTGGAGAATACTACCAGTTGGCAGGTACATTGGCAGGATGCCAACAATATGTTCAGTTGTTTTTCTGATATTAACGGCGTAAGAAGTGTCAATGGAGGTGTGTCATGGAGTTTTGATTTCACAGGCCACACGGCCAACAGCATGTACCGTATTGTAAAACATATAAGCAACAGCACTATGTTTGCAGGTACATCCGGCATACATGATATGTACCAGAGCACAAGACTACAGGATAATATACTTGATGCAACTGATGCAGGCGGAAAAATAATTTACTCTTCCAATAACGGCGCAGCCTGGCAATTGCTGCACCAGTTCAACCACCCTGTATTTTGGGTGGCTACCGATCCCAACAATGCAAATCGTATGTACGCAAGCGTTATACATTACGCTGCAGGCGGCGGGCAAGGAGGTATCTGGATGACAAATGACCTTAACAACCTGGGTGCTTCCACATGGACAAAGCTTCCCAACCCACCGCGTACGGAAGGACACCCTGCAGGCATTGTTGTATTAAATGATGGCAGGATGGTTTGCTCTTATTCCGGGAGAAGAAATTCCGGCGGCACATTTACCGCAAGCTCAGGCGTTTTTATTTATGACCCTGCTGGCAATTCATGGACAGATGTTTCGCATGCTGACATGCAATACTGGACCAAAGATATTATTATTGATCCATCCGATCCGGCACAAAACACCTGGTATGTTTGTGTGTTCAGTGGCTGGGGTGGCGCACCCAACGGGCGTGGTGGTTTATTCAGAACAACTAACCGCGGCAGTTCATGGACAAAATTAACGGGTACACAATTCGACAGGGTAACATCTATAACTTTTAATCCCGTGCAACTAACACAGGCTTATCTTACCACGGAAACACAGGGGCTTTGGCTGAGCAATAATATGAATGTGGCAACACCCGCTTGGTCACTGGTTGCGGCCTATCCATTTCGCCAACCCGAAAGAGTTTTCTTTAACCCATTTAATAATAATGAAATTTGGATAAGCAGTTTTGGCAACGGTTTAAAAATGGGATTGCTTAATACTGTGTTACCTATTAACCTCGTCTCCTTCAGTGGTAACAGGATTAACAGCAATACGCAATTACATTGGGTAACTGCAAATCAAAGCAGCGGCGATAAATTTGAAATTGAAAGAAGTTACAACGGGCTGCAGTTTGTAAAAATCGGAACGATAGCCGGCAGTATCAATACACTGTATAATTTTACCGATACAGGCGCAGCTGCAGTATTGTATTACCGCCTGAAAATTATTGCTGCAGGAGGAAATTTCACTTACAGTAACACACTACTTTTTAAAGATACCGTTGTATTGCAAAATGATATCCGCCTGTTGAAGAACCCTGTTGTGAATAATAGTGTTGAATTAAAAGTAACGAGTTCTGTTGCTGATAAATTACAATTACTGGTAACTGATATCGCAGGCAAAAAAATATTGCTACAGCCAATTACTATCACGGCAGGCATCAATCAATTAACTATTCCCTTACCAGCAAACACTGCAAGGGGTATTTATACTTTGCAGCTGGATGGCGCATTCATTAAAAAAATATTCCGGGTATTGAATATGGGAAGATAAAACTTCAACGGTAATTACTATCCGGTCATATCAGAACCTGTATATTTGTATCCATAATTATTACAATCAATGGATGAAGCAGCAGGAGATATATTGAACCCCTTTGACCAATCATGGATAGCAACGCAGGACCGTTACGAGTTACTGGTAAACGATAATCCCGAACTCAGCCATCTTATTCCTATCTGTACGCTTATCAGGAAACTTAAAAAAGCAGGCGAAAATAAAAAGTTCAGGTTGGGTATAGCTATGCACGATTTAATAATTTCAAGATCCCATGAATCTAAACTTCGGCCAGGACAAAAATATATTTCAATAAAAGCCCTGGAAAAATCTTTTGCAATAACGTTAAGGGATACTTCAAAAATGTACAGGCAATATACCATAAAAGACCTGGATGATGAAAGGCTTACCGGTTTATTGCAAACCTTGCAGCAAACAATGATCAATTAAAATTCCGCTTCATTTATACCTGGTGTTGCAATAATTTATTTATTCCATTTTCACCCTTGGATCGACTATGCCATATAACAGGTCGGCAAAAATATTGATTGCGATAAAAATACAGGCGCTTAATAATACCGAACCCATTACCACGGGATAATCTAATTTCTCCAGCGCATCTACGGTTATTTTGCCAATGCCTTTCCAGCCAAAGATATACTCAACAAAAAAAGCGCCGGCCAGTAATTCGGCAAACCATCCAGTGATAGCAGTGATAACAGGGTTGAGCGCATTGCGCAAAGCATGTTTAAAGATGATCGTGCGTTTGGGAAGTCCTTTCGCGTAAGCCGTACGTATATAATCCTGGTTCAGTACATCCAGCATGGCACTGCGGGTAAGTTGGGTAATGATCGCCAGTGGCCTTATACCCAAAGTAAATGCCGGCAGGATAAGATTTTTGAATGTAATATATTTTTCACCAGTCACTTCATCGATCTCAAACCAGCTGCCGGTTAAATTTAAACCCGTATAATCATGGAGCACTACGCCAAAAAAATAGGCAATGATGATGGCCATAAAAAATGATGGTGCTGAGATACCGGCAATACTGGCAAATACGGCTGAACTATCCAGCCAGGTACCCCGTTTAACTGCGGCTACTACTCCCAGTAAGATACCTATAATGGTGGCAAATAACATGGCAGCGAATGCCAGCAGCAATGTGCCGGGTAAGGCTTCCATCAGCAGCTGCCCTACTGCTTTCTTGGTTTGGTAACTGCGGCGGAGGTAAGGCATTTTTAAACCGAATTTATTTTCGCCGCCGCTAAAAAATCCTTTGAGTTCTTTTTTATCAATGTCTTCGCGTGTATGAACACAAAGTGGTGAAACATCATTCAAATACAAAATCAGTTGCTTCCACTTGGGTTGATCGAGGTACAGGTCTTTACGGATATTATCCATTGTTTTTTTATCCCCGCTTTGTCCAACGATCATGCGGGCAGGATCACCAAATCCCTGGAACATGATGAATACAAGAATTACCACGCCAAGCAGCACGAGCAAAGAATAGAATAATTTTTTAAGAATGCGTTTCAATATCGAATGGTTGAATAGCGAATTTTGAATGTTTTTATCCAATGCCATAAAATGCCTTCGGCTATCTTGCTGCCCTATTACCTGGGCATATCTGCAGCCGACCATTTATTTTGTATGACTGGCCCCTTCATTAAAAACAAAGTCGGGTTTGCCCGTGCTGCCGTTTTAATAGCTGTACCATCACAGGTAAATACCGGCACATGCATAGTGTCCCTGCCCAGGTTAAATAACGTATTTACTTCTTTAAATTGAGCCGTAACAACAAAGATGGGTTTGGTCTTATCCCTCGTTGCCATGAAACCGGTGATATTGCTCCACGCTTCATCAGCAATATTGTTGTCTTTTACAAATAATAAATAATATTCCGCAGGTTGATTTAAAATTGCTTCTGTGGTATCACTGCCGTTTTCCGTTGTAAAAGAAAAGTCATTGATCAACGCTACTTTACCATTGCCTTTTTCCAATAATCTTTTGTTAGGTTGTTTATCCGCATTTAATATCCAGGTACTATCGGGTTGTTTACCATAGTCAAAATCTTTTTCTTCTTTCCCTTTTTTATAAAAATAAGTATAAGCGAATTTATCATAGGTAGCATCGTTGGGTGCTTTACGCAATTTTAAAATGTTGTTGCCGATCTTATAAGGCAGGCAATCTTTTAAAGGGAGATGTTTCAATACATAAAACTGTAAATACAATATGGCGATCAATGAAAATAAAATTATTACAGCGCCCAACATTTTTTTAAACAGGGGTTGAATATATTTTTGCGCGGCCAGGATCATAAAAATGAGTACAGTAAGGATAATATCTTTTGTAAAAGTTTGAATAGGTGTAAGCGGGATACAATCGCCAAAGCAGCCGCAGGCCCTGATCTTGCCGCTGAATAAAACATAGCTGGTTAAAAAAGTAAAGAATAAAGTGAGTAACAACAACAACCAGGCGGTAAGTTTTTTTTGCCACCCGATCAACAGTGCAACACCCAGCACCACTTCCAGGGCGATCATAAAAATGGAAAAGCCCGTGGCATATTTATGCAACCAATCCATTAAGCTTTTAAAATAACCATCTGCAGCCCATACTTCAAAAAATTCCTGCATTTTATACGCCAGTCCCAATGGATCAATGGCTTTTACCAGGCCCGAAAAAATAAACAGGAGCCCTACCAATATTCTGGAAATGTTTACAAATAATTTCATTTTATTTTTATTCTTAAAGAAATTTCGAAGAAAAATAATTACCCGCCTCCGGCGCTTAAAATCAGCCACTAAGACCCGAATGCACTAAGAAAAAATTTTTTATTTTCTCCTTTGCGATTTCGTTGCAAAATCAAATTAGTGCGAAGCAGCAAAATCATTACTATCACTTAAAGAACTAAATGCCTTTCCCATGAACTATGAACTATGAACCATGAACCATTAACCATAAACTATGAAGCATGAACCATGAACTATGAACCAAGAACTTCTTCATCAATAAGGATCAACCCAAACACCGCGTAATTAATAATGTCATAAAAATTAGCATCAATGCCTTCGCTGATGATGGTTTGCCCTTTATTAGCAATGATCTGTTTGATACGTAAGATTTTCGCTAAGATCAGGTCTACAAAACTTTGCTGGCTCATCTCCCTCCATGCTTCGCCGTAATCATGATTTTTATCGAGCATCAGTTTTTTTGCGATCTCGATCTTTTCATTGTAAAACTGTTCTACCGTTGCTATGGGTAATTCTTCCAATTCATCATCTTTAATATCCAATTGTATCAAACCAATGATACCATAGTTCAGTATACCTTTAAATTCACTGATGATATCATCGCCGATCTTCTGTTCGCCCTTTTCCTGTATGGTACGGATGCGTTTTGCTTTGATGTAGATCTGGTCGGCAACAGAAATAATGCGGTACACCCGCCATGAAGTGCCATAATCTTTGGTCTTTTTTAAAAAAATTTCTTTACCCGATGCTACTGCTGCATCATATTGCTGGTTGGTATTGCTCATTATTTCCCGACCTTTTTAATAGGAGTTTTTGTTTTTGGTTTGGCAACTGCTTTATTTTTTACCGGCGGCGTTTTTTTTGTTGGTACTGTATTTTTTTCTGTGGCTTCACCTGTACGTTTTACGTTGATAACTTCCATATCAAATACCACGATCTCACCTGGCTTTATATCAGTGCCCGCACCCTGGCTGCCCCAGGCCAGTGAAGAAGGAATATACACAGTAGCCTTCGTTCCTTTTTGCATTTCACCCAATGCATCCATCCATCCCAGGATAACCGTACCCAGTTGGCCCATGGTTACATCATAGGGCTGTGCATGTTTAAATGCAGGATCGGTATTGGAATCAAATACTTTTTTTGTACTGAACGACCTGCCGGTATAATTTATTGAAACCACATCGCCCGGCGCTAATTTTTTTCCAGCACCCGGCTTGTTTATTATAAGGTAACTACCCCACTTTGCCTTGACCGCTTTCAATTTATTTTTTGCAAGCCAGGCTTCAATTATTTTACTGTCTTGCGCGATCTGGCCTTTATTTTCATCGAGTATCTGCGTTAGCTGCTCCTGTTGTTTTTTTTCTGCTATTTCCTTTGCAAGAGCTGCATGTGTATTTTGCGCACTATCTACCTGCTCTTTGGTATTGAATACATTTGTTATCACATAGTATTGATAAACGTATTCCCCGTTTTGCATAAATGCCGGAGCCTGGCCCCTGGCCAGCATGCTGTCGGTAGGCATCTTTAAGATCACACTGTCGCCCACACGAATATTGCTGAACACTTCTTTAAAGGGAACAGGAAAGTTGGTGGTATCATATAAACTATACTGCGGCATGGCTTCTTCATAAGTACTGAACAAAAGACTGTCTTTATAGGTTGCTGCAAGATTCATTTCCATAAAATTGCCGGTATTCAATTTTGTTCCCTTCCCGGAACTAAAGATCTTATACAATGAGCCATCGGTTAATTTAATAAAGGCAAGGGTATCCGGGATAGTTTGTGCAAGGGTAAATACAGGTAAGCTGATAAAGAATAAAAAAAACGCTGCTTTTCTCATTTAATTTTTTGAAGTTTGTATAAATGTTATAAACATCAAAAATAATTGAATTAGGCCAATGTTCACATTAAACTGTAAGGGTAAATTATTAGTACTCGATAGCCCGGCGGTGATGGGTATCATCAATGCCACACCGGATTCATTTTACAGGGGTAATATCAATGAGGATATTGATGTTCTGGCCAAACAAATGATAGCAGACGGCGCCGACATCCTTGATATTGGCGGGCAAAGCACCCGGCCGGGCAGTGAAAGGATCAGTACCGGCGAAGAATTACAACGGGTGATACCGGTGATCACTTCAATTAGCAAAAAATTTCCCCAAACAATTATTTCCATTGATACCTACAGCAGCGTAGTGGCAGCTGCAGCGGTGGAAGCCGGTGCTTCAATAATAAATGATATCAGTGCGGGCAGTATGGATGCGCTTATGATCGGTACCGTTGCAGCATTAAAAGTTCCCTACGTGTGTATGCATATGCAGGGCACACCTGCAACCATGCAAAAAAACACCCACTATACCGATGTTGTAAAAGGAGTGCTCGATTTTTTTATCGCAGCGATCGATACCTGTAAAAATGCAGGCATCAATGATATCATTATTGATCCCGGTTTTGGATTTGGAAAAAATATTGACCATAATTTCTCTCTATTAAAAAAACTGGAACTGCTGCATATGCTCAACAGGCCGGTGCTGGTGGGCTTATCCCGCAAAAGCACTATTTATAAAACCCTCCAGAGCACCGCTGATAATGCACTAAACGGAACCACGGTTTTAAATACCGTTGCACTGATGAATGGCGCTTCTATACTAAGGGTGCATGATGTAAAAGAAGCGAAGGAAGCGGTAACATTATTTAATGCATACAAAAAAGCACCCTGATGTACAGGGTGCTTTTTAAATATTTGTTGTTGCCTTATTTATTTATTGCCTTTGGGTTGTTGCTGTTGCATTTGCTGCTGCAATTGCTGCATCATTTTTTGTTGCGCCATTTGTTCTTCCTGTTTCTTTTTTATCAACGCTTCAAATTGCGCCGGTGTTATGATGTCCACTACCGCTATATCAAAAACCAGATTTTCATTTGGTTTGATCTTTTCACCGTTGCCCCTCTTGCCATAACCTAAGCTGGAAGGAACAAAAAATTTCGCTTTTGCTCCCTTTTTTAATAGTTTAATACCATCAATCCAGCCCTGGATAACTTCCGGCCTTTTTAAATTAACCGGGTAAGGTTCTACGTGCTGAAAAGCAGAATCTGTATTAGAATCAAAAGCTACCCCTTCCATAGATTTACCGGTATAGTTGATCATCACTATGCTGCTATCAGTCAATGATGCACCTGTTCCGGGATCCAGTAACTGAACGTAAGTACCTTTCTCCGCTTTTGTTGCAGTAATTTTATTTTTTGCAAGGTAGTCTTCAATGGTCTTGCCATCTTTTGCTGTTTGTGCTATAGCGGCAATAGAATCCCTTTTCTGTACGGTAACCATGTATATTTTTTGAACACTATCCACCTGTTCTTTTGATGTATAAGAATTTGAAATAGTATAATACTGGAAAATAAACTGGCCTTTCTTCATAAATGGCGGCGCCTGTCCCTGGCCTTTTGCAATGATGCTGTCGGTAGCTATTTTTAAAACAATACTATCCCCAACATGAATATTTTTAAATACTTCTTTGTAGGGAGGAGGGAAATTAGCGGTATCGTACATGCCGAACTGTGGCATGCCATCTTCATAAGTACTGCCTAAAAGGCTGTCTTTATATTTAGTGATCACATTCATTTCCATGATATTCCCGGTAACTAATCTTGCGCCTTTTTTGCTGCTGATCACTTTATACATGGAACCATCCTTAGCTTTTTTAAACGGCGTTGTACAAGCCGATAATGCCAATATGCAAATCACCGTTGCATTAAAAAATTGTTTCATTGTTTAGTTGATTATGTTTTTAAAATTGATAACTGCTTAACTCGGCTATATTTTCTTTCATAGCCTGTTTAAATTTTTCCACCACTTCTTCCAATGGTTCTTTATTAAAACCACCGGCAGCGTTGAAATGACCGCCGCCATTGAAATATTTTCTTGCAAAAGAATTTACATCAAAGCCGCCTTTGCTCCGGAAAGAACTTTTACGTTCCTCCCCCCGGTCAATGATCACTGCTGCAAGCTTGATCCCTTTTATGCTTAATGGATAATTCACAATCCCTTCTGTATCGCCTGTACGCATATCGTATTTCACCAGGTCGTTTTGAGGAATAGCGATCAAAGCGGCATTGTATTCATAAAATATTTCCATCCTGTTCAGCAATACATTACCGATAAAGCGAAAACGATTTTCAAGGAAATTATCAAACAAATCTTCATGTACATGGCTATGTTCCAGTCCGCGTTCTTTAAGATGCGCTACCATTCTATGCACACTTGCAGTAGTAGAAGGAAAACGGAATGAACCGGTGTCTGTCATCACGCCCGCATAAAGGCATTCGGCTATCTCCGGGGTTATCTTAGCTTCATTGCCCGACTCCATGATAAAATCATAGATCATTTCTGCAGTAGAACTTTTGCCGGTATCACTGATGCCATAACTAAAAATAGCTGTTTGAGGCTCCCGGTGATGGTCGATCAAAATCCTGGCCGCTTTTGCCGACATTAATTTTTCTTCCATTCTTTTAGTACGGATAAGGGTATTAAAATCAAGGCAGAATATCCAGTCAGCCGCAGCTATGGCATTATTGGCTTTGTCGTTGGGCGATTCAAAATCCAGAACGTTTTTGCAGCCTGGCATCCAGCTCAAAAAAGTAGCCCAGTTGGTGGGAGAGATCACGGTAACTGTATGCCCAAACTGGCTCAAAAAATGGAATAATGCCAATGAAGAGCCCATAGCATCCGCATCTGGTTTTTGGTGGGTGGTGATCACCACTTTCCTGGGTTGGCCGAGTAATGGAAATATATCTTGTATTGGCTGCATAAATGAGGCGCAAAAGTAGGGGAAAGTTTTCAGTTTTCGGTTCAGGGTTTACTGTTCCTTAAAAAGGGGCAGTAAAATTAACATTACCTGCCATTAATTTTGCATAAACCTCGAAACAGTAAACAGAAAACGGTTTATCTTCGCGGCTCAAAAAAACGGAACCAATGAGTAATAGAACATTTACGATGATCAAGCCCGATGCTACTGCCAAAGGAAATACCGGGGCAATTTTACAAATGATCAATGCTGCGGGATTTAAAATAGTAGCGATGAAGATGACCTACCTAAGCGCAGCTAAAGCAGGTGAATTTTATGCGGTTCATGCTGACCGCCCTTTTTACAGCGAGCTGGTAGAGTTCATGAGCCGTGGCCCGATTACAGCGGCTATACTCGAAAAAGAAAATGCTGTGGAAGATTTCCGCAAGTTGATCGGGGCTACAAACCCTGCCAATGCAGCAGCCGGAACCATACGCAAATTATATGCTGCTTCAGTGGGCGAGAATGCAGTTCATGGCAGCGATAGTGATGAGAACGCGGGGATCGAAGGCGACTTCTTTTTCAGCAAACTGGAACAATTTTAAGGATCATCCATACCTCAACAGGGCCGCTGAATTTTTCAGCGGCTTTTTATTGGCTGCCAATACAAAAAAAGAGCCCCCCGAATAATCGGCGGGCTGTTTCTTAACTAAAAAGCACAAACAAACTAGGGTTAAGGTAAAAACTTGTATTTACTTTATTTATAACGAAAGACTTTGCGCTATATTGCGTTTCCAAATTATATGACTGCAACACTCACAATAATCAGGTACCGGAAGCGCTATATTTTTTTTGCATTTTTAGCAATGGTATTCTTCCGTTTGCCCCTAAGCTTTAATAAAAGAAGCCGTTTTTGGAAATTAATGGGCAGCGGTAAGAACGGCAGCTTTGACAAAAAGCCCGACCTCCAGCAATGGGCCATCCTGTCCGTTTCAAACCTGAGATTTAAGCAGGTGCAGATCAAAAATTACAAAGGCGAGCTATTATTACAAAAATTATATGGCCATTTCATCAGCAGATGGCTCTCGTTATTCAATTGCGAAACGATCACTTACCTGTTGGAATCCATCGAAGGACATGGTTTATGGGATGGTAAGAAAGTTTTTGGCGATCTTCCCCGCCAATCTGATTATGATGGCAAGATCGCCATATTAACCCGGGCTACCGTGCGTTTATCCAAGCTAAAAGAATTCTGGAAATATGTTGACGGCACTGCTGCTAAAATGGCGGAGGCTGATGGCTTTATTACCTCCTACGGCATTGGTGAAATACCCTGGTTGAAACAAGCCACTTTCAGTATTTGGCAAAATAAAACAGCTATGAAGAATTTTGCCTACCAAACTAAGGAACACCAGGAAGTGATCCAAAAAACAAGGCGCGAGAATTGGTATAGTGAAGATATGTTCGTGCGTTTCAGGATAACCGCCTGTATCGGCACACTCAAAGGTGTTAATCCCTTAAGTGGAATGTTGTAGCTTTGGTTATCATCAAATTGCGGCAGTCTACCGGCTGACGGCTATATGAAAAATATAAAACTTATTGAAGTGCCCTCCGAGATCGGCGCAGGCACACGGGGCGCCAGCCTGGGTATCGATGCTATTAAAATTGCTGCACTGGATTTCATGAGTAATTTCTTCGTTCATTTTCCTTCAGAAAAAATACAGGCAGAGAACCAGTTACTTTTTGAACCGATACAATCTCCCTATGCCAAGAGAATCAACGGCGTACTCACCACTTGCGAAAGAATCAGCAAAGCCGTGCACGATGCGGTAAAAAATAATTTTTTTCCTGTTGTTATCAGTGGCGATCATAGCAATGCCGCCGGTACCATTGCCGGTTTAAAAATGGCTAAGCCCAAAAGTAAATTAGGCGTAGTATGGATAGATGCCCATGCCGACCTTCATACACCGTATACTACACCCAGCGGCAATATGCATGGCATGCCTCTTGCAGTAAGTATCGCGGACGACAACAGGGATTTCAAGGTGCACGACCTGGATGAGAAAACAGAAAAACTGTGGCAGCAATTGAAGCATATCGGGAAGATATCTCCCAAAGTACTGCCCGAGGATATTGTATTCATTTCATTACGTGATTTTGAAAAAGAGGAAAAGCATGTTATTGAAAAACACGGTATAAAAGTTTTTTCCACCAGCGAAGTGCGGCGCAACGGCGTAGAGATCGTTTACCGGAAAGCCATCCGTTACCTGAACGATTGCACCGATATCTATGTAAGTTTTGATGTGGACAGCCTTGATTCTTCCATAAGCCGGGGTACAGGAACACCGGTAAGCAATGGCTTACGGGAAAGAGAAGCCGAAGACCTTATCAGTAAATTTATGCAACACCGGAAGATATGCTGTTTTGAAATCGCAGAGGTAAACCCTACACTGGATAAAGAGAACCTGATGGCAGAGATCGCATTTAATATTTTGCAACGGAGTGTGAATGTGTTGATGATGAATTGAGGTTTAGGGTTTTCAGTTGATAAGTCAATTAGGTAATTATGAAAAAGATTTATTTCTTAATGATATTGTTTTGCGTAGTTTTTGGTGCAGTGGCGCAAAAAGGAACAGCTTATACCAACGGCATAAATGCCTGGCAAAAAAATTATGTTGCTTCGCATGAAGTGGTAAAAGGAAAGGACAGGAATTTTTTTCGTTTTTATCCTGCTGATGAAAATTATAAGATTAACTGCCGTTTTGAAAAATCTGCTGATACCACGGTCGTTATCATGAAAACTTCCGGGAAAAAGATCCCTCAAAAGGATTTTATACGCTATGGCAAATTGTTATTTACAATTCATGATACGGCCCTGCAGTTAACCGTGTATCAATCAAAGTCGCAACCAATAACTGATGACTATAAAAATCTTTTGTTCATACCGTTTACAGACCTAACCAGCGGCGACGACACTTATGGCAGCGGGCGTTATATTGATATCTACACCAATGATATCATCAACAATACGGTGATCATAGATTTCAATAAAGCGTATAATCCTTACTGTGCATATACTACCGGTTACAATTGCCCTATACCGCCGGCAGAAAATTACTTAGCGGGAGCTATCAAGGCAGGAGAAAAAACTTTTGCAAAAACAAACGGGCATTAAAAAAGCCGCAAAGCGTTTTGCGGCATTAAAAAAAATTAATATTATTATAGCCCTGCTCCCAGCATGTCTTTCTGGTGTTTCATTTTATTAAGCGAAGGATCTAATTCAATGGCTTTATCACACATTGCCTGGCCACGGTCTTTTTCCCCTTTCTTTTGAAAACACATGCCCGCCTGGTATAAAGCCTTGGCGTCTTTCTGGTCAAGCTCCATTAATTTTTGGCAGAACTCTAATGATTTGTCATACAGTTTCTGGTCGTAGTAAGCCTGTGCTATATCTCTCAAGATATCTTTGTTGCCGGGCTTTTTTGCCAGGAGATCCATTAATATCTTTTCACCTTTTGCAAAATCTCCCGCATATATATACGAGTAACCCAGGTTCTCGCTGAAATCGTTGCTCCGGGGATAACCATTTGCCGCGGCTTTATTAAAATATACCACCGCGTTTTTGTAATCATTCACGGTATAATATAAAAGAGCCAGCTCGTGCAGCCATGCAGACCTGCCTGTATCTAAACGCACTGCTTTGTCGTAATAAAAAATGGCTTTCTTTTCCTGCTCCATTTCCAGGTAACTGCGGCCCAGCGTATAGTTGGTTTCCGCATCATCAGGAGATTTTGCTACAAGTGCTAATAATGCTTTTTCCGCCCTGGCATAATCTTCCTGCTGGAAATAACTTATCGCTATTACTTTTTCGGCATTGGGACAATCTTTACATTTTTGCGCAAAGTCCATTGCCCGGGTATATTGCCTGTAGTTGAAATATAAATTCATCAGCTCGTTGATAGGCGCGTTATTTGCAGGCTCCAATTCATATGCTTTGGTGAAGTTTGTAATGGCAGCGTCTGTTTTGCGCATTTCATTATTTGCAAAACCATTTTCCATGTAAGCCGCGGTATACTTTGGGTTGAGCTTGATGGCTTTATCAAAATCTTTGGAAGCCGCTAAGTAAAGTTTGGCATTTTTTTCCTCCAGGCCTTTTTGATAAAAATAGGTGGAGCTATCAGTAGTTTGGGAAAATGATAATATTGGTAAAAGAATGGTTAGTGCTGTGAGTAAGTTTTTCATGTTAGTGTTTAAGCAAAAATTATTCCTACTTAAGGATCACTGCTCCTAACGCAGGAAGCTGTACATTTATTTCGTAGAGCCCGGTCTTTTTATCCACCAGGTGCTGGCCGATTTCAGGATTAAAGGTATCCCCTGTTCCCCAGTACTTTTTGCTATCGCTGTTAAATATTTCTTTCCATTCTGTCTTACCATAAACATTAACTTTCCAGTTATTACGTACCACCGGTGTATTATTGAGGATAACGAGTATATCATCCTTTTTCTTCTTTCCTTTGCGGCGGTACACCATTACCGATTCCTGGCGGTGGTTCAAATCAATCCATTCAAAACCTGTTGAATCAAACTGCAGCTCGTAAAGTGCAGGTTCGTTTTTATACAAATGACAAAGATCCTTCACCGCTTCCTTCATCATTTTATGGGGATCAAACTGCAGCAGTTCCCAATCCAGCTCACTTTTATAATTCCATTCTGTAGTTTGTGCAAATTCGTTGCCCATGAATAACAGTTTGGCGCCCGGGTGGGTGAACATATAAGCATACAATAAGCGCAGGTTAGCGAATTTCTGCCATTCATCGCCAGGCATTTTATAGATCATCGGGCTTTTGCCATGCACTACTTCATCATGGCTTAAAGGCAGCATAAAATTCTCATCATAAAAATACGCCATGCTGAAGGTGAATTTATTTTGATGATGTGGCCGGAACAGCGGGTCGATCTTAAAATAATTCAGTGTATCATGCATCCAGCCCATCATCCACTTCATACCAAAGCCAAGGCCGCCTTCAGTTGTAGGCTTGCTGATCTTTGGCCAATCAGTTGCCTCTTCGGCAATGGTTTGCACATCGGGGAAATCCCTGTAGATGGTTTCGTTGAGGTGCTTTACAAATTCAATGGCTTCTATATTGCCATTGCTGCCATATACATTGGGTTCCCACTCTCCTGCTTTTCTTGAATAATCCAAACGCAGTATCGAACTCACTGCATCCACCCTGATACCATCGATATGAAATTTATCAAACCAATACCTTGCGCCGCTGATCAAAAAAGATTTTACTTCCCCCCTGCTGTAATTAAAAATATAACTGTTCCAGTCGGGGTGAAAGCCCTTACGCATATCGGCATATTCATAAGTGTGTGTGCCATCGAACATAAAAAGCCCGTGTGCATCGTAGGGAAAATGCGAAGGCACCCAGTCGAGTACCACACCAATATCTGCCTGGTGAAACGCATCCACCATCGCCATAAAATCTTCGGGTGTGCCAAACCGGGATGTAGGTGCAAAATATCCCGTACCCTGGTAACCCCAACTGCCATCAAAGGGATGTTCCATTACGGGCATTAACTCCACATGTGTAAAACCCATCTCTTTAACATAGGGCACCAAACGTTCCGTTATCTGCGCGTAACTGTTCAGGCTTTCTTCATCATCTTTTACAGGCCGCATCCAGCTGGCAAGATTCACTTCATAAAGGCTCCATGGCGCCCCAAGTGAATTGTGCTTCTTTCTTTTTTTCATCCATGCTGCGTCCTTCCATTCCTCCTGCATATCCCATGCAATGGACGCGGTGTTGGGCCTTACTTCCCAGTAATTGGCATAAGGATCGCCCTTGTCAAGCTGTACGCCCTTGTACCCAACAATATGGTATTTATAAGCTTCCCCTTTTTGTAAATGTGGAATAAACCCTTCCCAGATGCCTGAATTATCCTGCCGCACAAAAAGCTGATGGGCTACAGGGTTCCAGGTATTAAAATCCCCGATCACACTTACCGCGGTAGCATTGGGCGCCCACACCGAAAAATAAAAACCTTTCGTTTCCAGCACATTGATATGATGGCTGCCGAATTTTGTGTAGGCATTGTATAAAGTACCATCCTGGTAATTGCGTATATCCTCGTCAGTGAACAGGGAATAATTCCATACTGTTTTACTGCTGTCCACAAAATATTCCTCCTCGTATTTAAGTTGCTGATCCAATTTTTTCGCCGTTTTATTTTTTACCGCTGGTGATTGTGAAGTTGCCATTTATAGAAATAGGTTATTGATGAGCATTATTAAAACCGATTTTTGCTTTAACGTAAATTTAAGATTTGTAACTAAAGAAATTACAAATATTATTACGACTTTTAACTAAAAATTTAGTTATCGCCATAAAAACTAACCCAATCCCTGTTTATGTATAAACTATCAGCAGTTTTACTGGTATTAATTTGCATTTCTTTTCCCAGTTTCAGCCAGGATATCACGGTATCCGGTAATTTAAAAGATAAATCGGAAAAAAAACCGGTAAAGAATGCCGTTGTAGCCTTACTCCGGCAAAAAGATTCAGTACTCTATAAATTTACAAGAGCAGATGCCGAAGGAAATTTTTTGATCAAAAATGTAAAGGCCGGGGACTATGTATTAATGACCACACACCCTTTGTATGCAGATTATGTAGACAGTATTGCTATCTATGATGCATCGGCTAAACTGGGTACTATTGAACTCATCAATAAAAGTAAATTGCTGCAGGAGGTGATCGTAAAAAGCGGCAGCCCTATACGCATCAAGGGCGATACCACCATTTATACCGCTGATAGTTTTAAAGTGAAAGATGGCGCCAGCGTAGAAGACCTGCTGCGTAAGATGCCGGGCTTCCAGGTGGGTAAAGACGGCAAGTTGAAAGCACAGGGAGAAACCGTGAAGAATGTACTGGTAGATGGAGAAGAATTCTTTGGCAATGACCCGGGAATGGTTTTAAAGAACCTGCAGGCCAATTCGGTGCAGGAAGTGCAGGTATATGATAAAAAAAGCGACCAGGCTACTTTTACGGGCATTGATGATGGCGTAAAGGAAAAAACAGTGAACTTAAAATTAAAAGCCAATAAAAAGCAGGGTTATTTTGGTAAAGTTGAAGCAGCCGGTGGCATACCCGACAATTATAGTAATAGCGCTATGCTCAATGCATTCAAAGGGAAAAGAAAATTCAGTGCCTTTGGTTTTATGAGTAATACCGGCCGCACGGACCTTGGCTGGCAGGACAGTGAAAAATTTGGCGGTGGAGAAATGGATGGTATGACAAGTGGTGTTAGTGAAGACGGTGGTATGTGGATGAGCTATAACAGCAATGGTGATGACAGTTATTATAATGGCCGCAACGGTATCCCCAAAAACTGGAACGGTGGTTTGCATTACAGTAATAAATACATGGGCGACAGTCTTACCATCAATGGGAGTTACCGCTATGCAAAAGTAAATGCCCCGGGCTTTACACAAACTTTCAGCAAGACCTATTTACCCGACAGCAGCTGGGGTAATAACAGCAGGGCCAATTCTTTCAGCACGAAAGAAAAGCATAGCATAAATTTTACACTCGAACGTAAAATAGATAGTAATAATATCATAAAATTGATTAACAAAGCCGCAATAAGCAGTACGCAATCCAGCAGTAATTATTATGAAGAAAGCCTCACTAACCTCGGCAGCTTTATCAATAACAGTACCCGTAACACGAATACCAACAGTAATGGAAAAAATTACCAGGGCACATTGAACTGGAACCATAAATTCAAAAAAGAACGCCGTACTTTTTCGGCTACTGCAGATGCTGCGATCAATCAAACCGATAGTAAAATATTCCTGTACTCCCTCAATAATTTTTATAAGGGCAGCGTGGTCACGAGACGGGATACCATTGACCAGCAAACGATGAACAATGCAACTACCAAAACCTTTACGGCCAACCTGGCTTATACCGAGCCATTGAATAAATACCTTTCACTGGGTATAACATCCGGTACTACTATCAGCAACAGCAGCAATAACAGGAATGTATTTAAAAAAGATGGCAGCGGCAATTACGCAGCCAAAGTAGATTCTTTGAGCAATAATTTTGATTTCAACAGGCTGGTACAACGTAACGGTGTTTCTTTAAGGATCGTCAAGAAGAAAATTTCGGGTGGTATCGGGGCTGCAGTTGCCTTTAATAATTTTAAACAGAATAATAATTCCAAAGGCATCAAACAGGAATATAATTTTAATAATTTTTTCCCAAATGCCAATGTTAACCTTAAATTAAAAGGTAATAAGAACCTTCGGCTAAACTATAACGGTAGTGCACAGGCTCCTTCGCTGCAACAACTGCAACCCATTGTTGATAACAGCAATCCCCTGAGTGTAGTGATTGGCAACCCCGATCTTAAGCAATCCTTTACGCATAATTTTTCAGGTGGTCTGCAATGGTACAAACCACTTAGCGATAATTCTCTCTGGAGCTATTTCAACTACAGCACTGCCAGTAACGATTTTTCTCAATTTAACCGCATTGATTCCCTGGGAAGAAATGTTTATCAAACGGTGAATGTTAACGGTAATAAAAATTTCAATGTAAATCTTGATTATAATTTCTCTGTTGGATCGGGTAAAAAGAAGGTCAGTTTTGGTATCAGCCCGAATGTTCAATTTAACCGGAACATAGATTTTGTGAACGGGATAAAGAACACCAACAATACAGGTGCTTATGGCTTCGGGATAAGTATGAATAAGTACGTTGAAAACAAATATGATTTTTCTGTTTCTCCAAATTTCAGTTATAACCGCTCCACTTCTTCGATCAATACAACCAGCAGTACCAATTTCTGGACCCTGACTGGATGGTTAGAGGGATCAGTATATTTCAAAAATAAATTGTCGATCAGTACTAATGCCAATTTTAATTACCGCCAGAAAGACCCAAGGTTCCCGCAGAATAACAATTATACCAAATGGAATGCGGATATTAAAAAATATGTATACAAAAAAGAACTAAGCGTTAAACTGGGCATTAACGACATATTGAACCAGGGCCGTGGTTACGAAAGAAATTTCAGCACCTATAAGTTTACAGAAAGTTATTTTAATACCCTTAAAAGATACTGGCTGTTAACGCTTACCTGGGAATTTACACACAATAAAAAAATAGTTGCGGGTACTGCAGCGCCTGCTGCTGCAACTGAACCTGTAAAATAATGATCATGAAAAAAATAACCCTTTTTATAACAGCTATATTTATTGCCTGTACTTTAAACAGTTTTGCACAGCAGCAGTTCATTGATAAAGCAAACATTGAGTTCCAGGTGACGGTGAATAACCACAAAAGCTTCGACTCATGGTTTGATAATGAAGACGAAAGCAGCTGGCAGGAAAACTATAAAAGCAATGTATCGAAATATACTATATCCTATTATGATTATATTTTCAGTAATAATAAAAGCATCTATACTTTTAACCGGTTGGATCAAAAAAACAAATCACTGAGGGATAATGATATCAACTATGAGGGTAATAGCTGGTATTACGATTTTAATGCGGGCACGAGCGCATTCAACAGGGTGTTTTGGGGAGATGATTTTAATTTTACCGACAGCATAAAAGAAATACCATGGAAATTAATTCCTACCGAAAGCCGCATAATTGCGGGTTTCAATTGCCGCAAAGCTTATACAGTTTTATTTGACAGTGTATACGTATTCGCATTTTACACCGACGAAATAACGATCAGCGGCGGACCAATGGGCATGCATGGTTTGCCCGGTATGATATTAGGCTTAACGGTGCCCCGTATGTACAGCAGCTGGATCGCTACAAAAGTAGTTGTTACCGGTGTGGATGAAAAAAAGATCACAAGCCCTGCAGGCAAAAAGAGTAAAACCAGGGATGAAATAGTTAAAAAATTCATGAAGAAAGCAGCGGAAGACGGCAAGTGGATACAGCGGAGTATCTGGAATTTATTTTTATAAGGTTTGAAGAAGAAAAGTTTAGGCGTTTAGAGGTTTAGGTGTTTAGGTTTAAACCTCTAAACTTCTAAACCCTACCAACGTGAGGGCCAACTATTTTAATAATTCCAGTACCGCTGTTTTATAAGAGCCGAGGCTGAACTCATTTAATGCGCTTTCGGCTTTATTGATAACGTCTTTATACTTTGTAAAGCCATTGGTTCTTTCTATAAATGGACTGAACGAAATTTTCTTTTCTTCCTTACTCGTATTCATCACTATCATCACCGTTTGTTTATTATCGTACCTGAAATAAACATATACGCCGTTCTCGGGTACGTACTGCATAAATTTTCCGGTAGTTAAAGCGGAGGAACCTTTACGAAAATTAGCCAGTGTAGCGAAATGCTGGTAAATGGCCTGGTCGGTTGCTGTTCTTCCGGCAATGGTAAATTTATTGACCGGGTCATTGGGCCATCCGCCGGGAAAATCCAAACGCACATAACCATCATTAGGGCTAGTTGTACCTGTTGTTGCAATTTCATCGCCGTAATATATTTCCGGTATACCCCTGCAGGTAAGCAGCCACGATAGTGAAGACAGGTACTTATTCATATTCTCCCCTACAACAGAATAAAACCTGGCCATATCATGGTTATCTAAAAAGATTACGTTCCGGGTGGGATCCTTATAAACGAAATCCTGGGCGAGCGTTGTATATAAATTATTCACGCCATCAGTCCAGCCAAAATCCCTGGTCATCGCATCCGTAATGCCCCAAAGCGTTTGAAAATCTGTTGCAGCCTGCAGGTTACTTTTGAAAGGAATATTGTAATTATTCTGCACAAAATAACTTTGGTTGGGCACACCATGTACCCATGTTTCACCAAATAATGTAAGCTGCGGGTATTCGTCCATCAATGTCTTATTACAATGGTTCATAAATTCCAGGTCATTGTAAGCATAGGTATCAATGCGCCAGCCGTCAATACCAAAGTTCTCTACTGTCCACACCGCATGTTCGATTAAAAAATTAGCCACATAAGGATTGCTTTGATTAAGGTCGGGCATCTGTTTGGTAAACCATCCGTCTACCATTTGCTTCACATCTTTCCTGCTTGCATATGGATCAAAAAGTACCTGGTCTTTATAAGTAGTATTCGTGTAAGCGTTCCATTGATGCAGCCAGTCTTTCATCGGCTGGTCCTGCACCGTGATATGGTATAATCCAACATGGTTATATACTGCATCCTGTATGATCTTCATGCCTTTTGCATGCGTGGCATCAATAAGTTCCTGGTAAGCTTTGTCTCCACCCAGGCGTGCATCAATGGTATAGTGATCGGTAAATGCGTAACCATGTTCAGTACGGTTGGGCATATCATTTTCCAAAACCGGGTTTAACCAAATCGTTGTGATACCCAGTTGCTCTAAATAATCCAAATGGTTCTGTATGCCTTTGAGGTCGCCGCCATGTCGGTTAAACACCGTATCCCTTCTCAGGCTCTGGTCCCTCATTCCTGCAACCCTGTCGTTGCTTTCATCACCATTACTGAAACGGTCGGGCAGCACCAGGTAAATAAGGTCTTTTGAAGTAACCCCCTGTGCAAAATCCTTACCCAAATTTTTTCTCCGGGGTTTTAATTCATACTCAATACTGATATCTTTCACGAAGGGAAAATTGAATTTACCCGGTTTAGCAGTGGCATCAATAATGATGTCAAGGAAAACATAATTGGGATTCTCAACACGGTTGATCGCCATTAAATTCACCCCTGTTGCCAGTTTCATTCCCTTCGGCCCCATCTTGATCATAGGAAAATGATCAGCGATCTTATCCCCATGTACCATCAACTGAATTTTATTCAGCTTCATACCTGTCCACCAGTTGGTGGGATAAATTTTATACGCCGCATTGGTTTGGGCAAATGTATAAACAACAAAAAATAAAAAAACAGCAGCTATTGATATCCTTTTCATTAATTAATTTTTTTTTCGTCTTTAATAAAAAAATAACAAATGATCGCGGCAATAATGAACATTGCGCCTCCTATTTGCACGGCAAGTACGCGGTCATTATGTAAAACATTTTTCATGATACTGCCAAAGCCAAATGAAGCAATGATCTCAGGAAGTACAATAAAGAAATTAAAAATGCCCATATACACGCCCACTTTATCTCTTGGCAGGCTGCCACTGATCATTGCATAGGGCATACTCAAAATACTGGTCCATGCAATGCCCACTCCTACCATACTCAGATAAAGCATTTTGGGATCATTAACCCAGCCCACACTGATCAACCCCAATGCGCCAAAAAGCAGGCATATCGCATGTGTGGTCTTACGGCCTAATTTATTAGCAACAGCGGGCAATAAGAATGCAAATGCAAACGTCACTACATTATAAAAGGCCAGTGTCAGCCCTGCAAAGTCAGCTCCTTTTGCATAAAGAGGATCTGAATTATCAATACCTCCATAAATGTTAGTTGCAACGGCAGTGGTATAATAAAACCACATCAAAAATAATCCCGGCCAGGTAAAGAATTGCACCAGCGAAACGATCTGCATTCGTTTGGGCATATTACCCAATGCTGAAAAAACCTCTCTTGCACCACCCCCGAAACCTTTATTACTCTCTTTAACTTTTTCTTTAAAGCCTACATCTGCCGGTGGATATTCTTTAGTAGTTAAGACCGTGTATAAAACGGCGCCCAAAAAGAAAAAAGCACCTGTATAAAAACTCCATCTTACATTTTCGGTTATGCCACCCTGTGCGGCGGTGTTGGAAAAATGAAATATATTTTTAAATACCCACGGCAGTGAAGAGGCCACGCTGCCGCCCAACCCGATCATGAGGCTTTGCATAATGAAACCCTTATTCACCTGGCTGTCGGGTAATTTATCAGTAACGAAGGCCCTGAAAGGTTCCATGCTTACGTTGCCAAATACATCGAGCACCCAAAGCAAACCTGCCGCCATCCATAGTGCACTACTATAGGGCATAAATATTAAAGCAATAGAACTCAACAATGCACCGGTAAAAAAATAGGGGCGCCGCCTGCCAAATTTGGGATGCCATGTCCTGTCGCTCATATAACCAATAATGGGCTGGATCAACAAACCTGTTAATGGCGCCGCTAAAAATAATAAGGGCACCTGGTCGGGGTTAGCTCCAAGGTTTTCGTAAATGCGGCCCATATTCGCCCGTTGAAGATCCCAGCCAAACTGGATACCAAAAAAGCCCACACTCATGTTAATGATCTCACTCAGTGGCAGCATTGGTTTGGTTTCATTACTTAAATCATCAGGGAAAGCAGGCTTGATAGCTGACATAGCAATTGTTTTAATTTAACCGTTAATTGCGTACAAAATACACATTATTTGAAATACCACAAAAAAAAACATCCGCCAGCTGGCGGATGCATAAATATAATAATAATCTTTTTTATAGAAAATTTAAATTACAAAGCCATCAGGCAGCACTGCTCCTTTCTTCAACACCACTATTCCATCTTTTACAACATACAGCGAATGGTCGGCATCAGCTAAATGTGCCCCGCCGTTAATGCGTACATCGTTCCCGATACGGCAGTTCTTATCAATAATCACATTTTTAATGTAACACCTGTCGCCAATACCTAACTTGGGTAAACTTCTTTCGGCATTGTGGGTGATCTCGTCAAGTGTTTCGTAATAATCACTACCCATCATGTAACAGCTTACCATGGTACTGCCCTGACCGATGCGGCTGCGTATACCAATCACGCTATTTTCTACGCGGCTGGCATTAATGATACAACCTTCGGCAATCAGTGTACGCTCCAGTGTAGTGCCGCTTATTTTGGCTGGTGGCAGCATGCGTGCCCTGCTGTATACTACATTCTTATTATCAAATAAATTGAATAAAGGTATCTCCAGCGTCAATGCAAGATTGGCTTCAAAGAAGGAATAGATATTCCCGATATCGGTCCAGTACCCTTCATATTGGTAACTGATCACTTTTTGTTTACCAATAGAAGAAGGAATGATCTCTTTGCCAAAATCAGTAGCATCCTTCTTATCTTTTTCCAACAGGTCGAATAATAATTTCCTGTTGAAGATATAAATACCCATGGATGCCAGGTAATTCCTGCCCTGGTATTGCATATCGGCTCCGGTATCACTCACCCATTCGGGCAACAATTCTTTTTTGGGTTTTTCAATAAAGGAAGTGATCAGGTTTTCTTCATTGGCTTTTAAAATACCAAATTCAGGCGCTTCCCTTTCACCAACGGGAATGGTAGCAATTGTAATATCGGCGCCCTGTGCCGCGTGGTTATCGATCATGGTACCAAAATCCATTTGGTATAACTGGTCACCGCTTAAAATAAGCACATAATCAAAATCATTATTTCCGATATGTTTTAAGGATTGCCTCACCGCGTCGGCAGTGCCCTGAAACCATCCCAAACTGTCGGGCGTTTGTTCGGCCGCAAGGATATCAACAAAACCTTTGCTGAATGCACTGAACTGGTAGGTATTTTTTATATGCTTGTTCAGCGATGCGGAATTGTATTGCGTTAATACAAACATCCTGTTGATGCTTGAATTGATACAATTGGAAATGGGAATGTCCACTAACCGGTACTTTCCTGCAATAGGTACTGCAGGTTTACTACGCGTTGCTGTTAAAGGGTAAAGGCGGGAGCCGGCTCCACCACCAAGAATGACTGCTACCACAGATTTAGATTCCATAAATAGAATAATTAGTAATTAAATGTATTGATATTTTTGATACAATCGTTATAAGGGGGCAAAGAAAATATTAATTTAATTAAGCAGTTACGTTAAGGTAAAGCTGATTTATACAATTCAATGTACCGTCCTGCACTTACTTCCCATCCATTATCGATCTGCATCATTTTTTTTTGTAATACCGTCATTTTCTTTTTATCGGTATATAATTCGGTGGCGCGGTAAATAGAATACGTAAGGTCGCCCACGGTGGCCTCATTGAACCGGATTCCAAAACCACCCGGATCACCAAAATCAATTACCGTATCTTTTAACCCGCCCGTACTTCTTACCACTGGCATGGTGCCATAGCGCAAAGCATACATTTGATTAAGGCCGCAGGGTTCTACCCTGCTGGGCATCAATAAAAAGTCTGCGCCGGCATACATCTGGTGTGCCAGCTTTTCATTGTAGCCGATCTGTGAATTATAAAACCCTACCAGCTGGCTGCGCATGTTTTCCAATTGATATTCTACAGCAGGATCGCCGCTGCCCAATATCAAAAAATTCATTCTGCCATTGATATGGTACACCGAATCACTGATCGCCTGGGGTAATAACTCCGCTGCTTTTTCTCCAACAAGGCGGCCTATAAAAATGAACAATGGTTTTTCTATATCCAGCCCAAAATCATCGCAGAGTTTTTTCTTGTTCGCTTTTTTTCCTGCTGCTGCATCTTTATGGGAATAATTCTCCAGTATATAAGTATCTGCCTGCGGATCCCAAACCGCATTATCAATACCATTTAAGATACCCATGCATTTTCCTTTTTCGTATTCAAATAAACTTTCCAGGCCATTCGCATTATATTTTAACTCTTCCATATAGCTCGGGCTAACAGTGGTTACTTTCAATGCACATTTTATGCCGGCTGCGAGTGGGTTGATATTGTCCTGCCAATCCAGTTTGCCCCATTCAAAACTGTCGTAAGCAGGCAGGTAATGGTTTTTATCCCAGCCCATCCAGCCCTGGTATTGAGCATTGTGAATAGTGAGTATGGTGGGTATTGCTGCCAGGTGCCGGTAAGCAAAACAATTTTGCATCATGAATGGAATAAGCCCCGTATGATGATCATGTACATGCACAACATCGGGATGGTGCTGCCACCTGCTTACCCAGTCTACCACGGCAATCTGGAAAGCCGTGTACCTTTCCGAATCATCCTCGTAGCCGTAGATCTTTTCCCTGTTGAAGATGCCAAAGATATCCACGCAATACAGGTCGAAGCCCAGTTTATTGGTTGTTTCCCTGATGATGGTGTAATCAAAATAATATTGACCCATGGTGAAAGAACCCTTGTGCACGGTTTCCCAATCATTATCGAGTAAAAATTTTGTACGGTGCATGGGCATCACAACTTTGGCAATATGCCCCAGGTCATTCTGGTATTTAGGTAAAGCCCCTGCTACATCTGCAAGGCCGCCGGCTTTGGCGTAGGGGTAACATTCAGCTGTTACGTGAAGTATTTCCATCATTGGCAATTAAATAATCTTATTACAATTTAGGAACTTTTGGTTGATTTCACTAAATTATAAAAATAATAATCCTCTAATCTTCCGTTCTTTTTTTATCCAGGTACCTTATACAAAATGTAAACGATGTACCTGTAAGGGAATGAAAATTTTTCTACGTAAGTAAATTAATCTATTTTCAAGCACTTAAAAATATAACGATATGCCAACTGAACAAAAAAGTCTAGCAGTAACCGACACATCTAAAACTAAATGGAGCCAGTTTGGAACACTTGTAAGTGTATTTTTCTTTTGGGGATTTGTTGCTGCAAGTAATGATGTATTGATACCGGTGTTTAAAGAAAAATTACATCTTACCCAGGTACAGGCGCAAATGGTTTCTTTTGCTTTTTATGTAGCCTATTCTGTTGGTGCGTTGTTATATTTTGCGATAAGCAAAATATTAAAACAAGACCTGTTGAATAAGATCGGTTATAAAAACGGCATCAGTATCGGGCTGATAATATCTGCAGTAGGCACATTATTATTTATTCCCGCTGCCAGCTCCGAATCTTTTCCTTTATTTATCTCAGGTTTATTTACCATTGGCTTGGGGTTTTCTTTACAACAAACTGCCGCCAATCCTTTAGCAATAAATATGGGCAGTGCCAGTACGGGCTCGCAGCGTTTAAGTATGGCTGGTGGTGTAAATAATTTTGGCACTACCATTGGGCCGTTGATTGTTAACCTTGCCATTTTTGGTTCTGTATCTACCATAATGGTAAGTTCATTAAGTGATGTAAAAACACCCTATCTAATTTTAGGCGCTGTTTTTTTACTGGTAGCGGTAATCTTTTATTTTTCCAAAGTTCCCAATCAGCTGGTAAGTAATACCGAAGAATTAGCGGAAGCCAAAGGCACCTGGATTGACAGGGGTTCGCCCTTTAAATATCCACAGCTGATCTTAGGAATGCTGGCCATATTCTTTTATGTTGGTGTTGAAGTAAGCACCGCTGCCAATTTACCTGAATTCATGAAACAAAAACTGGGTACGCCAACAAGCGGCACCGCACCTTATATTTCTTTATTTTGGGCCAGCTTAATGATTGGAAGGTGGACGGCTTCGGCAGGAGCTTTTGGATTTAGCGAAGGCACAAAAAAAGTTTTACAATTCTTAATGCCTTACCTGGCTTTCGGTGTGTTTTTATTGGTGAACGCCATTGCCAAACACGACCTTCAGCCATTTTATATTTACAGCCTGGTGATCGTGGCGTTGATCATTGCCAATTTATTAAGTATGGGTAATCCTGCAAGGCAATTGCTTATTTTCAGCGGATGTGGCATAATAGCATTATTGGTCGCGATCTTTTCACCTGATCATAACATCAGCGTATATGCCATTTGCAGTGTGGGTTTGTTTTGCTCTACTTTATGGCCCTGCATTTTTACTTTAGCTATTTCCGGTTTGGGTAAGCATACCAGTGAAGGTTCTAATTTTTTAATTTTCATGATCTGCGGAGGTGGTGTAATCAGTTTGTTGCAAGGTTATTTATCAGGTGATCATCTTCTCGGCATCAGCATGTCTTATTTTGTAGGCATTGCCTGCTTTGTTTATTTGGCTTATTATGCGATAAAAGCCAAAAGCGATCTTAAAAACCAGGGGATCGACCTGGATGAATTAAGTAATACAAAAGTTGGCGGTCATTAAACCTTACCCATCAATTTATCAATTAATTCATAACTTTATCAGTCCCGCAGCATTGCGGGACTGACTTCTAAATTTGCTATATGGCTTCAGCACTGGAACAACTGGTAATTGGTATCGACATTGGGGGCACCGGCACCAAGTTTGGTATCGTGGACAGGCATGGTAATGTTTTATTCAGCAGTGAAATATCTACCAAAAAACATGCAACGGTAGAAAGTTTTATTGACGAATTGTATAACGTACTTTCCGAACTTATCGAAAGTTCGGGTGGCAGGGGAAGAATAAAAGGCATTGGCGTTGGTGCACCAAATGGTAACTTCTATACCGGCACCATTGAATATGCGCCCAACCTCCCCTGGAAAGGTATTATACCACTTGCAGAAATGCTTGAAGCAAAATTTAAATTACCTATTACATTAACCAATGATGCCAATGCTGCCGCTATCGGCGAGATGATGTATGGCGCCGCACAGGGCATGAAGGATTTTATCATGATCACATTGGGTACAGGTGTGGGAAGTGGTATTGTTGCCAACGGACAATTGATCTATGGACATGATGGTTTCGCGGGCGAACTGGGCCATACCATCGTAATACCTGATGGGCGCCTGCACAAAGGCACCGGCAAACGGGGGCCCCTGGAAGCTTATGCCTCTGCCACGGGTGTATGCCTTACCGCTACAGAACTTTTAGAGAAGACAACAGAAAAAAGTTTGTTGCGCGACATACCAAAAGACAAACTCGATTCTAAAGCCGTATACGATGCAGCTATGCTCGGTGATAAGGTTGCACTGGACATTTTTGAATTCACCGGGAAGATCCTGGGGCTTTCACTGGCTAATGCAATTATGTTCAGCAGCCCCGAAGCCATTATCCTGTTTGGCGGCCTTACCAAAGCGGGCGATTTTATTTTAAAGCCCACCAAAGAACATATGGAAGCCAACCTGATACAGGTATTCCAGAATAAAGTGAAGATACTGATCAGCCATTTAAAAGAATCTGATGCGGCGATACTGGGGGCGAGTGCACTGGCGTGGGAGAAATAGTGTATAGTTAATAGTTATCAGTACATAGTTTATAGTTTTTAAAACCTGTTACTTTATTATAAACACTGCGGGAACAGGGCGCTCCTCTCCTTTTTCACTGGGTGTAATGGTCTCTTTGCCGTTAATAAGCATACAACTGCTGCCACCGCCATCCAAATTCAATGCTTCTACACAACCAAGCCCTTTTAATAGTTGCGCTTCCTGTGTAAGTGTGGCGCCTTCTGCAATACCGGGAAATCTTCCCTGAATAACCATTATAATTAAACGCCCATCACCGGTATAACCCATACAGGTTCGTGGATGTTTATCATCAATGGCCTTGCCCGCAAATTTTAATTCTTCGTTGTTGGTGATGGTAACCATGCCATTTTGAACAAGCACTGGTCCACCTCCAACTGCAGTGCGCATTATCCATTTTTTAAAAGGAGCATGTATCCCTTTAATTTTTCTCTTTATATACTCATAGTTAACCATGACGTTGGAATCTTTTAATGCCATGATCTCCTTTTGTACAGCATAGGATCTGTGGTTTGCCGAATCAGTGAATATCCATGCCACATCAGCTTTTCTTTTTTTAGTTATTCCAATTGCGCTAAAGAAGGGATGACGGTATTGAAAAGTATCTTTTCCCCGCATGGGAATACTGTGCGTATTAAACGCCACCAATGATCCATTTATAATTACCACATTCAAACTGCGGTTGGTTTCATAACTAAAAAAACTGCAATTGACAAGCAGCAACGGATGCTTATCTTTTTCATAGAATTTTGCCGGCGTTATTCGCCGGTCTCTTACAGTATCCGCAGTAAAGTTTAACTGTTTGTCTTTCAATTTTGCTTCGGCATAATAAGCAATAAATGGTTTACCCTCCAAACTATCAGTGCATTTATACACATGAAAATTTTTAGGCAGGGGTTGAAATATACTGTCCACATTCCGCCATTTTTGCTGGGCAAAAACCGTATTGGTTGTCACTAAAAAGAAAAGTACAATACCTGCGGCCCATAACTTTTTCATGAAAGTTTAATTTAAAATTCACTACGCTATTCACTTCACTCCGCTTTTTCTTCAATTCACACCTTTTTATTGTAAAAGAAGCTTTTACCAAAGTAGACTTGCAATATAAAAATACCATTAACCAACTTTTAAAACAATTAAAATTTAAAGTCATGAAATTAACAACAGCTTCTCTTGTATTGGGCATCAGCCTTTGCACTGCGTCAGTAAATGCACAAAACCCCATTCCCGAAGGTTATACCAAAGCCACCATAACTTTAGCGAATGGCACCGCACAATCCGGTTTTATTAAAGACAATATTAAAAAATCGGCTTCTGTAATTTTTACCGATGAATCAGGTGGAAATAAAAAAGTATTTGAAGGCAGTGATATCAATGGACTTACTGTTGATGCTGTCCATTACCTCTGCATCAATGGTGATTTTTTTAAAACGATCAGCGCAGGTAAATTAAATTTTGTGCAGAAAGCCAGCAATGCTTCCGGCAAAGCTTCTTATAACGGAACAGAAGCTGTTTTCAGCAGTGGCACTGAAGGAAAAATTGGTGACTACTTTGTTTACGCAGATAAAAAATTGAAACTCATCAACAAAAAAAATATTGACGCCTTTATCAATTCCGACCTGGCCGGTTGTACACAGGCAATTGAAAAAGCAAAATCAATTAACGGTGATATCGCCAAACTCCAGGAGGCTGTTGATCTGTACAACCAGGCTTCTTCCAATTAAATTTATGACATAAAGTGTAACACCAGCATGAAACAGGTTGCTATTTTTATAATTGCATTATTCCCATATCTTTTTACGAATGCACAAGAAGTGAGTTTCACACAAACTATCAAAGGCATTATTACTGACGAACAATCAGGCCATGTTTTAGGAGGAGTGACTATTACTGTTGATAATATTTTCCCGGCTGTAACCACTGTTTCTGATGAGAAAGGAACATTCCGGTTAAACCATATTCCCATAGGCAGACAAAGTATAAAAGTAACCGCTATCGGCTACGAAGATGGCTGGCTCACGAATATAGAATTAACCTCCTCCAAAGAAGTGGTATTGGAAATTAAAATAAAAGAGAAAGTAAAAAAACTGGATGAAGTACGGATCACCTCCGGCAAATCAAAATTAAAAGCAATGAATGAAGCGGCGATTGTGAGTGCACGTCAATTGAGTACAGATGAAGCATTCCGTTATTCGGGCACACGCAATGATCCCAGCCGAATGGCCCAAAATTTTGCCGGTGTTAGTGGTACTAATGATGGAAGAAATGATATCATCATCCGCGGTAATTCCCCTGCCGGTGTACTGTGGCGCATGGATGGTATTGATATCCCCAATCCCAATCACTTCAGCACATTGGGTGCTACCAGTGGCCCTGTAAGTATTTTAAACATCAATACGTTGAAGAATTCAGATTTTTTAACCAGCGCTTTCCCTTCGCAGTATGGCAATGCTGTTGCGGGTGTGTTTGATTTGAAGATGCGTAATGGTAACAACGAAAAAAATGAATTCCTTGGACAAATGGGTTTTAATGGATTTGAATTTGGCGCTGAAGGGCCAGTCAATAAAAAATCAAAAGCATCCTACCTGGTAGATTACCGGTATTCAATGGTAGCCACTTTGCAAAGTCTTGGTTTTAATTTTGGCACCGGCTCCGCCACGCCTTATTACCAGGATGGTACTTTTAAAATAAATTTGCCCACTAAAAAATCCGGCACCTTCAGTTGGTTTGGTTTGGGTGGAGAAAGCCATATTCATTTTTTACCGGAAAGCCAGGGTAAGGACAACCTCTATTCTACCAATGATGGCAGCGTAAGAGACCGGAATTTTAAATCACTTACAGGGGTTATCGGTTTAACGCACAGTTATTTTTTTAATAGTACTACTTCAGGTAAAGCCATGTTAGCTGTATCAGGATTATCATCCAGATACAATGAAGCTATTGTTGCAACCGGTAAACCCAACGCACCGGCCTTTTATAAAAAGAATGAACAAATAAAATATACCGTTGGTTATAGCGTAAACAAAAAAATAAATTCAAGTAGCCAGCTTACTGCCGGTGTTTCCACCGACTTTAGCGCTTTACAACTAAAGCAGGATTATATCAAAGATGGCGATTCGGTTTTAACTACTTTGGTAAACAGCAAAGAAAATGCGGCATTGGTGAAAAGCTTCATGAATTTTGGCTATCGGTTCACGGATAAACTATCTTCTAACCTGGGGCTTTATTTCCAGGATTTTACTTTTAACAATACCAGCAGCATTGAACCAAGGTGGAATATGAAATACCAATTCAAAGCCAGTCAATCCATTGCTATCGGTGCAGGATTGCATAGCCAGGCGCAACCCCTGGAAGTATATTTTTATCAATCAAAAAACAATGCAGGGCAAACCGTATTAACTAATAAAGAACTTGACTTTGTAAAAAGCCTTCATGCTGTGTTGGCTTATGATATCAGTTTCTCCAAACAGTTCCGCTTAAAATCCGAAGTATATGGTCAGTACATTTATAACGCAGCTGTAGAAAAAACAGCCAGCAGTTTCAGCATGTTGAATTCCGGTGCAGATTTTGGGTTCCCGGATAAAACTAACTTAGTAAACAATGGCAAAGGTTATAACTATGGATTGGAGTTAACACTGGAACATTTTTTACACGAAGGTTTGTATTACCTGCTTACTGCTTCGGTATTTGAATCCAGGTACAAGGGCAGTGATCATGTTTGGCGCAACACTGCATTCAACAGCAATTATGTGATCAATGCATTGGGCGGAAGAGAATTTAAGCTGAATAGCAAAACCAATTTCAGCATCGACACTAAACTCACTGTTACCGGTGGGCAGCGGTACACCGCGTTTGATATCAATGCATCTAAAAATGCCGGCTATGTAATCTATAAAGAGACTGAAGCCTATAGCCAGCGGCACGAAACCTATTTACGGTGGGACCTGAAATTCTCTTATATCCGCAACCTAAAAAAAGTAACGCAGAAATGGTATGTAGACCTACAGAATATTACAGCAAGAAATAATATTTATGTACAAACACTCAACCCCAAAACAGGTTTGGTGAACCAGGTCAATCAAATAGGATTTTTTCCCAACATAAATTACCAGATCAGCTTTTGATTTGCTTAACTTTACGATATGCGTAAATACAATTGCAGGATAGGATTTAACGACGGTATACTTATGGCAATAGGTATTCCGTTATTAAGTTTTATTATTCCTATTGTATTTATGGGCTGCAGGTTCAACAGGCCTCCTGCATTGACGTGGGATAAATACTTCGCTACTTTAGCTATTACCTCCTTCATCTGGATAGGCAACCGGTACATCATGATTTATAGCCGCAAACGGTATTCTTTGTTCCAGGATGTAAGAATGAGAATAAGGTTTCAATCGGTTTTAATGTTTGTATTTACAGTTGCCGGCAATATGATCTTTGGCCAATTCACTAAAGACATTTATGAAGTAGCTGGCAGTAATCTTTCAGTTGCAGATATTCTTATTCATTCCAATTCTGCAGCGTTGTTTTGCACTATCATGATCATTGCCATTTATGAAAGCATTTATTTCATGAATGAATTACGCCATTCGGTTGAAGAAACAGAAAATTTGAAAAGGGAAAATCTCGCTGCACAACTGAACGCTTTACGTACACAGGTGAACCCACATTTTCTTTTCAATAATCTCAATACGCTTTGTTCGCTTATTCCTGAAAACCCCGAACACGCGGTTAACTTTGTACAGCAATTATCAAAAGTATACCGCCATATTTTAGAGGTAAAAGATGAAAAGAGTATTTCTTTAAAAGATGAACTGGATGTATTGAATGCCTATACTTTTTTATTGAAGACGAGGTTTGATAAAAACCTGGAGGTAAATATCAATATCCCCCCGGGTAAAATGCAAAAGAGAATTGTGCCGCTGTCGTTACAGATACTAATGGAAAATGCCATCAAGCATAATATTGTTTCCTCTGACAAACCGTTGCATATTGATGTGTTTACAGAAAACGGCAGCCTGGTGATAAGCAATAACCTGCAGATGAAAAAACAGGTTAATGAATCTACCGGCATTGGCCTGGATAATATCCGCAACCGTTACAAACTGCTCAGTGATACACCGGTAAAAGTAACAGAAAACGAAACAAATTTTACAGTGTCCATTCCACTCATCGATAACTGATATGAGAGTAATTATTATTGAAGATGAAATTCCTGCAGCCAACAGGCTTACCAAATTATTAAAGGGCTACAGCATCGATATTGAAATTGCTCACCAGCTCGATAGCGTTGAATCCAGTGTGCAATATTTATCTACTGCACAACATATCGATCTCATCTTTATGGATATTCAATTGGCTGATGGATTGAGCTTTGATATTTTTCAACAAACAACTGTAACCGCACCGGTTATCTTCACCACGGCATTTGACCAATACACTTTAAAAGCATTTAAAGTAAACAGCATTGACTATTTACTAAAACCTGTAGATGAAAATGACCTGCATCAGTCATTGGATAAATACCAGCAGTTATACCCTAAAGCTCAAAATAATTTTTCTGATAAGATATTAAAGCTGGTGCAGGATATGAATGCCGTAAAATATAAAGAGCGGCTTTTAATAAAACGCGGGCAGCAATTAAGTTATTTAAAAATAGACAATACAGCCTATTGTTTTGCAGATGGCAAACTCTGTTATGCCGTGGATTTTAATGGCACAAAATATTTACTGGAGAGCAATCTGTCACAACTGGAAGAACAATTGGAGCCCGATAATTTTTACCGGATCAACCGGCATCTATTGGTCAATATCGAGTCTGTAAAAAAAGTACATACCTGGTTGGGTGGAAGATTAAAAGTAGAGATCTGCCCGGTTACCACTGCAGAAACTATTGTGAGCAGGGAAAGGGTGAATGGTTTTAAGGAGTGGCTTGGAAGATAGAATTGCACGAATTATAAAAACAAATTACACGAATTAATTATTCACCCAATTAACTAATAAGCTAATTAACCAATTAACTTTTCACTCTCCCACTTATTCCTCCCCCATCCTTTTATCACATGTTTTTCGCTGTGGTAAGAAGAACGAACCAGCGGTCCGCTTTCTACATAATCAAAACCTAAGTTGTACCCTATCTCTCTGTATTCCGCAAATTCATCAGGATGTACAAAACGTGCAACGGGTAAATGCTTTTTAGTAGGCTGCAGGTATTGGCCAATGGTAACTACATCTACATGGCTTGCATAGAGGTCTTTTAATGTTTGTATCACTTCTTCTTTTTCTTCCCCCAATCCCAACATGATACCGCTTTTAGTACGCATACCGCCTTCTTTTAAAATCTTCAGCGTTTCCATACTTTGCCCATACTTAGCCTGGATGCGCACCTGTTTGGTGAGTCGTTCTGTAGTTTCAATATTATGGCTCACTACTTCCGGTGCTGCATCAATTACACGTTGTATATTTTCTTTCTCTGCTTTAAAGTCGGGGATCAATGTTTCTAAAGTGGTATCGGGGTTCAATGCCTTTACGGCTTTGATGGTATTGTACCATATGATGCTGCCGCCATCTTTCAGTTCATCGCGGTCTACAGAAGTAATAACAGCATGCTTTACTTTCATCAGGTTAATGGCTTCGGCTACACGTTGTGGTTCGTCCCAGTCAACTTCAAGCGGCCTGCCCGTAGCCACGTTACAAAAACCACAGCTTCTTGTACAGATATTACCCAGTATCATAAATGTAGCCGTGCCTGCACCCCAGCATTCGCCCATATTTGGACAATTGCCGCTTTCGCAAATCGTATGGAGTTTATGGGTATCAACTAAATTCCGTACATGCTTGTATTCTGCCCCGATAGGTAATTTAACCCTTAACCAGTTTGGTTTTTTGGGTTTCTCCTCTACTGTACCGTCAATCACTGGTAATGCTATCATCTGTACTAAGCTGTTTTTCTTAAAAATTAAAATGACCTGTTTCAATAATCATACGCTCAACCATCAACCATCAACTTACTTCCTCTTCCCAAACATCAAAGCAAAATAAGCAGAAAAGAAAAATTGTTTTTCCTTGGTATACAACATCTGGGGAATTTTTTTTGAATAGAATTCAGCATTCAGCCCTACTTCTATTGCACTTACCAGTTCATTTAATTTTCCATAGTCAAAACGAACGGCAGGTTTTAGATAAATACCGGGCGTTAATTTTAAATTTTTCCACCCGGTGCCGAAATTTGGCCCTGATGCAGAGTTATCGCTCCACGCATTTACAAACAGCAAACTGTCCGGTGAATCGTAACGTACAAAGGTCCGCTGACCAGCTTTATCCACCTCTATTTCATAAGGCCTTAATAAACCTAATGCCAGCCCCCCGCCTATATTTCCAGAAATGCTCACGCCGTTCTTGTTACTTTTATTGCCGAATAATAATTGTTGCTGCAGCCCTAACTTAACAGGGTAAAAAAAGTTTAGTTTGCCATAAATAAAAGGCGATGAAAAATTGGCCGCACTGGAGATCTTCTCTTCTTTCTGGTGTTTGCGTTCACTGATCTCAATCTGGTACAGCATACTTTTTTTAATGGATTTACCGCGGCCCATTTCAAAGAAAGCGCCGTAGCCATCACTTATAAGTTTTAGCCCAAACACCGTTTGCTTCTTGTAAGCAATGACGCCTTCCTCCTCCTGCTTGATCAATGCATCGATACGTTTACGCTTTTCCTCTTTTTTAGCCTTTTTAGCATCTTCCCTTTTTTGTGCAACTGCACCGAAGGAAAGTGATAATGCCGCCAGTATGAACAGTAATTTTTTCATGTAAATTGTTTACTTACGTAAATTTATGCAAAAATAGGTTGTAGTTGTTAAAGATGATACTTTTGACAAAATAAGCGCTGCATTTAACAAAAACTAAATTACCCGGTTATTGCAGGCACTGTCGTTTACCAAGACGACCAGTGATAAGGATGTACCACCAGCGAAAACTGTGCTCCAATAGAAACCCGCGCAATTCTTTTGATAACAGGGGAAATGATAAAAAGTTTCACTGCACTTATGGTTTGTGTTCGCTCCAAAAACAATTTATTAACTACTCAATCTATTCGCACTTCTTAAAAAAATATTTTCGTATTAAAGCCTGGTTCCTTTTACGTTTTCCACCCGTAATTCTTCCCATGGCATTGAACCGCCTTTTTCTCTTTTGAAAACAAGGTCATTGCTGGATAAAATAACCATCTCCGCGGTAGTGTAGATCGCACAACCATCCATCAAATGCCCACCGATGGTTTTACCGGTGCTATCGCTGATACTGATGTGCAAATGAGAACCGTTAATAGAAACAGTTCCTGCCACGCTTACAATTTCAAAATGGCCGTTACCCGAACTGCCATTGGGCTGGTTGGCAAAACGGATAGTATAATTGGTAAGGCTACCCACGCAGGCACTGATCCAGCCTGCTTTAATTTGGTTTGCCATAACCAGTTTTTGTATTGCCTGTTTAAGGTCCTGCCCCGGTTTAATCTGAAAGGCATAAGTAGTATTGTCTGCCATTATTGCCTGTTTTTTACACTGGCATGAAGATAGCGTATAAAGCAACAGGCAAAAAGCTAAAAGCTTAAGGTTGGTATGTTGTAACATTGGAAGAATCATAAATAAATTGGTGTTTGTTAAACTTATCTCAACGAAAATCGTTTTGCAAACTAACTAAAATGACTTTGCGTATATAGTCGAAAGAAAAACAATGATTAAACCATTCCTTGCATCGATCATTAGTTTTGTGGGAATATATTCCTGCGCTCAAAAAGACAATAGCACTAAAATAAAAAAGGAGAGTAAAAATATGACCAGTTCAAATCCCAGCAGTTCAACTCCGCTAACGCTAGACACAGCCACTTTTGGAACCGGTTGTTTCTGGTGTACTGAAGCAGTCTTCCAGCAACTGGAAGGCGTAGAAAAAGTAACCAGCGGTTACAGTGGTGGCACTGTACCCAATCCAACTTACGAAGAAGTTTGCAGTAAAACTACCGGGCACGCCGAATGCCTCAATATTGTTTACGATTCTTCCAGGATCAGTTTTGATGAATTACTGGAAGTATTCTGGCAGGTACATAACCCTACTACTTTAAACAGGCAGGGCGCTGATGCAGGACCGCAATACCGCAGCGTGGTTTTTTATCATAATGAAGAACAGAAAACAAAAACGGAAAAGTATAAAGCCGAATTGGATAAAAGCGGCGCCTGGGATAACCCTATTGTAACTACGCTGGAAAAATTTGACGTATTTTATCCTGCTGAAGACTATCACCAGAATTATTATAACAATAATACCAGCCAGGGCTATTGCCAGTTTGTGATCAGGCCGAAGCTGGAAAAATTTGAGAAGGTGTTTAAAAATAAATTGAAGAAACATTAAGGGGTATTATTACACGAATTTTTACGAATTACGCTAATTACACGAATTAATATAATTTTGTGGTTAGTGTTGTTCATTTCTTCAACACCATTCTATTTTATTGTATTTTTAATCCGTGTAATTCGTGCCTTTAAATTCGTGTAATAAAATCATTCAATTCTTGTTCTCCGCAGCTCAAGCAAATTCAAACTATTGGGAGGAAAATTTTTGATATTGGTGTGTACTAAATGAATCGCCATATCGTACCATAGCGGCACCACGGGCGCATCAGCAATAATCAATTTATCCATCTCCTGGTAAAGTTTATAACGCAGGCTGTCATTCTTTTCTGATAGGGCTTTTTCATATAACACATCATAAGCCGGATTTTTATAACGGGTATAGTTAGGCGGCGCAGGATTTTTACTATAAAAAACACTAAGATAATTTTCCGCATCGGGGTAATCAGCGATCCAGCTACCGCGGAAAAATAAGGCCTGTGATTTGGAAGTTTGCTCAAGCAATAAATTTTTTTGTATCACTTCCACTTCTATATTGATACCAATCTGCCTCAACTCGTTGGCGATATAACTTCCAAGGTCGCCGTAAATAGGAATGGTGAGTAATTTTATTACTGGCAGATCTTTCCCATTCGGATAACCGGCCCCTGCCAATAATTGTTTTGCTTTCACAACATTATACTGGTAACCTTTTACATTCACCGAATCAAAGGAGGGCAAGCCACAGGGAACAAAACCGCTTTCGGCTGCAATGCCAATGGAGTTGCGCAAATAAAGCATCATCTTTCTCCTGTCGAAACCATAATTGATGGCCTGCCGTATTTTTTGCAAACGCAGCGGAGAGTTTTTTACGAGGTCATTCTGCTCATCAACCAATATCCCTAAATATTCTATGTTGAGATACGGCTGCTTTTGCAGTTCAATTTTACCTTCCCATATTTTTTTCAGGTTACCCGTTTTGGTGAGTACTTCATCTTTAAAAGAAGGATCGATATCGTCAATAAAATCCAGCCGGTTTTGCTGGAACTCTAAAAATTCAGTTGCCTTGCTGTCGTAAAAAGAAACTTTGATACCATCTATATAAGGTAATGATTTTCCTGCCCTGTCTTTCTCAAAATAATGTTCATTTTTTTTTAATACCAGGGCCTGCCCTTCTTCCCATGCCACAAAACTGAACGGACCGCTGCCTACGGGGTGGCGGCGAAAATCATTTGTATATTTTTCTACCGCTTCTCTGGGAACGATGGAACAATACTGCATACTCAATATGCCGAGTATAGATTGAAAGGGCCGAACCAATTTTAGTTGAAACGTAGTATCATCAATAGTTTTAAATCCATTTAAAGAGTCAACACGGTTATTGAATATCCATGCGCCGGGGCTGGCCGTATTTTTATCAACGATCCTTTTGAAACTGTACTCCACATCATGCGCAGTTAACCGTCGTCCTTTACCCCTTGTAAAACAATCATCATCTGTAAAAAAAACATCATCGCGTAAATAGAAAGTGAAAGTCAAATTATCACCGGAGATGGTCCATCGCTTTGCAATTGATGGCGCTGATTGCATGTTACTGTCGATCTCAACCAGGGTATTGTAGATTTGGTGCACCGACCACATCACCTGTTTGTTCTTGGCAAACGCAGGATCGAGTGATGCAAGGCCACTGCTTTCGTTGTAATGAAATATTTTTTTGTCAGGATGCTCGTGGTTAGAACAAGCCGAAAGCAAAAGGCAAAAGGCAAATGGCAAAAGGCCACTGCAATATTTATTTGATGAAAGGTGCATAAAGGTAAATAAAGAAAACTAAATTAGCACTTAATAAACAAACTAATATGAAGCAAATCATAAAAGCTTTTCTCCTTTCTAATTTTTCCTTTTTAATTTTTAATTCTTTAAAGGCACAGCCGCTTAAAAAGATGGCCGCCTTTACCCATGCCGATACTTTGCGTGGCACTTACGGTCCTTCTAGGGATTGGTGGGATGTATTGAAATATGACCTGCATGTGAAGTTTAATATTGCAGATAGTATGATCAGTGGGTATAATGTTATCTCATTTAAACCATTGAAGAAAGGAGATATAATGCAGATCGACCTGCAGGAACCTATGATGCTGGACAGTATTTTTATACTTATTCCCAACAGCCTCAACAAAAATTCGAAAACTAATATTCCATTTACAAAAGATGGCAATGCCTATTTCTTTAAGACCGACCAGTTATCTTTTGAAAAAATATTGTCGTATAAGTTAACTGCGTACTACCACGGCAAACCCCGAATTGCACGCCGCCCGCCATGGGATGGTGGTCTGATCTGGAAAAAAAGTAAGGATGGCAGCCCATGGGTAAGTATTGCCTGCCAGGGGCTGGGTGCAAGCGTATGGTATCCTTGTAAAGATCATCAAAGCGATGAACCGGATAGTGCGGAAATGCATATCACCTGCCCCGATAGTTTGATGTGTGTTGGCAATGGCCGTTATCGTGGTAAAATCATTAACGGCGATGGCACTGCCACTTACGATTGGGCAGTTACAGCACCCATTAACAATTATAATATCATTCCTTACATTGGCAAGTACACGCATTTTGGTGAAGTGTTTAAAGGTGAGAAAGGAGATCTTGATATGGATTACTGGGTGCTGGAAGAAAATTTAGAAAAAGCAAAAAAACATTTTGCTAATGCCCCCAGAATGATGAAGGCTTTTGAACACTGGTTTGGCCCCTATCCATTTTATGCTGATGGTTATAAATTAGTTGATGCACCACATTTAGGGATGGAGCACCAGAGCGCCACTGCTTATGGCAACGGCTATCAAAATGGTTATTTAGGAAGAGACCTGAGCGGTACCGGTTGGGGATTGAAATGGGATTTTATTATTGTGCATGAAAGCGGCCACGAATGGTTTGCCAATAATATCACCAGCAAAGATATTGCCGACATGTGGGTGCATGAAGGTTTTACCAATTACAGCGAGACATTGTTCACGGATTTCTGGTATGGTAAAGATGCGGGCAATGCTTATTGTGTTGGCACAAGAAGGGGCATAAGCAATGATATGCCCATCATTGGGATTTATAATGTGAACCAGGAAGGCAGTGGTGATATGTATCCAAAAAGTGGCAACATGCTGCACAGCATTCGCCAGGTGATCAATGACGATGAAAAGTTCAGGATGATCTTAAGGGGATTGAATAAAACATTCTATCATCAAACAGTTACCACCAAACAAATTGAAGATTATATCAGCAAACAAAGCAGGATCGATTTCAGTAAAGTATTTGACCAATACCTGCGTACAATAATGATCCCTGTATTACAATACAAGATACAGGGTAATACCGTTTCTTTCAGGTATGATAGCGCAGTTGCCGGCTTCAGCCTGCCGTTAAAAATTTCTTTTGGAAAACTAGACAAGAGCGAACAATGGATTAAGCCATCAGCAAAATGGCAAACCCTTAGCCTGGCTGATTGGTATGATAAAAAGACCTTCGTGGTGAATCCGAATTTTTATGTGAAGACGAGGAAGATTGATTAAATTCTGTTAGTAATAATATTTAGCGTTTCAGCTAAGAATAATGTTCAATATTCAATGCTTAATACTCAAATTTCAATGAAATGCAATGGTGTTTTATATTGATCATTGAACATTGGAAATTGAATATTTAATATTTTCTTTCAAAATAAAAAAGGGAGCCTTCCGGCTCCCTTTTAATTTTCATAGCAAGTAGCTTACTGCTCCTGGTTCACTCTTCCCCCGCTAATATATTTTCTACTGTAATAATCTTCGTCAAGGCTGCTGATGGTAACACCGCCGTGCACACTACTATGTACAAAATAACCATTGACCAGGTAAACACCCACATGGCTCACTCCACCTCTTGTATTAAAAAATACGAGGTCCCCTTCGCATAAATTTTCTCTATCTATTTTATCACACTGCGCATATTGGTCTCTCGCCGTACGTGGAAGGGTAAGACAAAAAGCCGCGTTAAATAAAGCGCCTGTAAAAGCACTACAGTCGATACCTTTTTTTGTGGTGCCGCCATAACGATAACGGGTGGCCCACCAATCTTCAATAACGGCGTATAGTTTGGTATTGGTGATCAATTCAACATCAATGTCCATCAACTGGGCATATTTGAATTGTAATGAGGTACAGTTTTCAATAAAATTCCCGCTATTGCCAGTAGTTTTATAAACCGGTTTCGTAACGGTTGTGGGAGCAGGTTTGGTTACTGGCCTGGCAGTCCATACATCGGCTTCCGCAGCAGCTGTAGCTCCGCGTTTTATTTCAATGCCCTCAATAAACTGTGTAGATTTCTTTGGTGATGCCACAAACTTCACTGAATTAACTGCGGTTTGTGCATGTACGGATATTGATGTTCCTGAAAATATGCCGGCGGCAACAGCAACAAAAAATAAGTGTTTCATACGTAAACTTTTGGTTTAAGCGTATGTACGACTTAATCTTGTGTTCTTTGGTCGTCTGATTGTTCTTAAATTACGCTGTTTATCTAATCCTGTCTTTGAACCTTGTCCTACAAACTAATTAATAAATAAATTTTTCCGATGCCCCGCAAAGTTACGCTCCTATGCCGGCAATTACAAGCTTTTACAAAACTTATTTCCTAAGCTGTTCATTCTCAGGAGCCTAAATTTCCTATAGCTTGTGGATAAAACGGATGAAGCAATGATTTTATTGTAACCGATATTTGTATGCCAAATCGTTGCGCAGCATCCTGCGGAAAAGGGGCTTTGGAAGAATAAAAATCCGTAGAAGGCTTCCTTGAGTTGTACAGTACAGTGAATAAGGTTGATTGGAAATATTAATAAAATTTAAAATAAAGTTCCCCGTTAGGGGACAGGGGCATGAAATTTTCTCACTTACACGTTCACACGCAATTCTCTCTTTTAGACGGGGCCGCCTCTATAAAAAACCTGTATAAAAAAGCGATGGCGGATAATATGCCGGCATTGGCCATTAGCGACCATGGCAATATGTTCGGTGTTTTTGAATTTGTAAAAGAAGCTTACAATCATAAAAATGCCGACGGCTCTCTTAAAGTAAAACCTGTTGTGGGCTGCGAGTTCTATATTACCGCCGACAGGCACCGTAAAACATTCAGTAAAGAAGAAAAAGATCCGCGCCATCACCAGATCCTTTTGGCAAAGAATGATATTGGGTATAAGAATTTAGTGAAACTTACTTCACTGGGCTATATAGAGGGCATGTATTCGAAGTACCCGCGCATTGATAAAGAACTCATCCATAAATACCATGAAGGATTGATTGCTACCACCTGTTGCCTCGGCGCATTGGTTCCCCAAACTATTTTAAAAAAAGGTGAAGAAGAAGGCGAGAATGAATTCAAATGGTGGCTCAATATTTTCCAGCAGGATTATTATATTGAATTGCAGCGCCATGGTATTCCCGACCAGGAAAAAGTGAATGCCGTGCTGTTAAAATTCGCCAAAAAATATAATGTCAAGGTGATTGCCAGTAATGATAGCCATTACGTAGAGCAGTCTGATTTTAATGCGCATGATATTTTGCTTTGTATCAACACCGGTGAAAAGCAGGCCACTCCTGCCAACCGTGAATTCAGTGACGATGATATCTTAATAAAAAATAAACGCTTTGGATTCCCCAACGACCAGTTCTATTTGAAGAATACGGTGGAAATGACCAAAGTATTTGACGATCTGCCGCAGGCTATCGACAATACCAACGAGATTGTAGATAAGATTGAAGTGCTGGACCTGAAGAAAGAAATACTCCTCCCCTTTTTTGAAGTGCCTGCAAATTTTAAATCGCAGGACGATTACCTGGAACATTTAACCTGGAGCGGTGCTAAAGAAAGATACAAAGTATTAACTCCTGAAAGCGAAGAACGCCTGCAATTTGAACTGGGTGTGATCAGGAAGATGGGATTTGCGGGCTACTTTTTAATTGTAAGTGATTTCATCAAACATGGACGTGATATCGGGGTATTCATTGGCCCCGGCCGTGGCTCGGCAGCAGGAAGTGCAGTTGCCTATTGCATCGGCATTACCAATATCGACCCCATAAAATATAACCTGCTGTTCGAAAGGTTCCTTAACCCCGAACGTAAGAGCATGCCCGATATCGACACGGATTTTGACGATGACGGACGGCAAAAAGTAATCGATTATGTAGTACAGAAATATGGTAAGAACCAGGTAGCGCAGATCATCACTTATGGAACCATGGCCGCAAAAAGCAGTATTGCCGATGTTGCCCGCGTAATGGACCTGCCCTTAACTGAAAGCCGGGCATTATCTAAATTAATCCCTGAAAGGCCGGGTATTAATTTAAAAAGATTACTGCATGCGCCATTCACCATCAAAGAAGCAAAGACCGGCGAAAAATCATTAGAAGAGAAAGAAGCCCTGCAGGCCGATGACCTGGAAAATGTAAAACAATTAAGAGAGATCTATAAAGGCACCGACCTGCGCAGCACTATCCTGCACGAAGCAGAAATATTGGAAGGTTCTGTTCGCAACACCGGAATACATGCATCTGCCATCATCATCGCACCCAAAGACCTGACAGAATTATTGCCTGTGGCCACCTCTAAAGAAAGTGAGTTATGGCTTACACAGATAGAAGGTAATTCCATCGAAGAAGCCGGTGTAATAAAAATGGACTTTTTGGGTTTAAAGACCTTAAGTATTTTAAAGACGGCACTATTGCTCATTAAAAAGAATCATGGGATAGCAATTGAAATTGATACCATTCCTTTAGATGATGAAAAAGCCTATCAATTATACCAGCATGGCGATACCAACGGTACTTTTCAATTTGAAAGTGCCGGTATGCAAAAATATTTGCGTGAACTGAAGCCGGATAAGTTTGATGACCTCATAGCCATGAACGCGTTGTACCGACCGGGTCCGATGAGTTATATCCCGGATTATATTGATCGTAAACATGGTAAAAAACAGGTAGAATATGATCTGCCTGATATGGAGGAACACCTGAAAGAGACCTACGGTATCACAGTATACCAGGAACAGGTAATGTTGCTTTCTCAAAAGCTGGCAGGATTCAGTAAAGGCGATGCCGACGTGTTGCGGAAGGCAATGGGTAAAAAACAAATTACCGTGCTGAATAAAATGAAAGCACAGTTTGTTGAAGGTGCTACCGCAAAGGGACACCCTGCAGAAAAACTGGAAAAGATCTGGACCGACTGGGAGGCTTTTGCGCAATATGCGTTCAATAAATCGCATAGTACCTGTTATGCTTTCGTGGCCTATCAAACCGCTTATTTAAAAGCGCATTATCCCAGCGAATATATGGCCGCAGTTTTAAATCATGCGGGCAGCATTGACAAGATTACTTTTTTCATGGAAGAATGTAAACGAATGGGCTTAACAGTTTTAGGGCCTGATATCAACGAGAGCCAGAATGGTTTTGCAGTAAACGATAAGGGAGAGATACGTTTTGGTTTCAGCGGCTTAAAAGGTGTTGGAGAAAAAGCTATTGAAGATATCATTATTGAAAGAGATAAGCATGGGCATTTTCAAAGCATTTTTGACCTGGCAAAACGTTGCAATCAAAAATCCGTCAATAAAAAATCAATGGAAAGTCTTGCTTACAGCGGCGCCTTTGATTGCTTTAAAGATATTTCCCGTGCACAATATTTTTACCAGGCACCCGGTGATGTTAGCGGGCTGGAGAAGATCATCAAATTTGGAAACGTATTTCAGTCACAGGCCGCCAATACATCCAACACTTTGTTTGGAGATTTGGCCATGCCCGAGATCATGCCACCCAAATTATCTATTTGTGAACCCTGGCCATTGGTACAGCAATTGGATTATGAAAAAGAAGTAACGGGAATGTATATCAGCGGGCATCCGCTGGATAATTATAAGTTTGAATTAAAACATTACAATATCACTTCTCTGGCGGATTATGCAGAGTTTAAAAATACAGTCAACAGCAATCCGAACCCTGCGAAACAATTTCGTGTTGCGGGACTGGTAATCGATGCGGCACACCGGCTTACCAAGACCGGTAAAAATTTTGGTATCCTCACCATTGAAGATTTTACTGGTAAAGCAGAGTTTATGCTTTGGAGCGAGGATTATGTGAAGTACCAGAATTACCTCGAAAAAGGAATGATCGTAATGGTAGAAGGTGGTTTTAAACAACGGTATAACGGTAATGAATACCAATTTAATCTTAACAGGATACATTTACTGGAAACGGTAAAGACGAGCCTTACCAAACAGGTGATCATTGATGTGCAGCCTCAATTTATTAATGCCGGCTTCATTAATTTCATTGACCAGAACATTAAAGCCAACCCCGGTAAAACATCCATAAAATTCAATGTAAAAGATGTACGCAATAACCACAAAGTGGGGATGTACAGCCTCGAAAAAGGCTTTACCATGAATGATGAAATGGCACTGTTCCTGAACGAAAATATAGAGGTGGAAGTGAGCGTTGTAACGGCATAGGCTTGATGACAGCTCCGGCCGCCTGGCGCCTATGCCACTTACTCGATCATAAATAATTCCCTCTTTCCGCCTTCAACGCAATCCATATAGCCTTTCATGATGTCTTTTAATTCATCACTCATGGTGGCACTGCGCATGTTGGTGAAGAAGCCGGAAAGATCTGCAGTTTCCGATTCTACAATTACCGTCCAGTAATTACTCACTACATCAGTCATCACCCTCATATGGTTCATTTGCCCCAGTTTTGCGAAATGTGGCGCTGCCAGTTTAAACATTTTAACCAGGTCTTTGGCCTTCCCCGGCTTTGCCTGGAATACTTCTCTGATCAGATACATAAAATAGGTTTTAGCTAATAAAATTAAATTTTAATATTGTTAAATGCAAGCGAAGCTTAATCGTCATGACGGCTCTAAGCCGTCCAACGCTTGCGACAAGCTGGCTCGATATATGTCAATATTTTTCAGCACATACTGTGGATATGTCATTAATTCATATTAAAAAGTTTGGACTTAAATTTGTCCTCTTTTAAGAAAATAAAAAACTATACAATATGGCACACGAATTCACAGATGCAAACTTTAAGACAGACGTTTTAGAAAGCGATAAATTGACGGTTATTGACTTTTGGGCAGAATGGTGCGGTCCATGCCGTGCAATAGGCCCTGTAATTGAAGAACTTAGTAAAGAATACGAAGGCAAGGTAAATATCGGCAAAGTAAATGTTGACCATAACCCCCAGGTTTCGATGAACTATGGTATCACCAGCATTCCTGCCATCCTTTTTGTAAAAGGCGGCCAGGTGGTTGACAAATTAGTAGGTGCGCAGCCAAAAGCTAATTTTGTGAAGAAGATCGAAGCATTGAAGTAAATATATCATTGTACTCAATAAAAAATCTCCGGCGTTCACCGGAGATTTTTATTTTATTGTAAAAAGTATTTTTATTCCATTGGTAGTAAAGGTTCGGGGTGTACATTTTTTATGGCATTAGGATCGTGTTTGTATTTGAATAATAGTAAAAATAACACGGCAATTACAAACGCATATGCTGCAAACGAAAACCAAATGTTCTGCCAGTTTTTTGATCCGGCACCGTCAGTAAAATGATCAACTACTTCCCCCGCAAATAGTCCCCCAAGAATAGCGCCCAGTCCGTTTGTCATTAACATAAATAACCCTTGTGCGCTGGCTCTAATGCCAGGTTTAGATTCCTTATCAACAAACAATGATCCCGAAATATTGAAGAAATCGAAAGCCATTCCATAAACGATCATTGATAATAGCAATAGCCATAATCCGGGACCAGGATTACCAACCCCAAATAAACCAAACCTGAGTACCCATGCCACCATACTGATAAACATTACCCACTTTATCCCAAAGCGTCGCAGGAAAAATGGTATGGCAAGAATAAAAAGTGTCTCAGAATATTGAGAAAGCGATATAAGGATATTGCTGTGTTTTACAGCAAAACTTTCAGCATATTCAGGCATTTTTGCAAAATCTCCCAAAAAAGGATTACCAAACATATTTGTTATTTGTAATGCCGCACCTAAAAACATGGCAAACAAAAAAAACTTAGCCATGATTGAGCTTTTAAATAACTGGAATGCATCGAGACCTAAACGACTTGCAAAAGATTTTTTTTCTGTTGATCTGCTAACTTCAACAGCAGGCAAACTAAAGCTATATAAACCCGTGCATATTGCCGCTGCTGCCGCAAAGTAAAACTGGTGGTTATTCTTGGTCCACCCCAATAGATCAACTGCTGTTTCCGCTACAATAAACCCTACAGTACCAAAGAAACGTATCGGTGCAAAAGATTTTTGGATATCAATATTGTTTTTGCTTAACAAACTGTACGAAACAGAATTACTTAAAGCAATTGTAGGCATGTAAAAACAGCTGACTAAAAAAATAGCCCAATACATGTCTCCTGCATTTGTAACTGTACTGGCATAAAATAGAGCTCCGCCTCCAAGTATATGGCAAATACCCAAAACAATTTCTGCCCTCAAATACTTATCCGCAAGAATACCCATTAAAGCAGGCATAAACAAAGATGCCCATCCCATGGTTCCATAAGTGTTGCCAATTTTAGAACCAATATTATGCTCCGAACCAAAATTTATAAACATATATCCTCCCAGGGAGATGAGCCAGATACCCCAAACAAAAAACTGTAGAAAACTCATTATTGTAAGACGAATCTTAATATTCATGCCGGGTTTAGTTTAGACTTGGAAGATATACAATTTATTCTGAAATCACAGGACAGCAGCATGGTAATTTTAAGATCAACACAGGCATACTGGCATCTCCTATTTTAACAGTACAAAAAAATAATAATAGCAAAAATAATGTTCCAACTTCCATTATCAGTGTAACTTTGCAAAAAAAATACCGATGAGTACTTCAATAGATATTTTAATCAATACTACTCCTGATACTGCCTTAAAAAGTATAGCACAAAAAGTTAAAGCTGGCGTAAGAATTACTGATGCCGAATGCCTGGCACTTTTTGAAAAAGGCAGCCTTGCTTTCGTAGGCACACTGGCCAATTTTATCAGGGAAAAACTACACGGTGACAAAACTTATTTCAACCGCAATTTTCATATTGAGCCTACCAATGTTTGTGTATTCAGTTGTAAGTTCTGCAGCTACAGCCGCCTGTATGCACATAAAGAAGATGGATGGGAATTAAGCATCGACCAGATGCTGGATATCGTAAAAAGTTATGATGGCAAGCCTATTACTGAAGTACATATCGTTGGTGGCGTGCATCCAAAAATGAATATGGATTATTTTATTGAGCTGATGCAAAAAATAAAAGCACACCGTCCCGAACTGCATGTAAAAGCATTTACTGCCGTTGAACTGGATTATATGTTCCGGAAAGCAAAATTATCTACTGCAGAAGGTATGAAGAAACTACATAATGCCGGTTTAGACAGTTTGCCCGGTGGTGGTGCTGAGATCTTCCATCCGGAAATAAGGGAACAGATCGCAGGCGATAAAGTGGATGCAGATGGCTGGTTATCCATTCATGAAGAAGCGCATAAATTAGGCATGCACAGCAACGCTACCATGTTGTACGGACATATTGAAAAATATGAACACCGTGTTGACCATATGAGAAGGTTGCGTGAACTGCAGGATAAGACAAAGGCCCGCCCGGATGATCCGTTCGGACGGGGCTTCAATACTTTTATTCCTTTAAAATTCCGCAACCATGATAATGATATGAGCCATGTGCCGGAAAGTTCCATCACAGAAGATATGCGCCTGTATGCTATCGCAAGGATTTACCTGGATAATTTCCCTCACCTTAAAGCTTACTGGCCAATGCTGGGCAGGCAGAATGCACAATTGAGTTTAAGTTTTGGTGTAAATGATATTGATGGTACTATTGATGACAGCACCAAAATTTACAGCATGGCGGGCAGTGAAGAGCAAACGCCAAAAATGAGTACCCAGGAATTGGTGACATTGATCAAACAGGTTAAAAGACATCCCGTAGAAAGGGATACTTTATACAATGTAGTAAAAGATTTTAATGAGGCGGTTTTCGTCGACGCTGAACATACAGCCCAGCTGAATTAATAAAGTGGCGGTAGTTGAAACCACAATTATGGCGTTAGTTTATTTAGTATTTGACAAACAGGATGGTGATCAGCGTGAAAATTACCACGAATAAAACCAGGCAGGCTACAACTAAAAATGAAATGGTTCTCATAAAATAGGATTTAAGATTACTGGTATTTTCCAAAAACCATACCAACAGCGGGTTTTGTGAGTAAATCGATATTATCTTTTTCCACAAAATCCTAGACCTAACTAACGTATTTTAATATACAAAAAGTATTGATACAAATATTTATTTCCAATAGTAATCTTACTATACCCCTGACCTTCTTTTTTTTAAATGACAGTAATTATTTTGGTAAAAAGACTTAGTAAAATAATGGGCACTTTACTTTATTGGCAGAAGTATTGTATTTATTATTGTATGCCTTATAAGCAATCGTTACTTCATAAGCGCCCCTGTATTGCGATGCGGTTTTAAGTTTACTGGAGTTTACATCGTACGACATGCCAATACTGTAATCATAATAATCCAGTTTTACCACAGGCATAAAAGCGTCTTTAAACCGGTAGAATAATCCACCCGAGATACTGATCTTCTGATCTTCATCATACTGCACAAGATCATGGTTGATCATCAAACCACCCTGCGCCTGCCGGCTACCTCCCTGCATAAAATAATCGAGGTATGCTATAAGTTTATTTTCATCACTCAGCGGTGCAGCAAAACCTGCATTAACCACCCATTTTTTATTTAAGATTATATCGTTTTGTTTTTGAAAAGCTACTTTGGGTTGTGTAAAATGGAACAGGCCCATGCCAATATAATAGTGTGTATTTTCACCGGCAACACTACTGAAACATAATCCTGCTGCGCCATCCCAGTAAGTAAGTTTAGTACTGTTGAATGTTTGTTTGGTAGGATTTGCGGGGCTATAAGCGCCATTCACATACTGGTCGTCAAAAGCTAATTTAGAAGGATCAAAGCGCTGCATTACCGGGCCGGCCATTATCCCCGCAGATATATAAGTATTTTTATTTCCACTCAGTGATTTATGGTAGTTAAATACCGGGAAAGCCTGCGTGCGGCTCAGCCTGGAATCACCTGCAACATCACTTGATAACTGTAAGCCATAGGTGAAAAAATCATCGGAACTTTCGCTTATTGGTTTTTTTATTTCAGCGCCAAAACCAAAGGTCCGGTACGGAACCGTTACAGATTGCCATTGGTTCCTGTAGGCAGACGTAATCCTGATATCACCCTGAAAAAGCCCCGCAAGGGATGGATTTCTCAATAAAGGCAGATCATAGAACTGTGAAAAATTGATGTCCTGGCTGCTGGCAAACTTTGCTAACAGGGTAACAACTAACAGCAATAATATTTTTTTAATTGGCTGCATAGGTTATTTAATTATTTAAGCACAGTAATATTTCCTTTGTAGGTGTATGGTATACCGTTATCACAAAAAACTTCCGCTGTATAAACAAACACATCTGGTGTTGCAGGTATACCCCTTACCTTTCCGTCCCACCCGAACTTAGGATCGTTGGGGTAAAAATTTTCCTTTTCAAATACCAGTTCACCCCAGCGGTTGAATATGCGGAATGATTTGATGGTTATCCCCTGTCCTCTCACCATTAAGATATCATTCAACCCATCACCATCGGGTGTAAAGGCGTTCGGAATAAATACCTGTGCACTTTTACAGATCGGATTTATCATAAGGGTGTCTGAGGCCTTACAACCAAAAGTATTGGTTACTTCAACAGTAAAGAACGAGTTATACTTTACAATGGTAGTTGGCGACGGGCAGTTATTGCAACTGAGCTCAGGTGCCGGCGTCCATGAATAATTGATGATAGGGCCGTTTTGTGTTATGGCATTCAACGTCAACAGCGTACCTGTTGACAAAGTTTTATCAGGGCCAAGATTTACTCTCGGCTTAGGCCCCACCGTTATTAAAACATAACCTGTGTCGGTAAAGCAATTATACCCATCATAACCGATCACCTGGTATTTAGTGGTAACAGAAGGCTTGGCTATTGGATGAGATCCATTCGTGCCATTCAAACCTGTTGGCGGCGACCATAAGTAGGTTCTTGCATTGAATGCTTCCAGGTTGGTTATTTCTCCAATACACAAGGTATCATCGGGGCCTACCTTCATTTGAAAAGGTTTGATCACACTTAGCAGAACCGAATCAAATGCAAAGCAACCGGCGGCGCTGGTTCCCTTAACGGTATATAGTATTGAATCAACAGGTTTTGCAAAGGGGTTAGCACAATTGGAACAGGTTAAGTGATCCACCGGTGTCCAGCTGTATTGTGAAGCACCTGTTGCATTTAATTGCACCGTACTGCCTAAACAGATATTGGCGTTATTCTTTGCAACCACATCCGGTGTTGGATTTATGGTGATGTCAAAAACTTTTCCTGCACCCGAACAATCGGCCGTAGTTGGCAACACAGTAATCGTCGCTGTGACTGCAGAACCGGTTTTATTTACCGCAATAAAGGATGCAATATCTCCGGTACCCGAAACAGGTAATCCAATCAACACATTATTGTTGGTCCATTTATAGATTGCACCAGGAACATTACCGGAGAATTTAACAGTATTTATAATTGCCCCGTCACACACGGCCTGGTTACCGGGTTGTACAACGTTAGGCATGGGGTTAACTATTATCACGAATGTTTTTGCTGGAGCAGCACATCCATTGGCTGCCGTATTTACTGTGATGATTGCTGAAGTTGCCGAAGCTGTTCCACTGATGGCCTGGAAGGATGGAATATTTCCAGTTCCACTTGCAGCAAGCCCTATTGACGGGGCACTGTTCGTCCACGAATACACTGTATTGGCAACAGCTCCTGTAAAATTTATTGGAGCAGTGAAATTACCGCTGCATAACGCCTGGTCCGAAGGCTGCGCAATATCCGGCATAGGGTTAACAGTAATGGTAAATGTTTTCGGAGATCCCGGGCAACCATTGAATACTGGTGTAACTATAATCGTTGCGGTATTGGTATTTGCACCATTGCTGGATGCAGTAAATGAAAAGATATTTCCTGATCCAATTGCTGCTAATCCAATTGATGGATTATTATTTGTCCAGTTATACACCGTGTTATTTACGGCCCCCGAAAAATTAATGGCAGCTGTGCTACTGCTATTACATAAGTTTTGATTTGCAGGTTGTATAACATTTGGTGTTGGATGAACAGTGATTGTAAATGTCTTTGGCGTACCGGGGCAACCATTAATCACAGGTGATACAGTAATAGTGGCTACGGCAGAAGTTGCTCCATTGCTGTTACCAACAAATGAAGGAATATTACCGGAACCGGTAGCCGCTAAGCCAATTGCAGTATTACTGTTGGTCCAGTTATAAGTTGTTCCGCTTACTGCCCCACTGAATACGATCGCAGTGGTATTGCTGTTACTGCATAACATTTGATCCCCAGGCTGCACAACATCCGGCACCGGGTGAACAGTTATTGTAAATGTTTTCGGCGATCCCGGGCAACCGTTGATAACGGGTGTTACAATGATTGTTGCTATTGCAGTACTGTTACCATTACTAATTGCAATAAACGAAGGAATATTTCCTGAACCACTTGCGGCCAAACCGATAGTAGCGTTATTGTTTGTCCAGTTATAAGTTGCACCAGTTACCGCACCATTAAATATAATTGCGGCAGTAGTACTGTTAACACATAACACCTGGTTTGCAGGTTGTACAACGTCAGGTGTAGGGCTAACAGTTATATTAAATGATTTTGAAGGAGCCGAACAACCATTAACTGATGGCGTAACGATAATAGTAGCTGTGTTTGTTGTTGCACCATTACTGCTTGCTGCAAACGAAGCAATATTACCTGAACCGTTTACGGCCAAACCGATAGTAGCGTTATTGTTTGTCCAGTTATAAACTGTTCCTGCAACAGGTCCGCTAAAATTAATTGCAGCTGTATTATTATTATTACATAAAGTTTGATCTGCAGGCTGGGCAACATCCGGTACAGGATTAACTGTGATTGTAAATATTTTTGCAATACCCGGGCAATTATTCACCATTGGTGTAACGGTAATAGAAGCTGTATTCACGGTAGCTCCATTACTGCTTGCGGTAAATGAGGGAATATTTCCTGAACCGCCTGCGGCTAAACCGATAGAAGTATTATTATTTATCCAGTTATAGATTGTTCCCGCAACGGGACCGGTAAAATTAATTGGAGTAGTATTACTGTTATTACACAAAGTTTGGTTCGCGGGCTGCGCAACATTGGGTGTGGGATAAACAGTAATGACGAATAATTTTTGGCCACCCGGGCAACCATTGGCTACCGGCGTTACCCTAATACCTGCATTGGCAATGGAATTACCATTGCTTGATGCCTGGAAGGAAGTAATATTTCCAGAACCGCTTGCAGCAAGTCCGATCAATGGTGCTGTATTGGTCCAGTTATAGACTGTTCCGCCAACAGATCCGGTAAAATTAACTGTTGATGTAAAATCACCGTTGCATAAAACCTGGTTAGGAGGCTGCACTACATCGGGTGTTGGGTTGATAGTGATATAATGAACAACCGTATCTGCACAACCATTTACGGTACGTACAATCAGTTGAACCGTATCAATACCTGCCTGTGGAAAAATAACTGTAAAGCTGGCAACATTCGAACTGTAACCGTTAGACGATACCCACCTGTAATAGTTAACAGGATCAGTTGAAATTACTACGCTGTTGAAAGTTACTGAGGCAGACTGGCATGCTACTGCAGCTCCCGTTATTGATGCAACAGGCCTGTCGTTTACCTTGATATAAATTGGTTTGATAATGGTATCCTTACAACCACTTGTGCCCGTAATGATCAACCGCACATTGTAAGTTCCGGTAGTGGTATAGGTGTGGCTCACATTTACGCCGCTTCCTGTTGTTCCATCGCCAAAATCCCATTGCCGGGAACTAATGCCAAAAAATGCATGGGAGGTATCAGATAAATGGAGTGTTGTGCTGCCGCAAACTGTTACAAGGTTATCTGTAAAGCCCGGGTCGATGAGCTCAATTTTAATGGTATCTGATGCAGGAACCTGGTTTTCGCAGCCACCTAAAGTTTTTATTGTAAGGATTGGATGAAAGATACCTGCCGTCGTGTACGTATGAAAGATAGTTGTTGAAGCAGCACTTGTCCGTACAATAGTACCGTCATCAAAATTCCAGATCAAACTATCCGCATTGGATGTTATGGCATCAAATTGAACTGTTTTACTGTTACAATAATTTCCCCCGGCAAATGAAAAACTTCCGGTTGGCTGAACAACAGCAACCAGTTTTTGAACAACTCCCCTGCAACCTCCTGGAAGTAGTACATCGAGCTTGACAATATAACTTCCGGGCAACGCATAGGTATGCGTTACCGTATCCCCGGTACCGGTAGTGCCATCACCAAAATCCCAAATGGCAGAAGTAGAGGGTATGTCCCGGTTATAAAAAGTAAAAGTATGAGGTGCACAAAGCCCTAAAGTATCAGACAGGTCAAAATGGGCTTTGAACTCTCCTGTAATTTTTACGGGTATCGTATCCAAACAACCGAAGTTATTGAACGGCACCATCTCCAGCCAGATCGTTGTATTGATGGTTGGGCCGGGATTTAAAACTGCGTTTTGCCCCGTGGCCAATATCGTTGTAAAGGCAGAATCCCACCAGTTATAGAATTGAAAACCCGGAGGTGCATTTAAAGTAGTGATATGAGGCGGGGCGCAATCATAATCCATTTCAACCGATTGCCCACATGGCTTTTCCACATCTATATATGAATATCCCCAGTGCCCTTTCCTTACACAATCCGCATTCTTGAATTCGAGGTACATGGTTTTACCGGCGTAACCGCGCAGGCTTAAGAACACAGATGACCATGGTTTATAAATTACACTCGTATCTACGGTAGATACGGCAAACCCCGGAAGATTTGAAGTGGATACATATTCAAAAGAGGCACAGTCCACATAAGCATTGGCAGAAGAATCAAAAACTTTTACCTGGAACCTGGGCTGTGCCCATAATGTGTGGTTAGGGTTTTGAAACACAACCGCATAATCATATTTAATTGAAAAGTTAGAATCATTTAAAGGAACATGAATAACATAGGTTGTTCCTTCTGCTTCGCCGCCAATGATGGTGTTGCCTAACCGTAAAGCAAAATTACTCCCATCGGGAGGATTAGTTGGAAACAAACCATAAGGATCAATCGCCGAAGGCATTACCCTGTTATATAATGTATGCCGGTTTGGTGTTGGTGGCGATGGATTTAATGTGATCACATTCACATTCACTATCGAATCTACGTGGCCGGTAAAACATTGCCAGTTAAAAAATGAGCCATATTCAAAATCGATATTATCAGGGCATACCGTGATCGAACTGGTTAAAGCATTAGCCGACGATGTATGATAAGGAACCGGGTTTTTAAATGCCGGTGTATTTTGCTCTTTATAGAATGTAATTTCCCCATTCAGATTTATTGTTCCCGTTCTTTCATTTTTTTCAATTTTTGCAGTACCGTTTTTGAAACCATAAAATGTAGTGATGTCGAGTGCCTTGAATACTTCTCCTTTTGCATTGATCAACCACCATCTCTTATCGCCAAAAACACCCGTTACGGGTGCACTAAAATCAAAAGCGATATCATATTTAAAAGGAATTACCAACTGCCCGGATGTGTTGATGAATCCCCACTTGTCGCCTTTTTTTACAGCGGCAAGCTGGTTGCTGAAATTCCTGGCTGCATCAAATTGCAGCGGGCTGATTAGTTTGCCGGCCTTATTGATAAAGGAAAATTTGGTGTTTTGTAAAACTCTTGCAAAGCCATTTACAAAGGGCTCCTGTTCAGTCCATGCAAGCTGTTGCGTGTGCTGGGCTTTAACTGGCATTAGCTCTTGTGCAGTGCTGGTTAAAGCGATCAGTAAGGCGGATAATAGTACAAGTTTACTCATAGGCAAATGGCTGCTTAATTAAGATAATTATTCTGCCGGTTTGAGTGGATTTAAAAGGTAAAGGGATAACGCACCCGTAACAGTTTTATTTTCAGGGAAGGAAATATTTTTCCTGGTAAGGATAGTAAGCGTATTTTCCGGAAGGATTTACAGTAAAACTACTAAGGCCGTACCGTCCATAAAAAACCTTTTAAGCATTACGCAGCTTAAAAGGTTGAAATCTTTGAAAAAATAATTTATTAAAATAATTCGGGTTGCAGGCTTTCTTTATCGTCCTGTTGCTCCCACGCCATCTCTACGGATTTCGAATATTCCGTCAATTTTGCTCCCACGGCTTTCCATCCCATAACCTCTACTAATTTCACTACTTTGAATTTAGCTTTACGGATCATTTGCCCCCTTCCGCTTTGCACCACTAAGATTGGTTCAGCGGCTGTACTTACCATTTCCAGCCGGTTATCTTTACCTTCTTTAATAAAAAAGAATTTACTGTGCAATGTGGTTGTTTCAATTTTAAAACGCTTGATATTGTACTGCAGTTTTTCATTATCAAGGTAAACCGCTGTTACAATTTTTTCGGGGCTGAATTTTTCCATCAGCAGGATCTTTTCCGCATCAAAACGCTGTGTCAGTTCCTGGTCTGTTATTTCATAATTGCCGTCATTGTACACAACAAGCAACCGGTCTTCTGCATCAAATTTACCCAGGTATTCTCCTTTTTCTTCAGTATTTAACCGGCCAAATTTATTATCAAACCATAATTTTTTTGCATCGAGTGTTGACTTACCCGCTTCTTTAAACTTAACAGATTTGATGGGGTACTTGGTTACAATATTTCCAATACTGCTGCGCCCTTTTATTTCCTGCTCTTCAAAATAAAATTCAAATTCCTTTTTCTTTGCACTGCAGTTAGGGCTTAAAATGATCTTTACCACTTCAGCTTCGCCGTTGGCATTGGCAGTAAAATAATGCACCCTGCTTTTTTCGGCGCCCTTAGTGAGGTCGTATTCCTTATCTCTTGTAACGCCGGATACATTGAATCTTTTTGCAAAACTCACGCCCGTTTTGGCATCAACATAGATCATATTATACGTGGTGCGTTCATCATTCTTTTGAAAAACAGCCACGTGCAGAATATCTTTTCCAATAAAAGTTTTTTCAGAAACTTTTACCACTTTCATGATACCTCCCTTGGTAAAAGCAATGATATCGTCAAGATCAGAAACTTCCGCCACCAGTTCATCTTTCTTTAACCCCGTACCAATAAAACCATCGGCAAAATTGGCGTACAGTTTTATGTTCGCAATAGCCACGGATTTAGCCTGTATGGTATCAAATAATTTAATTTCTGTTTTGCGTTCCCTTCCTTTACCAAATTTTTTCAACAGGTTCTCATAATAGGCCACGGCGTAATCAGTGAGATTGGCAATATCATGTTTCACCTGCTTGATGTCCCCTTCCAGCCCTTTGATCTGTGCATTCAGCTCGTCAATATCCAACCGATAGATACGGCGAACAGGCTTTTCAGTAAGCTTTATAATATCTTCCCTGGTAATAGCCCTCTTCAATTGTTTTTTAAAAGGATTAAACGCGGTGTCGATCGCTGTTAAAACTTTCTCCCAGGTATCGTGTTTCTTTTCTAATTCCTTATAGATCTTTTCTTCAAAGAATATTTTTTCCAAGGAAGTGTAATGCCATTTTTCCTGCAGCTCTGCTAATTTGATCTGCAGTTCTTTCAGCAATAATTCTTTGGTATTATCTGTAGCTATCTGCAACAATTCTTTCACACCCAAAAATTGTGGTTTATCTTTTACAATTACACAACAGTTAGGAGAAATACTTACTTCACAATCCGTAAAAGCATATAACGCATCGATAGTGATATCAGGTGAAATACCGGGTGCTAATTCTATTATGATTTCTACTGCGGCTGCAGTATGATCCATAACTTTTTTTATTTTTATTTTTCCCGCATCATTGGCTTTTACGATACTTTCCATCAGTTGCGTGGTAGTAACGCCATAAGGAACACTCTTAATGACGATTGTTTTTTTATCCTGCTCTTCAATGATCGACCTTACTCTTATCTTACCTCCACGTTTCCCGTCGCTGTAATTGCTGGCATCCATGGTGCCGCCGGTTTGAAAATCGGGTAAGATCTCCACTTTCTTTCCTCTTAAATACTTTATAGACGCTTCAATCAGTTCGCAGAAATTATGCGGCAATATTTTTGTTGCCAATCCAACTGCAATACCTTCTGCACCCTGTGCCAGCAACAAAGGGAATTTCATAGGTAAGGTTACCGGCTCATTTTTTCTACCGTCATAACTCAATGCCCAGTCAGTGGTTTTATTATTGAATGCTACTTCGAGCGCAAATTTGCTTAACCTTGCCTCAATATAACGCGGTGCCGCGGCTTCATCACCTGTTCTTACATCGCCCCAGTTTCCCTGTGTTTCTATCAAGAGATCTTTTTGCCCGAGATTTACCAACGCATCCCCAATACTCGCATCACCGTGCGGGTGATACTGCATACTTTGCCCAATGATATTGGCCACTTTATTAAAACGGCCATCATCCATTTCCTTCATCGCATGAAGGATACGGCGCTGCACAGGTTTTAAACCATCTTCAATTGCAGGCACGGCCCTTTCCAATATTACATAACTGGCATAATCTAAAAACCAGGTTTTATACTGGCCTCCAATACCACTGTCTGTGTGGATATAATCTTCTTTGTTTGCTTTCGCCATACCCAAACCCCTAAAGGGGCTTTCTTTTTTTAGATTATTAATTTTGTTAAGCTATTCAAAAATTGAAAGTTCTTAAAAAATATTTTGATCCCGGTTCCCCCTTCAGGGGGCGGAGGGGGCCTTCATCTTTACTTCAAAATCTTTCATATTTGCAATCTTCCCCTGTACATCAAACACCTCCTGTGCGATCATGCCTTTTAAACGCCATAATAAATAAGCATCGCCTGTAGTATGTTTTGCCTTACTTAAAAAATGATGAATGATCTTTGATCCTTTTTGCCAATCGCCTGTTACCTGCTTTTTTAGCTCTGCATCAAAAAAATCGAAGTCGGCCTGTGTTAATTTTTTTCCGCCTTCCAGTAAACGTACGCCTTTATTTTCATTGCATAATCTTGTCCATTCGTCAGGGTCCACTTCAAATTCACTGAGCGTAATTTCACGGGCCAGCTTTTTAGCTTTTAAAAATTCTTTAGGTGGAATTTCGCTGATCCAGTTGGGATAGAAAATATTTCCTTTCTCATTAATAAAAGGGAGATTATTCAAATACAAAATAAAAACCCTTCCCTGGAATTCCTGCATATATTTCAATAGCCAGTAATAACCACTCACATCATGTTTATTTTGTGCTGCCCATATCCAGATGATCTCGTTTTCATCGCGGCGCATAGTGCCCACCAGTTCGGCGGCCGTTTTATAATCATCCACTTCATTGTTATCTACTTTCCCCTCAAAGTCTCCTCCCGCCAATACTTCACGCCACCATTGTTTACGTTCTTCAATACCTTCACCAAGATATATATTGCTTAAAGGCCCCACTGCATAATCATCTTTTATTTGTATCACATTGCCCTGTAAACTTCCATCCAGGTCAATGGCCTGCTGCAATACTTTAATATCCGGTTCATTAAAAACGATATGTATCATGCTGCTTTGTTTAAAACATTTTTATTGTGGAGTGATTAAATAATAAACACAGGTTGTAAAATAATTGCGGATGTATTTGATCTTACTCATCAACTTATTCTGGACTTTTGGCTTCCAGCCAAATTTATATTCGTAAATAGGGTTGATCAGGTAATGGGTTTTGTTCACCACTGTATAACCGGATTGCTGCACGATCTTTTCAAAACGCTCAATAGAAATACCGGTTTCTTTTATTTCCACCATCTCCCTGACATTTTCTTTACCTGCCTTAAGTATGGATTTATACATACCCATTGGCAACAAATGAAAATAAGGAAGCTTGCTTAAAAAGCGTCCATGCATTATTTGCTGGTGTCCGCCAAAAGGCATTTGCCATGGCGGAAAACCAAAAAAAATAACGCCGCTTTCATTTAAAAAACTTTTCATCCAGCCAATTAATTTTGGCTGGTCGTAAATATGTTCAATAACATCTTTTAAAACAATGATATCAAATTTGCCTCTAAATTCTTCTTCCACATTTACTTTATAAACGTCTTTGGATAAAAATGAAATTTTGCCGGCAGCTAATTCCTGCTGCATCCATTCTCTTGCCATCACCAGGCGGGGCTCGTCCAGCTCCACCCCAACTCCAACGCAGCCGATATCAGTAAAAGCTTTTAAAACACCTGCTTCCCCGCAACCGATCTCCAGCACTCTTGTTCCGGGGATAATATTTTTATATTGTGCAATAAAAGGAATCACATATTTACAGGTGTTCTCCACCTGTATATCAAAATATCTTTTTCTATCCCCATGAAATTCGAACATTCCTTTTAATTAATAATTACTTCTTCCACCAGGTCCAGCTCAACCTGCAAATTATCAATAATAAATTCCTGGCGTGATGGTGTATTCTTTCCCATGTAGTATTCCAGCAATTGCTGGATATGTGTTTCGGGCAACAGCATTACCGGTTGAAGCCGCATATCATTGCCGATAAATCTTGCAAACTCATCAGGGCTGATCTCTCCCAATCCTTTAAAGCGGGTGATCTCGGGTTTGTTGCCCAGTTTTTTTACTGCTCCCTGTTTTTCTGTTTCATCATAGCAATAAATAGTTTCCTGTTTATTTCTCACCCGGAATAAAGGGGTTTCTAAAATATATACATGCCCATTCTTTACCAGGTCGGGAAAGAACTGCAGGAAGAAAGTCATCAGCAACAAACGGATATGCAATCCATCTACGTCGGCATCGGTAGCAAAAACGATATTATTAAAGCGCAGGTTTTCGTAGCCTTCTTCAATGTTCAACGCGTGCTGTAATAAATTGAACTCTTCATTTTCATACACTACTTTTTTGGTGAGGCCAAAACAGTTCAATGGCTTACCGCGTAAACTGAACACCGCCTGTGTATTTACATTTCTTGCCTTGGTGATGCTGCCACTTGCACTATCACCCTCGGTGATAAAAATGGTGCTCTCTTTTTGCTTTTCTAAAATACTATCCTTGTCTTTACCGGAAGGTTCGTCGTTATAATGGAATTTACAATCCCTTAATTTTTTATTATGCAGGTTAGCTTTCTTCGCTCTTTCATTGGCAAGTTTACGGATACCCGATAATTCTTTCCGCTCCCGTTCATTTTGCTCGATACGTTTTTTCAATGCTTCCGCCGTTGCGGGGTTACGGTGCAGGAAATTATCCAGTTCCCTTGATAAAAAGTCGCCCACAAAATTCCGCATGCTGGGGCCGTTCTCATACACGTTCAAAGAACCTAACTTGGTCTTGGTCTGGCTTTCAAAAACAGGCTCCTGCACACGTACGCTCACAGCAGTACAAATGCTGCCGCGTATATCAGCTGCATCGTAATCTTTCTTATAAAAATCGCGGATCGTTTTAATATACCCTTCGCGGAATGCCGCCAGGTGCGTACCCCCCTGCGTAGTGAACTGCCCGTTCACAAAACTGTAGTATTCTTCCCCGTAAGTGCCCTCGTGCGTGATGGCCACTTCAATGTCTTCTCCTTTTAAATGAATGATGGGATAACGTATCTCGTCGGCATTGGTTTTGCGCTGCAACAAGTCGAGTAAACCGTTTTTACTTACATAACGTTTGCCGTTGAGGTTCATTACCAGGCCTGCATTCAGGTAACAGTAATTCCAAAACTGGTTATCTAAATATTCCTGTACAAAGTGAAAATTTTTAAAAATGGTTTCATCAGGAATAAATTCAACAAAGGTCCCGTTCTCTTCTTTGGAAGAAAGTTCTTTATGGTCTTTTTTTAAAACACCTCTTTCAAATTCAGCTGTTTTTTCTTTGCCTTCGCGGTACGCAGTAACTTTAAAATAATAGCTGAGTGCATTCACCGCTTTTGTACCCACGCCATTTAAACCCACGCTTTTTTGAAAGGCCTTGCTGTCGTATTTAGCGCCTGTATTTATTTTACTCACCACATCCACCACTTTCCCCAAAGGAATGCCGCGGCCATAATCTCTCACGGTAATTGTTTTACCCTCTATATTTACGTCTACATGTTTACCATAACCCATGGTATGTTCATCGATACAGTTGTCCACTACTTCTTTCAATAAAACATAAATGCCATCATCAGGGCTGCTGCCATCACCCAATTTACCGATATACATCCCGGGCCGAAGGCGGATATGTTCTTTCCAGTCCAGGCTTTTAATGGAATCCTCGGTATAATCAAACAAGTTTTTTTCTGCCATTTAAATACTGTTTCAGCCTGCGAATATAGCGGAATGACTGCATTTTTACGGGTATAGAATTATCCACATGCAATAAATAAATGTGAGAAAAAATAAAATTATCTAGCTTTATTAAAAATAGGAAAAATGAATCTTGATCTTACCGGAAAAACAGCATTGGTATGCGGCAGCACGCAGGGGCTTGGTTATGCAAGCGCAAAGGAATTGGCTTTGTTGGGATGCCAGGTGATTTTATTGGCAAGAAATCATGATAAATTAATTGAAGCGGTATCGTCATTACCCAAAATTACCGGCCAGGATCATAGTTTTTTAGTAGCAGATTTTAAGGATACCGCAATGGTAAAAACGGTCATCAATGACTATATAAAAAACAACAACACCGTGCATATCCTGGTCAATAATACCGGCGGCCCGGCAGGCGGCCCGGCATTGAGTGCCACTACAGATCAATTCGTCCAGGCATTCAATGACCACCTGGTGAACAACCATAATTTAACGCAGGCTGTTGTGCCGGGAATGAAATCAGCCGGTTTTGGCAGGATCATCAATATTATTTCTACTTCGGTAAAGATTCCTTTGCAGGGATTGGGGGTAAGCAATACTATCCGTGGCGCCGTTGCCAGCTGGGCTAAAACCCTGGCCACAGAACTTGGCCCTTTTGGCATTACCGTAAATAATGTGCTGCCCGGTTTTACTAAAACCAGCAGGGCAGATTATGTAATTGCAAAAAAAGCGGTTGACACCGGTAAAACTGAAGCAGCAGTATTAGCGGCATTGGTTGCTGAGATACCTGCAGGAAGAATTGGCGAGCCGGCAGAGTTTGCTGCAGGAGTAGCATTTTTATGTTCACCCGCCGCTTCTTATATCAACGGGATAAACTTACCAGTTGACGGCGGCAGGCTCGGTTGTTTATAAATTCATCTTATATGCAACCTCTTTGTAAAAGTTAAAGTCTGTATAGCTGGAAAATTGTTAGTATTATTAATAAAATCATCCTAACTTCCCTTTCCTTTTCAACAACATTAAAAAAATAAAATCATTAAAAAATGAAACTGACTAAAGTATTAACCATTACTGCTGTTGCTGCCAGCCTATTCTTTGTGAGCTGTGCACCAAAAGATGCCGACATCAAAGCAAAAGTTGATGAAGTAATAAAGGCAGATCCTATGTTTACAGGCGCCAGTGCCGACGTCAAAGATGGTGTGGTAACCATCACCGGCGAAATGAAAGACAATACCTGCAAAGAAATGTGTGCAAAAACCATTAAGGATAAAAGCATCAAGGGCGTAAAAGATGTGGTGAACAATGCCACGGTAATGCCTCCACCTCCCGTTCCTGCTTCTGTTACTACTGCTTTAGATGATGCAACCCAGCAAAAAGTAAAAGATGGTTTAAAAGATATCAAGGGTGTAATGGTAACTTTTGACGGAGATAAAGCGGTACTTTCGGGTGAGGTTACTGCAAAAGACAGGATGAAGATCATGCAGATGCTTGCTTCAGCAAAAGTAAAATCTGATGTTACCAAATTAATGGACAAAAAATAATTTCAATCATAATTAAAAATTACTACAATGGCATTACAAGATAAATATGCGGAATTATTGCAAACTGCCAATACTTTGGGGGTATCTGACCTGGCAATTGCTGAAAAAGACGGTACCTTACACGTGAGTGGCACTGCAAAAAGTACAGCAGATTACGATGCACTTTGGGCATTGTATAACAAGATAGATCCCAACATGGCAAGCGGCGACCTTATGATGAATATTGACATCAAGGCTGATGCCGGGGCGCAATTAAAAGTAACCACTGATGCTACCAATCTTAATATCAGGAGTACACCAACCACTGAAGGCGTAATAGTAGGAAAGGCAGCGCATAATGAAGTGGTTACGCTTGTTGAAAAAACAGATGACAGCTGGTGGAAAATAAAAACGGCTGACGGTGAAGAAGGTTATGCGTATGCACAATACCTTTCTCCAATGTAAAATAATTTCAAATGCATTTTTCAAAGCCATTCCTGTAAGAGGGAATGGTTTTTACTTTGCAGCTTTAAAATAAAATTTTTACTATGAAAAAAATGATCGTCGCTGCAGTCTGCTTTTGCACCTGCAATATTTCATCGGCACAGTTTTTTAAAAAAGACTGCGGCCTGGCACATACTTTTTCTATTGTGGCGAGAGATCCTGTAACCGGTGAAATGGCAGTTGCTGTGCAAAGCCATTGGTTCAGTGTAGGCACTGCAGTTCCCTGGGGTGAAGCCGGCGTTGGTGTGGTGGCCACGCAATCCTTTGTAAATAAAAGTTATGGCCCAAAGGGCCTGGCATTAATTAAATCCGGCAAAACTGCACCTGAAGCACTGCAGGAATTGCTGGCACAGGATGAAGGAAGGGAAGTAAGACAGGTAGCGATGATCGATACTAACGGGAACGTGAATGCGTACACGGGAAAGAACTGTATTGACTATGCTTCGCAGATCGTGGGTAAAAATTTTTCAGTGCAAAGTAATATGATGCTGAACAAAAAAGTTTGCCCCGCCATGGCAAAGGCATTTGAAGAAAGCACTGGCAAACCACTTGCAGAAAGAGTATTGGCGGTATTGCAGGCAGCACAGGCTGTAGGCGGCGATATCCGGGGCAAACAATCCGCAGCGATACTGGTAGTTGCAGGCAAAAGCAGTAGCCAGCCATGGAATGATAAATTAATTGACCTGAGGGTTGATGACAATACCCTCCCTTTAGTGGAACTAAATAGATTATTACAATTGTACCGGGCTTACGAACATATGGACAAGGGCGACCTTGCTACTGAAAAAAATGATATGCCGCTTGCCATGAAAGAATACCGGTCAGCAATGCAGTTATTTCCAAAAAACCTGGAGATGCAATACTGGACCGCTATCACATTGGCCAATAATAAAAAAATAACTGCTGCTGCAGCAATGCTTCAAAAGATCTATAAGCAGGATGCTAACTGGAGAGCATTGACCAAACGTTTACCCAAAGTAAATTTATTAACGGTGAAAGCAGAGGAATTAAAAGAATTGGTTAAATAGTTTTAAGCGGTCTTATGGTTGCAACTATACTGCCAGCTAATCCTGCGCATGTGCTTTTATAAAATCACTCACTAAATAACTGATCAGTTTACCTGTGCTGTCATCTTTTTTTCCATCGGCTAACTGTGTGGCACCTTCGCAAATATGCAGGTAAGCAGCTTTTGCATCCGTAGCCGCGAAATTAATATATTGTCTTGCCTGTAAAGCCGTTATGCCGCTTGGCGTGGCTGCACTGCTCAACACGTTTTGTATGCAGTCGAGGTCGAGTTCTATTCCTGTCAAACTATCTTCAGTAAAGCCTGTTGCATGTGCAACTGCCTGGATAAAATTCTTTCGTTCGTGAATGAATATATCTTCATAAGTAATATAGTCGATGAAGGGATTGTTATGGATATCCATTAAAACACTTTGTGAAATATTATTTTCATGTACACCGATAATGCAGTACTTACCCAGGTAGCCGTCTTCTTCTGCATATTTAAACCCATTACCGCTATGCCTTCCTTCCGTGGGTCCGTAATCGGTATGCGCATCTAAATTCACGCAGTTTATTTGTGCCAGTGGAATGGTTCCCAATTTGTGCAGGCCTTTTGCCACACCTTTTATAACAGGGTAGGCGTTATTGTGGCCACCGCCAATAACAATGGGTATCTTATCAGCAGCGGCAATTACCTTCACCATATTTTCTACTTCTTCGTCAATGATGTTCACAGCATGGCGGTAAGCTTCTACCAACTCGTCAGGGTTATAAGCATAACTTTCTATCAAAAATTTAATGTCGCCGAAATCAAAATGGCCGAGTAATAATATATTGTCTGCAGGCAAAAAATCATTGCTCCGGTTATTTAAAAAAGAAGACAGGAAAGAAAGCCATGCAGTCGCTGTTCCACCCGTGCCATAATTGGCTTTTACTCCGATATCTTCAGGGATACCGATGAGCACATATTTGCCCGTGGATTGCTGTACCACTTCGGGCCATTCTCCATAGGCTTTTAAATATTGTAACCGCTCTCCTACCCTGGTTTCAAAGCGGCGTACTTTGGTAAGCGAAAGGATATCCTCTTTGCTGTAAAACTTAAAATGTTTCATTACCGGAAGTTAAGGAATTCCTCCTGTTTCATTTGTAAAGATTTTTTGTAAATACAGGCGTGGCTCCTGATTTTCTTTTCAGCAAAAGCACAAAAAAATGTAGCTTCATAAAAAATTACCTATGCGCTGGCTAAAAATATTACTGTACACTATTGGAGTGTTGATCATTGTATATTTATTTGGCCCTCATCCTGATAAACCCGTGTATGCAACAACGATGCCTGTTGTACCGGAGATAGCTGAACTGGATAAATTTGTGGCGGCTAATGAAGCTGCTCATCATTTAAAGCCGAATAACGAAGCAAGGATCGTTTGGGCGAATGACAGCATGCAACAAAAAACAGCTTACGCCATCGTTTATTTACATGGCTTTTCTGCTTCGCAGGAAGAGGGTAATCCTGTACACCGTGACATTGCAAAACAATTCGGTTGCAATTTATATTTATCAAGATTGGCGGAACATGGTATTGATACTTCTGAGCAGTTAATGAACCTCACTGTTGATAGTTATTGGGAAACGGTGAAGCAGGCTTTAGCCATTGGTAAACAGTTAGGCAACAAAGTGATTCTTATGGGTACAAGCACAGGCGCTACGCAGGCAATACAATTAGCCGCAACTTACCCCAATGATATTGCAGCCCTGGTTTTATACTCGCCCAATATTGAGATCAATGACAATAACGCATGGCTGCTGAATAACCATTGGGGATTGCAGATCGCACGCCTGGTTAAAGGAAGTAATTATAATGACCCCGCTGATGACCGACCCATTTATAAGCAATACTGGAATAAGCCTTATCGTCTTGAAGCCGTAGTGACGCTGGAAGAAATGCTGGAAACATCAATTAATAAGGAAACTTTCAGCAAAGTGACACAGCCTTCGTTAATGCTTTATTATTATAAAGACGAACAGCACCAGGATAACGTAGTAAAAGTAAGTGCAATGAAGGAAATGTTTGCACAACTGGCTACCGACAGCCTGCATAAAAGAGCTATCGCTTTGCCCAATACCGGTAATCATGTTATAGCATCGCCTATAAAATCTGGCGATGTAGCGGGCGTGGAGAAAGAGACCAAAAATTTTTTAGAAGAAGTGATGCAGATGAAACCTAAACAATGATTTTCCGTGTAAAACCGGGCAGTATTAAGCTGTAGGGCAATCACCATTTATTTTCGCTGCAACTGTTGCTATGTTGATCTTCATAAAAAATATTTTAAAAAAATTGCAGTTATTTGACCGGATTAAATATTCGAAGCCGGGAGAGCTCTATTATATTATTTTTAACCGGCCACAGATAAAACAAACCAACCGGGAACTTGGATTTTACCGGTCGTTTTTACCTGATTGTAATCTAATTTTTGATATCGGGGCCAACGACGGGCATAAAACGGTGGTCTTTAAAAAATTATCAAACAAAGTAGTTGCCTGCGATCCTGACCCCTATAATATTAAAATATTGCAACGCCGCTTTGGGAGTAAACAACATATTTTTATCGAATCACTCGCCATTACGGATCGCATTGGCGTAAGTGATTTTTATATGGAGCAACCCGGCTCACCGTTAAACAGCATCAATCCTCAATGGAAAACCATACTTGAAGAACACAATGATAACAGGTGGGCGGAGCCGATAAGGTTTTCAGATACAGTACTACAAACAAAAACTACCACGCTTGATGCATTAATAGTTAAGTATGGATCACCGGATTTTATAAAAATTGATGTAGAGGGAAATGAAAAAAATGTATTAAAAGGATTGTCAACAACCGTACCCTTTATATCATTTGAAGTGCTATTACCTGAATTTTTAAACGAAGCCATTGATTGTATCCACCTGTTACTGGAGATCAATAAAAATTACCTGTTTAATTATTCAGTTGAAGAAAAAATAATGCAGCAGGGTTTTGTTGATGATGTTACTTTTATAAAAATATTACAAAGCCTGGCGATACCTCACCTTGAAATAATTGCAGCGATTAAATAGTTTTCTTAGCTGTTGAAAGAAAACTATTCATTCCTGTTATTCACTGAAAATAAGATACGGCCGAACCTGCTGTAAAACCGGAGCCTTTTATGCACAAAGAATGAAAGGAGCAGGTTATACAGTAAGATGCTCGCCCACGAAAGCCCTATCGCGGCAGTAAGTCCGTACAAAGGAATAAGGATACTATTTGCCAAAGCCTCGGCGGATAAAATAATCAGCAATGCGTAAAATGAAAACCGCTCGTTGCCTGATGCTTTTAAAACGAGATTAGAAGACCCGAATAACGAAGTAAAAACAGGTGCACTGCAAGCGATCAATAACAGTATATATGTTTCAGCCGAAGCAATACCAAAGCTACGCAGGTAAAAATAGCCCACCGCCGAAGCACCAAAAAAACACAACACCTGTAATACTAAAATTGTTTTGGCGGAATTGGTATACAATTTTTTGGCGTCATCAATTTTATTATCGGCAAAATAATGTGCAAATTTTTGCGGCAGGAAATAATTGAATAAAATATCGGGTACATAAACAAGATCTGCAATACGCAACAGGATCTGGTATTTTGCAGCCTCTTCATTTTTAGAGAACGATCCTAAAAACAATAATTCCATCCTGCTAAAAATATTATAGCCCAGGAATATGCACATAAAATAAAAACATTTGCTCACCCAGTTCTCTTCCTTAATTTCTGATTGTTCAATATGAAAATTCTTTTTATAAACTTTTAATGCAAAAATCAACAAACAGATTGTAACAGCACCAAAAACAAAGAGATTAATATAATATAGTGAAGAAAGCGGCAGTATTGTTTTAGACCTGTAATACCAGATAACGACAGCGAATAATGCCAGCGGCTTTAAAAAATCTTCCACCCATTGTACTGTAGTTACCCAATTAAATATTTTAAGGAAAGATCGTAACAGGGCAAGAAAAGCAAATAAAAAAATGAGTGAGAGGAATATAGGCAGCTCGCCCGGTTCCAAAAAAGTCAACCAGGTTTTATTAAAACGGGAAAATATTATAACAAAAAGGGTGAAAGCAATGAAAAGTACAATAAAAGTAATTACTGCTTTCTTAATGAGATTGCCATTGGTTATTCTTCCTGCTTTATTTTTTGGCAGTTGTGGTATTTTTTGCACCAGGTAACCATCCCATCCAAATGCAATTAACATACTGATCAATGAAACCCAGCTGATAAAAACCGTGTATTTTCCATATTGGGTAAGCCCTATCAGCCTTATAAGGTAAATATTGGATACATATACTAAAACCAATCCAAATATCCACACAAAAAATGTTTTACTTAGCTTTGACAACGCTACGGTATTGTCAAAATAATTTTTACGGATGGATGTAAATAATTTGATCATCTTTTATACTTGCGGCAATTAAAATTAATGAAACTACTATCCAAAAAAAAAAGAAAGATTGCGGTGTTTTTTACAGGGGGGCTTGGAGATGTGTTGCTGCATGTACCTTTATTAAAGGAGCTGCAAAAAAAACAGTTCAAGGTCACCTGTATTTTTTATTCAAAATACAACAATGATTGTTTATTTGATCACAGCCTGTATGATACAAAGCTGCAGCTTGATACAAAATTGTCGTTGATCGTATATGCCCTCACCAGGTTTAAATATTTTGCCAATGTTTACATTAATCATTTGGGAGGGGGTAAAGCTGTTGCAATAGCAGCAAATCTATGCAGTAAACGGGTAACTCAAACCAACACAATCGCCGCAGCAGGAAGAACCAATAAAAGAAATAAGCAGGTAATTTTAAACTTTAGTGATGCAGAACAAACCCTTCATTTATTATACAGCAAACAAAATGCTTTTATAAAAAATATCAACAATTTTTATTTCCTCCATCCCCTGTTAGAACCAGGACTTAACAAAAAATTCACCGGTAGTAATTCTTCTTATTTCGTGGTGCAGGTATCCGCAGGTAATAACACTACGCCATTTAAAAACTGGCCGGCAAAATACTGGCTGAGCCTGGTAAGTACGTTCTGCAACTCTTATAAAAATATTGACCTTATTATTTTGGGTGATCATACTGAGACAACTTATACAACAATGTTCAATGAACTTGAATTATCCAATTGTAAAGTATTGATCGGTAAAACCTCGATAACAGAACTTTTTAATCTCGTGGCGCAAAGTAGTGGCTATATCGGCCTGGATAGTGGTATCATGCATATGGCAGTAGTGCTGCAGAAAAAAACCATTTCAATTTTTGGAGCAAGCAATGAAAAGTTATATGGTTATGCTATACTGGATGAAGACAATCATAAAGTGGTGAGCAGTGCGGTAAGCTGCAGGCCCTGTTCCAGTTGGATAAATGCGAACACCACCAGGGTAACTAACCCGATAGAGTGCCCTGATTTTGCCTGCCTGATTTCAATAGAACCCGCTTTGGTCTTTCAACAGGTGGTGGAACATTTTAAATTGTAATGCCCTATCTTATTACGCCCGGGGTTTCAGGGTCGCTGTATTTTGAAAACCAAAGACAGCCCAGGAAGGCACTCCATGCAAAATAGTTTATCCGCATTAAAGCGAAATCAAGAACAACAAACAATATAAAGGCGCCGATCAGCAGTTTATCAAATCTTTTTGTAAAAAACCCAATCACAAAAACCAATTCAGCGATCGTTGCACTAAAATACAAAATGTAGGAAATGAGGTTGTGCCCTGCAAGGTAATATACGCAGCGTGTAAACCAATCGTTGGGCATTTCAGTGATATAAGGGGCATGCTGCCTTAAAAGAATAGCGCTCATCTCTTCAATATTAAAAATACCGCCACCCCTTATCTTCCAAAGTCCTGCCGAAAAAAATACCAGTAAAAAAAGATACCGTATACAATGCAGCGCATAATAATATCCTTTGGCCGTTCTAAACGCAAAGATCAACGGCACCAGTATCCAGCCTACAAATCCTTCAACACTTAACATTGACAGGGAAGAAAGCAATAAAGCATACACAAGATCAAAACATACGATGATGACAGCAAGCACATACTGCAGACGGTTGTTGAGGATACAGCTGGTAAGCAATAGTAAGGGCAATAGATAATACCCGGTGTCGAAGAATAATCGCAGGAAATTACTGTTGATCACTGCATGCTGCAGGTCGGTAAGGAATAAAAGGTTAAGTGAAAGATCCAGGCGGTTAAGAAAGAAAACGGGTTTAAGCTGGGATAATAGTAAGCCATTAAAAAGCAACCAGCAGTAGCTTATTGTAAAACAACAAAAATAAAAAATGAGGTTTCTTTTTCTATGAATTGGGTTAAGGAACAATACAGGCTAATTTAGAGGGTGCGTCAATTGCTGCCAGGGCTTTATCCTGCCATACAAAATGTTGCCGGTATACCGCCATGGATTGGATGGGTTCACCGGTTATTGTCTCCATTTTTGTTCTATACCAGTTGGTAAATACACTGTCTGTTATTGCGGCAGTGTATTTATCATTATTCATCAATGACGACAGTCCTATATAACTGATATATTTTTTCATAGTAGTGAATACAGACTGGTTTACTGCTTTATGGCGTTGATAATTGTCGATATATACCTGGATGATATCGCGGTTGGTAAAAGAAACTTCCCCATTATTAATGACCTTATGGTTGGCTTCAACAATATAAACGGTTTGGGTATCTTTTAAATGGAATGTACCCGCAAACATCCCGTATTGCAATACGGGGGTAGCCACCATCCCCCATTTATAATTGATAAAAATAAAAGCGATAATAAAAACAACAAATCCAAAAAACATTACTTTATTATAGCGATATAAATTTTTTATAAACATAATGTTCAGCCGCGGTTAAGCTGGATTAAAGTTAGTACTATTTAATATCTCCCTGCTGTTTAATTGCCATCAAAATTATACCTAAATTACAGTGTATAAAAAATGAGTTATGGCATTACTTCGTAAATTAAATTCAAAAGCCAAAATTGAGATCAATACAGGTTTTGGTGCTAATGCATCAGATTATGGCGGGCGTTTTGTCAATAAAAATGGGCAGGCGAATATTGAAAAGAAAGGTGTTAGATTTTTTCAACGGACGAGCTGGTACCATGCAATGCTTGCCTTGCCGAGATGGAAGTTCCTATTGATCATCGTGGCATTTTACATCCTCATCAATTTTATTTTTGCGGGCGTTTATTATTTTACAGGTGTTCAGCATTTAAGCGGTATGGACACCGGTTCTGAACTGGAAAAATTTGGAGAGGCTTTTTTCTTCAGTGCACAAACTTATACCACTGTTGGCTATGGCCGCATTAGCCCAATAGGTTTTTTAACCAGTGGCATTGCAGCTTTTGAGGCATTGTTAGGCTTGTTAAGTTTTGCTTTAGCTACAGGTTTATTGTATGGAAGATTCAGCAAGCCGACCGCATATCTTAAATTTTCCGGAAATGCTGTCATCGCTCCGTTTAAAGACGGCACTGCATTAATGTTACGCATTGCACCTTTTAAAAACACTACGCTCACCGATGCAGAAGCGAAAGTTACTCTTGGTATGTCGGTTGAAGAGAATGGGAAGGTTACAAATAAATTCTTTCCATTACAATTGGAATATGAAAAAGTGAATGCCCTCACGTTAAGCTGGACCATTGTGCACCCGATCACAGAAGATAGCCCGGTTTATGGTTTTACCAAAGAAGATTTTGAAAATACGAGGGGCGAGATATTGGTCTTTATAAAAGCGTTCGATGATATGTTCAGCAATACCGTTGTTGCACGCAGCTCCTATACTTTTAAAGAAATTGTATACGGCGCTAAATTCATCCCGATGTATCACCGCAATGAAGAAGCCAATAAAACTATTCTTGACCTCGAAAAATTAAACATCTTTAACAGCGCCGACATCGTTGAAAAAAACCAGGTTGCTGTTAAAGCCGTTAATGAGTGATGTAACAATTAATTATTTTAAGCCATTGATGATGGCAGCAAAATCTGCAGCAACCAGTGATGCCCCTCCAACCAAACCCCCATCAACATCCGGCTTGCCAAATATTTCCTTTGCGTTGTTTGCTTTTACGCTGCCACCATACAAAATAGATAACGTTGCTGCAAGCTCTTTGCCAAATTGGGTGGCCATTACATTGCGTATATGCGCATGCATTTCCTGCGCCTGTTCGCTGGTAGCGGTTTTGCCGGTGCCAATAGCCCAGATGGGTTCATAGGCTATTATAAAATCATTTAACTGCTCAGCAGTAAAATGAAACAGGCTTTCTTTTAATTGTGTTTCTACGAAGCTGTTTTGCGAACCCGCCTCTCTTATATTTAATGGTTCGCCGCAGCAAAAGATCGGCTTTAAGCCATTTTCAAAACAAATTTTTATTTTTTCTGCAAGAACTGCATTGCTTTCATTAAAATATTCACGGCGTTCGCTGTGGCCAAGAATTACAAATTGCACCCCGATACTTTTAAGCATTTCTGCACTTACTTCACCGGTATAAGCCCCACTTTTTTTGTTGTAACAATTTTGTGCAGCGACAAAAGAATTTTTTTTACCTGCCAGTTTATTTTGAATAGCAACAAGGTAAGGGAATGGTACTGCGAAAACAGCAAGCTGGTTTTCTTTTACCTCATGTGCCGTGTTTAATAATTCATCAATTAAGGCTTCTCCCTGCTGGAGGGTCAGATTCATTTTCCAGTTGGCTGCTGCAATTTGTTTACGCATGTGTTGGTTTAATTTTTTTTGTAAATATCTGTCAAAATTTCCTTTTCTCTTTCAGTAATTGAAAAGCCTTTTAATTGTTTCCATTTATCAATATCGTTAAGGGCATTGTTTAATTTATATTTTGTTATACCGTCGCAGCCCCAGGAAAAATGCGGAATATATTTTGGTGTAAGGCCCTGTGCAAATACATTACAGCAGATCCCCACTACCGTACCTGTATTAAAAGAAGTGTTGATGGCAGCTTTTGAATAATCGCCCAACAGCAATCCACCCTTATTACCAGCGCTTATTTCGCTTTTATCAGCATGCACCCAATACTTCACTTCGCTGCAATTATTTTTAAGGTTGCTATTACTTGTTCCCGCGCCAAGATTACACCACTCGCCTATTACACTGTCGCCCAGGTATCCATCATGAGCTTTATTACTGTAGCCCATTAGAACAGAATTTTTGATTTCGCCACCAGCAAGGCAGTAAGGGCCAATTGTTGTAGCCCCATATATCTTTGCGCCCATTTTCACAACGCTGCCCTCGCATATGGCCACAGGCCCTCTCAACATACAGCCTTCCATAAGTTCAGCATTCTTTCCAATATAAATGGGACCGGCAGCGGCATTTAAGAAACAATGCGCTACTTTGGCTCCGGGTTCTATGAATATTGCCGAAGGGTTTATTACAGTATTTGTTTTTGAAATTGCTTTGCTTTTTCGTTTGGCAGTAATTAATTCAAAATCTTCCCTTATTGCCCAATCGTTCAGTTGGAATACCTGCCAGGGATATTGCAATACTTTCAGGGGTTTATCATATTGTACCGATCGGGTGATCTTTATTTTATGCAGGCCCAATACTTCCTCTTCCGAAAATTTATAGGCAATGCCACCCTGGTCAGTAACTGATAACACTTCGCCCCGCTCCAGTTTTTTTATTTTATTGATAATATTTTTTGTGGGCAGGATATTGCCATGCACCATCAGGTAAATGTCTTTACCAATCTGCTTATCAATTTTAATGGAATTTTCATCATCCAGGTAATAACCTTCCCACTTGTTAAAAGAAGGCAGTTTCAGCAACCGTTCCCATTTTTCCCGGATGGTTAGTATACCCACGCGTATATCCTGGATATGCCGGGTAAGTGTAAAAGGATGAAGATTTGCCGGTTTGCAATATTCTTCTGTAAAAATTATCTTTTGCATAGGTAAAACTAATGAAAATAAAAATCCCCCCGGAGAACCAGGGGGACTTAAAGTATAGCCATGAAAAACAAACTTCCGATAAAGATAATGATCTATACCAATTATTTTGCCTTTTTTTCGTAACGTTTTTTGAACTTATCAATACGGCCGGCGGTATCCACCAATACATTTTTACCAGTATAAAAAGGGTGAGAAGTATTGGATATCTCGAGTTTAATTACCGGGTATTCATTACCATCTTCCCATTTTATTGTTTCTTTACTGTATGCCGTTGAACGGCTTAAAAATGAGTGGCCGTTACTCATATCTTTGAAAACTACAGTTTTGTAAGTTTCCGGATGAATTCCTTTTTTCATAATTTTTCTGTTTTTATATACGGATTTTGCCGTATAAAGATTTTGTTAGGGTGCAAATTTAATGAAATTTTTCGGTTTTCAGGACACTGTTTTCGCAAGCATCCGTCAGTATAAACAAATTTTTGTTCATAATGTTCTAACAGTCAACCTGGTTAGCTTTTCATGTTGACCACCTGCAATGCAACGCCGAGATTCCAGGACTTACTTGCTTGTATAACTTCCTGTAAATCATCTATTTTCTTCCCTGTGATCCTTATGATATCATCCATTATCGCTGCCTGCACCTTATAGCCGCTGTCTTTAATCAATTTGACGATCTTTTTTGCATCTTCCTGCTTTATCCCATTTCTTACGACTACTTCCTGCCGCACTACTTTGCCGCTCTGGTGCGGTTCTTTGCTGAAATCATATATCTCAGCTGCCAATCCCTGTTTCATACTGCGGCTGATCATCACATCCCTTATCTGGCCCAGTTTCATTTCGCTCTCGGCCTCAAGGCTAACCTTAAATTCTTTTTTATTTAATTCTACCACCACCGGGCTTCCCTTAAAATCAAAACGGTTGGTAATTTCTTTGCTAACGGTATTTATAGCATTGTCTAAGGTTTGCAGGTCTACTTTACTCGAGAAATCGAAAGATGGCATGGTAACAATTTTTTTCAAAAATACAATTAATATCGAATTTTAAAACATCGAATATCGAATGAACTCACGAAATGAGTCACATGCGATATTCGACATACAATATTAATTAGTTCCCTCCTTTAACCCTGTTTTGCTCATCTCCTGCACCGCCGGTTTTTCTTTTCTGTACCCCCTTGATGGGTTTACCAAAACGGTAATTGAAACCTACAGTAACAGTCCTGTTGTCACTGAACTGGCTGAATTTGGCCTCAGTGTTCTGGAAGTTGATCTCCCCTTTAGGATTACGGGTCTTCAACACATCATTGATGTTAAGCTTTACAGTGGCTTTATTTTTCAATATTTGCTTTTGTACACCTGTATTCAATTGCCCCATTGCGTGGATCTGTATTTGTCCTTCGATACCTTTTGTTCTGTACCAACCACTCAATTCTGCGCTCCAGCCTTTTTTAAATTTAAACTGGTTATTTACGTTTGCTAAAAATGTTGTGGCGTGTATATCTACATCGTCGCCATATAATATACCCCTGAACTGGTTATATTTTGCTTCGGTGTATACATTCATATTCCATGATTTTAATACCGGCAACTGTGCATTTATTGAAACACTTGCATCATTCATTGCACCATAATTACCCTGGCTTACAATGGTAGCATAACCTTCTTGCCTGAAAATTTCGCTGAACAAGTCCTTCGTATGGCTGTAATTCAATGTAGTGGTCAACATTTGTTTAAATGTATAAGAAGCTTCCAGCACATGAGAATACATCGGCTTCAGGAACGGGTTACCTGCACCGTAAGTATATTTATCAAGGAAGAATAAAAATGGGTTCAGGTCTTCATAATCCGGGCGGTTGATCCTTCTTCCATAAGAAAAACTAAACTGGTTTTTTTCTGATGCGTTATAACCAACAAATAAAGTAGGGAACAAACTGGTATAGCTATTTTTGAAAGCCGAATCCTTTTTCATTGGATTACCAAACTGGCGGCCCTGGTAATTGGTATTCTCTAAACGCAGTCCGGTTTGTATACTCCATTTCTTGATTTCCTTATTAAAATTTAAATAAGCTGCGTTGATATTCTCTTTGTAGTCAAAACGGTTGGTCTTGTCATAATCAGGATTTTTTGCACCGCCTATAACATTATAATATCCTGCAGTGTTATTTGTTTCCACAAAACTGGATTTAGCGCCTGCTTCAATTTTTGCGCCTTTCTTCAATGGATGCGTATAGTCAGTTTTTGCAGAGTATATTTTGATCGAAGAAGGCAATTCTCCTAATAAATTATCGGCTGATTTTAAAGCCCACTGCGGTGTATAGCTCGTATTTAAAAAGTCCTGGTTCTTATCAGCATTATAACTTAAATAATCCGCATCAATGGTTAATTCCCTGCCGGTAGAATCAAATACATGGCGGAAATTTAAATTAACACTACCATTCTTCCATTTTGAATGTTCACTGCTCATGGCCTGAACGATTGAATCCACAGCACCGGAACTGCTTTTGAGGTAGCTGGTGTTTTCTCCATTTTCCGCCTGTGGGTTGGTAACACCCGAAACTACTACACCCAGCGTTGTTTTTTTACTTATGTAAAAATCAGCCCCCAGCTTCGCATTGTAATTACCTCCATGGCTTACACGAAAATTGGTTTGTTCAAATATTGCTTTTGTAGTTTTATCGGTGTTGGTATACCTCCTGTAAATACTCAATTCCTGGAAACCGTTCCGGTAATTTGCACTTAGGGTACTGAATAAATTTATTTTACCATTTTTATAGTTTAAATTAAGGCTGTTACTTGTTTTAGAATAGATACCCTGTGTGTACGCAGTTGAAACACTTCCATTAAATCCTTTCTGCTTATTCTTTTTTGTCTTGATATTAATGATCCCCGACCGGCCCGATGCATCATATTTTGCAGATGGATTGGTCATGATTTCAATCTGGTCCAATTGGTTACTGCTCATATTGCGAAGCATGTTGGTCAATTCTGGTCCAGACAAATAAGTTGGCTTATTATCTACCATGATCATTACACCAGATTTTCCTTTAAGGCTGATATTGCCATCTTTATCTACTGTAACACCCGGCGCTTTTTCCAATACTTCCAATGCTGTACTGCCGGTACTGCTGATAGAAGATTCTACATTCAAAACTGTCCTGTCGGCCTTTCTTTCTATAAATGGCTTTTTGGATGTTACTGTAACACCCGTCAAACTTTTATCCTGTGGTATCAATTGAAGAACAGGAATTGTTACAGCAGGTTGGTCAGCAGTAATTGTGAAAACGTTACTATAAGTTTTTGAATGTCCCACGGAAGTGGCCAAAACCAGGTAATTGCCCTGCTTTACATTTTCGATAAGGAAGTTCCCTTCCTTATCAGTAACGGCAATTTTAACGAGGCTGGAATCTTTTGCTTTTAAAAGCGAAACGGAAGTGGCATCAATGATTTTCTGTTGTCCGCCGTCTTTAATACTACCGGCTACTTTTCCGGTATTTGTTTGGGCATGGCTGCACAAAGCAATAGTGCTTGCAACCAAAAGGTTGAAAAATTTTTTCATGACTATACTTTTTTTGTTTTAATTCCCGGTGGCTAATCCGGAAGGTCTATTAATAATTGTAGTTATATACTTTAATAACTACTTCACAAAAGTAGGTACTTTGTTTTGCATAGTACATTGTTTGGTACTGAACGGTAAAATAAATGTATGACCGGTATAAAAGGCAAAATGAAAGTACTAACTACCGTTTAGAACGGTATTGAACCTATAAATGTTACAGGTCTTTAGGCAAAACAAATATTAAGGTAGGATGTCATTTGATTGAGCTTACCGGTTTGCTTTGGCTTTCATTTTCTGGATGATAATAAATATAATACCCCCGAGGAACAAAAGGAGGGCAATTATTTCTGCCTGGGTAGGATGAAGCCCTCCTATTGAATAGGTGGTGTTTACCCTTATTTTTTCTATAGTAAATCTTTCCAATCCATTTATAATGAGATAAATACCAAAAATAATTCCAGGTGTATTTATCCTTATCCTGATACTCCAAAGAAAAATAAACAATAAGCTGCAGGCTATGGTTTCATAAAGTGGTGTAGGAAAAACAGGTAAGGGCAACATACGGTTATGTTCATCGGTATCGTTGGCAATTAGTACCCCATCTTTATTCACATTCTTTGGATAAGCATAAGCAAAAAACCAATTGGGCAGAAAAGAAGGCCCTTTAAAATTCGCATGTTGAACTTCAGCCAGGGTATGGTGTTTTCGGTCGGTAACATAAGCAAGTTTTCCCTGCGTATCAAATGCTTCGCCACTTAAAAAATAAGTTGAGTCTTTTCTCAATACATCTTGAAAATCATTATTTTGAGCTACAATAGATTTTCCTTCTTCGTTCACGAAATACGCGCTGTTGTATATTCCCCAATCACCATCTCCTGCCACCTGGCAACCAATTCGTCCCACAGCATATGCAATCATTAAGGCAGGGGCAGCAGCATCCACCAGGTAAACAAGTTTGATTCCCCTTTTGTAAGCATACCAGCAAATCGCAATGGCAGCTACAACTAACCCACCGTAAAAAGTTAGTCCGCTTGCAGAGAATAACCGCCCGATCGGATCTTTTACAAATTCATCCCAGTTTTCCAGATTATCAAATATCTTGGCGCCCAGTATCCCGAATACCAGGCCAAGTATAATTATATCTCCTACCCTGTCGTGCGGCCAAATGCGTACATTACGCCGTTCAGGTTCTTTTAGTTTTTGTTTATTTTTATCGTACCATTTTAACCCAACCAGGATCAAGCCCATTAAAAAACCCCCGGCGATGCTACCCTGCGATGAAAAAATATAATCCTGCGGATTCATACTGTCGGGCCTGCTAAACAATAACCCCACCACTTTGAAACCAAATACAAAGCCGATCAAAGCATTTATGATCAGTTCAGCGAGGGTTGCAGGTTTACCTACAGTGATCATCTCCTCCCTTGGAGATAACAATCCCAATTTCTCTTTGCGCCTCAACTCACTGGTAAGTACAATTGCAGCCACTATAAAGGCTACAGCTACCATCAACCCGAAGCTGTTTAATATGCTAAGTCCTTTCCATTCTACTCCAAACCAGTCTTTAAAAACATAATATAAATTGGGATACATTGGCTATAAATTAATTTTTTTTGTCAAACTGTTTATCATTTGCCGTTATTATGTTGCAAGATATTGAATAAAGTAATGAAACTTGTGTGGCGCATTCCCTGCCCCCATAAAAAATCCTCCTGCAAAAACAGGAGGATATACTTACTAACCCATCATTTAATTAATTGCAGTGCTGTTCAAATGCTCCAATAAGATTTTCAGCGATCATTTGTGCACTTCTTCCTTCTATCATATGCCTTTCAATAAAATGAACCAGCTGGCCATTTTTAAACAACGCAATTGATGGTGAAGATGGCGGATAAGGCAACAAATGCTCCCTTAGTTTTTTCACGGCATCAACATCAAAGCCAGCAAAACTTGTAGCAAGTTGGTTGGGTTTTTTTGTGCTGTTATTGACAGCCATTAAAACACCAGGCCGGGCTGTTCCTGCGCTACAACCACATACAGAGTTTATAACAACTAAAGTAGTTCCTTTGTCATTCAAGGTTTGTTCAACCTCAGCTGAGGTCAGCATTTCAGAAAAGCCATTTTCTGTAAGCTCTTCTTTCATTGGTAGTACAATTTCTTCTGGATACATGTATACTTGTTTTTTGGTCCACAAAATTACAGACTTAAACCTATTAAGAAATCATTTTAACGGCTGTTGGTTTACTATATCTGGAATATTATTTTTCTTAAATTCAGCAATTTTGTCACACCTAACCGATTTAATAAGACATTATGGCTCATCGATTTAGGTGAAAATTGAAATAAAGGCATAAAAAAGCAGTTGGAATATATTTTGAAGCCTCATACCTGTAACCAAATTTTAAAAATTTAAAGATATAATTATGACACTCGTAAAAACAAACAACCCATTTGCAAAATCTTTTGACGGTTTGATGAATGAACTTTTAAATGAATTGCCCGCAAGTTTCGGTAAGACCGTAACAGGATTTCCACCGGTAAACATTGTAGAAAAAAATGACCATTACCACCTGCAAGTTGCTGCTCCGGGTTTTGATAAGGCTGATTTCAACATCAAATTAGAAGGCGAAACGCTTACCATCAGTGCAGAAAAGAAAGAAGAAAACAAAAATGAAACTGATAAAGTGATCCGTAACGAATTCAGTGCAAAATCATTCAAACGCAGTTTTACTTTAGATGAAAAGATCAATGCAGCGACTATCAGTGCGAAATATGAGAACGGTATTTTACATGTTGGCCTTCCTAAAAAAGAAGAAGTAAAAGCTGTTACCAAAGAAATTAATATTCAGTAAAATGTTTTCATAGCATACAGTTGGTTTTGATTATTCCCTGCCATTCCTGGCGGGGAATTTTATTTCAATTCGTTGCATTAATAATGCCGGTAACTACAAATCATCGGCTGTTTTTTTTCTTCTTGCCCTCCAGTCTTCTTCTTTTTTTGTTGTTAATGCCTGCATGATCGCAATAAGAAAAAGCGCTGCAACATTGCCCGCTAAAAAAGCTAAACTAAAATTCCAGTACCCTTCTGTGCCAAATATAGGTTTAACAAAAAATCTTTTAAAATCCAATACCAATACCAGTAAACAGGAACAAAAACCGGCAATAAAAAAAAAATTAGAAATTATTTTTACGGCCGCGGAGGGATGTGCTTTGGTTCTTTTGAAAAAGATATAATACACCGTGGCAAAAACAGCTGAAGGCAATGCGATGATCATTGTCTGGTAAAGCAGGTCTACAGGTTTTGAAGAAACCAATTTTGAAAACCCGTATCCTATAGCGATAGCTGAACCCAGGATCACAGGTACCGAAAGGAACATCAAAAATATAAGGAAATATAACTTTGAATATTTTACAAACCGGTCTTCCATTATCTTATTAATTTAGTTTGCGGGTGAGTGAGCCCGGCATAGTTTTTTAAGCATCAATTTTAAAAATTGTTTTTTTAAAATCTTCGAAAGTCGTACCAGCAGTTTTGCGCAACGCCATTGTACTTTTCATAACTGCAGAATATACCGCTCTCCTGCAAACTGCCCCAACTACAATAAAGACTATTAATCCCTTTTACCTGCGTAAGGTTTTAAAAATAACTCAGGTTAGTTTTAGGTGATAAGGTCAATAAAGTTTCGTACATCAGTTTTATGGTATTTTCTATGTCATCTTTATGCAGCATTTCTACCGTAGTATGCATATAACGCAAAGGAATAGAGATTAAAACCGAAGGGCAACCATCATTGGCATAAGCAAACGAATCCGTATCGGTTCCTGTACTTCGGCTAACAGTACGTAACTGCACCGGTATCTTATTTTTGGACGCTGTATGCTGTACCACATCCAATAATTTATTATGCACAGCAGGCCCGAATGCCAGTGAGGGCCCTTTACCACAACTGCACTCCCCTTCAATTATTTTACTGATCATCGGTGTACTGGTGTCATGCGTTACATCAGTAATGATAGCAATATCAGGCTTTATACGGCGGGCGATCATCTCGGCGCCGCGCAAGCCAATTTCTTCCTGAACAGCATTTACAATGTATAAACCAAAAGGCAGTTTTTTCCTGTTCAATTTTAATAACCGCGCCACTTCTGCTATCATAAACCCACCGATGCGGTTATCGAATGCTCTACCTATTAGATAATTGTAGGCCAACTCTTCATAGCCTTCCTCATAAGTAGCCACTGCACCAATATGGATCCCGAGTTCTTCTACCTCCTTTTTATTCCTTGCCCCGCAATCCAAAAAGAGATTATCCACCTTTGGTGCGGTCTCTTTTCCATCATTATTGCTCATCCTGGTATGGATAGCGGGCCATCCGAATACCGCTTTAACCATACCTTTCTTCCCATGTATCCGCACACGCTTTGCAGGTGCTATCTGGTGGTCAACTCCTCCATTGCGTTTAAGATAGATCAAACCCTCGGGGGAAATATAATTTACAAACCAGCTTATTTCATCAGCATGGGCCTCAATCACCACCTTAAAAGTTGCAGTTGGATTAATTACACCAACGGCAGAACCATAAGGATCAGTAAAATGACTGTCGACAAATGGTTTCAGGTATTCGAGCCACAATTTTTGCCCGCTGCTTTCAAAACCTGTTGGCGAAGGATTATTAATATAGTTCTTTAAAAAATCGTAGGATTGTTCAGTTAAAATACTTTTGGTTTTCTTTGCCTTGGCCATCTTGATTTATTTATACCGCAAAAATAACTAAATACTTGCCACATATGTTGCCAGCGCGGAAAATAACATCAGGCCGTCCACTAAAAAATAATAAAAAAAATAACCCTGCTTTTGCAGCGAAAAAAAATATACCACGGCTGTCACCGCTCCCGTTACCAACAGTGCGATTATTTGTACGGGATCATCATACCAGGCTCTCAATATGATACCATTTATAATGTATGCTGCAAAGATGCCCCTCATTATATATTGTACCGTTGCGGGCTTTATCATAGTAGTAAGACTTTGTAATCCGCGTATCTTATCCACGTTAGTGTCTCTTGCATCAAAAATAATACATAGCATGAGCATGAAAAGGAAACGGTTATTGAACAACATTAACAGGGTAATAAAATTACCCGTCGGCGTTTGTTTATAGGGAATATATACCGTTACAAACGACCATGTAAAGGCCAGTAAAACAGTTTTAAGCAACCCCGCTTTCCTGGCAGTGTGAAAGATCTTAAAGGGCAGCAAAGGAATTGCATACAGCAATGTTAAGAACATTCCAAGGCTTATAACAGCTAGTAAGTCAGTAATAAATTGGATAAAAAAAACAAGGCCTATACTGCCGGCCGCAAAAACTATTACATTAGTATAATACTGCTTTATAAAAAGTTTTACGGGTTTGACGGAAAAAAAATAAGCACTCAGTAACCAATAAAAATTATAACTGCAGATGGTGGAGAAAAAAACAAATGCATATAGGTAAACGGTCAACTTAATATGCAGCAAGAACGCAGTTTGAAAACAAAGTGCAACAGCACACACCGCAATAAAGATCGAATGAGATAAGATAAAATGGAGCCATTTCATTATGGAAAATAATAAACGGGCTTATCAGTTTTTATTTGATTGCTTTTATTTTTTGCAAAATCTTTGAGGTAAACATTAAAATAAATGGTGTCTTTTACAGCATTGTTAGGCACACCTAAAAAGCCTTTCATATCCACTTCAACATCTCCTTCAAAATTTTTCTTTGCACTGCCCGCGATATTAGGCAGCCTTAGAGAGTCAAATTTATTGGTACGCAAATTTGTAATGTAGATGTATGACGTGTCTTTACCGGAAACAAAACCCAGGTCTCCTTCCAGGTCGGTAACATGGATCGTCATAACCGGAAAACCACCCGGAGGGCTGTTGGAAGCATAAGCATCGGGTTTAAAGGATTTAAATGTGATTGCGGGAACGGTTGTAAATTTATCTTTTTTACAGGCCACCAGAAACAGGGCAAGCATTATTATTAATAAAGTATAGCGCATCTTTGTATATTATAATTCAAATTTACAGATAGAAATTGAAACATCCCGTTAAAAATATTGACCTTGAAAAAAGAGTTTTTGCTGCCCGCGCCGATAATTTTACAGCACTGGCTTTAGAATTATTCAGGTTCCAGTATCAATATAATGCTGTTTACCGTCAATACTGTGACTTGCTTAATATTACGGCAAACGATGTTGACAATTTAAAAAAGATCCCTTTTTTACCCATATCATTTTTTAAATCGCATGCTGTTAAGTCTACCGATTTTGAACCCGTTCTTATTTTTGAAAGCAGCGGCACTACAGCAACAATCAACAGCAGGCATTTTATTAAGAATGTATCGCTTTACAAAGAAAGTTTTATAACAGCTTTTGAAAAATTTTATGGGCCTGCCGCCAATAAATGCATCCTTGGGCTGCTGCCTTCTTATTTGGAAAGGAATAATTCTTCACTTGTTTTTATGGTGAATGAACTGGTTCATCAAAGCAAACATAATTTAAGTGGTTTTTACCTGTATGACCTGGATAAATTGCATAACAGCCTTTTACACAATGAGATTTTAAAACAGCCCACCTTATTGATCGGCGTGACCTATGCCTTACTCAATTTTGCCGAAAATTATCCCATGCAATTACGCCATACCATCGTTATGGAAACCGGTGGAATGAAAGGCCGAAGGGAAGAATTGACCAGGCAGGAAGTGCACCGGCAGTTGCAGGAAAAATTGGGATTGAGCCTGGTACATTCTGAATATGGCATGACAGAATTATTGTCGCAGGCTTATTCCAAAGGTGATGGGATCTTTCATTGCCCCCCGTGGATGAAGGTTATGGCAAGAGCAGAAGATGACCCCTTTACTTTATTCCAGGATGCTGATGTAAAAGAAAACTCTATTACAGGGGTGCTTAATATTATCGACCTGGCTAATATTTATAGCTGCAGTTTTATTGCAACGGATGATGCAGGGCGCTTGTACAATAATGGAAGTTTTGAAGTAATGGGCAGATTGGACAATAGTGATATAAGAGGATGCAGTATGATGGCGGTTTAAACAGGATTTTATTAACAATTTTTATTTAGCCGTGTAAAAAATCATTTTTTTGATGCATTTTTTAATATCATTCCCCTTATCTTTGCAATCCAAAAAAAAATCAAACGTTGAATTGGTAGCTCAGTTGGTAGAGCAATACACTTTTAATGTATGGGCCCTGGGTTCGAGTCCCAGCCAGTTCACAAAAGCCTCCTTAACCGGGGGCTTTTCTCATATAAAAAATTGTTTGCTTACAGCCATTTAACTCGCTTATTTTTGCCTATAATAATTTTATGAGTACATTTTTTAAAAATAAAGTGGTTGCTGTTACGGGGGGAAGCGATGGCATCGGAAAAGCCCTGGTAGACATGCTCATTGATATGGGTGCGAAAGTGGCTACCTGTGGCCGTAACCAGGATAAATTGTATGACCTGCAGATTAAACATTCCGGAAGTCCCCTGCATACACTAGTAGCCGATGTAAGCAATTTAAATGATTGCAGGAATTTTATCAATTCCACCATCAGTACCTTCGGCGGTATCGATATTTTGATCAATAATGCAGGCATTTCCATGAGGGCCTTATTAAAAGATGCGGAAATAGAGGTATTGAAAAAAGTTATGGATATTAACTATTACGGAACGGTGTATTGTACAAAGCTGGCATTGAGTTCAATTATTGAAAGAAAAGGAACCATTGTAGGTATTTCCTCCATTGCCGGTTATCGTGGCCTGCCGGGAAGAAGCGGTTACTCGGCCAGTAAATTTGCAGTGAATGGATGGCTTGAATCTGTTAGGACAGAATTATTGGATGATGGTGTAAATGTAATGTGGGTTTGCCCCGGATTTACCAGCTCGAATATACGCAATGCTGCATTGAACAGTAAAGGCCAAAAACACGGTGAAAGTCCCATGGATGAAGACCAGATGATGAGTTCAGCAGAATGTGCAGCACATATTTTAAAGGCCATTGAACGACGTAAAAGAACTTTGGTACTTACATTTAATGGTAAGCGAACGGTTTTTATGAATAAATTTTTCCCGTCACTGGCAGACAAACTGGTAAAAAAATTCTTCTTTAAAAATGGGGAGTTGGTACGTTGATCCATTTAAAGTTAATTAGTTTATCGGTAATTAACTAATTAACCAGCCCATCAAATTAACAGCGTAATAAATTAAGAAAGTACAATGCCTTTACTAACCCTTACATCTGATATTGGCCAACAGGATTTTTTAGTTGGCGCCGTAAAGGGGCAGCTGCTACAGGGTACTGAAGGTTTTACCATTATTGACATCAGCCATCTTTTATCACCTTTCAATTACCCCGAGGCAGCCTATGTTTGCCGTAATGCCATTAAAAATTTCCCTGCCGGCAGTTTTCATTTGGTGCTCGTAAATTTATTTGATGAAAAGCCTGAACACATGCTGCTTGCTGAACATAACGGTCATTTTATAGGCTGTGCGGATAATGGCCTCCTCACCATGATCCTGGAAGAAGTACCTCAAAAAGTAGTGTCACTTGCACTGGATAAGACGCAGCAAAAAAACACCTTGTATTGTACTACAATTTTTATGAAAGCGTTTAACCAGTTGATGCAGGGCAAGCCTATTGAAACAGTAGGGGATGTTTCCGTATCCATCCAGGTTAAAAATCCGCTAAAACCTATGCTGGGTAATAACTGGATAGAAGGACAGATTATTTTTATAGATAATTTCGAGAATGTGATTGTCAATATCACCAAAGAAGATTTTGAAGAACAGCGTAAAGGCAGAAGCTTTAAGATAGTTTTTAAAAGAGACGAAGTGATCGATAAAGTAAGCGAGACCTACGCCGATGTTAGCGAGGGCGAAAAACTGGCTTTATTCAATTCGGCAGGATACCTTGAAATTGCGATCAATAAAGGCAATGCAGCAGGATTATTTGGATTACAGGGCTATTCGGAAAAACAACAGCAACACCAGTATATGAGTAACCGGACTTTCTATCAAACAGTGAAAGTTTATTTCGAATAAATTTTCGAAATTTTGACGACCTGATCAATATTGTTTTTAGTATAGCGATTTGACTTTTTTAAAGAACATATCATCCAGCCAAACTACTGATAAAGAACTGGTGGCAGCTTTTAAAGAAAGCGGCGACAGTAACTATTTAAGCATTTTATACCAGCGTTATATGGACCTTGTATTCGGTGTTTGCCTTAAATATTTTAAAGACGCGGAAAAATGTAAAGATGCCGTTATGGATATTTACGAGGAATTAAACAGCAAATTAAAGGTACATGAAGTCGATAATTTTAAAGGCTGGTTGCATGTGCTGGCCCGCAATTACTGCCTGATGCAGTTGAGAAGCCCCAGGAACATGAAAACCACGGAATTTAATGCAGATTTTATGCAATCGGCAGAAAATACGCATCTGAATAGCGAAGTATTGGAAAAAGAAAGCAATTTTATTAAGTTGGAACAGTGTTTGGACACTTTAACAGCCGAACAAAAACAAAGTGTACAATTGTTCTATTTAGAAAATAAATGTTATAACGAGATCACCGCCATTACCGGTTACGACTGGAACAAAGTAAGAAGTTATATTCAAAACGGAAGAAGGAATTTGAAGTTGTGTATGGATGAAAAGGGGCTGAACTTGTAGTTTAGGGGTTTAGAAGGTTTAGCGGTTTAGGGTTTAGAGGTTTAGGGGTATATAAATTTATAATAAGCGGTCACTCAGCAATGATGGTTAATATATATGAACGATAAAACAAACGATAGTATTTATACAGCACAGGATATTGAAGAATATCTTTCCGGTGAGCTTACGCCACTGCAAATGCACAGGATGGAAAAAGCCGCGCTTGACGACCTGTTTTTAGCAGAAGCCATGGAGGGATATGCAGGCAGCAGGGACAAGGAATGGCATGAGGAACTCGCAGCATTAAAAAACAAGTTTGTAATTACCGGCAACGGGGCCAAGGTTATTGCCATGGCTCCACGTAAAAATAACTGGTGGAAAGTTGCAGCAGCGGTTTTATTAATTGGAAGTACCGCCTCCGTCGCTTATCTCCTCGTAAACAAGAAAGATAAAATTGAAATTGCTAAAAACATACCTGTTACAAAACAGGAAGCCCTGTCCGATTCTCTTACCACCGCACCTTCAACAAGCGAAACTTTAGCGGTAACGCCAGGCGTAAAAAAAGCAACGGAACAAAAAAACAGTACCCATGCGGCAACTGCCGAACATACTAATCCTGCAATAGAAACGATAGTATCAGATAGTGCTTTTGTTTACACGCCCGGAAGGCAAAAAGAAAAAGCGGATCTAAAACAAAACGCAGGAACAAAAGCTAATGCTGAACTTGAAGATGTGGTTACTGCTAAACCTGCAACAGCCGTAGCTCCACCCGTTACTATCAACAATGCCATTAACGGCACAGGCAACCAGGCTCAATACGACAAAACAAAAACGGCAAATGAAAGAGAGACTTTTGCTTCGTTAAAAAAAGAGGCGCAGCTTAACAGGAATTTTTCAGCCCAGGTAGTTGGCGCTGATAACAGCCCCTTACCTTTTGCCAATGTCAGTATAAAGAGTGAAAATTTTGGGACCTACGCTGATGCCAAAGGAAATTTCAGGCTGATCTCAGCTGATTCATTGCTTACCATAGAAGTAAAAGCTGCCGGTTACCAGCCGAAGTTTTATACTTTACAAAGTTCTGCACAGCAAAATAAAATTGTGTTGACACAGGATGATGCTGCATTAAATTATAAAGCAGTGATCGGCAATGGTACTGCAAAAGTGAGGGCATCAAGAAGGGCTACTTTAATAAAAGATTCAAAGGTGAATGTTGAACCTGCCGATGGATGGGATAATTACAATACCTATGTTGATAACAACCTCGAAATACCTGATGATATCCTTAAGAAAGATATTCATGGTAATGTAGAATTATCTTTTGACGTAAAATCGAACGGTACCATTACCAATATCAAGGTAGATAAATCCCTTTGTAATAACTGCGATGAAGTTGCCAAACGGCTTATTGAACAGGGCCCTCAATGGAAAGTAAAAAAAGGAAAAAAAGGGAAAGGCAAAGTAACGGTGCAGTTTTAATCTTCGGTTAAAAAAATATAATTACTTCCCCATTATTTCATTATTAACCGATTTTACATCCCTATTTTCTTCCTTTATTTCGCAGGCATTCATTTATTTTTACAGCATAAAATTTATTTATGAAAAAAATGATAGCCTTATCTATTGCTGTTGGTTACTGTTTATTGAGTACGGCTCAGGTAAAAATGCCTGCACCATCTCCCACGCAAACCATTAAACAGGATTTTGGGATGGGAGGTATAGAACTTATCTACAGCAGGCCAAATGCCAAAGGCCGCAAGATCTATGGCGATCTTGTTCCGTATAATAAACTCTGGCGCACGGGTGCAAATGCGGCAACAAAAATAATTTTTACTGATGCTGTGGAACTCGCCGGCAAAAAAGTAGATACGGGTGCTTACGTACTGTATACGATCCCGGGGGTAGATAGTTGGGAGATCATTTTAAATAAAGGACTTAATAACTGGGGCATTGAAGGCTATAAAGAAACTGAAGATATTATCCGTTTTAAAGTTGAGCCAGCGAAGTTGAGGACTCATGTTGAAACTTTCACCATGCAGTTTGCCAATATTAAACCGGAAAGCTGCGAGTTACATATCATGTGGGAGAAGACGGCAGTATCTATTCCCATTACCGCAAATATAAAAGACAGGTTGAAAGCACAGATAGAAGCTGCAATGCAAACGGATAAAAAACCTTACTGGCAGGCTGCACAGTTCTATAATGAATACGAGGGCAACTTAAACAAGGCACTCGACAATTGTAATAAGGCAATAGAAGCAACTGCTAAACCTTATTGGATATGGTTGTATAAAGCAAAGATCCAAAAAGACCTGGGTGATAAGGCAGGGGCTAAAGCAAGTGCTCAAAAATCGCTGGAAATGGCAAAAGAAGCAAAGAATGACGACTATGTAAAAATGAATGAAGAACTTTTAAGGAAACTGAAATAGATAGCTTAGATTATTGATCTATAACAACGCGGCGGGCTTCCGCGGTGTTTTTTCTTTTAAAAATATTTGCAGGACGCTGCTCAATAGTATCACCAACAATGCGCCAATCACATTCAACCATAAAAAAGAAATGATATCCATCCTGTAAACGATTATTACCAATACCTCGGCAACAATGGCTGCATAAAAAACTGCATTGCCCTTTACAAATTTCAGCCAGAATGCCACTAAAAAAACACCCAGTATCACGCCATAAAATAATGAACCGATAATATTCACTGCCTCGATTAAGCTATTGCCGATATTGTATGCAAACATTGAAATAATAATAGAAAAAATACCCCAGCCCAATGTATACCATTGCGATATTTTATACTCTTCCAGTTCTGTTTCTTTTTTTACAAAGAATTTTTTATGAAAATCAACTACCGAACAGGCGGCCAGCGAATTGAGTGCTGCCGCAATACTACCCCATGCTGCCAAAAAAATTATAGCAAAGATCAATCCCACCAGCCCAACAGGAAGGTTTTCTTTTACAAACCATAAAAAAACATAGTTGGTATCTTTTGGATCATCTTTTGGTAAGGCCCGCTTCATTACAGCAGCGAATGTTTTGCGTATGGCATTGGCTTCTTTTTTATCGCCTGCGGCAAAAGCTTTGTCATATTGTGTTTCCAGCATCACCAAAGAATCTTTCTTGATGGTTTGCTTTGCCTGTTGCACCGTTACCTGATCAAAATATACAGGGCCCTTGTTATATTGATAAAAAGAAAAGATCAGTATACCTATCAGCAGAATAAAAAATTGCATGGGTACTTTTACCAGGCCGTTGATCAATAAACCTTTCCTGCTTTCTTTACTATTCTTTGCAGTTAAATACCTTCCCACCTGGCTATGGTCGGTACCAAAATAACTAAGGGCTAAAAAAAATCCGCCTATCATACCGCTCCAGATATTGTACTTGTCTTTCCAGTCAAACCCATGATTGGTAAACCCGGTGGTAATGATATTCATCTTACCCGCCTGCCCGCCAACCTTTAACGCGTCGGTAAAACCAACCGCTTCAGGCAGCAGTTTTACAGCTAAGTATCCGGTTAAAAATAAGGCGACAAATACAATGATCATCTGCAGCTTCTGCGTGTAGGCCACGGCTTTAGCGCCACCACTCATCGTATAAATGATCAGCAGGCCGCCCATAACAAGGTTGGTATAATAGATATTCCATCCCATCAAAGAACTCAACACCAATGAAGGCGCAAAAATACTCACACCGGTACTTAACCCTCTTGATAACAAAAACAAGGCGGACGTGAACGTTCTTGTTTTTACATCGAAGCGTTCTTCTAAAAATTCATAGGCGGTGTATACTTTTAACCTGCAGAATACCGGAACAAAAAAAATGGCGATCACGATCATGGCCAATGGCAATCCAAAGTAATATTGCACAAAGCGCATTCCATCGCTGTATGCCTGCCCGGGCCCGGTTAAAAAAGTTATGGCGCTTGCCTGAGTGCCCATGATACTTAACAGCACAAGGTACCACGGCATGCTCCGGTTGCTAAGAAAATAACCATCCAGGTTTTTTGTAGTGCGGCTTTTGTAAATACCATAAATGATAATGGAAGTGAGCGTGGTAATTAATATGGCCCAGTCGATACGGCTCATGAAAAGTAGTTTGTAATAAGAAAGAAACAAACGATCTGTACTATTAAGAACAACAGTACAATAAAATACCATTTCCGCCAGTATGTTTTTTCGTTTTCCATTTTTTTAACAAGCATTTATTCTATCACACAGGTATTAGGTTTACTTTGAAACCAGCAGCTGCATTTCTATTTTACTTCATTGGCGTTGTCCGCCCGGCCAATGCCGCTTCGGACGGGCACTCGTGTACGGTATTTCTTTGTTGATCTTTAATTGTGTTTTGCACTAAAATGCCGCCCCTCCGGGGCTTTGTAAAATTCATTTTATTTTTTCTACCTAACAGTCGCTCCTCCGGAGCTTAAAAAGCTATGACTACTTGATATACTTCATTCTCTTATTCGCAATTAAATTTGCAAATAAACGGTATGCACCCGGTACACCGGCAGGCAACTCCCTGAAAAAAACCAATCCTGTATACACAAATCTTCCTTTACCATAATTGGCAATGATTAAACTACCTTGCTGCTCATTTTCTCCGGGGTCTTTCATACTCAATATTTTCCGGTAGGCGGTATCGCTATTCTCCGCATTGTAAATGCTGCGTTCCTGTATCCATCCTTCAAAATCTTTTTGTGTTATTTTATTAGGATAATTCAATGCCTTGTGACCAGGAATTAAAAAATTAACTTTCGCCTCTTCATCGGTGATCCTGTTGCGGCTGATGGTAAAAGGATAGGGAGCTATCTTCGCTCTTACAGGCCCGATCTGGTTACTGGTATTATACTGGGTAAATAACACTCCCCCTTCCTTTACATATTGCATCAACGCATCGTATACATTATTCATCCATTCATTGGTGTTATAAGTTCTTACCCCGGTTAAAATCACGTCAAACTGCCGCAGGTTATCAGGTGTAATATCGCTTTCTTTCAATGTTACTACTTTGTACCCCATTTGTTCCAGCGCTTCGGGAATTTTATCACCGGCCCCTGGAATATAACCTGCGAAATTGCCCTCTGTTTTCAAATCGAGGTTCACCAATTTTACAGGGTCAACGTGATTATAAATAATATCAGGAATGTGATCATAGCTGATCTTTCTTTGACCCAGCATTTGTTTTTCCTGTATTTTTTTTACCGAAAAAATTCCGTTGACAGGCAGTACCTGATTATTCTCCAATCCACTATTTGATACAGGTACCATAAACACTTTCTTTTCTCCTTTTGAAAAATCAGCATAGGAATTCATTGTTGTAATGATACTGTCACTTTTATTGTATGCCAGCCTTACGCTGTCGGCAATATTTTTATTGGCCTGGACAACTAATTTTATATTTTTTGTTTGATTTTTTACGGCACTGTTAAATAAGACTAATGAAGGTGCTGTACTTATAAAAGCCGGGGTAATAATATTTAAAGGCTCATACAATTCTCCTTTCACAGGGTCGGTAAATTTATACCAGATAGGTTTGATAAATGTAAATTCTTTCCCTTCAACCAGCATACTAAAAGTTACACTTAGCGGATCATTTTCTGCTTTCCCGATCTTGAGTTGATCATCTACATTAAAACTGCCCTTGTCTTTCTGGCTTTCTATCCAATAGGGTTGTGTAACTTTTGTTCCAGGTTGAATCAACCAGGTATAAGTCTTTGTTGTATTGGTATTTTTTTTCAACTGATCGAAGACCACGTACGTTGTATCGATCTGTGCATCGGCACTTAGTATATTAGCACCGCTGCGGTTATTTACAGTCATTGTTACGCGTAAACTATCCCCCTGCACTGCGTATTGCGTATTAGCAACAGCTTCCATAAATAAGCCACTGCAGTTCTCAATTATTTTTTTTATCTCTGCCTGTTTTTGTAGTTTCCAGTGTTCATCATTTATTTGATCAATATCGGTATACAATCTAACGAGGGCGGCGTCTGATTTTTCAGGATGCTGCACATTATAATTTGTAAAAACATTATTTACAGCAGCGGTAATATCATTTTTAGTAACCCTGTTCCAACTGAGGTCTACCCCATCCATCAGGTCGTTAACAGGTGCAGTTCCTTTTATAGTTTTAAAATATTCTATCACGCTGCCTCTTTGTGCAGGCACGCCAAATCCCTGGCTCTTGTGCATACTGCGGCTGGTAGCCGCGATCTCTCCATAACTTTTTCCAAGTATGGGATTATAATCACCGCATTCCAGTTTTAACTGGTCTTCCCGCTGCGTATTATTTCCACCAAAATTAAAGGTATTCCACAGCAAACGTTTAGCCTGCCATACCGTTACATATTTTAATTGGTCGGGAAATTTTGCCGGATCTGCCGCTGCATCAAAAGCTTCTTCGGCAAGTATTGCTGATGCGGTGTGGTGGCCGTGACCGCCTTCTCCCGTTGTAGGGAACCTAGTAATTATAACATCCGGTTTGAATTTTCGTATCACCCAAACCACGTCACTTAATATTTTATCGTGTCCCCAGATGCGTAAGGCCTCTTCAGGGCTTTTACTAAAACCAAAATCAAATGCACGGCTGAAAAATTGCTCGGCGCCATCAACCCTTCTTGCTGATAATAATTCCTGTGTTCTTATTAAACCCAGGTCAACACCCTGTTCATCACCGATCAGGTTTTGGCCCCCATCTCCCCGGGTTAAACTTAAATACCCTGTACGATATAATTTCTCATTGGCTAAATATGCCAATAGCCTGGTATTCTCATCATCGGGATGGGCAGCAATGTACAATACAGAACCCAGCACATTGAGTTTCTTTAATTGCAATAATATTTCGGAGGAAGTGTATGACTTCGGTGTTTGCGCTTTTGCTTGGCAAAAAGAAACCAGCAACAGGAAGAATAAAATTTGCTTACGAAAATTAAGATTTGCCACGAAGGAACGGAAGCACGGCAGAAAAGAAGAAAAAAAATTGGAGCGATTCATTTTTTAATTTTAATATATAGATTCATTGATAAATAATTTCATAGCATTTGCCTGCACAAATTGTCGTTTGCTACAAAATCACCGGTTGTTTTTTGCGAGGCAGCAAATCCTTAACATTCATTTGTAAAAAACTATTGGCCTACCAAAAACACCGCGTTCGCAAACATCAACTTCCCGTTCTCCCAAAAGCTCCTGAATATTGGATCGTCTGAAAAATACACGATCGTCCCTCTTCCCAGGTCCTGCACACCGATGACAGTGCCATCTTTAATTTTTTCTTTCAACCTGGTACCTACAAATCCTGCTACCTGGTTGTCTTTTTTTATTACACCCACATTCCAGCCTTCTTTCATAAATTCATAAAGGTCGCCACTTTGCTTTAGAGTAAAATAATAACCCGGGTAACCAAATGCCAGCGGATGAGAATCATCCAGTGTTACTTTATAAATAGAGCCGGGAATAAAATCTGATATACTTTCTCTTTCACGGTTCTCAAAACGCTTTACATCAGCATAGGTAGTTTTGTCATCCTTTTTATCGTCTTTCTTTTCATCGTCTTCGCTCTTTTTTAATTTTATCCCCCAGTCTGCTTTTGCAATTTGGGAAGCGGCCCTTTCAATGGCTACTATTTTACCGCCCTGCTGTACCCATGTCTTTATTGCTGCGGCATCTTCCTTATCCTTGAAAAATTTATAATTGCCATCGGGCAGGATCAGCACATCAATATTTTTTAAAGCGGCACCGTTTACCTCATCTGCATTGATCAAAGTAATGGGATAGTCCAGTTGCTGTTCAAACAAATGCCAGATCTCTCCTGCCCCGTTCGAATTTACGCCCTGCCCGGTAAGCATGGCCACGTTGGGCTTTTTTATGAAATGTACTTTTTCACTGCCGAAATCAAAACCCGTTTCCATAAAGCCGCCTGCAACTTCCGTAACAGCAGCGTCGTATTGTTTTGAGCAAGCCATCAGCGCATCCAACTTATCCTCGTTACCTTTTCTCAAAACGATCAACGTCCCTTTTTTAAATGGCTTTCCGCCGTAGGTAAAATCTTTTTCTGCAAAACGCAGTTTCATTTTTACATTTAACAAAGCTGCTAAAAGTTTGGCCTCTTCAAAAGAAGCGTAGTTGATCAAATAGCCGTACGCATTCCCCACTAAATTATTTTTAGCAACTGGCATTGGAAAATTACCGGGTGACATTTTTTCTTTTACCGCGTAGGCCTGCAAGCCGTACACATAAGGCAGGCTCCAGGCAGTGATATCATAGGTAACAGAATCACTCAATACTGATCTTGGCTCAAATAAAACTTTTATCAAAGCAGACTTCGGTTGATAAGCACTTACTGCTACACAGCCGGAAGCAGAAAAAAATTCTTCTTTTCCAGAAAAATAATTATAGCCTTTCAGGGAAGTGCCATTGACGCTGCCATACCGGATACCATTATTATCAAAGAATTTTAGTAATGGTTTTAATTTCCCTGTATTGGGCTCCGTGATAACATAAGTTTTGTATTCGCCGATGCCACTTGTCTTTCCATCATCAAAGAATTTTTTAAACTCTGTCATCAACCTGTTATTATTCAACGATGCCATTTCTACTGTACTCATGCTGGTAGCAAAATGGTGTGCGATCCTGTCTTTTAATGTTAGTGTATCCCCATCAGATTTCAGCGCAGCGGTGCCGCCACCCGGACCACCGGCCTGCTCATAGGTCATGCCAATAGCGCCGTTATAGATCGGGTACGTATCGCCGTATGCGGGATAGAAAAGATCAAATATTTCTTTGGTAAAATATAACCACCCATTGGCATCAAAATACTTTGCATGGTTTTTCCCGATGGTATATTGAAAATCCCTTTGCCATTTGGTGATCACTTCATGAAAAGGTTCTGCTGCAGGCGCAAAATAATAAGGGTTGTTGATGCCCTGTTCGTGGAAATCGCAGTGGATCTGCGGCATCCATTCATTATATTTTTTCAAGCGACCCTGAGTTTCTACCTGTGTTTGCCATGCCCAGTCGCGGTTAAGGTCAAAATTATAATGGTTGGTTCTTCCGCCGGGCCATGGTTCACTGTGTTCCCTGGAGTCGGTATTTGCATCTGGATTTTTGCCAACTACCTGCGTAAACCAGTTCACATAACGGTCACGCCCATCTGGATTTAGGCAGGGATCAATGATCACCACTGTATTTTTCAGCCATTCTTTTGTATCGGTATTGGCCGGGTTTAATAATTCGTATAAAGTTTTCATGGCAGTTTCCGAAGAACTGGTTTCATTACCATGCACATTATAACTCAACCAAACAATAGTGGGTCCACTAATATCGCCGGGTTTGTCATTTAATATACCGGTAAGGCGTAGATTATTTTTCCTGATCTCCTCCAGCTTCGCTAAATTTTCTTTTGAAGCCACAAATGCCAATAACAACGGTCGGCCCTCATTGGTTGTACCATATTGTTCCAGTTTCATCATTCCGGGCATTGCCATTGCAGCTTCCTGGAAATAATTTACAATTTTATAATGGGCTGAATATTTATCGCCCAATGAATAACCTAAAAACTCACCGGGGCTTTTAAGTGATTGGGCAAAAGATGCGTAACTTGAAATCAGTAATGCAAAAAAAACGACCAGGCTTTTCTTCATAATAATCTAAACTTTACCTTTAAGGTATTAAAAATAAATGTGTAATTAATGAAAAAGGAAATAACGTTAGCGACAATACTTGTATTTCTCTTCGTGTTGCAAAGTAAGGCACAAATTAATCCTTATAACTACCACTCACAAAAAAAACTAACGGGAACAAAGGGTGCTGTAGTTTCTGCACATCCTTTGGCCAGTAAAGTAGGGCTGAGCATTTTAAAACAGGGCGGTAATGCAGTAGATGCTGCCATTGCCACCCAGCTGGCATTGGCGGTGGTATACCCAGGCGCCGGCAATATCGGCGGCGGCGGATTCCTGGTAGCTCATTTAAAGAATGGCAAAAATTTAGCTATCGACTACAGGGAAAAAGCACCGGCCAAAGCCTCCAGAGATATGTATCTTGACGCAACCGGGAATGCACAATTAAATTTATCACAGGACGGGCATTTAGCTTCAGGTGTACCGGGTACAATTGCAGGAGTGTTTGCTTCCTATAAATATGCATCGCTCCCTTTTGTAAAATTGATACAGCCTGCCATTGACCTTGCAGAAAAAGGATACGCCATTACAGCAGCCGAAGCCGCTTCTTTAAACCACCATAAAACAGAATTTATACAATTGAATTCCACCCTGCCTGTTTTTGTTAAAGATGTACAATGGAAAGACGGCGATACATTAATTCAAAAAGACCTGGCCAACACATTGAAACGGATCAGGGATAATGGCCGCAAAGGTTTTTATGAAGGTGAAACGGCGAAGCTGATCGTTGAAGAAATGCAAAAAGCCCATGGCATCATCAGTTACGATGACCTTAAAAATTACCAGGCAAAAGAAAGAAAACCGGATATATTTAATTATAAGGGCAATACCATTGTTACCATGCCGTTGCCCAGTAGTGGCGGTATCATCCTGCAGCAGATGATGCGCATGATAATAAATAGACATATTGCTGCGATGAAATTTCAAACCACCGAAAGCGTGCAGCTGATGACAGAAGTTGAACGCAGGGCTTTTGCCGACCGTGCCGAATTTTTAGGTGACCCGGATTTTGTAAAAGTGCCGGTAAAAAGATTAACCAGTGAATCTTATTTAACTGAAAGAATGAAAGATTATGACCCGCTGAAAGCCGGCAACAGCGAAACCACCAAAGCAGGGAACATTTCGGAAAGTGAAGAGACTACCCATTTAAGTGTTGCTGATAATAAAGGCAATATTGTATCAGTGACCACTACCTTAAACGGCGGTTATGGTAGCCGAACGGTGGTAGGCGGTGCAGGTTTTTTATTGAATAATGAAATGGATGATTTTAGTGTAAAGCCCGGCGTGCCGAATATGTATGGTGCATTGGGTAATGAAAAAAATGCCATCGCTCCCAATAAAAGAATGCTCAGCAGCATGACGCCCACTATCGTGTTAAAAAATAACCAACCTTACCTGGTAGTAGGCACTCCCGGTGGCACCACCATCCCTACCAGTGTATTTCAAACATTGGTAAATATTTTAGAATTTGGGATGAGTGCGGAAGACGCCGTGAACAAACCCAAATTTCATCACCAATGGCTACCCGATAAAATTGAAGTTGAAAAAGATTTTGACCCGGCTGTTAAAAAACAGCTTGAAGCGATGGGATATACAGTAACGCCCAGGGGCGCAATCGGGAGAACAGAACTGATCCTGTTAAAAGGCAAAAAGATCATCGCTGTTGCGGATAAACGCGGCGATGATGATGCGGAAGGATATTAAATTATCCCCTATAACGGAAAAATGAATAACCTAATTCAAAAAAATATACATGAACGAAGACCTGATAGTGGATAGTTTTTTTGATAATGTTGACGGATCGCTCATTAAAAAGAATTTCATATTATCAAAGGCAGTTTTTAAACTATCGATACTTTATGCCATCCTGGAGTTATTGTATTGGTATATAACCCTTTCAGGTTCTTTACGGCATATACTTAACACGAATGCAGCTTTCTACTATTACAGGATACTGCCCGTGATAGCATTTATTGTTATGGGTATCGGTATCACCGGCACTTTGCTATATGTAAAAGCAAATAAAATGATCGATCTTTCTATTGAAAATGCAAGCACCGATCTTTTCAACTCGGGTTACCAATTATATTATCAATCATCAAAATTATCCGTCCTGTCATTTTGCATCAGTATTATGCTTGTGGGCGCCCGGCTTTATTTTAAATAATTATTATGATCATCGAAACGGTATTTCTTCAGTCTGCAATCAGGCGATTAAGCTATTACAAAGAGCTCGGCGATAAAACATTTACCCAGTTAAACGATGACGGTTTTCATTACCAGCCCAACGAAGCCAGTAACAGTATTGCCGTTATCATACAGCATATGGCGGGCAATATGCTGAGCCGCTGGACCGATTTCTTAAATAGTGATGGCGAAAAGGAATGGCGTAAGCGGGATGGTGAATTTGAAGAACAGCAACTAACCAAACAACAATTGACCGAGCTATGGGAGAAAGGATGGCAATGCTGCCTGGATGCGTTAAAGGCATTAAGGGAGGCAGACCTTCTTAAAACAATTCATATCCGCAACGAAAGCCTGTTGGTTGTGGATGCAGTTAACCGGCAACTGGCGCATTATCCTTATCATGTAGGACAAATTATTTACGCGGCCAAAATTGTAGCCAATACTAACTGGGAAAATCTTTCCATTGCAAAAGGCGCATCAACCCAATTCAATGCGCCAATGAACCCGAAAAATTAGCAGTGTATGCAACAGTATGTTTTTGCACGTCAGTAAAACTGTACATTTGCAACCAATTAAAAAGATATGAAGAGAATAATTACCGTTTTGATGATTTTTGCAAGCGGCAGCATTGCGGCCCAGGTTAAAGTAGGTATTAAGGGCGGATGGAATTATGCTACCGCAAGAGCAGTGTATTCGGGGCTGAAGCAATCTACCGGCTTTATTTCCGGTTACGGCATAGGTGTTTTGGCAAAAGTACCATTTGATGGCGTATTACATTTTTCACCATCGGTAATGATCAACAAAAGAGGATTTATAGTAAAGCCTTCTTCTGGAAGTAATAAAAAAGAACAGTATGCTATCACCTATATTGATATCATTCCTTCTTTGAGTACGGACTTTCCACAAGGTGGCAATTCTTTTTCCATCAGCCTCGGCCCTGATTTTGGATTTACAAAATTTGGAAAACTAAAAGTAACAGATAACAATAATGTTACTACTTCGCAAAAACTCCCTTTTGGGTATAGTGCTTTTGGTTGGTTTGATCTTGGCCTAAGTGCCGGCGCAGGATATCATATGAAAAAAACCTTTGTGGAAGTAGCCTACCTTCTTGGCCTGGCAAGCATCAATAATAATGAAGAAGTTGACCAGCGTAATATCCGCAATCGTGTGCTGAGTGTAAATGTAGGGTATTACTTCAGGTAACTTTTATAGTTAAGTTGATGCGTGTTGGTAAAAAGGGCAAACTGCTGTGCTTACCTCTTATCTAAATAATTTGTAAAGTTTGGTATTGAATTTGCCTGTAAGAGCCGAAAGATTATTTTTGTTGCTAATTATAATACCCTGAGCAAAAGTCTTCACATATTAAAATGGATCTTACTCGCGCTACTTTTTTGGCTGGTGATCGGTGGAATGTATTTTTTTATTTATGGCGATCATAAATGGCTTTTTTATACCGCCTTTGCAGCCTGGGCATTTGCCTGGGCCTTTGTATTCAAAAAACTTAAACACAAAATCGGTTTCTTTCTTTTTTTGTTGGTATTTTTTGCATTAACCTGGGGTATCATCAACCTAACGCCTGTTCAAAATTACCTGGCGAAACGGGTAACCGAAACGCTGTCTCAAAATCTGCATACAAAGGTTTCCGTTGAACACGTGGATTTTTCACTTTTCAATAAAATGCTTATTGAAGGCATGCTGGTAGAGGATAAGAAACACGACACCCTATTGTATGCGGGTACGGCAAAAGTGAATATCACAGATTGGTTTTTTTTAAAAGATAAAGCCACATTGAAATATTTAGGGCTAAAGGATGCGGTGATCAATTTAAACAGGACAGATTCGGTATGGAATTACCAGTTCCTGGTAGACTATTTTTCTACTCCTAAAAATCCTGATGCAAAACCAAAAAAACAAATACAGGTTGATTTTAAGATCCTGGAAATAGAGCAGCTCCGGTTTAATAAACAGGATAAATGGGTTGGACAGGACCTTAACGTTGCAGTACAAAAACTGGATGTGGATGTTGATGTGATCGATTTTTCCAAAAATATCATTTCACTCAATAGCGTGAGTTTAGATAAGCCTGTTTTTTTTCAAAGCAATTATACCGGCAACAGGCCACCACTAAATACCGGCCCTGCAACCCTGGTAACTATTACGGCACCCTCCACTTATAAATGGAACAATGATGGCTGGGTGATCGATGTTAAAGGCATTCATTTGAACAACGGCAGTTTTCAAAATGAAAAAGAAACTGAAAGGGCCCCTTACACCGACAGGTTTGATGGGCAGCATCTTTTATTTGCAGCAATAAACGGCGACCTTAAAAATGTACATTTCGCCGCAGACACACTCACCGCAGATGTAACGCTGGCCACTAAAGAAAAAAGTGGTTTTGAAATAAAGAAGCTCCAATCCAAATTAAAATTCACGCCCGAAATAATGGCGTTTGATAACCTTGATTTGGTTACCAACAAAAGCAGGCTGGGCAATTATTATTCGATGGGGTATGATAACTTCAATGAAAGCATGAGTGATTTTCTCCATAGTGTAAGCCTCACCGGTAAATTCAGGAACAGCCATATACACAGCGATGATATCGCTTTTTTTGCACCCGCTTTAAAAAGCTGGAACCGCAATTTTGATATTGAAGGCAATGCAAAAGGAACTATTGACAACCTGTCGGCAAAAAACATGCTCATCAAAAGCGGTAATACCATGGTGGATGGCGATATCGCTTTAAGGGGCCTGCCCGATTTCAACAATACGTTCATCGATTTTAAATCCAACAGCCTTGTTACAAATTATAACGACCTTATCACCATCATCCCGTCATTAAAATATGTAACCCATCCCAACCTGCGCAGCCTCGGCAATATGAGATTCAAAGGGAATTTTACGGGCTTCATTAATGATTTTGTAACCTATGGCAATATCAGTACCAACCTGGGCAATATCATCGCAGACATTAACATGAAATTACCGGGCAATAAACCTGCTACTTACTCCGGCAAAATATCTTCTACCGGTTTTAACCTCGGCCATTTTTTAAATAGCAATTCGCTGGGCAATATCGCACTGGAAGGAAATATCGCGGGTAGTGGTTTTACTTTAAATGACCTTAAAGCCAACTTTAAAGGCAATATTCATCAAATAGAATTTTCGGGGTATAATTATAAAAATCTTACCCTCGACGGCAGTTTTGATAAACAAATATTTACCGGGCACGGCAATGTAGATGACCCCAATTTTCAATTGGAAGATTTTAATGGATCGGCCACCCTTGCGGGAAAAGATGTGGCCTTTAATTTTGACGCGGTTTTAAAAAAAGCCAATTTAAAACCTCTGGGTTTTACGAAAGCAGATTTTACACTTGACGGGCATTTCAATTTAAATTTTTCGGGCAGTAATATTGATAATTTTCTGGGCACTGCAAAAGTATATAGTGCCTCATTGTTGCACAATAATACCCGCCTGTCTTTTGATTCACTTACATTGAACTCCTATATTACAGAGGATAAAAAATACCTTTCGGTGCAGTCGAATGAAATCGAAGGAAATGTTACCGGCACTTTCAAGATACTGGAATTGCCTGATGCTTTTAAAGTTTTTTTAAACCGTTACTACCCTGCCTATATCACCAAACCTACCTACAATTTAAGTGGCCAGGATTTTAGTTTTTATATTAAAACAAAGGAAGTGGACGAGTACGTCCAACTGGCCGATTCAAAATTGAAGGGTTTCAATAATGCTACTTTTAGTGGAAATTTAAGGCTGGCACAAAACGAGCTCAATGTAAATGCCACGATACCGGAGTTTGAATACGATAAAAAAGTATTCAACGCTGTTAACCTGCAAAGCAAAGGAAATGCACAATCGCTCGACACCAGGATCACCACCGGCGATATTGTGATCAATGACAGCCTGCATTTCCCGGGTACCGATCTGTCTATACAATCTGGCAATGATGTTTCTACCATACATGTAAAAACAAGCGCCAGTAAAACATTGAGTGAAGCAGAATTAAATGCTACGGTGCAAACATTAACTGATGGCGTGCGGATCCATTTCTCCCCTTCTTCTTTTATCATCAATGATAAAAAATGGCAGCTGGAAAAAGATGGTGAACTCACAATCCGTAAATCTTATATTGATGCCAGCGAAGTAAAATTTGTACAGGAGAAGCAGGAAATTATTTTGTCTACAGAAATGGACGATGTAACGGATAAAACAAATGTAGTGGCCAGGCTTAAGAAAGTTAACATCGATGACTTTGCGCCATTTTTTTTAAAAAAGCCCAGGCTTGAAGGCATGCTAACAGGCACTATTACACTAAAAGACCCGTTTGGAAAACAAGTGGTGGAATTTGATGCGTTAGCTGAAAAATTAATTGTGGATAATAAGGAAATCGGGAATACCACTTTAACAGGCAATGTCAATACCGGCACCGGCGCGATAAAGTTTAAAGCAGGGGCGGATAATAAACTCTATAAATTCAATATTGATGGCGGCTACAATTACAGGGATTCTACTGCCAACAGGATGAACATTGATGTGGCGACCGAACATTTTGACCTTGGTTTACTGGACAATTACCTCGGTGGTATCTTCAGCAATATGCATGGCGACGCGGTAAGTAATTTAAAAATCACCGGTGGCCCCAATACCAGTTCTTTCGCGGGGAGTGTAACGGTAACCGATGGATCATTAAAAGTGAATTATACGCAATGTAAATATAAATTCCCCCATGCCGTTATTATTTTTAACCCGGGTGAGCTGGACCTTGGTACGATACTGTTGAAAGATACACTCGGTAACCCCGGTACCGCCAGCGGTAAAATATTTTTCAATAATGTATTCGAGGATATGGCATTTGATAATGTGCGGTTTAAAACTGAAACCGACAAAATGCTGTTGTTGAATACGGGGGAAAAAGATAATAGCCAGTTTTATGGTAAGTTGATCGGCAATGCAATGATGACACTGAACGGCCCGGTAACCGATATGAGAATGAAAATTACGGGTTCACCCGCTGCAGGGGATACCAGCCATATTTATTTACCTATAGGGGCAGGAAGAGAATCCGGTGTAATTGATTATATCGATTTTATACAGTTTGGTGCTAAAATGGAAGATATCAGCATTAAGCAGGGGTCCAACATTTTTGTGGACATGGATCTAAAGGCTAATCCTGCCTGTAAGATAGATGTGATACTGGATGAGGCTACCGGTGATATCATCAAAGGCCGCGGCAACGGGCAGCTAAACATTACCGTTGGCAGTAAAGAACCTTTAACGATAAGAGGCCGGTATGATATTACAGATGGTGAATACAAATTTAATTTCCAGACTTTCATACAAAAATATTTTAGTATCAGCGATGGTTCTTCTATTACATGGAACGGTGACCCGTATGAGGCCTTAATAAATATCGATGCAGAATACCTTGCACCAAATGTTGACTTAAGCAGCCTCGCCACGAGTAGTGGTAAATTCAGACAAAAATCAGATATCATCATCCTGGCACACCTCAAGAATACTTTGAAAGCGCCTAAGATCAGTTTTGACTTTATTATTCCGCAAAATAAAACTACGGAACAGTCAAATGACCCTGTAGTGCTGCAGAACCTGAAGAAATTTGCAAAAGACGAGAACGAGCAAAACAGGCAGGTAGCTTCCCTGCTTTTGTTCAATACATTTATCAATGATAATACTGGTGGCTTTGGTGCATCAACAGCAAGTTTTTTATCCGGAACCGTAGGACAGGTGATCTCAGGTTTTTTGAATAACCAGCTCACCAGGTTTTTCCAAAAAGTATTTAAAGACCCTACACTTACGCCTTATCTAAGTTTTAATTCCAACTATAATCTTACCAGTAAAGAATTGATCACTGCACTGGAAGCATCAGGTAACTTTGGATTTAAGAAAGAATATTTTAATGGAAGGCTGATCGTTTCCTTAGGCGGTAATATCGATTACAATAATCCTTATATACTGCAGGCAAGGAACACTAACATTTTATTGACGCCCGATATTACTGTTGAATACATTTTGACTCCTGACGGTAAACTCCGTATCGTGGGTTTCAACAGAACCAGTGTGGATGTAACTTTGGGCCAACGTAACAGGACAGGGGTACGGCTTTCCTATCAAAAAGAATTTGATAAGAAAAGAACGCCGGCACCAAAAAGAAAAGAGCCCATTCCTGTGGTGAAGACCACGCCTAATTAACCGTTCAGTATATCATGCCCCAGTTTATCTTTTTTGGTCTGCAGGTATTTTTCATTGTGGGGGTTTGATTTTATTTCAATGGCCACATTATCCACCACTTCAAGGCCATAACCTAAAAGTCCTGCACGTTTGCGGGGGTTATTGCTCATCAACCTCATTTTGCTTACACCCAGGTGCCTTAAAATTTGTGCGCCCACTCCATAATCCCTTTCATCCATTCCAAAGCCCAGTTCCAGGTTAGCTTCTACGGTGTCCATTCCCTGTTCCTGCAATTTATACGCTTTTAATTTGTTTAATAACCCTATGCCCCGCCCTTCCTGGTTCATGTAAAGTATCAGGCCCCTGCCTTCTTTTTCTATCATCTTCATGGCATGGTGCAACTGGTCGCCGCAATCACAGCGAAGCGAACCCAGGATATCACCTGTCATACAACTACTGTGTACCCTTACCAAAACGGGTTCATCCTTTGCCCAATCGCCTTTTTTTAAAGCCATATGGATCTCCCCTGTATTCAGTTGTTTGAAAGCGATCAGTTCAAATGCACCATACTTAGTAGGTAACTGTACCCTTACTTCTTCTTCTATAAGCGTTTCTATTCGTAAACGGTACTCGATAAGGTCTTTGATCGATATCAGCTTAAGGTCGAATTTCTTTGCGATCACTTCCAATTGAGGCAGCCTGGCCATCGTACCATCTTCGTTCATGATCTCCACCAAAACACCGGCAGGATAAAAGCCCGCCAGCTGTGCCATATCAATGGTTGCTTCGGTATGGCCGGTACGGCGTAAAACACCTCCCTTCTTCGCTCTTAAAGGAAATATATGTCCGGGTCTTCCAAGGTCTTCAGGTTTTGTGGCAGGATCTATCAAGGCCTGCACCGTTTTAGCCCTGTCATGTGCTGAAATACCCGTTGTACAACCATGACCCAACAGGTCCACGCTAACTGTAAAAGCCGTTTCATGGAGGGACGTATTTTCTGCTACCATTGGCGGTAGCTTCAATTGGTTGCAGCGTTCTTCAATCAAAGGGGCACATACCAGGCCGCGGCCATGAGTGCTCATAAAGTTTATCATTTCCGGGGTTACGCTTTGTGCTGCGCCAATGAAATCGCCTTCATTTTCCCTGTCCTCATCGTCCACCACAATGATCAGTTTACCATTCTTAATATCTTCCAATGCACTTTCAATACTATCAAACATATGTGAAGTTTAGACAACAAAGGTAACGAGGTTTATATTTTATATGTTTGATCGTTATTTTGAAATCGGGAATTTCTTAATTAAACACATTAACCATTGGCAGACCAGGTTTATTATGAAGTAATAAAATCTCATAAAGTTCCCTAAGGAATAGAACTTTGTGGCATTGGCGGCTTGGTGGGATAGATTACAGGTTATATAACAATATTCCGGGATTTTAGTGCAAACACATTAGCTAATAACCAGCTATAACCGAAAAGTTTGCTATGTTCAGTAAATTAAAATAGAAAGCAGCAAATATTATCTTATTGTTGCCTTTCAAATTGTTAATAAAAGTTGGCTAAAATTCGCCAATTATTCACTTTCTTTGCCAACGTAAAAAACTAAACTATTATGAGAGTCAAAAAAATTGTGCATTTATTAATTGTACTTTTAGTTTTTCCTTTTGCTTTGAGCGCCCAGGTTACTACAGGTAGCATCAGTGGGAATGTGAAGGATGCTAAAGGAACTGATTTAACAGGAGCAACTATTGAAGTGCTTCATGAACCTTCTGGAACTTTATACAGGGGCCTATCCGGCAAAAATGGTGTTTATAATATTCCTAGCCTTAGAGTTGGTGGCCCTTACAAAGTGACCATCAGCTTTGTAGGTTTTAAGTCAGAGGTGATCCCTGATATTTATGTTCAGTTGGGTGAGCCGTCTAAAATTAATATTGTATTAACTGATGCTAATGCCAGCCTTAAAGAAGTAGTGGTAACGGGCACCGGGAGAAAAGGATCATTAATTTCCAAAGACAGGAAAGGAACTTCAACTAATATTAACAGGAGATTGATCGCAACATTACCTACCCTTTCAAGAAATATTACTGACTTTACTAAATTAACCCCCCAGGCGAGTGGTACTTCATTTGCCGGGCAGGACAATCGTTTTATCAATCTTACTGTAGATGGTTCTATTTTTAATAACTCATTTGGTTTGCAGGCATTACCGGGCAGCCAAACCAGCGCCTCTCCCATCTCTATAGATGCTATCGAGGAAATACAGGTAAACGTTTCTCCGTATAGTGTTAAAGATGCCGGATTTACGGGAGCAAGTATCAATGCGGTTACACGCAGCGGCACCAATACTTTCCACGGATCTGGATTTTATAATAGCCGCAATCAGAGCCTGGTAGGAACTAAAGCGGGTTCCGACGGTAAAACGCCTGTGTCTATTGCTGATTTTGATGTTAAACAATATGGTTTTAGTCTTGGAGGTCCAATCATTAAAAACAAGCTGTTCTTTTTTGCTAACTACGAAAAAGAAAAAAGAAGCGATCCGGGAACCGCATTTTTTTCTGATAATGGAACCAATACCGGGCAAACCAACGTTTCAAGGGTAAAGACAGCTGACCTGGATGCCCTGTCAAACTTCCTTAATACCAACTTCGGTTATGACCCCGGTCAATATGAAGGGTATAAATTTTTAACCGAAAGCTATAAGATCTTAGCAAAAATTGACTGGAACGTGAATACCAAAAATAAATTCAGTGTTCGTTTTAATTCATTAAGATCTTCAAAAGATATTGGTTCAAGCTCGTCTGGTGTTTTAGGTGGTTCAAGACAAAGTAATTTAAATACAATGAACTATGCCAATAATAACTACAACATCAATAATGATATTTATTCCCTCATAGGTCAGCTGAATACCCGCATTAGCAACCGGGTATCTAATGAATTCATTTTTGGATGGACAGCTAACAGGGATTACAGGGCAGTGAAAGGAAAACTATTTCCACTGGTTGACATACTTGATGGTACCGCAGCAGACAGGAACTATATTTCTTTTGGTGCAGAACCTTTCACTCCAAATAATAAATTATTCACTGATACCTGGCAGGCTTCTGATAACATTACCTTCTATAACGGTAAACATACTACTTCAGCCGGCGCAAATTTCGAATCTTTTAAATTCTTCAACCAGTTTACTCCGCAGATACAGGGCCAGTACATTTTTAAAAGCCTTGCAGATTTCTACACTTCAGCAAATGCTTACCTGGCAAATAATAATATGACGACCAACCCGGTTCAGTTAAGAAGGTATATTTTGGGTTTTAGCAATTTAGCGGGTAGCGAAACCTGGAATGCTGTAACGCAAGCCAAGAATATAGGCGCCTATGTACAGGACGAATGGCAGATAGAAGAGAAATTGAGTCTTACTTACGGTGTTCGTTTTGATGTACCTTACTTTACCTCAAATGCCGTAGAAAATCCGCAGGTTGCAGGTTACAACTTTGTAAATGAAAATGGCGCTGCAACTAAATTAAGTACTGCTCAGTTACCGTCTGCAAAGTTAATGATTAACCCAAGGTTCGGTTTTAATTATGATCTAAAAGGGAATAAGAAAACACAATTACGTGGAGGTTTAGGATTATTCAGTGGACGCCCTGCATTTGTATTTGTAAGCAATGCTGTAGGCAATAACGGTATGCAGGCAGGCCAGATTAGCCAGGATAATACTATTGCATATCCTTTCAGCCCTAATATTCTTAGAAATGCACCAACTCCTAATCCAGGTTTTCCTGCTCCGAGTTATAACATTGCGCCAATTGAAAAGAATTTCCGTTTCCCACAGGTATTCAGAACCAATATGGCCATTGACCAGAAATTATTCGGAGCTGTGGTGGGTTCTGCCGAATTCCTGTTTACCCAGAGCTTAAGTAATATCTTCTATTATAATGCCAACCAAAAAGTGGCTACTGCTGCTTTTACCGGGCCGGATAAACGTCCAAAATTTGCAGGTAGTGCAGCAGCTAACAGGATCAATCCTAACGTAAATGATGCAACAGTTCTGGCCAGCCGCCCTTATGGTTCAAATACAAGTGTCACGCTTAAAGTTGAAAAACCATTACAAAAAGGCCTTAGCTGGATGGTTGCCTACAATTTTGGAAGAACAAAAGATTACTCCAGTGCAAGTACTATTGCTTTCAGTAGTTTTACTTCTACAAGAACTGTTAATGGAAATAACTTACCTGATAATTCTTTTAGTGACAACGATACAAGACATCGTGTAATTGGCAACGTTACTTACAGGAAAGAATTTGCAAATACAGCAGCTTTGCAGGTTTCATTATTCGGCCAATCTCAAAGCCTGGGTAGGTTCTCTTATGGTTATTCTAATGACTTTAATGGCGATGGTATCAGCGGTAACGACCTGCTTTACATACCTAAAGACCAAAGCGAAATGAATTTTGATGCTATTACAGGAACTACCCCTTTTACTGTTCAGCAGCAGAAAGATGCATTCGAAGCCTATATTCAAAACAACGGTTACCTGAAAACGCACCGTGGTCAGGTTGCTCAAAGAAATGGCGTATTGCAGCCAATGCTTACAAGGCTTGACCTGTCTGCAATGGTTGAATTATTCAGGAATTTTGGCAAACAAAGACATACTGTTCAATTTAGAGCAGACATCTTTAATATTGGCAATATGCTGAACCATCAATGGGGCGTTGCGCATGTTACCAATACTACTTCTCCTTTGGCATATTCAAGGGTAGATGCAAATAACCTTCCTTATTTCAAGATGAATACTGTAAATGGCAGTTTAAACTACGAAACTTACAGAAAAGGATCTTCAATTGCTGATGTATGGCAAGGACAATTAGGAATACGTTATATTTTTTAACTGAACAGGCCTCCAGGCAATTTTCTATAAAAAAAGCCCCGAAAAAATTCGGGGCTTTTTTTATTACCATGTTTCGTCCTTAAAAAGTTGACTACAAAATCAGCAGAAATGAGCCTACATTAATGTGCAGCATCCTGGTCAGGACATTAACAAAATGGTTTACTTATTTATTACCCCAACCCCATTTCAAAAAATCCGGGAAAGCTTTTGCCCATGTAGGTACATCATGCCTGCCTTCCTGCAGTTCGAGGTATTTGATGTCAATTGTACTATCGTAGCCTTTATTAACCAGTTCATCCATTAAACTTAATGCATCATCAATGGAATCAATCACACCATTGTTGTTCCTGTCGGCCGTTTCATCCAATGTGCCCACCTCAAAAAAGAATTTCAGCCAGGGCGCATAGTTGCCTTCTTTGATCTGCCGGTGCATGATACGGTCGGTGGCTTCGTTAAAGTCTGCATCGTCCTGTCCCTTATCCCTCCACCATAAAGAACCGCTGAAAACACCTACCCTCGTAAATTCATGCGGGTGGTTCCAAACAATATCCAAAGCACTTAAACCACCTAAAGAAAAACCCGCGTAGGATTTATCTTTAAAAGAAGAAATAGCATTATTGTTACGTACAAAGGGCAGTAACTCTTCAAAGATAAACCGGGTATATAATCCTGCTTTGGCGCCCCGGCCTTTATAATCTAAAATTTTTGCAGTACCGTATTCATTCTTCCGGTCGGTGGAGCAATGTATGCCCACCACCAATAAAGGCGTTATAGCATTGGCATCATATAATTTTTCCAGTATTGCTGCAAAGTTCATGGTAACAAGGTCCTGCCCGTCATTCACTAATAAGAGGCTTACGGGCCCCCGGGCAGCAGGTGGTAAATAGCAATCAACTTTTACTGCTCTCACTAAAAAATCAGAGGAGAGCACGTATCTTTCAACAAGCACCCCGGTTTCTTTTTCTTTATGCATATTGCCCAAAATTAAGGAAAGAACATGATAATGGATACTGGATGGCAGAAGCCGCATATTCCTTCTAAACAATATTTGTTTTATTGACGGCGAAAAAATATATTTGATTTCGGCGTATTAAATTTATCAATAAATAAAACCAACTGTTATGAAGAAAATCGGCGTGCTTTTCGGAAAGGAAAGAAGTTTTCCCATGGCCTTTATTGAAAGGGTGAACAGCAAAAAAGTTGAAGGCATTATAGCCGAACCTGTACACATTGATAAAGTAATGCAGGGCGAAACCAGTGGCTATGCCGTGATCTTCGACCGGATAAGCCAGGATATACCTTTTTACAGGGCTTATTTAAAAAATGCGGCACTGTGCGGCACAACGGTAATCAACAATCCATTCTGGTGGAGCGCTGATGAAAAATTTTTCAACAACTGCCTCGCCACAAAAATTGGTGTCCCGGTTCCTAAAACCGTGATATTGCCCAGTAAGGATCTTCCCCCTGATACTTCCGACGCTTCTTTCAGCAACTTAGCCTACCCGTTAGATTGGGAAGGTATTTTTAAATACATAGGCTTCCCTGCTTACATGAAACCTTTTGCCGGCGGCGGATGGAAAAGTGTATACCAGCTCAACAGCATTGAAGAGTTTTTTGAAAAACACGCGGAGACCGAACAATTGGTAATGATGCTGCAGGAAGAAATAAAATTCGATGAGTACTATCGCTGTTACTGTATCGGCGGAAAATATGTACGCATCATGCCTTACGAACCACGCAACCCCCATGCTTTGCGTTATGTAGCCAACTTTTCCCCTTCTCCCGAAAGATACAAACAGATGGAAGATATTGTACTCCGTATCTGCCACTACCTTGGCTATGATTTTAATACCGTTGAACTGGCTCTACGTGATGGCGTACCCTATGCCATTGATTTTTGTAATCCGGCACCCGATGCAGAGGTAACGAGTGTGGGCCAGGAAAATTTTGACTGGGTAGTAGAAACCGCTGCCAATTATGCTATTGAAAAAGCAATGGAGCATAAAGACGAAATGGATAATTTAACGTGGGGGAAATACATTACACGGAGTGCTAACAAACAAAAACTGTATTAATGGATAATGGATAATGATACAATGGATGATTAACTTACGAACAGGTTAGCTTTACTCATTATCAATTATCAATTACAAAATTATCAATTACAAAATATGGCAAACCTATCATACAAACATTTTACGCTGGGTGTGGAAGAAGAGTACATGGTGATCGATCCTGAAACCCGTGAATTAAAAAGCCACCAGCAAAAAATTGTACAGGAAGGGCAAAAAGTGATCAAGGATAAAGTAAAAGCTGAGATGCACCAGGCAGTAGTGGAAGTAGGTACTGATATTTGCAATGATGTGGACGAAGCATTCATGGATGTAAGTACACTGCGTAAAACCATCAGTGCTATCGCCGGAGATCTTGGTTTATGGGTGGGCGCATCAGGCACGCATCCCTTTAGCCATTGGGAAAGCCAGCTGATAACAGAACACGCCCGCTATGACGAAATTGTGAATGAACTGCAGGAAGCTGCCAGGAGTAATTTAATTTTCGGGTTACACGTACACGTGGGTATGGAGACCAGGGAAATGGCGATCCATATTGCCAACAGTGCAAGGTATTTTCTACCGCATATTTATGCATTAAGCACCAATTCCCCTTTCTGGGAAGGAAGGCTGACCGGGTATAAATCTTTCCGTACAAAAGTATTCGACAAATTTCCACGAACAGGTATCCCCGATTTTTTTGAAAGTATTGAAGCCTACGATAATTATGTGAATCTATTGATCAAGACCAACTGTATCGATAATGCAAAAAAAATATGGTGGGACCTGAGGGTTCATCCATTTTTTAATACGGTAGAATTCCGTATCTGCGATATTCCAATGACCGTACAGGAAACCATTTCCATTGCGGCGCTTTTCCAGGCTATTTGCGCCAAACTGTATAAACTCCGCAGCCAGAACCTCAATTTCATGATGTACAGCAGGGCTTTATTAAATGAAAATAAATGGCGGGCCGGCCGCTATGGCATCGATGGCAGCCTGATAGATTTTGGAAAAGAAAGCGAGGTAAATACAAGGGTATTATTGTACGAATTACTCGATTTCATCGACGATGTGGTACCGCACCTCGGCAGCCGTCATGCGGTGAATAATGTACATAAGATGATGGAGCAGGGCACCGGCGCCGACAGGCAGCTAAAAGTATATGAAGAAGACAAGAACCTGGTAAAAGTGGTGGATTATATCCACGATAATTTTTTAGCTGGATTGTAAATGTTTTCACGCCGTTGATAGTATTGAAGCAAAAATTAATGAGCGCTGCTACAGCAACACCTGGAGTTCTTCCATTGGCAGGATGGTTTGTTTCCTGTTCCATTGAAACATGCCATTTGTTGTAAAGCAATCTTTGAGCACGAGGCGTTCCTTCGGGACGTACCCTGCATGGTTACTTTGTTTTACCCACCAAAAGATCCTCAAGACACTATTGCCGGAATAGTTATACTATTTAGTAGTTAATATAACTTTCATAAAGAGAAAAAAGCTTTTAATCCGCTTTATACATCTCCGGTGTTAATAGAACACAGCGCAAAATAAATATTCTTAAAGAAAGAAGCGCTGTTGGTGCTGTGCCCTGATATCTTAGACACCAGCTACCCGGGCATTTCCTGCAACACCAACACGGTGATACCTGTCCGTCTCCTTTTGGAAGAATAGAGCAGGTCACAACAGCAAAAGAGTAAGCCTTAACTTTCCCTAACGTTTTTTTTAATTCGGATCTAGATATATTAGCACTAAAATACTAATTTATTTAGTAATTTAGTGCTTTATTTTTCATCAATGACTGAAACAAAAGCAGATATTATTGCCCGGTTGCAAAAAGATATTCTTTCCTTACAGGGATTTAAATCAGTGGCTGAAAAATCTGCAATTGATATCGCCTTAGGTCAAATAAAATCTGCCTTCCCGAATAGCAGTATTCCTTTAGCTGCTATACATGAATTTATTTACAGCAACCAGGAAGCTACAGCAGCAACAGGTGGTTTTGTATCTGGTATATTGGCGTCATTAATGAAAGCTAATGGAGTAACATTATGGATAACTGCAAACCGCACAATTTTTCCTCCTACACTAAAGTCATTTGGTATTGCACCGGATAAAATCATTTTTATTGAACTTAAAAAAGAAAAACAAATACTGTGGGCAATGGAAGAAGCACTAAAATGTAATGGCCTGGCTGCAGTAGTGGGGGAAATACCCGAATTAAGTTTTACAGCTTCAAGAAGGTTACAGTTGGCAGTGGAACAAAGTAAAGTAACAGGATTTATTCTTAGAGATAATCCAAGAAGTTTAAGTACAACAGCCTGTGTTACCCGGTGGAAGATCTCTTCTTTATCCAGTTCACTGGAAAATGATATGCCGGGAGTAGGTTTTCCAAGATGGAATGTTGAGTTATTAAAAGTGCGGAATGGTAAACCGGGTAGCTGGCAGGTAGAATTTATTGCAGGCCGTTTCAGGCATATTAATAAAGTGGCTTTGATTCCTCAGGAACTGCAAAAAAAAACGGGATGATATGCCGAAACGTTTTGTCTCGATATGGTTTTGTTATCTTAAAACGGATTGGATGATCCGTCGTAAGCCAGGGCTAAAACAAATCCCATTTGTAATGGTTTTGCCCGATCATGGACGAATGATCATTACAGCAGCAAATAAAACAGCGGAAATTGAAGGTGTTGAAAAAGGAATGGTATTAGCTGATGCTAGAGCAATTATTTCTCCTTTACAATATTTTGATGATGAACCGGAACGAAATGAAAAATTATTGAACGGACTTGCAGAATGGATGATACGCTATACACCAATAGTTGCTGTTGATCTCCCCGATGGATTGATACTGGATGTTAGCGGCTGTGCCCATCTTTGGAGTGGAGAACAACAATATTTAGCTAATATAAAAAAACGGTTAAATGATTTTGGTTATGATATAAGGATCGCAATTGCAGATACAGTTGGAGCAGCATGGGCCATTGCACGTTTTGGATATAATTTATCTGTTATTGAGCCGGGTAATCAATCAACAGCATTGCTTTTATTACCACCGGCGTCACTTCGGTTAGAAGCCGACTTTGTAGAACGTTTAGAAAAACTCGGACTTCGGCAAGTACAGCATTTTATTAATTTTCCACGGGCTTCTTTGCGAAGACGCTTTGGCACTGGTTTATTAAAACGTTTAGACCAGGCGCTCGGTTATGAGGAAGAAATAATTCAGCCGGTACATCCTGTTGAATTATATGATGAAAGGTTACCCTGTCTTGAGCCAATTGTAACAGCAACAGGTATTGAAATTGCTTTGCAAAGATTATTGGAAACATTATGCGGGAAATTACGACAGGAAGAAAAAGGACTTCGTACTGCCTTGTTTAAATGTTACCGCATTGACGGGAAAATGGAAATGATGGAGATCGGTACCAATCGACCTACAGCAAATACGAAACATTTATTTAGATTATTTGAAGATAAAATACCTACTATCGAACCTGCTTTGGGGATAGAGCTTTTTATATTAATAGCGCCGATAGTAGAAGAGCTTTCTCCAACACAGGAAAAACTATGGGAAAAAACAGGCGGCCTAGATAATAGTAATTTAATTGAACTAATTGACAGGATTGAAGGAAAATTTGGTGCTAACCATATTCACCGTTATTTACCGGATGATCATTATTGGCCCGAAAGGTCATTTAAAGAAGCAAACACCATACAGGAAATATTCCAAAATACCTGGAAAATTGACAGGCCAAGACCTTTGCAATTATTATCAAAACCACAAATAATTGAAGTAACAGCGCCTGTTCCGGATTATCCACCAATGAACTTTCGTTATAAAGGAAAATTTCATAAGATACTAAAAGCTGATGGCCCTGAAAGAATTGAACAGGAATGGTGGTTGCAGGAAGGTCAACACAGAGATTATTATTGTGTAGAAGATGAAGAAGGAAATAGATATTGGCTATTTCGTTCGGGCCATTATGACAGGATCAAATCATATCAATGGTTTATTCATGGATTTTTTGCATAAACATAATTATCACAGTAAAGGCTCCATAAGGTTTAAAAGAAATAATGTACAATGACTTTATGTAATGGCACAATAACAGGAGTATGATTCTTTAATAAATTTTACTAATCCTTTTATTAATAATAATGCCTGAATAAGCAGGGATACTATAATTTTTATTAAATGAATTACGTAGAATTACAGGTAACATCCAATTTCAGTTTTCTTAGGGGAGCTTCCCATCCTGAAGAAATTGTAGCATATGCCGCATTATTGGGATACAAGGAAATTGCTATTACAGACCATAATAGCTTTGCGGGTATTGTTCGGGCACATACAGCGGCAAAAAAAAATAATATCCGTATTATAATAGGTTGCCGGCTTGATCTATTAGACGGTATTTCTTTATTAGCTTACCCGGTTACTTTAAAAGCATATTCACAATTATCCAATTTACTTACTTTAGGCAATCGCCGTGCAGAGAAAGGGGAATGTCATTTATATAAAGAAGATGTATATAGCTATTCAACTGATGTAAAGTTTATTATAATACCGCCCGACAAACTAAATGAGTTATTTGAATTTGACAAATCATTTATAATAGCATTAAAGGAATATCGTAATGTTTTTAAAGAAAATCTTTATATAGCTGCAAGTCGCCGCTACCGGGGCGATGACAATAAATACTTATTTTGTATTAAAGAACTTTCTTTACAATTGAATATTCCTGTTGTAGCAACAAATGATGTGCATTATCATGAAGCTTCAAGAAGACAATTACAGGATATTGTGACCTGTGTCCGTAAAAAATGTACCATTTATAATGCAGGATTTTTATTGCATCCCAATGCAGAAAGATATATTAAGCCCCGTGAAGAAATGCTTCGCTTATTTCGACAATATCCAGAAGCCATTGACAATGCAAATGCAATCGCTGAATCATGCAAATTCTCTTTAGACGAACTGAAATATGATTATCCTGTAGAAATAACAACTGGAGGAAGAACGCCAATGGAAGAAATAATTTTATTGTCGTGGCAAGGTGCAAAAGAATATTTTGGCGATAATATTCCGGATAAGATAACCAATGCCATAAATCATGAACTGGTATTTATTGAGCAAATGAATTATGCTGCTTATTTTCTTACGGTGTATGATATTGTTCGTTTTGCCCGCAGCAAAGGAATTCTTTGCCAGGGTCGTGGTTCTGCTGCAAATTCCACAATATGTTTTTGTTTGGGTATTACATCAGTTGACCCTACAAAATTTGAATTACTATTTGAACGCTTTATTTCAGCATCCCGCAATGAACCGCCTGACATAGATGTGGACTTTGAACATGAGCGCCGTGAAGAAGTAATGCAATATGTATTTAATAAATATGGTCGCGACCGTGCGGCTATTGTAGCCACAGTTACACAACAACATCAAAAAGGTTCAATAAAAGATGTTGGTAAAGCCATGGGATTGTCTGTAGATACAATAAATAGGCTATCCGCATCAATTTGGGAATTTACCGAGGAATGGTTTGAAGGGAAACGTTTAAAGGAACAGGGCCTTAATGAAGGCGATGTACATTTACGGAAAGTATTACAGTTAACACGTGAATTCATGGGATTTCCAAGGCAGCTTGGCCAACATACCGGCGGCTTTGTTATTACAAATGGAAAGTTATCTGATCTATGTCCTATTATGAATGCACGAATGGAAGACCGCACCTGTATTGAATGGAATAAAGATGATATTGATGCATTAGGCTTTATGAAAATAGATGTATTGGCTTTAGGCATGCTTACCTGTATCCGTAAAGCATTTGATTTAGCCAAAGAACATTATGGACTTGATCTCACGCTCGCTAATATACCACAGGATGATCCTGCAGTTTATGAAATGATCTGCCATGCAGATACGATAGGCGTATTTCAAATTGAAAGCCGTGCACAGCAATCTATGTTACCAAGATTAAAGCCAAGAACATTTTATGATTTGGTTATTGAAGTTGCTATTGTTCGCCCCGGTCCAATACAAGGTGATATGGTGCATCCTTATTTAAAAAGACGTAATGGCGAAGAGCCGGTGGAATATCCTTCGAAGGAACTGGAAGAAATATTGGGCCGTACATTAGGCATTCCATTATTCCAGGAGCAGGCCATGAAGATCGCGATTGTAGCAGCAGGCTTTACCCCAACAGAAGCAGATGAATTAAGAAGAAGCATGGCAACATTTAAAGCCAAGGGCCTTGTTACAAAATTTGAAGAGAAACTAACTAAGGGGATGACGGAAAGAGGGTATAAATTAGAATATGCCCAACGGGTATTCAGGCAACTAGAAGGTTTTGGCAGTTATGGATTTCCTGAAAGCCATGCGGCAAGTTTTGCATTGCTCGTTTATGTATCTTCCTGGATCAAATGGTATTTTCCTGATGTATTTGCGGGTGCTTTATTAAACAGTATGCCGATGGGTTTTTATCAACCGGCGCAAATTATTATTGATGCTCAAAAACATGGCGTAGTGATAAAACCGGTTGATATTAATTATTCTATGTGGGATAATAAACTCGAAGAAAGATCGGGTAAATACTGTGTATTACGTTTAGGCTTTCGCCAGGTTAAAGGATTAAGACAGGATGATATGATTTTATTAATATCAAAAAGACAAAATAAATATGATAGCATCAACGAATTGCGTGATATTAATTTACCTGAAGCTGCTTTGGAAAAATTAGCAGATGCTGATGCTTTCCGGTCTATAAACCTTGATCGCCGCCAGGCATTATGGGAAGTATCCGCCAAAGACAGGCCTGTTGCACTTTTTTCAGGCCAGGCTTCACCCGAAGCAAAAGCTGAAAATATTTCATTGCCAGTTATGACGCCGTCTGAACATGTAGTTCATGACTATGCAGCCACCTCATTATCATTAAAAGGTCACCCGGTTAGTTTTATCAGGGAAAAACTGGATAATCTACACATTACCGTTGCAAAGGATTTAAATACCTTACAAGACGGCGCTGCAATAAAAGTTGCCGGCCTCGTACTGGTAAGGCAAAGGCCAGGCACAGCCGCCGGTATTTGTTTTATGACAATAGAAGATGAAACGGGGTATGCTAACCTGGTAATTTTTGAAAATTTATTTGAAAAATATCGTAAAGAGATTTTACAATCAAAGCTTATAATGGTAGAAGGTAAAGTACAAATAGAAGGAGAAGTAATACATGTGATCGTAAAACGATGTTATAATATCTCTAAATTATTACGGGCTCTAACGCCATCTCATTACGAACCACAGGTATTGACATTGTCATTTTCTGATGAGACATCTATTCCTGCTCATGCGCAGGTAAAAAAGGTATCAATAAAAGATGATGAAGAGAAAGTGTTTTTTGGAGGGCGCAATTTTAAGTGAATCCACCAAAGACGTCAATTTAAAAACAAATTGGGAGCAAAGCATTCTTGCAAATTTCAATAACTGTTTTCATTTCATTTATGAAAGTATTTTGGTGATCGCGGTACCATTTCTACCATGTTGTATCCAACAATCAATTTCCCCCGTTTTCGAATTAACCCTATCCCATCCGGAATAGAAAAGACAGACGCTTTCCTGTTTTTGTGGGTTGGTAGTTTTTTAGAAAAGCCCAGCATTGCTTTGGTTAAATAATTACTGAAAAACGGGGATAAACGGAACAGGCCAAAAATGAAAACCGCTGTCAACATTCAGTTGCAGGGGTTTCGTGAATTTCTGAACGTCTCCTGGTGACCGCGTTAGGATTCAAACCTAAAACCTCCCCGATAGTAATCGGGGTGCACTATGCAGCTGAACTTTTGATCAGCTGTTGAATCTTTATTTTACTTTTCCATGATTTGATTTCTTTCTCTCTTCGCATTGCAGCTTCTTTTGTGGCAAATTGTTCCGTATGCACAACCATCCAATCTTTTACTTTGGCTGTAAAACCACGATGATCTGCAAGGTGTTTAGAAAGCCTTAATTGAATATCACCACCAGTAAATCCAATATAAAATTTATCAAGTTGCCTGGAGTAAAGAATATAAGTTGTAAACATGGTTTAATAATAAAAGAGATTACCCATCGGATAATCTCTCTTAATTTTTGTGACCGCGTTAGGATTCAAACCTAAAACCTTCTGATCCGTAGTCAGATGCTCTATTCAGTTGAGCTACGCAGCCATTTTTTGACCAATTCCCGGCGTTAATTCGGGCTGCAAATATAGCCAGATAAATGTTTCAGTCCAAACTTTTGTTAGACCCCGCTTATCATATAAAGAACTATACCTCCACTATTACTTTCATTACTCCCGTCGCCGGATCAAGCCAGCTTTCAAAATTGTCTTTTATCTGTTCAAACTTTACACGGTGGGTAATATAAGTGGCAGGACTGACAAAACCATTTTTTATAGTAGCGATCACATGTTCAAAATCGGCTCGTGTAGCATTGCGGCTACTCATTAAAGTGGATTCTTTTTTATGAAATTCAGGATGATTAAAACTGATATCGCCTTTTTGCAAACCGATCAATACATACCTTCCCCCATGTCCCAGGTATTGAAATGCATTATTGATAGATTGTAAATTGCCGGTTGCATCAATCACCACGGTTGGCATATCACCGTTGGTAATGGCTTGTAATTTTTGCAAAGAATTTTCTTTAGCAGGATTGACCGTGAAATCTACTTTCAATTTATTTTTACAAAAATCAAGGCGCATATCATTAATATCCATTGCTATTATTTTACCTCCAGCGATTTTTGCAAATTCCATCGTGCCTAATCCGATAGGGCCTGCACCGATCACCAATACGTACTCATTGGGTTCCACTCCTGCCCTGCGCACGCCATGGGCTCCAATAGCCAGGGGTTCTACCCATGCCAGCTCATCAAAACTTAACCCTTCGCCATGCAACAGGGAATAAGATGGTACCACCAGGTACTCACGCATCCCACCATCAATATGTACACCACAAACTTTTATATTGACGCAGCAATTGGGCTTACCCTTCCGGCAGGCAATACATTCACCGCAATAAAAATAAGGAATGAAAGTCACCGCTTCACCAATAGAAAATCCTTCAGCATCAGTGGTTACAATTTCGGCCGCCACTTCATGCCCCAGTATTCTTGGATAATTAAAAAAAGGCTGTATGCCTTCGTAAGCATGCAGGTCGGTACCGCAAATACCAATGCGTTTTATTTTGAGTAAAGTTTCACCTGCACCTGCAACAGGTAGAATGGCATCCACATAATCAAACTGGCGCGGCGCCGTGCAGATCAAGGTCTTCATTGTAGTATTTAAAAGAGTTAACAATCTTTAGCAGACTATAAGCTGCATAAAGCATGTTTAAGCTGCTGATCCCTGTTATAAATTATAAAATCTACCTGCATTATTTCCAAAAAAATTGTCCTGTTCTGTTATATTAAAAGATGCGAAGTATTCATGTACAATATTGATCATTTTATTATAGGAAGCAGCAACTAAACAAACCGGCCAGTCGCTGCCATACATAATTCTTTTTGTGCCAAATGCTTCAACCACTACATCTAAATACGGTGTAAAATTATTATTGTTCCAAAGAGGATAATCCGCTTCAGTTACCATACCGCTGATTTTACAAAAAACATTTTCATGACGAGCCAATGCCAGTATATCTTTTTTCCAATCATTTATTAATCCCGCTTTGATATAAGGTTTGCCAATATGGTCGATCACGAATTTCTGATCCGGGAATTTTTGCACCAATTCGTTTGCCGCAAATAAATGCCGGGGAAATATGAGTATATCGTAAGTCAGGTGAAAATCTTTTAATGCAGCGATACCTCTTAAAAAATCCGGTTGTAACATAAAAGAAGGGTCTTCTGCCTGCAACACATGCCTGAAACCCTTGATAGCGCTGAACTCATTATAGTAAGCTAAACGGTCACTTATATTTTCTGCCCTCAGGTCCACCCAACCTACAACCCCTTTAATAAAATCATTGTCTTTTTGCAACGACAATAAGAAGTCCGTTTCCTTTTCTGTTTGATCCGCCTGCACCGCGATACATCCGCCGATACTATTTTCCTGCAAGAGTGGCTGGAGATCGGAGGGCAGAAAATTGTTCCGTATCGCTGCCATATTATCGTCTATCCAGCTATGTTGTACAGGATCATATTGCCAGAAATGCTGGTGACTGTCAATTTTTTGCATATGCTGCACAGGTTTGTCTGCTTATTCCCAAACCATCAATGCCCAATTCTACCGTATCTCCTGCTTTTAAATATACCGGCGGGTTAAATCCCAATCCAACACCTGCGGGTGTTCCTGTAGAAATAATATCACCCGGTAATAAGGTCATGAAGCGGCTGATATAAGCAACCAGGAATGGAATAGAAAATATAAGGTCGTTGGTATTGCTGTCCTGCATGATGGCATCATTTACCTTTAACCACAATCGTAAATTATGCGGGTCAGTGATCTCATCTTTGGTAACGAGCCACGGGCCCACCGGCGCAAATGTATCGCAGCCTTTTCCTTTATCCCATGTTCCCCCACGTTCCAGTTGGAATGCTCTTTCACTTACATCATTATGCAGCGCATAGCCGGCCACGTAATCCATAGCATCTTTCTCCTCCACATAACTTGCCTTTTTCTCCATCACGAATGCCAGTTCTACTTCCCAGTCTGTTTTTACAGCATCTTTTGGAATAATGATTCGGTCATCGGGGCCGCCTATTGAAGTAGTGGATTTTAAAAATATAATCGGCTCCTTAGGGATCGCTGCATTGGTTTCCCTGGCGTGTTGGGCATAATTCAATCCAATACAAACGATTTTGGAAGGCCTTGCCACAGGGCTGCCCATCCTTTCGTAATCCGGTACTCTTCGCAGCATATCCTTGTGCTGCTGTAGCATCCACGCTAAATGAGGTAGCCCGCCATTTCCGAAAAAATGTTCATCATAATCATGGATAAAACCGCTTACGTCATAATTTACACCATCGATATGAACGCCCGGTTTTTCTTTACCCAATTTTCCAAATCGAATTAATTTCATTATCTATTTTTTTGTTATCAACATTGGTAATTCTATTTTTCTTCATTGGCGTCGCCCGCCCGGCCAATGCCGTTTTGGGCGGGTACCCTTCAACTGAATTTCTTTACTGGATTTTGATTACATTATATTAAACAGGCTATGCCATAAATGCCGCCCCTCCGGGGCTTTGAAAACTCCTGCGTATCTGTGCTACCAAAATATCGATCATCTGCAGTTTAATTATTCAATTTTATAAAGCCACCATCTATCGGGTAATCGTTGCCGGTAATAAACCCGGCTTCGTCGCTGCAGAGGTATAAAGCCAGCGCTGCTACTTCTTCTACGGTACCCATTCTTCCAATTGGCTGGCTCTTAGATAATTTTTCAAACATCTCGGTTTCCTTTCCGGGATAATTCTCAGCAATAAAACCATCAACGAATGCCGTATGCACTCTTGCCGGCGAAATAGAATTACAACGGATATTATCGTGCAGGTAATCTTTAGCTACGCTTAATGTCATGGCAAATACGGCGCCTTTGCTCATGCTGTAGGCAAACCTATCGGCAATGCCTACCCATGCGGCAATTGAAGCTACATTTAAAATAACCCCACCGCCGGCTGCTTTAAAAATCGGCAATCCTTCATGCAGGCAATTATACGTACCCTTTACATTTACTTCAAAAACTTTGGTAAAATCTTCTTCGCTGGTAGTATCAGCTTTACCCACGTTGGCAATACCCGCACAGTTAACCATTATATTAATACTGCCTATCAATGCAAATATTTCCCTCACCCTTTGCTGGTTCCTTACATCACAAGGGTAAGCAAATGCCTGTCCATCGCCCGCTTTAATTCCCTCTGCTGCCTGCATTGCGCCCGCTTCATTAAGTTCGAGGATATGCACCGTGGCTCCCTGCTTTGCAAAAATCGCCGCAATGGCTTTTCCAATACCACTGCCTCCTCCCGTAACTACCGCTGATTTACCTGTGAGTGAAAACATCTGTGCCTTTGTTATTTATAATATTTGTAAATCGTGAGTGGTCAGTGGCCGTTTGTAAGTCGTCAGTAAAGATCCTTTGAATTTAAGGTTCCATTCACGTCTCACAAATCACGACTACCGTTGTCACACCAAATTAAAGATCTCATCCATCAACACCCATTTCTCTCCGGGCTTGGCCCAGGGCAAAGCCAGCTGGTATTTCCACATCAGCTGCTCCCATTCGTTTACTTTGGGATTGGCAGCATCCATTTCAGCCTTGGATTTGAAATTAAAACTATCATAGGTATCCATGATCATGAACAGCCTGTTGCCGGTACGGTAGATCTCCATCTGAGCAATACCGGCATCAAGTATGCTCTTCTTTATTTCAGGCCAGCATTGCTCTTTTTTATGCCAGTTCTCATACGCTGCTATCAAAGCAGGATCATCAATAAGATCAACGGCGAGACAATATCTGTTCATAATAAAAATTTATACTACTGTTTTTTTTACCCTGTACCCACTAAGTCCATACCAGGCCACCACTGCAAAACAAATCAGTGGAACTATATAACCATATTGAATATTAGTAACATCAGCAATTCTACCCAATATCAAGGGCAATACCGCACCTCCAACAATGGCCATAATAATAAGGCTCGATCCCATTTTGGTATCGGTGGAATTAAGATTCTTGATTCCCAATGCAAATATAGTGGGGAACATAATAGACATAAAAAATGAAATCGCAATCAATGCATACAGCACTACCATACCTTGAGTAAAGATCACTACTACTGACAAGGCAATATTGATAAAAGCGTAGGTAGCCAGCAATCGTTGCGGTGCGAAAAATTTCATTAAGAATGTTCCTGCAAAACGGCCTGCAACAAAAGCAACGCCATAACCATAACCCAAATAATCTTTAGCAGTTTTTTCATCCATGCCTGCTGCCCTTCTTACCACGTTAATAAAGTAACTGGCAACGCAAACCTGTGCACCTACATAAAAAAACTGTGCGATCACTGCCCCACGCAAATGAATAAATTTCAAAATTTTCCCAAAGCCACTTCCTGCTTCTGCGTCGTCTTTACTGTCGGGTAACTTGGTTAAAAAGAAGATTGCAGCAATAACCAAAATAATAATCCCTAAAATAGTGTAAGGCATTTTAACCCTGTCTGCCTCCGACTGAAGATAAACTGCAAGATCATGTACAGGCATGGCATCCATTTGTTCTTTGCTGTATTCCGTACCGGATAATATTAATGACCCCCCGATGATGGGCGCCATTACTACCGCAAGGCCATTAAATGATTGTGCAAAGTTTAACCGTTGCGTTGAAGTAGCAGGATCTCCCAAAATAGTGGCATAAGGATTAGCAGCCGTTTCCAAAAAAGTAAGCCCGGAAGCCACGATAAACAAAGCACCTAAAAAAAATGGGTATTGATTGGTATTTGCTGCAGGTACAAATAAAAAGCATCCCAACGCAAATAACCCAAGGCCTAAAATTATACCCGATTTAAAACCATATTTGCGCATTACAAAACCTGCCGGCAAAGCCATAACAAAATAAGCAATGAAAACACTAAAATCCACTAACGATGTTTGTACATAATTAAGGCGAAATGTTTTTTTAAGATGCGGCATCAATACCGGGTCAAGATTATGCACAAAGCCCCAGAAAAAAAACAGGCTGGTTACTAATATAAAAGGAAATAAATAATTTGTTTTGGATTTATTGGAAGCAGCCGCAGTAGTTTGAACTTGTATTGCCATGGTTGATCCAGTTAGCCTTGTTACTATAAATGTGAAACCCTGTTTACTTTAAGGTGCCTAAAGATATTCTTTATTTGAAAATAAAAGTATACCCTATATTCTTTTTAGTATTAAAACTATGGTTTTGACTTGCGTAAAAGTTTCCGCATCTATTAAAAAAACATTATTTGTTGGCTGAACATTTCACTAGCGAAGATCCCTTTACCGTAATAGGAATGCCATTGATATCCCTGGCTTTGCTAATAGTATCGAAATTTACCTGCACAAACTGCACTATGCGCTTAACGTTGCGCAATCAGCTTTAAGGTTAACAACCATTGAGAAGTATGTCGTCATTTTATAAGCTGCACCAGGGTTGTCAACCCTAATTCACGGTAACCATTATTTCTTTCGTGGAAAAATTGCCATCCTTATCATTGCCTTCCACTTCGATTTTATAGGTAGCTTTTATAAGATCGGGAATGCCGTATTTACTACTAAAATTGTACGACATCGTATTTACGCCACTAAAATGGTTGTGAAGGAATTCTGCATTAGTGGTCATGTTGGTCATGTGTACGGCAACTTCTATCAATTCCTTAGCGTAAGTGATCGTTCCGGTAACACGTATCGTATCTCCTTTTATATAATGCTGATTTTGGAAAGGCGTATTCACCGTGATTTCCGGCAACGAAACCTCGCTTACGTTTTTTTTGCAACTCCATATAAAGCAAACAAAGGCAAACAGGAAGGTATTTTTCATAAGTGATCTTTTCTTTAGATATCGGCAGATCGGTAATAAAGGTTGCCAGGCAATTATTACCCACCCCTTCTGCGATCATTTTGATGGCATTGATTTTGAATTATCTTTGTATCTCTATTACAGCCTTTGACAACAGCCGCAACTTTACCAGCATATTCCAAATTACAGGTTCGCATTGCCGTATCTGTTTTCTTTTTTTGCCAGGGCATGTGTTTTGCCAGTTGGGCAAGCCGTATCCCCGACATAAAATCTGCATTACATTTAAATGAAGCAGCACTGGGAAGTATCTTATTGGGGTTGCCCATTGGCCAGCTGGTAACTATGCCATTTATCGGCAGGGCTGTCACCCGTTTCGGCAGTAAAAATGTGTTGCGTATCGCTATATTGCTCTATGCATTTGCATTGACCAATATTGGACTGGTAACAGCGCCATGGCAGCTGGCTTTATGTTTGTTTGCTTTTGGTGTTTTCGGCAATATGTGCAATATCTCGGTGAATACACAAGCTGTGAATGCAGAAGCACTGTATGGCAGGCCAATAATGTCTTCTTTCCATGGCGTGTGGAGCACTGCAGGTTTTACGGGGGCATTGACAGGTTTATTAATGATGAAACTGCATGTTATCCCCTACCTGCATTTCTGCATTATTGGAAGCCTGGCGGTGATCACGGCATTGCTGTTTGCAAAATATTTATTACATACACCTACGAACAGGTCGGCGGCTTCGTTTAAGCGCATCAGTATGCCCCATGGTTTATTATTGCAATTGGGTATTATTGGCTTTTGTTGTTTAAGCTGCGAAGGCTGCATGTTCGATTGGAGTGGTGTGTATTTTAAACAGGTGGTAAAAGCCGAGGGATCATTGGTATCATTGGGCTATGCTTCTTTCATGATTATGATGGCTACCGGGAGATTCGTTGGTGATAAGCTGGCGCAAAAATACAGGCGAAAAAAAATGGTACAGGTAAGCGGTATACTTATTTTCAGCGGCATGATGTTTGCAGTTTTATTACCTTATTTAATTACAGCCACCATTGGCTTTTTAGTAGTGGGCTTTGGCGTGAGTACGATCATTCCGCTATTATACAGTACCGTGGGTAAAGCGGAATTGAAAGTCTCTAAAGGCATGGCCATTGCAACAGTTAGCAGCATTGGCTTCTTAGGTTTTTTAATGGGCCCGCCATTGATTGGTTATATTGCGCAATTGGCGGGGCTGCAATATTCTTTTATGACCATTGCATTTTTGGGATTGGGCATCAGTTTGCTCATCAGCAGGGTGAAAGAAATTGAATAAACCCATTAATAAATTTAAATAAATCTATTACGAAATCAATTACCGCTATCATCAGCCTGTTTGTCCGTTTTTCATGTAATACTATTGAAAAGAAAGCCGGATCAATGAATGCTTCAACAGGAGAAACCAAAAAAGAAACTTCACCAATAAATGATTACCGGTATACCGGTTTGGCTGATACGATCTCTTTATAACTGGTCCATGTTGGCCAGCCGATAACCGGCACCCTCTTATATAATTTAAAAGAAAAAGACAGAAACAAAGGAAGCATAAAGGGAAGCAGGAGAGCGGATTTATTGGTGGCTGAATATACTTTTATGTCTGAAGGCATGCAATCGGTGCGACAGGTTGTATTTAAATTAAAAGGCAATAGTTTTATACAGGGTTATGGAGGTATTGATATGCAAAATGACAAAGCCCGTTTCAAAAATATGGATGCCTTACAATTTAACAATGCTGGAAAATTAGTGAAGACGGATTACCAGTAATAGTAAAAAAAATGAACGTAGAAAGTATACAGACGATCTGCGACCAAATGCCTCCTGTTACTGAAGAAGTTAAACAGGGGCATGACCTGGCATTTTTTGTTGGTAGAATGTTTTATGTTGCAATGGAGGGCATTGCGCTGTAGTGATAAATAATAACAGGGCATTCGGATTTTATATTACCCGGCCCGGCCCCGGGAAAGATAAGCCTGTGTACAGGGGGGCTCAGCCGATAAACGGAGTGTTATACAGGATGCGGAATTAAAATAGGTGAATGGGGAAATTATTGTTACCGGGATGAGCAGGTAAATATTAAATTGCAGGTAAAAAAATTACTATGGCTTACATACCAGATAATAACCGCTATACACAAATGCAATACCGCCGTTGTGGTAAAAGCGGGATACAGTTATCCGCTCTTTCACTGGGCTTATGGCACAACTTCGGTGACGAAGATTATGAAGCTAATTATCGTAAAACTTTACATACGGCATTCGATTGCGGTATCACTCACTTTGATCTTGCCAATAATTATGGCCCGCCGCCAGGCAGTGCCGAGATCAACTTAGGAAAAATATTGCATGAAGATTTTCAGGAGCACCGGGATGAATTGATCATCTCTACCAAAGCGGGTTATTATATGTGGCCCGGGCCTTACGGTGAGTGGGGTTCGAAAAAATATCTGGTCTCCAGTCTTGACCAAAGCCTCAAAAGAATGAGGCTGGATTATGTTGATATATTTTATCATCATCGGCCCGACCCAAATACAGCATTGGAAGAAACGATGGCGGCATTAGATCTCATTGTGCGCCAGGGTAAGGCCCTGTACGTAGGTATTTCAAATTATAAAGCTGCAGAAGCTGAAAAGGCATTTGCTATTTTAAAACAACTTGGCACGCCCTGTTTAATTCATCAACCAAAATACTCAATGATGGAAAGATGGGTAGAGGAAGATCATTTACTGGATGTACTGGAAAAAAATGGCGTGGGCTGTATACCTTTCTCCCCATTGGCGCAAGGTTTATTAACGAACAGGTACCTCAATGGTATTCCCGAGGGATCAAGAGCAACAAAGGGAATATTTTTAAAAGAGGCACAGATTACTGAAACAATATTGAATAAAATAAAAGCATTGAATGCAATTGCTGTCGAACGCAATCAAACTTTAGCGCAAATGGCATTGGCCTGGTTGCTGAAAGATAAAAGAGTAACTTCTGTTTTGGTGGGCGCCAGTTCATCGGCACAACTATTGGATTCTGTTGCCTGTTTAGGTAATATTACATTTTCGACTGAAGAATTAAATGCTATTGAAGGAATCTTGAAATGATCTAATAACAGTCGTTTGTTTTAATAAAAATATCGTCTCCCGATTTTTATCCAGACGTGAAAATATAAGACAGATTCGCTATGCTCCTTTAGTAAAATTCCATTGCTATCAGTATAAATAAAAGTTCATTACGTTCCGTAGGGACGTTTTGTGCTTTTGGCACGTCGCCATTTCCATCATGGCAGCACGGTAATATCAATACCGGTCAATTAAATATTTTTACACCAATATTTAATTTATTGCAGGAAGGCTATTTAGCATGCAGATTAGGATGATTCGGGTGGGGATGATTGTCATCTGGTACCCTGCGTGAAGTCCTGCTCGTTTGGCCTAGCTGAAATAAAAGCCGCTTGTATAATAAAAAATAATCAATTACATTTATGCATCAGCCATTATTCAAATACAAGTTTTGCTTATTTTTTTAAGCTGACACTAACTGACAACTTATACATAACCCAGGAATTTTGACCAGCGCAAGAAGGCGATGATATTTATAAGTCACCAGCCATTCGTTTAAAAACCTTAACCTCAAATAATATCATGGAAAAAAAACTGCAAAACAACATCGGCTACCTGTTTATTGGCATATGGCTTTGTGCCCTTATAGGTTTTCATAAAACCTACACCATAAACTTCCCGGCATTTACCGGATTTCACTGGCAGCAGCACTTTCATGGAGCTATGTTAATGAGTTGGTTTTTAATGCTCATCATTCAGCCATTTTTAATTAAGTATAAGAAAAATAATATTCACCGCACCCTGGGCAAATTGGGATACGTATTAGCTCCATTAGTTTGCTATTCGATATTTTTAGTGACAAAAATGATCTACCATCGTGAAATTGCCCTAAGACCAGAGGCAAGTGTTTTAGCACAACTATCACTCGACATACCTACTATTTTTATATTTGGATTGTTTTTTTCGCTCGCCATGATAAATCGAAAAGATCCTGCAGTGCATATGCGGTATATGATTGCCACAGCACTTACTATGATCGGGCCAGGACTTGGACGTGCCCTGATAATTTTCGGCGGAATACCGTTCCCGGTTTCAGTAAGTATCGTGTACTATATTGCAGAAACATTGGCTTTCCTTTTTTTAGTGAACGACTTTAGAAAGGGAAACAACATCAAGCCATTTCTAACGATCAATATTATTTTAATTATTAATCATTTGTGTTGGGGGTTTCAAAACGCAGGTTGGTGGCAGGCAATAGCCAAATGGTTTGCCACAAACCTTTTTTGACTTTTAGTATGGTCCTGGCATTGTAATCTGCAACAGCAATTGCTCTCTGTTAACATCGAAAAGACGAATTGCTATTGCGCATTTTTGTAACCTTCA
>JBBRCB010000004.1:0-172931 GCA_038205215.1 Chitinophagales bacterium | reverse complement strand
GGTAACCTTGACCTGCTCCCGGACCTCCTTAAAAAATATGGCATCAAAGAAGTGATCTTTTGTGAAGACGGCATTAGTTTTAAAGACATCATCAAAACGATCCGCCAGTTACCTTCCGGCATCCGTTATAAATTTCATGCTTCAGGAAGCAGCAGCATCGTTGGCAGTGACAGTAAAGACAATAGCGGCGAGGCCATTTCCATCGATAAAAAATATAACATCAACCTGCCCGTGAACCGTCGCAACAAAAGATTGCTGGATGTTGGGATAGCAGTTTTGATGATCGCAAGCTTTCCCTTCCATTTTATCCTGCAGAAAAAGCCCTTGGCTTTTTTTAAAAATCTTTTCTTGGTGCTTTCAGGCAAACGGTCTTTTATTGGTTATGCCTCCCAGGTGAACCAATTGCCTTCGATACCAGCAGGCATCCTTACCTCTACTTCTCTTCCCCCTTCTTTAAATAATTTACCTGCTGAAAGCCTGCTTGCCTCCGACGAATGGTATGCAACAGGTTATTCAATAAATGTAGACCTGGAAAAAATCGGCAGGGGATATAAATACCTCGGCAGTTAATTATTTACAATCATCACAGATGCCGCTTACTACCATTTCTGCCCGTGTGGGCGCAAAACCTTTCGGGAGTTTCACAGCAGGTACGGTTACATCATCCAGGCAAATGGTTTTGTTGCAACGATCGCAGATAAAATGAACATGATTATCATGATGGTGACCCGCTTCGCAATCATTTTTGCACAAAGCATATTTGATGGAGTTGTCGGTGGTGGGGATGTGATGCACTATCCCGCTTTCAACGAACGTCTGCAGGGTGCGGTAAACCGTCACGCGGTCGAAAGAACTACCGGTCATTTGCTCAATGTCAGCATGGGCGAGTGCGCCGCTGCTTTGTAAAAAAAGTTCCAGTATCTTTTTCCTGCTGCCGGTAATACTTAATTGATTCTTCTTTAATATATCGAGTACCTCTGCCATAATATAAATCTATAAATTAATTTGCTGCCGTACCTGCAAATAGGTTACGCTGTTTTAATTGGGCGTGTTGCCCATGTTGTTCAAAAAATTACTTTTGTTCGACTTTTCTTTCATCAGGTCTTTGATATCCCCGATCATTTTGTCCACTTCGGCGGTTTTGGTACCATCATAAATGCCCCGAACCCTTCCCTGCTTATCTACCAGACTGAAAAATTGTGTGTGTATAAACTGGTCGCCCATTGCAAGCGTAGTGTCCCGCCGGTTATCATCTATCAGGTATCCCTGCCGGGCCATTTTGTATAGCTCCCGTTTGTTCCCGGTTAAAAAGAACCAATTTGTTGCCCGTTGCTGGCTTCCTGCCCGTTCTTGTTCATGTACCCGGTAAGAGCCGTCTGCATTTTTTTCGATCGTGGCAGTCAGCATTTTTTGCTCATAATCTTTCAGTAGCGGTACACTGTCTGTTTCCGGCATACAGGTATGAGAAAGGATCGCAAAGCCACTGTCATTTTTAAACACATCATACACCCGGCGCATATTGGCATTCATCTTCGGACAAATGCCTTTGCAGGTAGTAAAAAAATATTCCGCAGCATATACTTTGCCCTCCACCTCTCTATTGCTGATCATTTTGCCGTTTTGATTAACGAATGAAAAATCCTGCACATTATCTATCCTTACTGCCAGGTTCGATTTGGAAAAATCATAATCCCGGAAAACCGCCAAATAAAACCCCAGCAGTAACAGGGCAAAAAAGACCACATACAGCCACAGTTTTTTGCTCATAAAATATTTTTTTTCAAATTTACGCCAGTTAGGGGGAGATAATAGTTTTCCAACCTTTAACTGGTTAATTTATCACAAAATTTTTGCAAAGGTTGACAATCTTTTTTGCAACGACATTGCAAATATAGTATCTTTGCTGTTTACGCCAATGAAAATAAAGTTAAACTGGGACGCTTTTGGTATTGCCACATCTGTAGCATGTGCGATACACTGTGCATTGCTGCCTGTGTTGGTAACCACGTTGCCCGTGTTTGGCATTAACATCATCCACAATGGTTTTTTTGAATGGGGCATGATCGGGCTGGCATTTGTTGTGGGTTCATATTCTTTATTTCATGGCTATACCAATCACCATCGTTTGTTTACTCCCCTGTTTATTTTTTCTATTGGCTTTCTTTTTCTGGTCTTAAAACAATTCTATCCACAAATGGAATATGGATTTTTGGCAGTTGCAGTAGTCTTCATCATTACTGCACATTTATTAAATTATCGCCTTTGCCACAAAAGCAAATGTGCATCCCCCCACCATAAACATTAATTGGTTTACTGGTTTATTAGGTAATTAGTTGGGATTATTTATATTTATAGTTCAACTGGAATAATTATGAGAAAAATATTGCTGACCGTCCTCGTTACATTTTTTCTTTTTGCAACCACAAACGCACAATCAAAAGATGAACTGCTGATCAGGAATGCCATGAACGAACAATTGGCTGCGTGGAATACCGGCGATATCGACCGCTTTATGATTACCTACTGGCAAAGCGATTCCCTGAAATTCATTGGTAAAAGCGGTGTCACTTACGGATGGCAAAAAACACTGGAGAATTATAAAAAAAATTATCCCGATACTGCGGCAATGGGTAAACTCGATTTTAATATCATCGAAGTAAAAAGGTTATCGGTGCTGTATTATTTCGTAGTGGGTAAATGGCATTTAACAAGAAGTATTGGTGACGTAGCGGGTCACTTTACTTTACTATTCAAAAAGATAAAGAACAGGTGGGTGATCGTGGCAGATCACAGCAGTTGAGTTGTTTACCGGTTAATTTGTATACCAGTAAACTAACCAGCCAGTAGACCAATTGAACTTTAGAATTTCCATTTACGCATTAAATGAATAACCAGCAACACTAAGCTGGCAAATGATAAAATATAAAAAAGATAATTGGTCCAGTTGGGATGATCGATAAAAAAAGCATAGTCCTTGTAGATCCCAAAGAAAACATTTACCATCATCCACAGTATTACAACAGAGATAGTTTGCAGTATCCTTATTAAAAATGCTTTTGTATCGTACTCTATACTCATAATGAATGTGGTTACCTTGATACCATAAAATTAATTAAACCAGACCGTAAAATTATTTTAATAGCAGGTTTTTAAATGCAGTGCTGTCGCCATTAAATACATTGAAGTCTACATAAGCATTTATGCCATTCACGTGCCCGGCTTCATTATGCTGCCAAAAAAGCCAGTTTCTTTTGATGCGGGGTTTATTCTGTACTAAATAATGGGCCACCCAAAGTGGGTAATTATCAAATTTACCCGCTAAAAAATTTTCGTAAAAATCAACATTCGTATAGATTACCGGTTTTATTTCATATTGTTTCTCTACCGCCAGCAGCCAGTCCTTAACCCTTTGCTGGATATCTGTAACCGAAGCGCCATTGGTTTGTTCTACATCCAATACCGGTGGCAGGTCTCCTTTTTCAAGCATTACGGTTTGAATAAAATTTTCCGCCTGTGCTTTGCCGCTTTTGCTTGAAATAAAAAAATGATAAGCGCCCCTTGCGATACCGGCTTCCTTTGCTTTTAACCAGTTCCTGCGGTAAGATACATCCACATTGCCGAGGCCCTCTGTAGCTTTTATAAATGCAAAGCCAATTTTAATATCCTTATCCTGCATCGTACTTACATCATCCCAGTTAATAGCTGCCTGGTGATGGCTTACATCAATACCATGGATGCTGTAGTTTACGGGAACAGGAATACCAAAGGCAGGATATTGTACAAATGAAGGCTTATTAAGATAATTGGTAATTAAATATATTGCTGCGGCTACCGCCGAGAGATAAATAACTGAGACCAGGATAATTTTAAAAACAGTTTTCTTTTTTTTTGCCACGATGGTATTTGGTTGCCGCAAAGTACCGTACTATTCCTCAATAAAGAAAATCGTTTTGTGGCAGCTGCCGCAGATTAACCAAATTATCCTTTTATGAAAATGGGTTGGATAATTACTTTAGCAATTTCTTTACATACTTAAACCCGGTGGAATTTTTTATTTGGAGGTTATATTCACCGGCCGGCAAATGCTTCGACGGGATCTCTACATATTCGCCGCCATTTACCAGCGCCAGTTTTTTTGAGAACAGCAGTTGCCCGGCAGCATTAAATAAATTTACAGTGGCTGCAGGAGTTGAAAAGTTTTTTAAATAAATATAAAATTGATCCCTGATGGGATTAGGAAAAACCTGTACCACATTTTGCCCGCTCACCATATCGGGTACCTTTAGCGATGTATTGCTTTTACTGATCAGCCAGGAGTCGGGATCTATTAAAACGGTATCTGCCAAAAATCCAATATTTTTTAAAAAGGTTTCGCCGTTGCTGGTGTTATCCACTATAATTGTTTTTTCCTCGGTGGCATTTTTAAATTTCAATGCAACAGGCATTGCAAAAAAACTTACGGAAGGATGTGAAGTGGTTTGATTCATTTTTATTTTTACGTAACCGCTGCCGATCGGTGTCCATTCTACCTTATATGTTGGATAGCCCTGGCCTTTATACCAATCATTAAAGAATTGGGTAAGGCTCTGCCCGCTTTCACTTTCCAGGTGTTTTTGCAGGTCTGCCGTACTGGCAAATCCATAAATTATTTTGGGATCCTTTTGATAATTCCTCAAAGCACGGAAAAAAACTGCGTCGCCCAGTTTCCATTGCAACATGAATAATAATTGAGCGCCTTTATTATAACTCAACCTGCTGTCGAATATCCTTCCTACCCTGGTGGTATCATCTACCCATACAGAACCTCCGGCCTGCGACGTGATAAAATTTACTACGGCCTTACGGTTAGCAATTGCACTGGCCGGGTATTTCCTTTCTGCATAAAAACTTGCCAGGTAAGTAGCAAAGCCTTCATTCAACCAGATATCTTCCCAGCTGCTGCAGGTAATTTTATCACCAAACCACTGGTGCCCCAATTCATGTGCAACGAGGCTTTCATTAATGGCTACAACAAAGGTAGAAGTCTGGTGTTCCATACCACCGCCCCAGCCAAACTGCACATGCCCGTATTTTTCTTTTATAAAAGGATAGTCGCCGAAAGTTGCATGATACAATTGCAATGCATCCAGCACATTTTGGGTTCCGTTTTGAAAAGAATTAAGGCTTTCAGGATAGCAATAGGTTTGCATGGGCAGGTTGATGCTTCCCAATTGGACACTGTTATTGAACACCACATAATTTGTAACCGCAAAGCACATCAGGTAGGAGGCTATAGGATAACGGTGTTTCCAATGCGTAATTTTTTTAGTACCACCTGCTATCAATGTTTCGCTTTGCAATAAACCATTGGAAGCTGCTTTGTATTGCGCCGGGGCTGTGACGATAATGTCAATAGAATCTGCCTTATCATCAAGTCCATTTTTGCAGGGCCACCAGTCCCTGCTGCCATAAGGTTCACTAAGGCTCCACATTACGGGTACACCTGCATGTTGGTCCTGTATAAAAGAGCCAAACCCTGTATTAGGCGGTACGCCCTGGTAGTAAACACTAACCGAATCAAACACGCCTGCATTCACCGGTGCCGCAAAATTTATCAGCAGGGTATTATTTGCCTGTTGTTTTGAAAGCTGCACATTTCTTTGTGTAACACTGTCAACTACCAGTGGGCTCATCAGGTCTAAAGTAATATTTGATCCTGAACTGCTCATTACATAATATAGTGTAACCTTTCCCTTTATATAGCGTATTGCAGGGTCAACTTCCCATTCACAACGGTAATATTTTACATCAAAATCAGAAGCTGCTGTCAGGATATTAGGGGTGGTTGGGCTTACCCGTTCATGGCTCCGTTGCTCTGCATAGGCGATCTCGTTTATTTGTTTAATAGGGTCAACAGGTTGGGCTGTTGCTTTAAAAATCAGCGCCGCCAAAAGGATTATGATAAAACGCATATGTAACAAGTTAGTTAGTAATAAAGAATTTAAAGCTAAGTTCTTAAAGTTTTGTGAAGAGGCAATAAAGGTTTTGTCACCCCGTTTTAACTATTCCCTGTTTTTATTAACGTCACCCATTAGCAATTATTTCAGTATGATTAAAACAAACCATTTTGTTCGTAACATTTGCTTCACAACTTTTGTATTGATTGGCCTGGCTGCTATACCAGTTAATGCACAGGTTAAAAAAGACAGTACTAACAAATTACTACTGGCCAAATTGGGTAAAAAAGAAATGCCCCCGATTGCAATAAAAGAGGCGAATGTGATTTACCCCGACTTGTTGTGCGGCAATGAAGAACAATCTTTGGATTATATTGAAAATTTTTCAACCAACCGGAGAAATTACCTGATCCGCACTTATAATAAAGGGAAAACATTCTTTCCAAAAGCTGTTGCTATCTTAGCTAAAAATAATATTCCCCATGAATTTAAAGTGCTGCTGGCATTGGAAAGCGCTTTTAACGGCAACGCTGTTTCAAGAGCTGGCGCGGTAGGCTATTGGCAAATAATGGATGAAGTAGCTAAAGAATATGGATTGAAATATGCCAGGAATATGAATGCTGCGCAAAGAAGAAGAGAATTGAAATTAGCGCAGGCCATAGCGAAAAAACAACATAAAAAATTCAAATCTCCTGTAATGAGAGATGATAGAAAGAACTTTGATAAAGCCACTTATGCCGCAGCAAGGTATTTAAGGGACCGCTGCCGTAACCTGGATAATGATTACCTGTTAGTAGTTGCCAGCTACAACTGCGGTGTGGGTAATGTTTGGAATGCAATGGAAAAAACAGGTAAAGTCAACCCCACTTTCTGGGATGTAAAAAATTACCTGCCGTCCGAAACAAGAAGTTATGTAATGAACTTTATTGCACTGAACGTGATCTTTAATAACTATGAAAAATTTGTGAACAATACGCTTTGTTTTAAACCCATTACAGCCAAAGCAGGGCATATGACAGAAGAACTGGATGATCCAACTTCTTTAAACAACCAATAAACTTATTGAACCAATAATTAAACACCGGTACATTGTGCCGGCTGTTTTTATCTTCAATAGAAAAATTAGTTATTCTACCAGCCACATTTATGCACTCAAATAGGGCTCATTCAGCTTACCTTTGCTCATGCCTGAGTTGAACTGGAACGATAGTACTAATTTATTAAGTAAACTTACCCCTCGGCGTTTTTTTAACGGTATTAAAGTACTCAGTAGTTTTTATCTCAGCCGCTTATTGAATAAGCCGTTACAATGGGGTTACCCGGTTTCCATTTCGTTTGAACCCACTACAAGTTGTAATCTCCGCTGCCCCGAATGTCCCAGCGGGTTGCGCCAGTTTACCCGCCCAACAGGCATGCTGCAAAAAGATTTTTTCAGGGATACCATTGATGATATTTATAAAGAATTATTATACCTCATCTTTTATTTCCAGGGTGAGCCTTATTTAAACCCTGATTTTTTAGAGATGGTAAAATATGCATCGTCGAAAGGCATTTATACAGCCACCTCTACCAATGCGCATTACCTGAATGATGATAATGCTAAACGAACTGTTGAAAGCGGCCTCGACCGCCTGATCATTTCTATTGACGGTACTACTCAGGAGGTATACAAACAATATCGTGTGGGCGGCAACCTGGATAAAGTAATTGAAGGCGCAAAAAATATTGTAAAATGGAAAAAAACATTAAACAGTAAAACCCCTTTTGTTTTTTTCCAGTTCCTGGTGGTAAAGCCCAACGAACACCAGGTAGAAGATATCAAACGTTTAGCCAAAGAAGTAGGTGTGGATGAAGTGCGTTTTAAAACTGCGCAGGTGTATGATTATGTTAACGATCCCAACCAGCTTATTCCAACAACAGATAAGTTCAGCCGCTATAAAAAAAATACTGATGGCACTTATACTGCAAAAAATAAATTAGCCAACCGCTGCTGGAAATTACAACACGCCAATGTGATTACCTGGGATGGGCTGGTAGTTCCCTGTTGTTTTGATAAAGATGCCACGCACCAATTAGGCAATTTAAAAACACAGTCTTTCAAAGAGATCTGGCACAACGATAATTATAAGCAATTCAGGAATGAATTAATGAAGAGCCGCAAGAATATTGATATTTGTGCCAATTGCAGCGAAGGCGCTTCCGTTTGGAAAGATTAATAGTAAACCATTGATAAATTTATAACCCATTTTTATTTTATGCCTGCTCTTTTTAATAACAGATTAAGGCAAATTGTTTTACTTCTTGTCATCGCGTTCCTGGCCATTTCCCTCCTGACGCAGTTATATGCTTTTTTACCTGGATTTTTGGGCGCCATTACACTGTTCATACTTACCCGTGTTTGGTATCAAAAATTAATCCAGCAAAAAAAATGGGGTAAGGGGCTTACGGCAATGCTTTTTATCATCGGTGCGCTTGTAATAGTTGCTATTCCCATTTATTTTTCCATCAGGATGGTAATGCCCAGGGTCACCGGCCTTTTAAATAACCAGCATGAAGTGATGCAGGGCCTGCAAATCTTTTCCGATAAGATAGAATCGTATTTTGGTATAAAAATATTTACCGACGAAAATACAAAATCAGTATCGGCAAAAATATCCGCTTCAATTCCCAAAATTCTCAACAGTACGGCCAATGTATTAACCAACCTCCTCATGCTTTTCTTTCTCTATTACTATTTACTGGTACATGGCAAAGCAATTGAACGATACCTTAATCACATCATCCCTTTAAAATCAGAGAATGTAGATACACTTGCCCTTGAAACCATATCAATGATCAGGGCCAATGCACTGGGTATACCGATCATTTGTATTGTACAGGGTATATTTGCCACTATCGGTTATGTGATATTTGGCGTAAAAGACTGGGGCATGTGGGGTTTTGTAACGGGGGTATTTGCATTCTTCCCTCTCGTGGGCACGATGATCATCTGGGTACCATTGGTGATCTATTTGTATGCTGCCGGTGAAAATTATATGGCCACCGGACTGGCAATCTATAGTATTGTGGTTACCGGTAATGTGGATTATATCACCCGACTGGGATTATTAAAAAAAATGGGTAATGTGCATCCCCTGGTTACGGTGTTGGGCGTAATCGTAGGTTTGCAGTTATTTGGATTCATGGGATTAATATTTGGGCCTTTGCTGATCAGTTATTTTATTATTTTAGTAAAAATTTATATCAACGAATTTGCGGCAAAGTCGCCAGCCAGCGAAGAAATTCTTAAAGATTAATATTTATTTTATGGGTATACAGGAAGATATCAACCAATCGAAATTCAGGAACGAACACCAGAAGGCCGGCATTAACCTCATTTATACATTTAACTGGATGACTGAGCACATGAAAAATTTATTTGAAAAACACGGCCTTACAGCGCAGCAGTTTAATATACTGCGCATCCTTCGTGGCGCAGGCCAGCCTTTGTCTACCCTGCAGATACGCCAGCGTATGCTTGATAAAATGAGTGATACCAGCCGTATCGTTGACAGGTTGATAATAAAAGCCCTTGTGAAAAAAAATATTTCTAAAGTGGATAAACGCCTGGTGGATGTTTCCATAACAGAAAAAGGAAAAAAACTGTTGGCTAAATTAGACGGGCACCAGGATGAAATGGATGCCGTTCTCGATAACCTTTCTGATAGTGAAGCAAAGATGCTGAATAAACTGCTGGACAAGATCCGTGAATCAAAGTAATTTTTATCTATGAAATTTTTTTACGCATTTAGTTTTTTTGTATCGCTTGCTTTTGGAGGGATTCCTACCAGTACATTGGCACAGGCCAAACCCGAATTTCGTGCTGTATGGGTGGCATCAGTAGATAATATCGATTGGCCTTCGAAAGGCAATTACAATTCCGATTCTCAAAAGGTAGCATTCATAAAGCTATTGGATATGCATAAAGCCAATGGCATGAATGCAATGATCGTGCAGGTGCGCCCGGCAACGGATGCTTTTTACCCTTCCCCCTACGAGCCATGGAGCGAATGGCTTACCGGTAAACAGGGCCAGCCGCCGGTTCCCTATTACGATCCGCTGGAATTTATGATCTCGGAAACGCATAAACGCGGAATGGAATTTCATGCCTGGATGAATCCTTACCGTGCCGTATTTAATATCAATACATCTTCGATTGCTGCCACCCATATCACCAGGCTGCATCCTGATTGGTTTTTAACTTACGGTGATAAAAAATATTTCGATCCGGGCAATAAAGAAGTACAACAATATGTCACCAATGTGGTGAAAGACGTGGTCAGCCGTTATCCAATCGATGCTATTCATTTTGATGATTATTTTTATCCTTACCGCATCGCGGGACAGGAATTTCCGGATGATGCCAAATACCGGCAATATGGCAATGGCATGAATAAGGATGCCTGGAGAAGAAGCAATACTGATTCGATCATTGTAATGATCAGCAGGGCTATAAAAAAAGAAAATAAAAAATGCCAGTTTGGTATAAGCCCTTTTGGCGTTTGGCGCAATATTGATAAAGATCCTGTGAATGGCAGCAATACAAGAGCGGGGCAAACCAATTATGATGACCTGTATGCTGATATTTTATTATGGTTAAAAAACAGCTGGATAGATTATGTGGCACCGCAGATCTATTGGGAGTTTGAACAGAAAAATGCACCTTATCAAGCGGTATTGGATTGGTGGAGCACGCATAGCTATGGCAAGAATTGTTATATTGGCCTCGGCATTTATAAAGCCGGCAGCAATGTGTATTGGAAAGATAAAACACAACTCCCCCGCCAGATAGAAGCTTTACGCAAGGCCCCCAATGTGCAGGGCATGATATTTTTCAGCAGCAAAAGTTTTGAAAAAAACCCCAATGGCTGGAGTGATAGTTTAAGGTTAAATTATTTTAAAGACCCCGCAAAAACACCGGAGGCAAAATAATATCGCCCTCTTTTTAAAATTGCAGAAAAGTATGCAAACAAAGTGATCCGGAATTTTTTTACTGTACAACGATTTTATTGTTCAATAATTCCTTTCCTGTATTTAACTGCAGTATATAGGTTCCCTTTGCAAGTGTTACCGGAAGTTCAACTTTTAAAAGATAACTGCTTTGTGTTGTAAACCTGCAGGCTAACTGTTTTCCATCAATTGCAATTAATTTAATTTCTTTTATTGTTCTTCCTCCATTATCAACAAATAAAATATTACCGGTAACCGGGTTAGGATACACATTTAATGCACTGCTTTCATCAAAATTAATTTTTTCTACCTGGCTTAATTTATAGTTGCCGTTTTTATCTATCATTTTTAACTGGTAAAAATTTAAACCCCTTAATGGTTTACTGTCGGTATAATTATAAGCATTACTGCCGGCAGAATTACCTGCTGCTGCTACCTGGCCAAGGTATTGCATTGATCCCGATGCTTCTGACCTGTACAATTCAAAATGGCTGGTATTAATTTCGTTGTTGGTTATCCATTGCAACAAAACTGTTTTATCTTTTTTTGTGGCAGTAAAACTTATTAATTGTAATGGCAATGGTGCTGATGATGTACCAATGCCCAGCTGGCTGAATGTAGAAATATTATTTCTGCGTGCATAAGTGCCTGCAACGGTTCTACCCAAAGTTCCGGCGGCAGGTAATACGCTACCCACAGGTACAATCCAGTCAATTGCATTTGCCGATGCATCGGGCCTGCGTAAAATACCAAAAGCATTATCGGCCAGGCCGGTAAAGCCATTGAAAAATAATTTCAGGTCATAAACACCACTTGCCGGATTTGCATCTGGAGATAAGTGCCATACGCCACCATTATTTATAGCCATATATGCCGTACCCAATTCAGATACATTTAATCCAATATCATTACCGGGCTTGGGACCAAAGGATGCGGTAATATAATTTACACCGGTTAAAGGAATGGCAAGTAAGTTATCCATTTCGGCCAAATTTACTTTTGTAGCATCCCCCACAGGAAACTGGTAATTGTTTACCGTTGCTGGTGAAATATACCGGGTAAGATTTCCATTGATCCAGGAATTTGCGAAACCAATATTGGTTATATCTGCCTGTACTGCATTTGCTGCAGTGGAATTTGCAATGGCTATAAAAGCACTTGTATTTATTTTTCCGGATTTTAATATCCAGGTGCTGGCATTGATATTGGATAAAAGATTCAGGCCCGTATTATCTACCTGAATTCTTCCAAACTGGTTAATGCTGTTAGCAGACTGTGTACCGCCGGAACCAGTAAAAACAAATTGACCAATGCCATAATTATACGCAGTGCTGCTGTTATCGGTAAAATCTGCTGTAGTTGCAGCCGTTCTGGCAATAGTTATAGTACCTGCATTATTAAGGCTGCTGTTATTTTGTAAATTAATTCCGCCATTTGCAAAAAGCGTTGCGCCATTTTGCACAGTAATTACAGCACCATTACCGGCAAACAATACATCCTGTGCAAAACTTACAGCAGTAATAGCCGGCAGTATTATGATTAAAAGAATAATTTTTTTCATTATAAATTTTTTTATTTGTCTTACGCCATTTGCCTGTAATTATATTCCGCCGGTAAGTTTGTTTAATTTATTCTTCCAAAAATAACTTTACCACTGGTATTATTAAATCCGTAAGCCCCTATTAAAAAAAGTTTTGCGGCACCATTAACAGCCACTGCGTCAAATAAATCGTTCGCCATTCCCCCGGGGTCGGTTATCATTTGCAATTTTTGCCAGCCAATACCTATTTTCTGGTAAATAAAAGCAGCGCCCTGCTGTGTACTGCCATTTACACTTTGTGTTGAGCCTACCATAATATAATTTCCGGAAATGGTTACTGCAGTTCCAAATTGATCGCCACCAATACCCTGAGTGTTAGCAAGAAATTGCAGCGCAATCCAATTAGTACCATTGTATTTATACACAGTGGCATTACCTACGCTTAAATTAACTCCTACTTTATGACCAGGTTCGCCTACAACTGCAAAATTTCCTTCTATAGCTACACTGCTGCCAAAATGATCGTCAGTAGCTCCAAAAGCATCAGTAATTTTTTGTTGTAGCACCCAGGTACTTCCATTGTATTTGTACACACTTGCAGAACCCTGGTCAGTATTGGCTCCCACGTCATCAAAAGGGCTTCCTACGATAGCTAAATTTCCGGAGATGGTTACATTAAATCCAAAATTATCATTAGCAGCCCCGGTAGCATCCGTTATTTTTTGCATCAATACCCAACTGCTGCCGTTGTATTGGTAAATACTTGCCGAACCCTGGTCGGTATTGGCACCCACATTGTCTCCAAAGCTGGCTATCATAACAAAATTACCGGAGATGGATACACTATTTCCAAAGAAGTCGCTTGCTGCCCCGGTTGCATCGGTAAGTTTTTGCATCAATACCCAATTGGTACCATTAAACTGGTAAATACTTGCAGAGCCCTGCCCAACATTAGCGCCAATATTATCTAAATATGCGCCTACAACGGCGTAGTTGCCCGAGATAGCAACGCTTACACCAAAGCGTTCATTGATACTACCGGTTGCATCAGTTAATTTTTGCATAAACACCCAGTTGGTACCATTGTATTGATAAATACTTGCAGAGCCCTTTACTGGATTTCCTGCTGTTGCATCATTATAAGCGCCTACAATTGCGTAGTTACCGGAGATGGATACACTCTGTCCAAAACCGCCGGCGGCGGACGAGTCGGTAACAGGAAAATAATCGGCAATATTGCCATTGGTAGCACAATCGCCCCAAACACCATAGCCAATATTACCGGCAGCATTGGTGCTGTTTTGTTGCCATGCTGCATTACCTAAAGCATCGCTGGTTAATACTTTACCGCTACCTGCATTAGGTAATAATTTTATGGCATTAGGTTTTATGGTATCGGTTTTAATATTACCAACCACCTGCAGTTTTTCTACCGGCGTGGCTGTGCCAATGCCTACGTTTTGTGCAAGGCCCTGCAATATGCTACAGGTTAGTATTGATACAAAGTATATTCTTTTCATAAAAATTATTTATTAATTACCACAAGATTTTTTGTTGCTATTGGTTGCTCTTTTTCTGCCAGCGCTTCATTTATTTTATTATTCAGCAAAGCAAGTTTTTGTTCCAGCAATGCAGTAGTTTTTGCAATTGTATTTTGCATTTCGATTATTTGTTCTTGCAGGGCAAGATTATCCGTTTTCAATTGTTCATTTTCTTTTGTAAGGGAAGTACTTCTTTTTTCTAATGCCTGCAATCCTATCATCATCACACCATCTATATCTGCACTGCCGATCAATGTATCGCAACCAATTTTTCCAACACCATCATTACCAAAAGCTTTATAAAACTCTTGCGCCATGGGGCCGTAGTGGCGGAAGTTTTGTGCGTTTTGCGATTTATAATTCCAGCTGCCCAGTTTCATTTTGCTGATGCTGTTCAATACATATTCACCATCTGTTTTTTTAAATTGTTCTTTTTTTGTGCTGTCGCTGATGGAGCTCCAGGAGTTGGCGCCATTGAGCATGAATACGCCTGTGGTTGTAAATTTATTAGTATATAAAGCATATCCTCCGTCAAACCTGGCTCTGAATTCATTATCCCGAAAACAATTTGTATTACCCGTGGTAATGCTGGTACCATTGTCGCCAATGATAAATGCACCATAAAACCCATTGGTTGAAACATAGCTGCCTAATGCCGTAGAAAAATCACCCGAAGCAACTGTATTAATTCCCATCGCGGTGGAATAATTTCCTGATGCAATTGTATTGACGCCGGTTGCAATTGATGCGTTTCCCGATGCGGCTGATTGATATCCCATAGCAACGGACTGGCTGCCAGATGCAGTTGTACTGATACCCATTGCAGTGGAATAATTTCCAGATGCTGTTGTTCCTTTTCCCATAGAAGTGGCATAAGTGCCCGATGCCGTTGTACCTCCTCCCATTGCAGTGGTATAGGTATTTATGGCTTTTGTCTGGTGTCCTATTGCGGTAGAATAATTTCCGGATGCAACAGCGGCGTCCCCAAATGCAGTGGAAAAATCACCTGAGGCATTTGTACTTAACCCCATAGCGACGGCGTATTCTCCAGACGCAATGGTGCTATACCCCATTGCAGTAGAATGATTCCCGGATGCCATTGTAAAATCTCCTAACGCAGTGGACTGGGCACCTAATGCATTTGTATTATATCCTAAAGCCGTAGAAAGTTCGCCGGGTGCAATGGAATTATAACCAATACAAGTGGAACCAAAGCCATCTGCTATAGTGGCATACCCAATTGCTGTACTACTAAAACCATTGGCGTTAGAGTTATTCCCCATTGCAGTGGAATAATCACCTGTGGCAATGGTATGATATCCTGTTGCAGTAGATGATCTGCCAATACTTCTTACGGAGTCGCCCAATGCAAAAGATTTACCTCCAATTGCCCTGGAACGATGGCCGAATGCAAAAGAACTGTCTCCTACCGCATTGGTATTATCTCCCGCAGCAAATGAATTATTACCAAAAGCTATAGTGGTACTTCCTGCGGCAAAAGAATTAATGCCAATTGCATTTGTAAAACTACCTGAGGCAGTAGCGCCAAAACCCTGAGCATTTGTAATATTCCCAAATGCAGCGGAGGCTTCTCCTGATGCAATTGTACTTTGTCCTAAAGCAACGGATGCAAACCCTGAAGCCCTTGTATCATATCCAGTACTAAATGAGTATTGGCCGATATTGGTTTGATCCCAGTTATTTGCAGAAACATAACCGGCACGGAAAGCCGCTTTATCAGGATACCACATCATCCTTCTACCTGCCCCGCTAATGGGCGTATTGCCCGGGGTTACGGGTACAATGCCTACAGCACTGAATAGCACGCTGCTGTCTGCTACATGTAAGCCTGCCAGTGGTGTACTGGTATTAATACCGACATGTTTTTGCGCTAATAAATAATATTGAATATTTACCAGTAAGCAAATGAAGCATAATAATTTTTTCATAAAAAACTATTTAAACGGGTTTTGATCTTTATTTTAAACTGATTAATTCCCCTCTCAATAATGTCAACCACTGCAACCTATATTAATTAGCTACAAAAATTGCATTTGCAATAGCATCTCTGGTTCCATCAGTAAGATTGGTTGCAATTCCATTTTTCCAATATTTAGCTATATCATTTAAAGCGTTAGCTTCTACACCGGCTACATAAACATCTGAACCTGCAACAGCTATAGCAGCACCTGCAGCATCTTTAGTTCCATCAGAAAGATTGACAGCTGTTCCGTTTTTCCAATATTTGGCTGCATCTCTTGCAACGCCAAATTCATAACCTGTTACATATACATCTGTACCTGCAACAACTATAGATTGTGCAGCAGCATTTTTAGTACCGTCAGTTAGGCTTACAGGTATTCCGTTTTTCCAGTATTTGGCCACATTATGCGCTCCGTTATATTCATAGCCACATACATATACATCCGCACCAACAACAACGATGGATTGTGCACCGGCTATTTTGCTTCCATCGGTAAGATTTATAGCCGTTCCGTTTTTCCAGTATTTGGCTATGCTGGCAGAGCCGCTTAATGTTTCATATCCTGCTACATACACATCTGTACCTGCAACAAATATTGAAAACGCAACTTCATTGTAATTGCCACTGGACAGAGTAACAGGCGTTCCATTTTTCCAGTATTTGGCTACATTAAAAAAGCCGTTGTTTTCAGCCCCGGCAACATAAACATCTGCCCCTGCAATAAACATCGCTTGTGCAAAAGCGTTTTTAGTTCCGTCAGTTAGCGTAAAAGCCGTTCCGTTTTTCCAGTATTTTACTACATTTTTTGTACCGTTAGATTCACCACCGGCCACATAAACATCAGTACCTGCAACAATGATCGCTTCTGCAAAAGCATCTTTAGTACCATCAGAAAGATTGACAGCCGTTCCGTTTTTCCAGTATTTGGCAACATCGTGTAAACTGCCATTGCCATATTCAGTTCCTGCAACATAAACATCTTTGCTACCTGGTACAGGTTGCGGATCTACAGTTGTATTTTTTTTGCACGATACAAATACAATGGCCAATAACAGTGTTGTAAAAAATAATATTTTTTGCATGGGTTTTATTTTTTAAAATTTGAACTGTAAAGATTGCAAATGCAATAACGTAATACAATCACATGATGATGTGATACCTGTAAGTAGTAGAAAAAAAATTAAACCAACCGTTCGTTCACTGCTTTGGAAACAGCTTCGGTTTGTGTGTGTACCTGTAATTTTTCGTAGATGTTTTTGATATGGGTACGTACGGTATCAATGCTGATGGCAAGTTCAGCAGCAATTAATTTATAACTGTTGCCTTTGGAAAGATTACTTAAAATTTCTTTTTCCCTGTTGGTGAGATTATAATTGTCTGCAACGGGTTTGGGTAGCTGTTGCATACCCTGTATTACCATGCGTGCAATACCCGGCGACATAGGTGCTTCGCCCTGTAACACCTGTGCAATAGCATCTGTTAAATGATCGGAAATATATTTTTTGAGTAAGTACCCTGACGCACCTGAGCAGATAGCATCCAGCACATGCCGGTTATCATCAAAAACAGTAAGCATGATTATTTGTACCTGCTGGTTAAAAGTCCTGATCTTTTTTACAGCCTCAATACCATTCATGCCCGGCATATCAATATCCATCAGTATCACATCAGGTTGTAATTCTTTTACCTGCACAGCCACATCATCCACTCTTGCATAATTACCCAGTAATAATAAATCTTTCGTGAACGTAATTAAATTGCAAAGGCTTTCCCTCAGGTTATTATTGTCCTCATAAACCAGTATACCGATCTGCATAAAAATATTTTAAAGAAAGCCGTTTACAAAATAGCTGAATTATTTTCTCTATTTAAATACCTTAATCATGTGATGGGTACATCAAGCACAATACTGGTTCCTTTACCCGTCTCTGAACTAATATTAATTTTAGCATTCATAGCAACTGCCCTCTCCCGCATGTTAATTAATCCGTTTCCATTTTTAACTACCTTTTCGTTAAATCCAATGCCGTTGTCTTTTAATTTAAGATGCAGCATTTGGGTATCCTGTTCTATTTCAATTTCCAGGTCTTTACACTGACTGTATTTAGCAGCATTGTTGATCGCTTCTTTAAAAAGCAGGTAAAAATCTTTTCTTTTCTTGATGTCTAATTTTATGTTTGAAAAAATACCTTCTTCTTTAAAACTGTAATTAATATTTAGTGGTTCCAAAATTTCCGCAGTGAATTCTTTCATCCGAAAAACGATTTGATCAAACGTATCATTTTGTGGATTGATGGCCCAAACAATATCACTCATGCTTTCCATAATGGCAGAGGAACGGTCTTTGATCTTTTGCATATTACCGCCCATTACCATTTCGCCGTTTTCCTGTTGCTGCAATGCCACTTTACTTAAAATATTAATGCTGGTTAAGGTAGAACCAATATCATCATGCAGATCCCTTGCAATGGTATTGCGCATTCTTTCCATTTCTATCAGGCGGTTGGTACGTTGTACCACTTTGTATCTGTTAATGGCCAAAAAGCCTATCAGAAAAGACATCGCTAAAAAAATAATAGCTCCATATTGAAATGATTTTTGTCTTTGCATGTTAACCAGGCTAAGCTGCTGGTCTTTTTTTAACAACGCAATTTCTTTTTCCTTTTTTTCGAAATTATACTGTTCTTCCAGTTTTTTTATTTCCAGTTTCAGGTCTTTGCCCTGCACGCTGTCTGTTACCTGGTGAAGTTTATTGGTGTATTGCAAAGCCTTGTCAAATTCTTTTTTATTGGCATAATAGTCTGCCAGGTATTGGTAAGATGCAATCTCTTTATTTTTATCCTGCATCTCAATGGAACTTTGCAGGTTGGTCATTAGCTTTTGTTCAGGATGTTCCAACAGCGCAATGGTGCTTTTCATCGCCACTTTTTCAGCATCAATGGTTATCAGCAGGGTGCTGTCTTTTAATTGCGAAGCGATGTTTCTTGCAGCATCAAAATATTGTCCGGCCTGTTGTTCATCTTTTTTTAACGCATATACTTTGCCCAGTTCAATATTTGTTTTAGCTTCATCCGGACTCAATTTTAATTCATGAAATGATTGAAGGGCCTCGTTAAAATATTCAATGGCTTTATCATATTGGCCAAGCCCTTTATTAATAGATCCATACTGCGCAGTGGATATTATTACACCCCGCTTATCGTTCAGTTCTTTTTTTAATGCAATTGATTTTGCCGTGTATGGTATCGCTTCGTTATACTGGCCCAGGTTTAAAAAATCGCTGCTGATACTTTGGTTACAAAAAGAAATGCCCCTTTTATTTTCAAGCTCTTCAAAAATTTTCAAGCTTTTTAGATGGTTTTGCAGGGCGGTTATATAGTCTCCCATATCCATGTAGGTGTTTCCAATATTCAGGTATTGTCCGGCAATGGATGTTCTTAAACCCGGTTCGGTATGTAGTTTATCGGCAGCAAGATAATCATTGAGCGAGTTAAACATAAAAGGCAGGGCCGCTTTATAATTACCCTGCTTTTTATAAAATAGGCCGGCGGCAAGATTATAATTGGCTTTTACATTATCGGGCACATTTGTAGTACAAAGTGTTTTCAATAATTGCAGGTAGTAAGCCCCGCTGTCTTTTTTGCCGGTATTCAATTGTATAGTTACCATTTGGGAGTAAGCATAACTTAGTAATACGGGGTTTTTAAGCGATGCAGCCAGCTGAACAGAACGAATTAAATAAGCTTTTGCCTTTGCCATATCGGTACGCGTATATTCTGTTGCAATGGCATTAAGTGCTTTGTTGTTTTCTACGTCATTTTTTCCCTGGTCAATTATTTTTTGAAGGCTGTCGATTGCCCTGCTTTGCGAATAGGATTCGTCAAACACCATCAACAACAGAAATAATAATACTGTTTTTATAGCTGTCATGGATGATTAACTTTTGCAGTGAATATGGTAATCAGTTCTTTAATAACCTAAATATAACTAAAAGGGTTCAGGCTGCTATCACATGATTAGGGTAGAATTATTTTCATTCAAAAACATGATGCCTTACAAAATCACTGGTACAGTTAAACAGTATTTAACACCCCATAAATGGTTTTACAACTCCCAAATTCTTTACCTTTGTCGCGTAATTGAAATCTGCCGATTAAAGGCATTGTCAATTATTAAATTTATCATTATCAATAATTTTTTATGCCAGGTTTTGAATTATGGAGCGACGCAGAACGCAAACAGGTTAACGATGTAATTGAAACAGGTATCTTAATGCGCTATGGTTTTGATGGGCCTCGTAAAGGCATCTGGAAAGCCAAAGAGCTGGAGCAGGAGATCTGCAATACATTTGGCTGTGCACATGCCCAGCTGGTAAGCAGCGGAACGGCTGCATTAACCACGGCATTCAGTGCATTGGGTATTGGCTATGGTGATGAAGTGATTATGCCAGCATTTACTTTTGTAGCCAGTTTTGAAGCGGTGATCAGCGTGGGTGCCGTACCCGTAATGGTGGATGTGGATGACAGCTTAACTTTAAACCCCGCAGCAGTAAAAGCAGCCATCACACCCAAAACAAAATGCATCATGCCGGTACATATGTGCGGCAGCATGGCAGATATGGATGCCTTACAAACCATATGTAAAGAAAATAATTTATTATTAGTGGAAGATGCCTGCCAGGCCATTGGCGGTACTTACAAAGGAAAAATGCTGGGCACTATTGGTGATGCCGGTACTTTCAGTTTTGATTTTGTAAAAACCATTACCTGTGCCGAAGGTGGGGTGGTGATGACTAACCGTAAAGATATTTTTGTAAGCAGCGATGGTTACAGCGATCACGGGCACGATCATAAAGGTGCTGACCGTGGAGCCGACCTGCATCCGTTTATTGGTTACAATTTCCGCATTAGTGAATTGCATGCTGCAGTGGGATTGGCCCAGGTACACCGCCTGGATGAATTTTTAAGTATTCAGAAAAAAAATTGTGGCTTGTTAAGAAACCTGTTAGCCACAATTCCGGAAATAAGTTTTAGAAGGGTGCCCGATGAAAGCGGCGACAGTTACTCCTTCATCAGCTGGTTTTTGCCCACCGCAGCAATTACTAATGCCGTTGTGGAAGAAATGAAGGCACAAGGTATTTTAGCTGGTAATTTTTACTGGTTCAATAATAACTGGCATTATATCCGCAAATGGGATCACCTTAAAAATTCTATTACACTGAATGCATTAAGCCCTGAGCTGAAAGAAAAAGTAATGTATCATGCCAATAAAGATTTTAGTGCCAGTGATGCCATCATGAGCCGTTGTATTTCTACTGCGATCAGTTTAACCTGGAGTGAGGAAATGATAAAAGAAAAGGGACAAAAGATCGTAGCTGCAATTAAAAAAGTGCTGAGCCAACAGTCGGTGAATGCTTAATTTTTTTTTATTTAGAAAGATCCCGCAGCATTCGGCTTCCCTTCCATCCTGTCAACCTGCTGTACACTACCTAACCTGAACTTAAAAGGGATTTTTGTTATTTTTTCCAATTGCAATTCTTTTTTGCAGAAGAAGCCAAAATTTTGTGTGTAAAAGTTACTGCTGATAACGGGAGCTGGAACTGCATTGCACCGGCTTTGCACGCTGGCTTCCTTTAATGGGTAGCCATTATAATACCTATTCTCTTTTTTTACCAGCGGCATCCCGTAAACAGCCGCTGTATCAAGGTTTCGGGCCGTGAATGAACCTTTATAAGCGGGGTAATTTATCGTGTTTTTTTGGCCAAAAACGAAACCCACCGCAAAAATCATGCAAAAAAATAAAAATTTAGCTTTCCTGTTCATTTTACCAGTAAGTTTGTAAGTAAATTTACACTTTAATAAAAGAGATACGGTCATTTCGATGTTAAAGTTTTTGCTTCGGTAAGAGCCTGTGAAATCAAGCAGTGGTATAGGAACACCAGGAATGGCCCGTGATAAAATTTTTAACCCTTAATTACAGGAAACAGCAATATGGCTTTAAGTCAGGGACTATACCAAAAACAATTACAGAAATTATCACCGCAACAGATCCAGTTGATGAAACTGCTGCAGGTACCCACCGCTATTTTAGAAGAACGCATTAAAGAAGAAATGGAAGAAAACCCGGCGCTGGAGCAGGCCGAAGAAGACCATAAGGATGAATATGATGAAACCAATGATGAATTCAAAGACGGTGAAGATGACTTTGAGGCTGATGGCAGCAGTGATGATTATGACAACCTCGATATCAGCGATTACGTAAATGATGGTGATGATGAAGTGGGTGATTATAAATTAAGGGATGAGAATTACCCCGAGATCGATGACGGCAAAGTGATCCCCCATAAAGTGGAAACCGGTTTTAATGAACTGATGCTGGAACAGCTGGGGCAGCTTAACCTGGAAGAGAAACAACAGCATATAGCCGAACAGATCATCGGCAACCTGGATGATGATGGTTATTTACGCCGCGAAATTTCTTCAATCGTGGATGACCTGGCCTTCAGGCAGAATATCATTACTACAGAAGATGAGATCGGCCAGTTAGTGCTGCAGATACAGCAGTTTGACCCTCCCGGTATTTGCGCCCGTAACCTGCAGGAATGTTTGCTGCTGCAACTGGAAAGAAAAATGGATGAAGGCAAAGCCGTTGAAATAGCCATAAAGGTATTGGACAAATACTTTGACGAATTCACCAAAAAACATTACGAAAAAATACAGCGCGGGCTGGGGTTGAATGATGAACAGCTTAAGGAAGTGATCAAGCAGATCGTAAAATTAAATCCTAAGCCTGCGGGCAATATCGGCGACACCAATAAAGGAGAAAGTTATGTGATCCCCGATTTTTTTATTTTTAATAATAGCGGAAAACTCGAATTGACACTTAACAGCAAGAATGCACCCGACCTCAGGATCAGTGAAGGTTACCGCGATATGCTAAAGGATTATGAAAAGGGCAGCAAAAAAGACAAGCGTCAGAAAGAAGCGGTGTTTTTCATCAAGCAAAAAATAGATGCTGCAAAATGGTTCATTGATGCTATCAAGCAACGGCAGAACACCCTGCTCAATACGATGGAAGCGATAATGAACTACCAGCATGATTTTTTTGTAACCGGTGATGAAACAGAACTGCGGCCCATGATCTTAAAATATATTGCCGAAGCTACCAACCTCGATATATCTACGGTGAGCCGTGTGGCCAACAGTAAATTTGTACAAACAGAATTTGGCACCTACAGGCTTAAATTTTTCTTTAGCGAAAGCCTGCAAACAGAAAGCGGCGAAGAAGTAAGTACCCGGGAAGTAAAAAAGATCCTGAGCGACCTTATCGGGGAAGAAAGCAAAAAACATCCATTGAGTGATGAACGCCTTACAGAATTGTTACAGGAAAAGGGTTATAATATTGCACGGCGTACGGTTGCCAAATACAGGGAACAACTGAATATCCCTGTTGCACGTTTAAGAAAAGAATTATAATGATGAATGACGGCAGACAACAGACCACTGACAACAGACAACCGACAGTCGATGGTACTGCTATAGCCGGTGGTACCTGGTCAGTCCTGGGGTTTTTTGCTCAATTTTTTTCTTATATTTTTCATCCATTGTTTGTACCGCTTTATGCAATAAGTTTTTTAATTTTTTTACACCCTTCTTATTTTACCGGCTTTACTTTATACGAGAAATACAGGCTGTTAATGGTAACAGCCCTCAACACCGTTTTTTTCCCTGCTTTTGCCGTATTGCTGATGAAAGGCCTCGGCTTTATCAAATCTATTTTTTTACGTACCCAGCATGACAGGATCGGCCCTTATCTCTCCAGTATGATATTTTATTTCTGGACCGCCTGGGTGTTTTTTAAAACCGATCCACAACTGGCGCTGGTATTACCCTCTTTTATGACCGGTGTTTTTTTGACCACCGTTGTTGGCCTTTTATCGAATATTTATTTTAAGATCAGTATGCATGCCATGGGGGTAGGTGGACTGCTTGGTTTATTTTTAATTATCCTATTCAGCAATACCATGCTGATGACCTGGCCACTTTGTATTGCATTGCTGATAACAGGCATAGTGTGTACTTCCCGTTTTATAGTAAGCGACCACACGGTAAAAGAAATTTACTGGGGTTTATTTTTTGGCCTTACCTGCCAGTTTGCTGCGGCCATATTTATATTATAATTTCCAGTATATTATTCATTATTACATTTTTTTCAACATTGTATAAAAAAGAATCCCCACCATGCGGTAGGGTATCTTTCTCCTGTTGTGCCTAACAATAAAAACTTTAAACTGTAGATGAAAAAAGCCTAACTGTTGAGTATTTTTGAAGTAGCTGTATATCTTTTCGTGGGATGATAGAGGAACATACAACTGCCGTTTTTTATAGTATCAATTATTTTTTTGCTTATTCTTTCCGGTACTGCCGGGCAGCCATAACTTCTGCCGAGATAACCATTATGCTGTAAAAAAAATTCATCCGCATATCCGGCACCGTGCACTACGATAGCTCTTTCTAGTGCTTTATCGTTAATGCCTTTTTCGCAACCCTGTAATTTTAAGGAATAACCGTTACCGCCGGTATAGGTATTCATGGTAATAAAAAAACCTAAGCTTGTTTTATGAGATGATTCTTCGTTGGAAAAGTCATTGGCATATGCAAGCCCCGAGTTTCTTCCGTGCGCCACCAGTGTGTTGAATAATATCTTGCCATTATTCATATCCAGTACATATAAACGCTTTTGCGATGACGGTTTGCTGTAATCAACTATGGTGATCACATGGGTATTATTCAATAATTTTTTTTCTTTCAGGAAATTGTATCCTTTCAAAGCATCTTCAAAAGCATCATGTGATAAACCTGTAGCCGTTAAATTCCATTCGCTATAATAATCTTCAACAGTGGTATTAATATAAACACCCATATGCGACGATTCAACAGGTGATTTATTTCCAATCGGGGGAGCTGAAACATTTGCCATCAGCAATAAGGCTGGTAAAAGTGCCAATGCGTTACGGGTTAATTTCATCTTGTTGAGTTTTCAGTGGGATACATCAATTTCTGCACGTATCTAAATCGCTTATTGAAAGCATTTTATTGTGCAGTCAGCCGCGAGAAAATAAATTTAATTTTTTGGCATATTACTATCGCGTATATGTACTTGGGAGCTTTACTTTATTGGTCACAGACTATTACTACTTATGGCATTATGTACTATTATGAATCTGTGATAAGGCTTTAATAAATCTCAAAAGGATCCTTAGCTACAGTACGATCTTGACAAAAGAATATAAAAAATATTTGTAGCTCCAGCCAAAAAAAACTATCTTTTAAGAGGCAACCCGCGCCGTTCTTTTTACGATTACCATTAAAAGCTTATAAAGACCTTTTTGCTAACAGCCGACGATCTAAACCTACAGATAAGGGGATGCGCCCTTAACCAAAGAGAGAGCCAAAAAAAATTGTATAACTCTTTCTATGGTTATGCTATGTCTATTTGCGACCGTTATACCAGCAGGGATGAAGATGCTTCCGAGATATTAAATGATGGTTTTCTTAAAATATTTAAAGAGATACATCATTTCAAACCTGCTTACAGCGATGTGGTAAGTTCATTCAAAGGCTGGTTAAGAAAGATCATGGTGTATACCGCTATTGATCATTTCAGGAAAAACCAGAAACACCAGCATGTAATAGAAATTGAAACAGCCATCATTCATTTACCGGTGGAGAATGAAACTGCCTTCGAAAAAATATCGTATGATGAGATCATAAGATTTATACAGGACCTGTCGCCGGCCTACCGTGCGGTATTAAATCTTTTTATAGTGGATGGGTTTAGCCATGAAGAGATCGCCGGGCAACTCGGCATTTCTATCGGCACGTCAAAATCAAATCTTGCCAAAGCAAGAAAACAGTTGCAGAAAATATTGTACAACCAAAATAAAATATCAATAGCTCAAAATGCCTGATGAAGAAATAGATAAGTTAGTGAAGGATGCTGCCGATCAGCATCATCCTCCTTATGACGATACTGCATGGGGGAAGATGGAGGTATTGCTTGATAAACACCTTCCGCAAAAAAGAGACAGGAAAAAGCCTGTTTTTTTCCTGCTGGCCTTTTTATTAGTAGGTGGTGCTGTATTTTTTGCTGTTGACACCGCACAAAAAAAACAGCATGCAGCTATTACCGATAACGAAGGCGGTACAAACCCTTCAATTGTTGCTGCATCAATAAAAGAAACTGCCAATGATCAAGCAACAACTACCATCACAGCCAACCAGCTGAAAACCTCCACCGTAAATACCGGAACACCGGGTAATACAGGGCCTTCAAAAAATATCCCTCAAAAAAATAATAACTCCTTTACTAATGGTAATGATCAGGGTTACGCTGATAGCAGGAAAATCAATTACGATCAAAAAGGCCGCTTAGGGGTAAAAATTAAGAAGCCCGGATTAAGTTCGGATGATGATTTTGCAAAAGAGAAAGAGAAACCTGTACATAATGATATTGTTACCGCCGAAAATAGTATAACAGAAAAAATACAAACAACCGGTATAACTGAAGATCCTGCGGATAAAAAAGAAGCATTAAAAACAACAGCGGAAAAAACTGTCAAGGTTGAAAAAGATCCCGCTGCAAAAAATACCACTGTCACTGCTTTAAAATCTAAAACCAGTAAAAGCTTTGCCGGTAAATTAGGTATTTCTTTATCTGTTGGTGCAGATGCGAGCTATGTAGCCATTAAAAATCCGGGAAAGATCAAAGTTGCTTATGGTGTCGGGTTAAATTATGATCTTGGAAAACATTTTACAGTAGCATCAGGTTTGTATGTTTCTAAAAAGGTATACAATGCTACGCCTTATGAGTATAAATTTCCGGGGGGATATGTGTATCCTAATCTTGTGAATATAGCTGCTGATTGTAAGGTGTATGAAATACCATTAAGTGTATATTATAATTTTAAGGGCGTAAAAAATCACAACTGGTTGGCCGGCATAAGCCTTTCTTCTTTCTTAATGAAAAAAGAAATTTATGATTACCAATATAAAACTCCATCCGGACAAACCTATAATTATAAGAACACTGTCAGCAACGAGAACAAAAATTATTTTTCTGTGCTGACCTTATCGGCGGGTTACCGGTATAAATTGAATAACCGCCTTGCTTTTGTAGCAGAGCCTTATGTAAAGCTGCCATTGGGTGGTATCGGCCTGGGTAAAATAAAGTTAAACAGCACCGGCCTCCTGGTTACCGCTGTAGTAAAGCCATTCTCAAAAAGGAAAAAGTAAAACACTGTTGTTATTGCAATAGTAAAAGGGCTTCTTAATTGAAGCCCTTCCATTTATTATCAAGACAAAACAAAAAGCAGCTTATTTCTTTTTATCCCTGAATAAAACAAAGTTTCTTGCAACGGTAAAGCCCCAGCGGTATTGGCCCTTACCCCAATTAGTGAAAGTTCTTGGTATGAACCTGTTTTCTAAAATATTGGTGGTATTGGTAAAATTCAAATGAAACAGGTGGCCCGGTGTTACAATTTCAAAACCGATACCAAATGCGTCATAGCGGTGGGCATCATACAATCCGGCATATTGTGCCTTTAAAGCATTTTCAGATGATGAGGAACGGAAGGCGTGAAAATAATCTGCAACTAAAACAAATTTCCTGCTTAAAGGAAGGCGCACACCACCGCCTAAAGCGAATATACCTTTCTGGTCGTTGGGCACCACGTAATTGGTATGTACATAAGTGGGGCTTAACTGCAGGCTGATCTTACCAAATTTTCTTGCGATCATTAATTGCAGCACCTGGCTCAACCTGTCTGAAAAATTGGTAAAGTGATGCTCCCTTATCCTGATCAGGGCAGCGTTATTATTGGTATCTGCTTTCATTGTTGATACTACCAAGTTTGCAAACAAGGTAACTGATACAGGATTTTTTGGATCATTATCCATTTGTTTTAAGAACTGGTATTTTAAACCGGTCTCTATAAGCTGCGTAATATTTCCACCACCCTTGGTTCTTGAAACAAATACATTCAGCTTATCACTGAGCCCTGCCTGGAAAGCGATCTTCACATCAGTAGCGCCATCCAGCCCATAAAAGGTTTTAGCACCGCCGTTTGTTCCTGCTATATCGCCGAAATTATGTACCACTTTAAATTCCAGTATGCCTTTATGCAATACTTCCACTGTATTGGCATTGATTAATTTTTGCGAATAAAAAACTTTTGTTGCTGTGTTTTTTACCCGTTGGTTTGCCTCCATAGAGTTCATTAGCTTTGTTACGGCAGTATCTTCCTGTGCGAATACATGGCAGCTAATAAGTATGGAAAATAGTAAAACGAATTTTTGCATATTGGTAGGTTTTGATTGTACTACTTAACGCAGTAAATAATACAATGGTTGCCAGTAAAATAAAGGAATAAATGGATAAATTACAGTTTCAATTCCTGGAGTCAGGCGGCTACGATGAAAAAAAAATTACTGCACGATATTTCTGCCAATTCTTTGCAGGTGATCATTAACCAGCTATGCGGGCTGGTGATCTTTTATATACTTTCAGCGCAGCTTACTAAAAATGATTTTGGCGAGATCAATTGGTCGCTGGCAGTTTTATTAACCACATTCGGCATTTTATCTTTTGGTATCGACCAGGTGGCCATTAAAAAAATTGCAGCTGGTAATAATATTACCGAAATACTTTCTGCCTATACTGCACATGTGTTGATTTCCGGCATTTTGTTTTATGGCCTTTTGCTGTTGTGTAATTTGTGGTTCCCCCTGTTCTTCCAACAGCATACTTTACTTTTATTCATTGGCATTGGTAAATTGATGTTGTTTTTTGCAACACCATTCAAACAGCTTGCAACAGGACTCGAAAAATTCAAGTCCCTGTTTTTTATGTCCGTCAGTTCCAATATACTGCGCAGCGTTGCCTTATTGCTGTTTGTTTTCTTCGGCCTGCTCAACCTGAAAATCATTGTTATCATATTTATTACCGGCGACATGGCAGAATTTATTTTTTGCCTGCTGGTCACAAAATATAATTTAAGGATTACTTTGGGTATGCAGTGGAATAAAAAAAAATATTTCAGATTGATCAAAGAATCCCTGCCACAATTGGGCGTAGCCATCTTTACTTCAGCTATTGCACGTTTCGACTGGATATTCCTTGGCCTGATGGCCTCCAATATTGCATTGGCCAATTATAGTTTTGCTTACAAAGTATTTGAAGTGGCCACGGTACCCCTGCTGGTGATCGCACCTATATTGATACCCAGGTTCACCAAATTATTTAGTGCCGGCAGCAATGTTACAGTTACAACCGGCAAGCTTTTTACTTTGTTACGGATAGAGATCGCTATTGCATCGCTGATGGCGCTTGTATTGAATATTTTGTGGGTGCCGGTAATCGACTCAATTACCCATAACAAATACGGAGCCGTTAACAGCAGCACCATTTTAATACTTTCCGCCAGTATGCCTTTTATATATTTTAATAATTTTTTTTGGACCATCAGCTTTGTGAAAGGCCAATTAAAAACGATCTTTTATATTTTTTTAATTTGCTTTATTGTAAACCTGTCGGCAACAGCGGGGCTAATTCCTTTTTGGGGCGCCGAAGGCGCCGCTATTGCATACCTCTTTGCCATTATTATTCAATCAATTTTATTTTATCTCAAATCCGGTATACCCAGAGACCAGCAAAAAATCCTATTGCTGTTGGTAACACCCGTGGCCGCCTTCGCTGCCGGCATACTGGCAAATTATTTATTCCCGAACCCATGGCTGGCTCTTTTTACCGCACTTATTATTTATGCAACAACATTGTTATTGAGCCGCCAGGTCAGGCGCAGTGATTGGTACTTATTTAAACAGGCAGCAGGGTTTTAACGGGCAACCTCCCATGATTATTTTGCGATTCTTCCAGTACAGGTCATTGGAATCATCTTTTTACGCAAAACATAACAAGGGTGAGCATAAAAAAAGCTTCTGCCATTTTCCAAAACAGGCTTTCTACCATCGACTGGCAACTGCTGGCTTTTTTACTGCTTTTTTTGAATGTAAAACTGGTAGTTAAAGTTATTGCAGTTATTGCAATCTATATATTGCGCAACAATTTTAAATTTGGCTTCCGTATAAAAAATTCACGCCTGCCATTGTTTTATCTACTAGTGATCGGCATTGCATTGGTCAACTGGCTGTTCAGTGGATTGCTTAACAACAGTCATTATTCTCTCGCCCTGGCAACCGGCATCTTATTTTGGATATTGTGCATATTATCGATACAGCAGGTAAAATTATCCGTTGAAAAAAATGACCCGGTTGTGATTCATCAAACCATTCTTGTATTTTTTATCATCAATGCGATGGCTTCATTGGCGGTATATGGCAGCATTATTTGGGAAACAGGCGCCATCAACCCTTATCGTTACCAGGGCAATTTTCAGAAATATTTTATTGGTACCGGCGATTATATAAAGGGTATTACGCTGGATACTTCCACCACCAACGCAGTGATCAATGCCTTTGGCGTTATCTATTTTTTGATCCGCGATAAATATAACTGGGCTTTATTGTGCATGGGGATATTATTGCTTACAGGAAGTAATGTTACCAATCTGCTGCTGTGTTGTACGCTGCTGTATGTTTTCCTGTTCCAAAGTAATAAAGTCCAAAAAACCATTATCGTGGTATGTCTGTTATTCCTGGTAGTTTTCTTTGTAAAGATCTCACCGCAGAATACCAACTATATCACTACTGCAGTTGAAAAAATTTTTAATAAACATTCCACTCCGGCAAATGTTCACGTAAAAAATAGCAGGATTACCGAAAAGCCAGACAGTATTTTATCTGCAGAAGAAAGAAAACAAAAGACCGCTGTGGTATATTTAGACAGTATGTATAACAGTATGCAGGTAAAAGATAAAATTGCTGCCACTCACGACTCACTACTCACTATTCACACCATCAACCTCAAACAAAAACCTATAATTCCCCAGCCCAGTATTCACAGCGCTCCTTTCCAGCACCGGTATGATACTACCGTGTTCCAGGAAAAACTGATCGATTTTATAAAAGCCGATAGCATTGAACGATCCGTGAATGCCATAAAAAAATATAGAATGCCGGGAAAGATGATAGCATTACTTCAAACAGCGGATTACTTTAAACTACACCCATTAAAAATTTTTACAGGTGCCGGTATGGGTATCTTTTCTTCCAAGCTCGCCTTCCGGGTAAGTGCTTTAAAGATCGCGGGTGGGTATCCTGCTGCATACGCGTTTATCAGCGAAGATTTTAAAAACAATAATCTTGCGTTATACCTGAATTATTTTACGGCAACCGCTGATGCCCACTCATTGATCAACACGCCCAATTCTACCTGCAACCAGTTGATGAGTGAATATGGCATTGCGGGGCTTTTGTCTTTCCTGGTATTTTATATTGGTTTTTTTTTAAAGCAATACAAAAAGTTGACTTATGGCATCCCGCTATTATTGCTGATGTCGGGATTATTTTTTATGGAATATTGGTTTGAACAACTATCAGTTACGGTTCTATTTGAATTGTTATTATTTCTCAACATAAAAGAAAACAACAATATAGCAACAGCACAAGCCGATGAAACCGACTCCTGAAATAACCGTTTTGATGCCCGCCTACAATGCGGCTAAATATATTGCAGCCGCGATATCGTCGGTATTACAACAGTCTTTTTTAAATTTTGAATTACTCATCATCAATGATGGTTCTTTGGATGAAACAGAAAACATTGCCCGGAGTTTCAGTGACGAAAGAATTAAGATCATTAACCAACCGCACCAGGGTATTGCTGCTGCGCTGAACCTGGGATTACTGAACGCTGCGGCCACACTGATTGCACGTTTTGACGCGGATGACATCTGCTACCCCAACCGCTTACAGGAGCAATATGATTTTTTTCATGCTAATCCTGGCTATGTTTTAACAGGATCAGACGTGGACTATACGGATCATAACGGGGAGCATTTATTTCACTATGCCAATATTGGCCATTCCCATGAAGAAATAAGTGAGCGAATAAATTCTTTTTGCCCCTTCATACATTCATCAGTGATGTATAGAAAAAATAGTGCACTCGCATTGGGCGGCTACGATAGTAAAGCACACAGCTTTGAAGACTACCGGTTATGGATAAAATTTATCGCAGCCGGAAAAGTTTGTAACAGCACTACCCCATTGATCAGGGTGCGGCTTAATCCTGAATCAGTAACGGTGGATGAAAAACTCAGGGGTAAAAGATTCGGTGCATTAAAAAAAGAAATGCTGTTTGCGGCTTCCATTTCCACGTCGCAGGAAGCCGAATTGCTGGAGATCCTGCAGCGCCAGGATTTTATGCGCTTTAAAAATTACAGCTATAATATCCTTATTGCAAAAAAATATTTATGGAATAATTACCAGCCTGCAAAAGCCAGGTATAATGTGCGGAAGGCTATACATTTTATGCCTTTTCAAACAACAGGTTACGGCCTTTGGATCTTATCGTACCTGCCACAAAAAATGGTGCATCAATTCTATAAAAAATATAAAATATTCATGGGTTCATAAATTTTCGGTATGGCAAATTTCTTACGTAACACCATAAAATATTATTACAACAGGTTTTACCAAAAGTTTCATTGCGACACTTTTAAAAGCAATATGCTTGCCGGAAAGCAGCTGGCGGAAACAAATAAATGGAAGAAGAATATCCCCAACCTTGATGAAGTTGCCTTCCAGGTTTTTTCTCAATATGGCGAAGATGGTATCATTCAATACATCATCAGCCAAATAGCTATACCTAATAAAATATTTATTGAATTTGGTGTAGAGTATTATACAGAATCAAATACAAGATTTCTATTGATCAACAATAACTGGCGGGGACTGGCCATTGATGGCAGCAGGCAAAATATCCGCTTCATTAAAAATGACATCATCAGCTGGAAATATGATATCACCGCTTACCGTAGTTTTATTACAACAGGCAATATCAATACCCTCATCAGCCAATTCACCGATTGCAGTGATATTGGTTTATTAAGCATTGATATAGATGGCAACGATTATTGGGTATGGGATGCGGTAGAGGCAGTACAACCAAGGATTGTTATATGTGAGTATAATGCTGCCCTTGGTTTTACGCATAAGGTAACTGTTCCTTATGTTGCCCATTTTGAGCAAAGCAAAGCACATTACTCTAACCTGTATTATGGCGCTTCATTAGCCGCACTGTGCCAGCTCGCTGAAAAAAAGGGTTATGACTTTATTGGTACTGCACGTGTGGGTATAAATGCTTTTTTTATTCGTAAAGATCTTTCGGGGCCATTCATTACCTACAATGCCGCCGACGGATTTCACGAATCCGCGAACCGCAGCTCAAAAGATCAAAAAGGAAAGTTGAATTTTTTACCACAAGATCAAAGGCTCGCTGTGATAAAAGATATGGAACTGGTGGATATAGAATCAGGATCATTACACAGCATAAAAGAATTATACCAGTTATGAAGGCTGCCGGCACCATAAAGATATTTTTAGACGCCCATAGTTTTGACGGGGAGTTCCAGGGCAGCAGGACTTTTATAAAAGAGTTGTATACTATCTTATTACAAAAAAAAGACCTCGAATTTTATATCGGTGCATATGATACTGACAACCTGAAAAAATATTTTCCCCAGTCAGATAATATTTTCTTCGTTAAGTTAAAGAACCGCTCAAGCACATTAAGGTTGTTGGTGGATATACCACGGCTCATAAAAAAATACCAGGTCCGCTATGCCCATTTCCAATACATAGTGCCTCCAATAAAAAATTGCAGGTTTATTGTAACAACGCATGACGTACTCTTCAATGAATACCCCATAGAATTTCCGCTATGGTATCGCCTCAGTAAGAATTTTTTATACAGGAGATCCGCAAAAAAAGCGGATATCCTTACAACAGATTCGGAATATTCAAAAAGATCTATTCAACGTCATTTAGATATCTCTTCCGAAAAAGTAAATGTACTCCCGTTGGGTATCAACAGCAATTTTTTTAAACCTTATGACAAACAGGCTGCGAAAGAGCATATAAAAAATAAGTTTGGATTTGATCGATACATTCTTTTCGTAAGCAGGCGTGAGCCAAGAAAAAATCACCTGCTGCTGTTGCAGGCCTATCTCGATCTTCAATTATATGAACAGCAGATCCGGCTTGTATTTATCGGGCATGAAAGTATTAAGACACCGGCATTTGATGCACTGCTTCATTCTCTCCCTGCTGCCACCCGGTCGTGCATCGTATTTAATGAGCAGGCTACTGATGAAGAGCTCCTCGCTTTTTACAGGGCAGCTACAGTTTTTGTGTACCCTTCCAAAGCAGAGGGATTCGGCTTGCCGCCACTGGAAGCGGGTGCTTTAAGAGTACCCGTGGTATGTTCCAATAGTTCTTCCATGAGTGATTTCACCTTCTTCGGTAAATACCATATTAATCCCACTGATTATAACAATTTTAAAAACAGCTTATCTGATGTATTGACAAACCTTCCGGGTGATGACACACTTATTGCTATTGCTGAAACCATACAGCAAACTTACTGCTGGCAAAAAACTGCTGACAGGTTTTATCAATTGCTAAAACAAAACAGTATACGATGATCAACTTCCGGTTCTTACAAGACAACAAAGAAAAATTGCGAACAGATTACCTGTTGGCAAAACCATTTCCTTACCTGGCCATTGATAATTTTTGTGACGCGGAAAAGTTAAACCAATTATATGAAGATATACCTCAACTCACTAACAAAAGCAGGGACTACATATTTGCTCATAACAAATTTGAGAAAGCAAATTATAAAGCACTGGGGCATTTATTTGAAGAACTGCAGCAGGACCTGTGCTCCGCCGAAATGAATGAGTTTTTAAGTTATATCTCCAATGAAAATGTTTTTGTTGATCCAGTTAATCACGGTGGAGGGCTGCACCAGGGCCAAAAGAATAGCTTTTTGGATATGCACCTCGATTTTAATTATCATCCCCTGCATACCAACTGGTTTAGAAATATGAACCTGTTGTTGTATTTAAATAAAGACTGGAAGCCGGGATACAAGGGGCATTTAAAATTGGTTGACCGGAGAAGTGGTGAAGAAAAAGAATTGGAAGTACCCTTTAACCGGATGATCATCCAGCAAACAAGGGCGTATACATTACACGGCTATGCCATGACCAATTTTCCGGATCATCAGTTCCGCACCTCCATTGCCACTTATGCTTATACGGTTCACCAGCATCATATAGAAAAACCACGAACAACAGACTGGATAGTAAAAGATGCAGCCCCGGCGAAGAAGATCATTGCTGCCATTTACGGACCTGCCGTAAAGATCAAGAATAGTTTATTTGGAAGCAACACAGCAAAAAATCAATAATGACTAACCTCTCAATAATATCAATATGAAAATAGGCATTATAGGTACCAGGGGAATTCCCAATGAATACGGCGGCTTTGAACAACTCGCAGAAAAATTATCTGTGGGCTTACTGCGAAAAGGCCATGCCGTAACGGTATACAATTCCCACAAACATTCTTACCAGGAAAAAAAATTTCATGGCGTTGATATCGTGCATTGTTACGATGCAGAATACATGCTCGGTACTGCAGGGCAATTTATCTACGATTTTAATTGCGTGATGGATGCACGTAAAAGGAATTTTGATGTGCTGCTCTTTTTAGGATATACCAGCAGTTCGGTGTGGGGATTACTATACCCGAAAAATACCCTGATCATTTCCAACATGGATGGATTTGAATGGAAGCGCAGAAAATATTCCAAACCGGTAAGATATTTCTTGCGGTATGCAGAAAAACTGGCCGTTAAATTCAGTGATTATTTTATAGCGGATTCTATTGGTATGCATACCTACCTTAAAAATAAATTTGGCAAATACAGCGAATACATTGCTTACGGCGCCGAAATATTCACCAATCAAAAAGAAGAATTTTTATCTGAGTACAGCCTGTGCAAAAAAAATTACTTTATGCTTATGGCAAGAATGGAACCTGAAAATAATATTGAAATGATACTCGATGGCTTTCACCAGTCGGGCTCCGATAAAAAATTTATGGTGGTGGGTAATACCAATAATAAATTCGGTAAAAGAATAGTAAAGAAGTTTGGCAACGATAAGCGGATCATCTTTGCCGGCGCCATATACGACAATCAAATTACGCACACCCTTAAGTTTAATTGCCCTTTATATTTTCATGGCCATACGGTTGGCGGCACTAACCCTTCTCTTATTGAAGCCATGGCCAGCCAGGTATTGATCGCGGCACATGATAATGATTTTAACAGGGCGGTGCTGGATGGGAATGGTTACTATTTTAATTCAGCGAAAGATGTCAGGCAGCTGGTAGAAGCGGTTCAGCCTGCGATAAAAGAAGAAACCATGACCCTGAATAATTTCATGAAAATAAAGAACAGCTATAACTGGCCTTTAATTATTGAGCAATACGAAAGATTTATTGTGGAATGCCTTACACAGTATAAAAAATGAAAGCCCTCTTTATCATAAAAGACAATATTGCTAATAAAATAAGCTATTATCACCTGGCTTGTTTTTTAATTATACTGCCATTCGATTTCTTTTACAGTCAATTGGTGCTGGTAAGTTTCGCGGTACATACATTGATCCAGCTAAAACAAAACCGGTTGTACCAGTTGTTAAGCAAGGCTACTATAATACCGGTATCCTTGTATATATTGGGCTTAGCCTGTATCTGCTACAGCCCCGATAAAACAGAGGGCTTAAATCTTGCGGGCAGGCAAAGCGCTATTTTATTTATCCCGGTTTTGCTGGTACTTAATGAGCTGGATCTTTTTAAATACAAATTCCCGCTATTAAAAATATTTGCGGCCACAATTACAGCAGTGATACTTTATTTATATGCAGATGCGTTTCACACCATTACCTATTTTCATTTACCTCTTACGGATCTGTTCTCCACCGCATTCATTAACCATAATTTTTCGCTCCCGATCGATTTGCATGCCACTTATTTATCGATGTATGCTGCATTCTCCCTGTTCATTTTTTTATATAGCGGGCTAAACGAAACAAGCCTTGGCAAAAAAATATTTTATACTGTTTGCATTTGCATTCTTTTTGCCGGTATTGTACAGTTAACGTCGAGAGCAGTATTTGCTGCTATTTTATTTATTGTACCGGTGGGCGTTTCATTTTTTTTATTGACAGGGAAAAAAAGAATTATTTTTTTAAGCATCTCCGGTATTATAGTGCTGTCGTCTTTCCTGGTTATTACAAAAGTAAATGCCTTTAAAATACGTTACATAAGTGAATTGAAGAATGACCTCACCCAGGCAGCGATCAACAACGAGTTGCTGGAACCACGGGTAGCAAGGTGGGAGCTGGCTTTTGACCTGGTAAAAAAAGCGCCGCTGGTTGGTTACGGAAAAGGTGCTGAAAAAGAATTAATGAAACAACAATATTTTCAAAACAAATTATATATCTCATACCTGTCGGCATTTAATGTGCATAGCCAGTACCTCAGTTTTGTATTAATGGCTGGAGTCATTGGTTTGCTGCTGTACGCTTTTGTATTGTATTACGGTTTCTCCGTTGCGGTAAACAGTCATGACTTCCTGTTCTTTTCTTTTATGGGGCTTATTGCCATCGTATCTATTGCTGAAAATATTCTTGATGTGAACAAAGGCATATTTTTTTATAGTTTCTTTTTATCATTTTTTTTAAACAGCAACAAACCTGGAATATCCTATGCAGGCAACCACGCTACAGTTTAATACGTTTTAATAACAGAAAAATAAAGATCCGGCAGATGAATAAACTTTCCGTAGTGATAATAACATTTAATGAAGAAAAAAACATTGGACGCTGTATAGATTCTGTTAGAACGGTGGCAGACGAAATTATTATACTGGATTCCTTTTCAACGGACAGCACTGTTGCGATCGCCCTGCATAAAGGGGCAGTTGTTCAGCAGCAAAGTTTTTCCGGCTACATCCGTCAAAAGAATAAAGCCCTTCACTTGGCATCGCATGATTATGTATTACTACTGGATGCAGACGAAGCATTAAGCGATGAACTTGCAGCTTCGATAATGATTGCAAAACAAAATTTTGATAAAAAAGCTTTCAGTATGAACCGCTGTAATATTTACTGCGGCAGGCCTATACGGCATGGCTTATGGTACCCCGACAGAAAGATCCGCCTGTTTGATAAGCATATGGGTGCATGCGGGGGGTTAAACCCACATGATAAAGTTATATTAGCTGAAGACTGTACTGTACAGCAACTTAATGGAGACCTGATGCATTATACTTACCAGTCTTTTGACGAGTACATCGTACGTAATGAAGAAGTAAGCACCACCGCAGCAGAATCAATTTTTAATACCGGAAAAAAAGTCCATTGGTCAAAGATTTTTCTCAGCCCGCTCTGGTCCTTTATAAACGGGTATTTTTTAAGATTAGGTTTTTTAGACGGACAGCATGGCCTGGTGATTGCTACGCAAACTGCCAACCAGAGTTATAGAAAATATCATAAGCTAAAACAGTTACACAAAAAAGCCAACGGCAAAATGCTTTGGCAAAAAGTTGATTACTGATATTTTAAAATATAAACATTTTGACAGCACTACAATTAAACATATTACAAACGCTGGCTTATTTTGATATTTTTCAATATCCTTTAACCAATGAAGAAACCAGGCAATTCCTTGCAGTGGAAACAAGCCAGCAGGTTATTGATGAACAATTGGCGACACTTGTTGAAGAAGAGGTCATTTACTGCATCGGTGGATACTATTCTTTGCAGGATAATTTATTCATGGCTTACCGTAGAAGGAATGGCAACAACAAAGCAGTTACAGAGATACAGAAAGCTGTTAAGGCGGCCCGCATACTTGCTAAGTTCCCTTTTGTAGAAGGCCTTGCTTTATCAGGATCTCTATCAAAAAATTTTGCAGACAAAAATACCGACATCGATTTCTTCATCATTGCAAAAGCAAACCGCTTATGGATCGCCCGCACTTTAATGCATGTATTTTATAAACTGGCAGTAGTAGCAGGTAAACGGCGTTGGTTTTGCATGAATTACTATGTAGATGAAGTTGGTATGGAAATAGAAGAAAAAAATATTTTTACTGCAATGGAGATCATCACGCTAATACCGATGCAGGGACCAGGTACGGTTACAGCCTTTGCAGTTATAAACCAATGGACAAAAAATTACTTCCCCGGATACCAAGGAAAAAATAACGGTGCTTACGAAATCAAAAGGGGCTTTAGCAGGTCATTTATTGAAATGTTATTCAACGGTAAAATGGGGGATGCGGCAGACAACTGGTTAATGAGGCTGACTGCAAAGCGATGGAAAAGCAAAAAGCATAGTGCTAACAGGAATGAAAAAGGAGTTTGTATGGGGATGCTGGCAGGAAAACATTTCGCTAAACCAGATCCCAAAAATTTCCAATATAGCATCCTGGAACAATACGATAAAAAAATAGAGCAGCTGATATACAGGCAAAATAAAAAACTGCAGGCTGGGAATATTTGTAACGCCAATTAATAATCTATATAATACTAGCTGCTTTTTTTAAAAGAAATGATATAGTAATCGCCGATCAATCTCCAGGGCCATTTGGTTTTCCATTTATTTTCTTTTGCTTTTAAAAAACGATACAGGCCGGGATGCTTTTCTGCGAAGCCTTCCATATAAGATGGTGGTACCAACGTACATAGCCCTTCAACAGTAAGCACTGTAAATTCATTTTTTAATTGCTTTATAACAAAAGAAGGATCATAATACCAGCAGGTAAAAATTTCACCTTCTACATTTGCAGTAACGCCATTTCGGCTAAATACCCGACGGAATGCAGTTTTAAATTTCCCTTTGAACAATAATAAAAATTCCCATAAACAAAATTTCGGAAGAATGACCAATGTAATTTTTCCTCCCGGTTTTAATACCTTACTGAAAGCGTGTAAGACTTTATCCAGTTCACCTGTGCAATTCAATCCCGCAAAATTGGAAAAGATATGATCGTATCTTTTTTGTTGCTGCAGGTTTTGTAATTGTGTAAAAGAGATTTGCTCATGTGTAATCTGGTCTTGAAGCTTTAATGCCTTTACTTTTTGGATCAATTGCTGCTGCATGCCTGCTGAAATATCTGTCGCATGCACATGATGTCCCTGCTGCGCCAGCCAGATGGCATCCTCCCCTGTACCACTATTCAATTCCAAAATGGTACTGTTGGGTAAAAGCAACCGCTGTATATGATGCCTTACTCTTTCCCTTTTATATTTAATGATAGTATCGGCTGAATACAATGCATCAAATTTTGTTGACTGCTTTGTGAATGCAGCAGCAGCCTGTTCTTCATTGATATGAGGTGACGATGTATTCATGCAACAGGCTTTTGTAATTGCCTTAGTTTTTGTTTGTCGATAAAACTTGCGGGGAAATAATAGCACCATGATAATGCTTTCCGGATACTTTTATAATTAGCTTTAAAAGGATTTGCCAGCAGCTGTTTTAAATTTTCAAACGCCAGGTGACTGCGGTAAGAGGTATGCACGTAACTATGCAACTGTTTATAGAATGCAGGCTGGTAAGTATTACGGAACAGCAGCGCCATTTCATCAGAATCTGTCCAGTTGGTTTTATCCGTTAGCTCGTTTTTTACTTTTTCAAAAAAAACAGTTCCGGGCAATGGATACGAAACGGAGATACCGATTTCATAAGGCAATAATTTATTGATCATATTGATGGTGAGTTTGATATCCTCTTTTGTTTCGCCTGGATAGCCAAACTGTATAAAGAATGATGGATGGATACCATTCTTCTTTAATAAACGTGTTGCTTCAAAAATTTGCTGCACGGTAGTACCTTTATCCATTGCATCCAGTATTTTTTGAGAGCCGCTCTCAGCTCCCATCCAGATATTGCTGCAACCTGCTGCCGCCAGGTCCTGTATATTATTTTCCTGTAACAAAAGATCAACCCTTCCCTGCATTTTGAAACTGAAATTCAATTTATTTTCGTCAACCAGGTGGGCAAATTCTTTTACCCAACCGGGTTTCAGGCCAAATATATCATCGCAAAACCAGATATGGTTAAACCCAAATTTTTGTTTCAACAGTAATAATTCATTCACTGCATTTTGTGGGCTTCTTACATTATACCGGTTACCATAAATGGGTTTGGCGCACCAGTTACACTTAAAAGGGCAACCTCTTGTAGTACCCATGTTCATTGAAAAATAACCCGCATGTTTCAGCCACATTGTTTTATAAGGCTCCATATTAATAATATCCCATGCGGGAAATGGCAGTGTATCCAGGTCTTTTAAAACAGCACGCCGTTGTGTTTTCACTACTGCAGCATTATGTTTAAATGCAAGGCCTTCGATATTAAAAAAATTATCTTCCTTTTTATTAACCGCAGTTATTAATTCCAGTAAAGTTATTTCTCCTTCTCCCAATATAACGAAGTCAGCACCCACGTTCAAATACATTTCAAACCTGTCCGTACTGTCGGAGCTGGATACCATCACGGTGCAACCACTTGCCTTTGCGTATTGTATCATCTTAAATGCGGCTTCCCGCATATTGGTTAGGCACATTTTGGTGAGGTAATTAAACCCATCGTCATATATAACAAAGAATTGGGGTTGTATATTCCGGAGTGGTGCAATCACTTCTTCCGGTGCATGCGCAAACATAGTATCAAATAAAGAAACAGGGTAACCATTTGCCCTCAAAAAAGCTGCAGCATATAATGTTCCCAGCGGTGCATAGGGCTGCCCTATCGCCCATTGCTTGGGATCGAAACGTAAAAAATAGGAGTGAGTAAAAAGTATGTTGTTCATCTTATCTCATAATTTTACACCAGGCATCAAATTCAAATAGCAAACACATTTTTTACAGGTTTCATTGGTATCCATATCCAGTTGCTTTCTGAAGTCAACAGCTTTCTTGCTGTTGATGATATTTTCCAGTGAATTGTTTTTAATATTGCCATAAGCCTCATGAAAAAAACAAGGCCTTACCTTTCCGTCTGCTTCAACAACTGCGGAAACCCATGGCGCATTACATTTTTTATAGGGTAAAGAATTCAATCCATAAAAAGCAGCATAGTACTGGTATATCTTTTGAATTTTCCCGGGGCTCTCCGCAATAAAGTTTATCGCAAAATCTTTTTCATAGTGCAGCAATAGCTCACCAATGATTGCTTTTAATTCAGGCAATTCATTTTGTTGCAACAGGATCTTTTGCTGCCTGCCGCCATCCCAAAGCAATTCACGGTTAAAAGCATGGCTGCTTACATCGGCTGGTAAAAAACTTATTTGGTCCAGCCCTATTTCTTTTGCAGCGTCAATGATATTTGGCCATAGCCTGAAATTCTGCGTATGTATCACTGTTCTCCCGGTAATTTTAAAACCGGGGCTGATCACTTTTATCGAATCAATCCCCTCTGCCATTTTATCAAAAGCACCAGGAATATTACGAATGGCATTGTGCATCGTTTTGTCGCCATCCAGTGATACGATTACGTCATCTACCCATTCCACGATTTGCCCGGCATTCTTTTTTAATGTTAAACCCGTAGACAGTAAACTGATCTTTATCTTTTCTTTTTTTAATATAGCACAAAACCTAAAAAAATTAGGGTGGAGTAATGCTTCGCCACCCGACATTAATACCCGCTGCGTACCCATTTTTTTTAAAGTGCTTAGCAATCCAATGACATCAACTTCCGTTAATTGTTTCAGGTTATGATTGTCTTTCCAGATATCACACATCACGCACCTGCAGTTGCAGGCACTGTGCGGCATCAGTATCACGATGGGCAAGGTACTGATCACGTGCGTTTGCAGTGTGCGGTATCTCTTATATGTTGTTAAAACATTTTGCATAGATATTTATTGGTAACGGTCTTTTATTACCACGTGGTAAAAGGGATTTTTATTTTTACTCAACCGGTTGAGTAAAAAAGATGGAGCTGACAAGATCCTATAGTTAAACCTTTTAAGCTCTTCCATGCTATGGTGAAAATAGAACGCAGTCATTTCATCACAACCCGCGTTATTAAAGTGATCGGCTGTTCTTTGGCGTGCAGCAGCTATTTGATTTGGTTTGTAAAAAACAGAATCCATAATATAAATTTCTCCCTGCAGGGTTAAGTGATTTGCCGCAGCTGCAATTAATTTTCTTAAAGAAGGGAAATATTGAATTGACGCTGCAAACAGGATCACATCAAAAACTTTTTCCTGCAAAGGCTCACTGATTAATTCGCATTGAATAAATTCAAGGTTTGGTATCAGATGGAAAACTCGTTTAGCCTGGTCCAGTTCTATTCCATTCACATCAATGCCGGTTATCTTAGCGTTGGTAAGCAAAGCCAATTGGGCCGACAGCCACCCATTGCCACAGCCTACTTCAAGTATTGCGGGTTCATGGCCTTGATGTTTTAAATAAACTACCAATTTCTTTAAAGACCTTTCTCTTACCTGCCATTCGTGGTACAAGGGATGCTCCTGTTGAATGGCAGGAAGCTTCGCCACTTCTTCATCTTTGTATATCCTGCCTTCTTTTTGCCGCAACCGGATATAGAGTTGTTCAAAACTATCAGTTGGATTATAGGTAAAAATGGCGCTCATGTAATTTGTTTAATTTGGAAAATAAAATTTTCTTCCAGCAAATTTTTTTTACTGTGCTGCAGTGCGAGTATAAAATTATTTTCTACAGCAAAGCGCCTGATCATTTCTATATCACAACCATCAAATAATACCATTATTATTTCAGTATTGGTATGGATATAACCGCCAAGTGTTACAAACAGTTTCGAAAAATATTCTCCATCTTCACCGCAACTCCAGGCATAGTCTGTTGTATTTACGGGTTGCCTTTTATAATAAGGCGGGTTAATGGCGATGACATCAAAAGTCCGGCCCGTAATATTGCAAAAAAGATCTGACTCTATAATTTCTATAACAACATTATTTTTTACACTGTTTATTTTAAGTGCCGCAACTGCTACAGGATTAATATCTGTAGCAGTAACAACGGCATTTTTTTTTGCGGCCGATATAGCAATAAGCCCGCTGCCACAGCCCAGTTCTAAAAAAGTTTTTTTATCTAGAGCGATTTTGCTGATGTATTGCAACAGCAATCCTGTGCTGAAAAAAAATCCGGGATGAAAAACTTCCGGCGGAATATCGAGCCGTATTCCATTAGCGCGGTATACCCTGGGGGTAGAAAGATATTTTACCAATAATGGTTTGTAGGTATGTGCAATAATATTTTTCAGTACAGTCTTCAAAATAATATTTTTTAAAACCCTTCAATTTCAGGCTGGCGGTATTTCCATAATATTTGCAATGCTTTTAGTTCATAAGGTTTTTTGTACAAACCAGTTTTATAACGTAGAGCAGCAACATTGCGCAAAATTTTTCTTTTCAGTTCTGTTAACCGGATATCAGATGCCGTTGGATAATAGCCATTCAATACGGTTTCAAAATCTTTTATTTTATCGATCATTGCTGCCGTTAACCAGGGAGTCAGGGGGTTTTTTCTCAAATCAAAATTTTCCCACTGCGGGCTTATCCAGTCTTCTAATTTTTCGGGGAAATGGAAGCCGGTGCCCAAAACTTTTTTATACATATCACTTCCTTCCGTAGGCACAGGGCTGTATACATAAATGATGATCTCGGTGCGTGGATTGATCTGTTTGATCTCTTTAATAAAAGCAATGTCCTGGTCAATTTGTTTCATGGCCTGTTCGGGTGTATCTGCCGGCGTACCCAATACAAAAGAGTATTCAGGAATGATATCAAATTGGGCGATACGTGCAGCGAAGGACCTTATCTCAGCCGCTGTTTGCGTACCACCTTTATCCATTTTTTTTAAGATCTCGTCATTGCCTGTCTCAGCACCAAAGAAGATCATTTTGCAGCCGCTTGCCCTCATCAGTTCCAGCGATTCATCTGAATATTTATCGATCGTATCGATACGGCCTTCTCCCCACCAAACCATTTTTTCCCGTTCGATTAATTTTGAAAATTCTACGGTCCTTTTTTCGGATACAAAAAAATTATTATCATGAAATTCGATGGCATTACCCCCAAAATTTTCTTTCAGGTATTTGATATCGCTATAAATATGCTGTGCCGATTTTCCTCTCCACCTTGCATTGTAGATCGGTACTACTGCACAAAAGGAACATTTGAACGGACAACCCATGCTGGAATGGTAAGCAATGGTTTTAGTGCCCAGGTAAGTTTTACCGAGGTAATGCTTTACCGGGTAAAAATTATTCAGTTTTGCATAAGGCAGTGGTGGCAGCTCATCAGGATCATACAATTCATCTTTGGCTGTTTTAATGATCTGTTCGCCTAACCTGTAAATAAGGTTATGAATAAACCCGTAGGGTTCATTTTTTTCCAGTGCGTTCAACAATGCAGGAAAAGTTTTTTCCCCGGGGCCATTAATTACAAAATCAACAAAAGAAGCATTCAACACAACTTTAGACTGGTTGGAAGGAAAATAGCCACCCCAGATAATCCTGACATCTGGAAAAAGTTCGCGTATATTTTTTGAAATAGGTATGGCTTGTTTTAATTGGGGGCCGGGCATGCAGGTACAGCCAAAGTATCCAAAACCTCCGCCCGATAAATAAGTTTCGATCTTTTGCCATGGGTCTTTTTCCATATTGCCATCCACGATCACATAGTCATACAACCCTTCAATGGAAGAGGCAATACTGAGAATAGAGTTGGGTATCCTCGGTTTATAATTCGCACTTCGTGGATTAAACAAAAGGACTTTGGTCATACCCTTATTAATCGCTTTATCGAAGCAAATAGTTGCCCGGCAGCTTATTTTTATAACGCCAGCTGGCATAGCTGTTATGGATATGGGCCAGCCCGCCGTTTGAAGGCACTACCTGCTGCCTGATCACTATCTTAAAGAGGAATATGCGGTGGATCCCATGTATAAATGATTCCAGTAATAGTAATTCTCTATAGGCATAACCTGGCTTTGGCAAAGGCAATTGAAAGCCGGTTGACAGTAATCCGCTAAAAGGAAAACAGGTTGCCGGCTTTAACTCCTGCATATGGTTTTTGCCCAATGTGTATACTTCTTTATAAGCTGCGGCATACAGCTCTGCGATCAATAATTTGCCCGCGGCTTCCACCTGCGCTGCCGCCTTTCCACCAATGCGCAGGGAAATAACATAGTGATCGCTGTCAACCTGGCCGTGAAGGTCGGTGGGAAATAAATTAACCAGGCTGCCATCGCCCACTGTGATCAATGAAATCATCCTTGGGATGGCATAGGCTAGCTGCACCTGTTTGTATAAATTACCCGGCAAAAAAACATTACCGGCTTTTTTATTGTACAAACGATTATTAACGCTGCTGATCAATTGTTGAAAGAAGGATTGAAAATGATGTGTACCATAGATGCCTTCGTAATATGCTATCATTTTTTTACCGACAGGTTGCTGCTTTATTTTTTTTAATTGTAAATATGCAATGGCATCCTTTTTAGCAAATTGTTCGTTTGGTTGTAAAAGCCGTTGTGAGAAAATCAAGTCGATATGCTCAGCGAATTCAATATTGGTAAAAACAAAAACCAAAGGGCAATAGCCAACAAAGAGATGATGGTTTGTAATATCTTTAATAATATGCCTGTCGTTCACTACATAAGCATGCAGGGATTGTTGATATGATTCGCGGGCAAAACAAAGGTATTCCTGGCAGTAATGAAGGCCATTTAATTTGCTTAGTATTTTTTTTACCAGCTTCATACTTAAAACTACCAAAAATATTTACAACGGTCATGAAGATAGTCAGTACCAGTTATACCAATACGCGTGCATTCCATGATCCTTCAGCCTGGCTGGACCGGATCGGCTTTTATACAGGTATACTTGAAAAACTGGCGATCCAGCACGAAGTGCATAGTATTGAACAGATCAATTATACCGGTGAGCTGAAACGCAATAATGTGAGCTACCGGTTTCTCAATTTTAAAAAACCAAAACTATATTTCCCGCGGCAATTGCATCACCACATAAAAAAACTGCAGCCGGATGTTGTATTGGTGAATGGTTTTATTTTTCCCCTGCAAATAATTCAATTACGTTTTAAATTGGGAAGAAAGCCGAAGATTGTAGTAATGAATCGCTCTGAAAAACCATTTTCAGGCATAAGAAAATACCTGCAGCGGCTGGCTGGAAAATGTATCGATGCAATCCTCTTTACTTCTGCAGAATTTGGCCAACAATGGGTTGAAAATGGAAATATAAAGGATGCCGGAAAGATCCATGAAGTAATGCATGGCTCTTCATCTTTTGCTATCGGTGACGCAAACGCTGCAAGAGCTTCTTTGGCAATTACGGATCCCCCTGTTTTTTTATGGGTAGGCAGGCTGAATGAAAACAAGGATCCTCTTACCGTTGTAAAAGGTTTTCTATTTTTTTTAAAAATACAGCCCGCTGCAAAATTATACCTGGTCTTTCAAACAGCAGAACTTTTAGGCAAACTGAAAGAAATGATTGGCGATAAAACCGCCTCAATAATACTTGTTGGCAAAATTGCTCACCCCCAATTAGAATCCTGGTATCACGCGGCAGATTTTATTATTTCAGGGTCTCATTACGAAGGTGGCGGCATCGCCATTTGCGAAGCCATGTCCTGTGGCTGTATACCCATACTTACCAATATCATTGCTTTCCGCAAACTAACAGGGCCGGGAAAAGCCGGTTTATTATATGAACCTGGAAATGACGCATCTCTTTTAGCGGTATTGCTGCAAACAAATGATTTGAACATAGCGGCAGAGCGCCAAAAAGTATTACAGCAATTTAAAAATGAATTGTCGTTTGAGGCTATTCAAAAAAAAATTGAATCAATAATTACACAGCTCAGTAATTGAATAAGCCCATTATTTTTTTGGCGCTGTCATCAATATTAAAAGGGCATACCCTTTCCTGCGGTAGATTTGATTGCAGTAGCTCAATACTTTTTTGCTGCATCTCAAATGGATCTTGCACAATATGCCAATGATTGATATCCTGATTCATGGGTTTACAAAAACTAATGACTTCGCAGCCGGCATACAGGGCTTCTATCATCACCAAACCAAAACCTTCATAAGAGGATGGATGTAAAAATATTTTTGCTCTTTGCATCCATTGTAATGTTTCACTATGTGGCAATTCTCCTGTAAGCATAATATTTTGTTGCAGGCCATAATCAGCAATTAGTACCTGTAGTTTTTTTCTTTCCGGTCCATCTCCTACCAATACCGCTTTTATATCTGGCAGTTGTTTTTTTATTGCAGCGATGACCTGAATAAAAAGATCAGATTGTTTCAGTGGTATCAGTGAACCCGCTGCAACTATATCAACATCGTTTCCGGATACAGGGTTATTGAATTCTTTTATATCGACACCCGGAGGAATTACATGCGCTGGCCGGACTTCGTGGTTCTTTTCAAATTCTTGCTGTAAAAAATCAGACAATGCTATTAACTCCGAGGGAGCAGCATGTAATTTTCCAGGATACCTGTTTTCTTTTTTTGCATCCTGCCCCAGTAACCAGCAAAAATGTTTGAGCCGGTTTTGATCTGCAAATTTTTTTCCTACCCAGGCACATTCGCCATACCAAAAACTTAATACACCTATTATTTTATGACTACTATGGAGCTCTTGTAAAACAGCATGTATCTTACGCCTCAGTGATAATTTTGTAATACCTCCTCTATTTTGACCATTAAAGCTAATGACTGTTGTACCAAACCATTGATACCTTTTTTTACAATAAGGATATTGAAAACCCAGTATGATAATATTTAACCCGGGGTAATTAAATTGTATCGATTTGATCAATGCCTGTTGCATGGGCAGGCAGGTGCTGTCTGCTTCATCTTCTGCAAAGCCGGGCGTACAAATGATCAATGTCGGCTGTTTAGTTTTCATCAAGAGAAATGACACTGTTACAAAAAGCAAGGCTTGTTTTATTATGTGTGATCAGCACAACGATCTTACCCGATACTGCCAGCAATTTAAAATATTCCAGCAATTTATTTTCCGATGCGTTGTCTAATTCATTAAACGGTTCATCCAGTAAAATGAGGTCGGCGTTTTTATATAAGGCTCTTGCTATTACAATACGCTGGCGTTGGCCCCCGCTGATATTTTTTCCATTCTCTGTTACTATTTTATTTAATCCTTCCGGATATTGCGCAATTAATTCCTGTAGTCCTGCAGCAGCGATCGCAGCAGTTAATTGCTGTGCGTCAATATTTTCTTTTCCCAAAATGATATTGTTTAGTATTGTATCATGAATGAGAAAAGGTTGTTGTTTTACATAAGCAATGTTTTTCCAATACCGGCTGCGTTGCAGTTTATCCTGCGGCTGTTCATTAATTAACAATATCCCTTCAGCTGGATCTTCAAATCCTAAAAGTAAATTAATCAGTGTGGTCTTTCCCTTGCCGGATATACCGGTAATCCCTGTAAAATCACCCTGCCGCAATACACAGGTAAAATGTTTTATTATATTTTTATCCGCGTAGTTAAATGAAACATCTTTATACGATACTCCTGTAATTTTTGTTGCATTATTATTTTGTGCAGTTACTGCAGGGGAAACATTTCCCGTTACGCCGGCGATGGTGTACGCATAGGTATCCATCATACTGCTGTTATTGAGTATTTTAACGACCCCGGGTATAATTTTATAAGCAGCTGCCATAAAAGCGCCAATTGTAATGATAGAGGGCGTGACCGCATTATCTGTCCACCTGCTTAACAGGAGTAATACAAAAAAGCCTAACACGGCAAACACTTCTATCAAACGGTTAGGCATTCCCTGCAATGCCTGCAGGCGGGCGAGCCATTGATTCAACTGTTGTTGTTTTTCGGCGTAGCGGTTGGTAAAAAAATAATTCCGGTCATATATCTTACTCTCAATGAAACCGGCAATCGCTTCCTTCAGGTATTGCAACGCTTGTTCACTGCTGGTTTTTATATGTACCCTGGCAAGCGTTGTTGTACGCCTGTTTAACCAGGCAATAAGTATAACCGGCGGCAATAAAATAATAAACAACAGTAAAAATAATTTTGTATTGAACAATACCATCGCCATTACGGTGATGCTGATCAATGCGGCCTGCGCAATGATTTGCTGTAAGCCCCACAGCACGTAATGCCCAAACTCAATGGGATGCTGGCTTATTTTTTTGGTATGCACTGCGGAATCAATGGTGACATAACCGGGATAATCGCCTTCCAGATATTGTAATAATTTTTTTTGTGAAAGCCTTGATGCCACTTTATAAACGAATAGCTGTTGTGCTTTACCGGCATAATACCCCACAAGGTTCTTTATCGCAAACAACAATAAAAAAACTGCAACAGGGAGCACAGTATCACGGTCAAAAAAATATCCCGGTAAGAATGATGGTGTCCTTTCCCCGGGATGAGAATAGAAATTAATGATAAACAATAAAAGGGCCAGCGCCACGATATCGATTACGGCGATCACTACATCCAGTACAATGGATATAAAAAAACGTTGCCGTTCTGCCGGTATTAGAATGCCGGTGATATCTTTAAAAGAATACTTCAATATAATAACAATAATTAGTAGTTGCCGTCGATAAGATTAAATGCCTGCCATTTTACAAAACGTACGGTAAAGGATAATTACATCTAATTGTAATGACCAGTGGCGCAGGTAAAAAATATCCATGTCAACCCTGGCCTTCATTTTCTGCACGCAATCGGCAGCCCCTTCAAGGCCCATCACCTGTGAAAGCCCGGTGATCCCCGGTTTTATCTTTTCACGATAACTGTAATGTAATACCTGTTCTTCAAACCGAAGGCTTTCACTAAGCATATGCGGCCTTGGGCCAATGATCGACATATCGCCCCAAAGAACATTAAAGAACTGTGGCAGTTCATCAATAAAAGTTTTTCGCATGAACTTTCCAGGTGGCGTGATCCGTTTATCATTTTTTTGTGCCGGTAAAATATCTGCTTCCGCATTAACGATCATTGAGCGGAATTTTATACAGGTAAATATTGCTCCGTTTTGTTTGTGTCTTTTCTGAAGAAAAAAAACCGGGCCTTTAGAAGTCGTTTTTATCAAAAATGCCATCAGTGGAACTAACCAGGTTAACAGTCCTGCAATCACCAGCAGTGCCAAAAGAATATCAATGGCTCTTTTAACCACGCTGTTAAATTTTTTGTGCAGTGGCAATTGAATAAAATGAACAGCAGCTGTATTTTGAGGGGTATAGCGCTTATACATTACCCTGTATAAATAGGTATTACCAGCATTGCCGCTATTCTTTTTCAGGTAAGTAAAGATCGGGGCATTATGCTTTGTTATTTTTCTTTTCAGTGGCAGTTTGATGACTAACGGGCTCCTGTTCATGCTGGTTGATTGGCTTAATAAACGTTGTTAACCCCCATAAGGTTGCCTTTACAGGTTATGTTAAAGAAAACAGGAAGAAATAATTTTTAAATAATTTTTATTGCCTGTAAATCAATGCGGGCAGGCTTTTTAGCCACATTGGCCACATTGTTAAAGACCCCCGGATTCTCCCCAAAAAATAATAATGGCACGGTTTTGGAAACTAGGGCACCAGAATCGCAAAGGGATTCAAATTATGGCCATTAAAAAATCTAAATCTTAATTTTAAAAATCTATTATTATGAGCACTACAAACTTTCCAACTCCTGATCAGGAGAAAAGCGTACAAATCACTGCCCGCAAAACCAACGGCCTTAAAAACGCTGCACTCGGTATATTAACAGCCGCTGTGTTAGGTATGGGTGGTTACATGGTTTACGACAGCAATAAGCATTCGCAAACCATTCAGCAGAAAGAAACTCAAATCGCAAAAGTTACGGATGAAAAAAGTGATATCCAGGTAAGCTTCGATGCTTCATTGGCAAGACTTGATTCAATGACTTCTGCTAACAGCGGATTAAGCAGCAAGCTTGCAGATAAAAATGCTGAGATCACAAAAACAAAAGCTGAGATCCGCACTATCTTAAATAAGAAAAATGCAACAGCAGGCGAATTGGCAAGAGCTAAAACTTTGATCGCTTCTTTAAATGATAAGATCACCGGTTTAGAAGCAGATGTTGCAAGGTTAACACAGGATAATCAAACCTTAACCAATGATAAGGTGGTATTAAACCAGGAAAAAGAGAAATTAACTACAGACCTTACTGCAACAACAGAAGCAAAAGTAAACCTGGAAAAGAAAGTGGACGTTGCATCAACATTGAATGCATCAAACATTGTGATCACCCCGGTGAATGTTAAAAGGAACGGTAAAGAAAAAGTATCTACTACTGCAAAACGTGTAGACAAACTTTTAGTAAGCTTTGATGTGAACAACCGTATCGCTGAGCCAGGTGCGACTGATGTATATGTTGTAGTTATTGGCCCGGATGGTGCACCGGTAACAACAGGTGCAGAAACTTTTACTACCCGTGAAGATGGTAATAAAACATATACCGCTAAATTACCTGTACAGATCGAAACTGCTAAAAGTAAAAACGTAGAGTTTGCTTTTGCTCCAGGCAGCAACTTCCAGCAGGGTTCGTATAAAATCATGATCTACCAGAATGGATTTTTGATTGGACAGGGCACACGTGAATTGAAAAAAGGTGGTTTGTTTAGTTAAGAAAGATAATTATTTCAGTACTCTCTCAAAGACAATGATAAGCCCGGAATTCATTTCCGGGCTTATTGTTTTTATAGCATTGGCAATTAACCACTGTTAGGCGTAAATGAAAGAGCAATAAAAAAGCGGAAGTGTAAACTTAGAGAAGTAAACACGATCCGCTTAATTTGATTGCTATATAATTAAAACTAACTGCAAAAATTTATTCACTTACTCCGGTCATCTTTTGATCACCCTAACCCAGTCTACCAACATTTTACTTTTATTGCTCTTTATAGCTTCCAGGCTGGAAGCCGACAGGCCATAGTAAGGTGCTTTGATACCATTAATCTTAAATGGATAAATACCACCTACTGCAAAATTCAGGATCATGAACTTAGGGTTATCGAAAGCCCAGTCACCAAAAAATTGGGTCATAGGTTTTGTCACCCTGAACATCGGTAGGTTATCGTATTTAAAAACCATGCTGTCCGGCGTCCAGTCTACTGCATATACATGCCATTGTGTTACGTCGTTATTTTCCGCGAAATAAAGGCGGTCTACCAAACCCGCATCTCCGCTGTATCCCTTGCCATGAATCGCAGCGCTTGCCCAATCTTTTTCCCCTACATATTCCATGATATCTATCTCGCCTGTTTCGGGCCAGGTGCCTTTTCCCAGCATCCACCATGCCGGCCATAAGCCAGCGCCTTCTGTAAGTTTTATCCTTGCCGAAATGCTGCCATAAGCTATTTCCACCTTATCCCTGGTATTTATCCTGGCGGAAATAAAATCAAATTTTTGACCGTCTTTTGTTACAAAGCCAGGTGCATACCTTGGCTGCAACTGTAATGCGCCATTTTCGGCGCCCGCTACTTTTACAATCGAAATTGTTGCCGCAGAATCTACGTATGCCTGCAATTCATTATTAAAATGCATACCGGTTGTTTCTACATTCCATTTTGTCGTATCTAATCCCGGGCCGTAGAAATCATCGAAAAAAACCGCGGGAGCATTTTCAATAACAGCAACCGGCACATCTGCATTTGCCGGTTTACAATTCGCCAGCATTACTACAGCGGCTATGGGAGTAAGTACAAAAGCTATATAATTCCTGAATTGATTCATAAACAGTAATTGAAAAAATGAACAGTGTTTTTAGATATTTTAGCCAGGCCGCTTTTTTTATAGTCACTAACTGTTACGGACAGTAGCGATGACTTTTAATAATACAGCTGTTGATTACTGGTAAACCCTGATATAATCTACCTCCATTGAAGCGCTGGTAAATGCAGGGTCTATTGCGCCGCCAAATGTGCCACCCATTGCTACATTTAAAATCACAAAAAAGTTTTGATTAAATGGAATGCTGGCATTGTTGGCGAAACTGAAAAATACCTGACCATCAACAGAAATTTTTATAGTAGCAGCAGACCAATCCAGTGTGTACACGTGGAATTCTGTAGTAGCATTTGTAATAGTAACCGTGCTTCCATCTCCGTTACCACCCGAATGGCCCGGGTGATGCAGCGTACCATAAATTTTATTCAACTGGTTACCCTTATGTTCCATGATATCCATTTCGCCACATGCCGGCCAGGGAGTTGTATTTATATTACTGCCCAACATCCAGATAGCAGGCCAGGTGCCGCCGCCGGCCGGTAATTTTGCCCTGATATCTATTTTACCATACTTAAAAGAAAATTTATCTTTCGTTAATAACCGTGCAGACGTATATTCACTGCCGCTGTAACTTTCTTTTTTAAGGGTGATCTTTAATACCCCGTTTATCACAATGGCATTCTCGGGCCTGCTGGTGTAATATTCTGATTCGTTGTTGCCCCAGCCGCCGCCACCAATATCATATCCCCATTTTGCAGGATCTGGTGCTCCATCCGTATTAAATTCCTCTGACCACACAAGCCCTGGGGTACCAGCTACAACATTAACCGTAACGGGAATGGTCTTTTTTAAGGTGCCTCCAGAACTGCTGGTAGCAGTAACCGTAACGGTATAAGTATTGCTCCCGGCCAAAGAATATTTATAAATGGTGATACCGCTTGGAACTGTTGCAACGCCTCCGTCTCCAAACTCATAAGCAAAGGTTACTGCGTTATTTGCTGTAGCGGTAAAACTAACATTACCGCTTCCATCGTTACTTACACCCGCAGTTACAACAAGATCGGTTGGTGCCGTTGGTGTGGGGCTATTTGATCCTCCTTTTTTACAACTGGACAAGATTACAAATGACAGCAACAGCAGCGCCGAATTTTTTATATAGCTCATCACAAATTATTTAATTTTTAGTTTTTGATACCATGCATTACCATCAGACCCGATATTGCGTAAACTAATTTGTGTAGATGTAATGGATAATATCTCATAAGTTACACCACCTGTTCCAAAATTAATAATACCATTACCGGGAACAACAAATTGAATTCTTGTAGAAACCGCGGCCGTGGATGAAGAAGTGGCATCCATAAATGCCAGTTTCCTGTTTCCACCGGTATTGATCGCGTAACAGCCGTCACCACCGCTAAAACCATAGAAAGCTGTAGCAGCTCCAATCGAAAAACTTGCACCTTTGTTATCGATCAGCATGAATACATTTTTATTGGCATCTTGTGAGAATGTGATCTCATCATCATAAGCGCAGGCTTCTCTTGAATTGGGAGTTGCCGCATAATAATTAGGGAAGAACAGATCACCCTGCCCCACACCGAAATGCCCCGGAGCATTTTTATCGGTTATCCATATTTGTGATGAACCATTAGTTAGAGATTGCAAAATTGCAGCTGGTATTTCAAAAGCAACAAACACTTTTATTTTTTTGCTGGTAGTAGAAATGATACCTGCTGTTCCAATCGCATTCACCGTAACAGTATAATCATAAGTGCCCGGGTTGGCATATTTATAAGTGATAACACCCGATGGCACTAACTGCGTTTTACCATCACCAAAATCTATATTATAAGTGATGGCATTGGTAGCTGTAGTAGTAATAACTACAGAACCACTTCCATTTCCATTTGGATTGGTAGCATCAGCACCGGTGATAGCGGTAGTTAAAGTAAGGCCTGCCGGGGCTTTCAGGTCACCAAGGGAATACTCTGTTTTTTTACAGGCAGTAAAAAAGAGACCTGTTGACAAAAACAGCAGGATGAGTAATTTTATTTTATTGATCATAAATTTATTTTTTAAAATTAATTAAGTGTGATATCATCAAACAAGTAAGTAAAGTTGGGGGAGCCGTCTCCTACAGTTCCAAGATCAAAAATCAACACTACTTTTTGATAAGAGTTGGCTGTATTTATCGCACTGAAATCAAAGGTTAATAATTCCCAGGTATTTGCCGTAGTAGTAGCTACTTCTTTTTCAAAGCTTATTCCGCCATTGGTTAAATTCTCTACCTTCAACAGTACTTTAGCGCCGATTCTTGGAGAAAACACTTTCATCTTAAAAATCTTACTGCCTGAAAAATTAATGGGTGCGTCCAGGGCAATAAAACTACCGCCATATACTTCGGGCGCATCTTTTACCATCTTCGCTACTTTAGTGCTGGTATTAATTCCGGAAGACTGTGGATTGGTGATCACTGTAGTATTACCACCTCCAAAATTAGTGAAGGTATAATTGAGCGTAGTTGATTGAAAATCCAGCGGAAGTGCAAGTCCCGCAATGTTCACGGGTAAAAATTTAATATCATCCCAATAATATACTTTGTTATTTCCGGCTGTATTGAAATCAAAGAAAATGGAAGCCATATCATAATTATAGGTAAGATTTATTGTGGCAGTTCCCGTGGCCTGGTTGGCAAAATCAAATACGAGCGTTTCCCAGGCATTAGCTACTGTGGTTAATTTTTCTGTTTCAACTGATTTTGTATTGTCGGTACGGTCTTCTACTTTTAACCTTATTGGAAGGCCGACAGCAGGTGAATATACCCTTACACTCATTTGAGTAGCTGTAGCACTAAAAGGAATTTTAGACGTGAAGCCTGCGCCAATGGTTGTTCCGGCCCATGTTTGGGCGCCATTTGTTTTTGTGGTCTTCTTAACTTTATTGGCTGCATTGCCCGGGTCTACATCATCTACTGTAACATTACCGCCAAAATCGGTAACGGCATAATTTACCAATGGATCATCAAATGTTACGGGTAATGTTAATAAGCTAACAGGAAGTTGATTGGTGAGTCTGATATCATCAAACAAAAAAGTGAAATTAGCCGACCCATCTCCTACAGTTCCGAGATCAAAAATCAACACCACTTTCTGATAAGAATTGGCTGTATTGATCGCCGCATAATTAAAAACCAAATCTTCCCAGGTATTGGCAACTGTAGTAGCCACTTCCTTTTCAAAACTTATGCCGCCATTGGTGAGGTTCTCTACTTTAAGCAAAACTTTAGCACCGATTCTTGGAGAAAAAACTTTCATCCTGAAAACTTTGTTTACAGAAAAATCAATGGGTGCACCCAATGTAATTAAACTGCCGCCATAAACTTCCGGTGCATTCTTCACCATCTTGCCTACTTTAGCACTGGTATTAATACCATTGACCTGTGGGTTATTTATTTTAGTAACTACACCACCGCCAAAATCTGTAAACGCATAATTAACTGTTGGAGATTCAAATGTTATTGGTAATAAAACGGGATCTACTATTGTTACGGTTTTAATTAACTGCGTAGTGGCTGCACCACCACTTAAGGCCACTACTTTTATACTGTAGGTACCCACTGCGGCATAGGTATGGTTAACCACATCGCCTTCTAAAAAAGATACGGGTACTTCATTGGGCACATCGCCAAAGTATACTTTAAAAAAGGTTTCATAAAGTGCTGTAGCTTTAACACTCACTTTGTAATTGTTTACAGGATCCGTAGTTATGGTAAAATCCAGGTTTTCGGGCGCACGGAATGCAACGGTCAATGGTTTTGTTGTTTCTGTGATCTTACCGGTTACACTATGCCCAACAATTTTTACATTGAATACGCCTTCTGCATAAATATGCTGTGTATTTTTTCCAGGCAAAACTTTTGCAGGTGTGGTAGTAGCATCACCATAATAGATCTCGTAAAAAGCCAGGCTTTCGCCGCTAGGTGTAATCGTTACCAAACCGGTATTGTCCTGTGTGATATCAAATAGCGCCGATAATTTATCCGGTGCAGTATCTGTTGCCAAAAAAGCGATGTCTTCGTTCATTTCTTTTTTACAACTGACAGCAACAGCGATCAATAAAGTGAGGCTGAAGAAATATTTTAATAGTTTCATAATCGTTAATTTTTAATTTGGTTATTGATTAATAGCCGGGGTTTTGTTTTAACCCGGATATGTCGATCTCTGTTTGTGGAATAGGGAATAACTCATGTTTGCCTGCAACAAATCCTGTGATTTTTGTAGTGGCCTGCCCTGTTCTAACCAAATCAAAAAAACGATCTCCTTCCATGGCCAGTTCTAATCGTCTTTCATCCCATATAGCTTGCTTCAATGTAGCGCCTGTTGTTGTATTGTCCTTACTGGCATCATTAACCGCAAATGCACGGCGGCGTACCCTATTCAGATATAGCTGGGCTTTGGTATCATTTGGAGCGGCTGCCCTGTTATTGGCTTCGGCTGCCATCAACAATACTTCTGCATAGCGTATGGTTCTGAAATTGTTCAGGTAATTCAATTCCACCTGGCCCGATGTTTCTCCTTTACGTGGTAAATATTTCTGGTTATACAAGCCGGTATTTTTATAAGGGGCAACCTGGTAAGTGATACCGAAGGCAGGATTGGCTGCCTTATAGGCTTCAATATCCAAAACAGTTACCGCTTTTCGTATATCCCCTGCAGTATAGGCACTGGCAAGATTTGCAGTTGGCAGGTTTGTACTCCAGCCTGCTGCATAAGGCATGGCTGCAGAACCATTCAACCCCCTGATGCCGCACTGCTGCACGGAGTGATTGCCCTGGCCTCTTGTTACACCACCCCAGTTATAATAAGGAGATGTGTTGGCGTATTGTATCTCGAAAACTGATTCAGGGCCATTTTCACCCGATTGTAAAAAGACGCTTCCAAAATCACTCACTAAACTAAAAGGGCCATTCACCACATTTTCAAGCATAGCAGCTGCTGCGTCAAATTTATTTTCGTACAATAATACCTTACCCAATAAAGCCTGTGCAGCATATTTTGTTGCCCTGCCTTTTTCATTATTGGTGATCGGTAAAACTGCGATCGCATTATTGAGGTCCAGCTCAATTTGTTTGTATACATCTGCCTTTGCGGCTCTTTGTAAAGTTTTTGATTCTGTTAAACCGAGCCTTTTATCCGTGAATAAAGGTACATCGCCAAAGAATTTCACCAGGTGAAAGTAATAATAAGCACGTAGGAAATATATTTCGCCATACAAAGCATCCTTGCCCGTAAAGTTCACTGTTTCGCCTGCTTTGTTGGTGGCTTTATATTGTGTCATATAATTTGCCCTGTTAATGCCTTCATACGCTGCCTGCCATAATTCGGTAAGCGTAGAATTAACCGGTGTCAATGTATAATCATCTATCTGTTGCAGTGATAATACGTCAGAAGCATTCTCACCACCACTCACCGCGTTATCGGATGCAATATCCCCCACCGGAACTGCCTGGTTGAGCCATTGAATAGGTGTATACACGCTCACCGCCATCGTGCGGTAATCGCTTTCAGACTTTAGATAATCAAGGTCTGTTATTTTGTATTCATCGTGTGGATTGTAATCCACCCATTTTTTGCAGGCAGCAAGCGTGGTGATCAGGAAAACCAGGCTTAGTATTTTAATATTCTTCATTGTATAATATTTAATTTGAAAATTTATAGTTTAATATCAATACCAACGGCATAGGTTCTTGCCTGCGGGTAGGCGCCACGGTCGACACCGGTATCTAATATTCCACCGGGTATCTCTGGGTCAAACCCTGAGTATTTGGTAAATGTGTATGCATTCTTTACCTGTGCATAAATGCGTAACCTGCTTAATATCCTTTTTGTTACTGATGAAGGGAAGGTATAACCCAGTTGCAGGTTTTTAATTTTTACAAAAGAACCATCCTCTACGTACCTGTCTGAAATACGGATATTACTGTTAGCGTCAGTAAAAGAATACCTCGGATTTGCTGCATCGTTGGTAGTACCTGCACCGGTCCATCTTGCCAATACCGCCCTGTATTTATTAGAGTAGTTGGCATTTCTTTCATAGGCCCTGTAAATATCATTACCTACAGAAGCATAAGTAAAGGCAGTGAAGTCGAAGTTTTTATACTCCAGGTTTAAATTCCATCCCATAGTAAAAGTTGGAAAAGGGTCGCCGATCTTGGTTTGATCCAAAGCATTGATAACACCATCGCCATTCACATCTACGAAACGAATATCACCGGCCTGCGCGCCTGCCTGGGTTGCACCCTTAGCTACATCTGCAGCAGTTTGAAATAAACCATCTGTTTTATACCCATAAAAATAACCGGGCGTTTGTCCTTTTTCAAAGACTGTAACATTTTGTGACTGGCCGTTGAAATAACCACCACCGCGTATCTTCGCCGTTCCATCGTCGTTAGTAGCAGTAACTTCGTTTTTAGACGTAGTAAAAGTTAAAGACGTGTTTAATTTTATTACCCTTTTGATGATCTCATTATATCCTAATGTAAGGTCGATACCACTGCTTTTGGTGGCCCCGATATTTGCAGTGGGGATAGGAACTGTGCCCAGGTATAAAGAAGCAGAAGGTGTAAACAGCAGGCCGTCTACTTTTTTCTGGAAATAATCTGCCGACAGAGAAAATTTCTTTTTATAGAAATTCATATCAAACCCGATATTGCTTTGCAATTGTTTTTCCCATCTTAAGGCATCATTTGCTGCGGAACCTACGGTTGAACCGTTATAGAAAACATTATTAAAAGTATAGCCGTTGCTATTTGCGGTTGGGCCATAGCTTGATCCGCCGGTAACAATACTTACAAACTGCGGATCTACATTTTCGTTACCTATAGAGCCATAACTGCCCCTTATTTTTAAGTAATCAATAAAGTCTGAGTGAAAGAAATCTTCTTTAGTAACCACCCACCCGAGTGAGCCGGAAAAAAAGTTAGCATATTTATTATCTTTACCAAAAGCATACGAACCATCGCGACGTGCGGTAAAAGACGCTAAATACTTTTCCTGGTAATCGTAATTGATCCTCGCAAAATAAGAAAGGTTCCTCCTGAAATATTGATAGTAGTAGCCACTCAGTGCATTGGTGTTGGCTGCAGTATTACTGCCCGTTGCAGCAGTGAAGTCTGCGAATTCCCATGAATTGAAAGGTACGTCCTGCCTGCTTGCTCCAGCAGCATTACCGGAGATCTTTGCTACGGAGAATCCCAATACAGTTTCAAAATTATGATCCTGTTTTATTTTAAAGTTATAATTGGCGAAACTTTCCCAGGTATAATTGAAGTTGCTTGCTTTTTCGTGCGATACACTGTTGTGTTTACCGGTGACTGTTGAGCCGTCTGCATTCATCGAGTTGTCAACATTATTAATTCCGTAGAACACTAATGGAGAAAAGCTTTTGGAATTACCATCGTATTTCGTGTACCCAAATCGGGTAGATAGTTTTAAATTCTTAATTACATCGTACTGCAATTCAAATTTGCCGTATAATTTATTACCGGCGTTTTTATTATACGTATTATCCAGCTTGGTAAGTGGGTTAAATACTTCAGACAATAACAGGTTGCTGAATCCATATTTACCCACCGTGTTAGCTACGTTGTTATAAACGGGTACAGTAGGGTCAAAATTGAGTGCACTGCCGAGTACGCTGTTAAAAGAATTTTCCTGTACACCTTTGCCATTAAGGATAACCCCGGTAGTATTTACGATGAATTTTAATTTTGAGGTCAGGTCAAAATTAAGGTTAGCCGTAAAGTTACCCCGGCTGTATAAAGATTTGTCGTTTCCGCCAACAATCCCACCCTGGTTCAAATAACCGGCGGAAAGAAAGTAAGACATTCTTTCGCTGCCACCCCGTGCTGCTACAGTATGTGATTGAAGGGAAGCTGTTTTAAAAATTTCATTCTGCCAATTGGTGCCAATACCAACTGTTGACAGGTTTTGAAAGATCAATGGACCGCCTGCAGTAACGCTGCCTTCATTTATGATAGCGGCATATTCGGTTGCATTTAAAACCCCAATGGTCTTTGACACTTCCTGCATTCCATAATTGCCGCTGGCGGTGATCTCCGTTTTTTGATTTTTCCTACCCGCTTTAGTGGTTACCACTATAACACCATTACCCCCCTTTACACCATAAATAGCAGTAGTTGCTGCATCCTTCAATACATTGATTGATTCAATATCGGCTGCATTTATAGAATTGAAATCAGTTAATGTTTGCGGAACTCCATCAATGATCACTACAGGGTCAGTACCAGAAAAGGAAGGAATTCCTCTTATTAAAACAGTAGGCTTTGCACCTGGTGTTCCCGGAGAGATCACTGTTACACCGGACGCCCGGCCTTGCAGGGCTTCTTCTGCCCTTACCGGGTTCAATTTGGCGATATCGGCTGCTTTAACAGTTGAAATAGCACCGGATACTTTCGTTATTTTTTGGGTACCATATCCCACCACCACTACTTCATTCATGGTTTTATTGGCCTCTTCCATCTGGATGTCGATAAGTGCATCATTACTTACTTTGTAACGAACAGGGTCCATCCCGGTGTAAGAAATGAGAAGCGTAGCGCCTTTAGCAACTGAAATGCTGAAGGCGCCATTTGCATCTGTAACTGTAGACACAGTACTACCAAGAACAGCAACTGTGGCACTAGCCAAAGGCTCTCCCGTTGTTTTATTTTTTACTTTCCCGGAAACGGAAATATTTTGTGCTGAGGCCTGCTGAAAAAAACAACAGATGATAACGCCTACACACAGCAGTGCGAGTTTTAATTTCATAAGCAATCGTTTTAGGTAATGAGAATAATTCACTGTAAAAATACATACTACCCCTACAAATAAAAAACAAACAGCCACTTCATTACTACATCAAAAAACATAAGCCATTGATTTTAAAGCTATTTACACTACATCAATACTACATCACCAAATTTTTTATACCTTCACTACCAAATAATGATGCAGATATGAAAAAACTGCTCCTGTTTATAATATTGCCGCTTGCTGCCAAAAGTCAAAATACCATTGGCTTACCTGATGTGATCAATTATTCCAAACAGTTGTATAGTGCCGGCCTACAAAACTGGGATATTAAACAGGATAAAAATGGTATTATATATGTAGCCAATAATGAGGGGCTGCTTACCTATGATGGCAGAAGCTGGAACCTCTATCCTTTGCCTAATAAAACCATTGTACGTTCGGTTGAGATAGGGCCAGATAATAAGATCTATGTGGGTGGGCAGGATGAACTCGGTTATTTTGCACCGGGTACAAACGGCAGGCTGCAATACCATTCTTTAACGCAGTTCATTCCTGCTAAAGATAAAAGTTTTGGAGATGTGTGGGATATTATCCCGTTTAACAGGAATATTTTCTTTCGTTCTCCTAATAAAATCTTCAAATTTTCAGGTGAGGCCGTGGCTACTTATTATGCGCCACAGGAGTGGCTATTTTTAGGTGCCTGCAACGGCCATCTTTATGCCCATGAGCGTGAGACAGGGTTGATGATTTTTGAAAATGATGCGTGGAGTCCATTACCTTCAAAAGAAAGTTTTCAGTTGGCTGATCCGGTCACCAATATTTTATCAATCAATAAAGACAGTGTTTTAATTACCACGTTAAAAAACGGCCTCTTCATCCTCTCTGCGAATAATATCTCAACATTTGCTTCCGCCAATAACCCGTTTTTTGCCACCGAACGAATTTATGCCGCCACTGCAATAAATAATGAATGGATTGCACTGGCAACCAACAACAGCGGAGTTTATATTATTGACCTTAAAGGAAATATTATCCAGCATTTTTCGGGAAAAGAAGGCTTACAGAATAATAATGTGCTAAGTATCTTCCTCGACAGGCAAAGTAACTTATGGCTGGGGTTGGATAATGGCATCGACCTGGTGGCTTATAACAGTGCTATTAAACAAATAAATCCCGTTGTCCAAAACGGGTCCGGTTATACAGCTATCATTTATAAAAATACTTTGTTTGCGGGTACCAGCAATGGGTTATACAGTGTGGCCCTGCAGCCTATGCAGGATCTTAGCTTCAGCAAAGGAAATTTTTTACCTGTTGCCAATGCCGAAGCACAAACCTGGAGTCTGGCCGAAATTAATAACCAATTATTGCTGGGCAATCATGAGGGTGCATATATAATAAACAATAACGCCGCACAGCGTATTTCTTCCATCCAGGGCTTTTGGAATTTTGTACCGATGTCCGGCACTTTTCCGTCGGCAAAAATCATTGCGGGTAATTATAAGGGCCTTTATTTTTTTGATTTCAACCATGGACAGTTTACAACATCCGGTAAAGTGAACGGTTTTGATGAATCGTCTAGATTTGTTGCGCTCGATCAATATGATAACACCTGGGTATCTCATCCCTATCATGGGGTATTCAGGATCAGTAAAAACAGCGATGGGTCATATAAGACCGATCTTTACACCGACAAAAACGGTTTGCCTTCTACATTGAACAATCATGTTTATAAAGTGAAGAATGAAGTAGTGGTGGCAACCGAAAAGGGTGTATTCGTATACAACAGGGACAAAGATCTCTTTGAGCCTGCGCCATTTTATAATAAGTTACTGGGCAATCAAAGTATCCGTTACCTGAAAGAAGATAAGGAAGGGAATGTTTGGTTTATTCATGAAAAAATATTGGGGGTGATTGATTTTTCCCGCAAAGAGCCTGCGATTATTTATCTCCCTGAGCTTAATAATAAAATGCTGAGCGGTTTTGAATCTATATACCCGGTTGATGAAAACAATATTTTTCTCGGAGGAGAAAAGGGATTCTTCCATATCAACTACGAAAAGTACAAAAAAAACCTGCCTGACCTGCAGGTGCAGATAAGGGCCGTAAGGATCATCAATAAAACCGACAGCCTTTTATTTGGTGGCTACTTTAAAGAAGTGAATGAAAAGCAGGTGCAGGACGGCACAACAATTCCCCAGGTAAAAGATGCCTGGAAAACAATCCGGTTTGAATTTTCAACTTCCCTTTTTGGTAACCAGGCTAACCTCGAATTCAGTTACAGGCTAAAAGGCTTCGACAATAACTGGAGCGAATGGACGAAGCGTACAGAGAAAGAATACACCAACCTTCCTTCGGGCAGCTATAGTTTTGAAGTGAAAGTAAGAAGTAACCTGGGTAATGAATCCGGGGTTGCCAGCTATTCTTTTAAAATGCTGCCACCCTGGTATCAAACTACCTGGGCTACTATTTTTTACCTTTTAATTTTAGGCGCCGCTTTATATATGTTATACAAATGGCAACAGAAAAAATTCCTTCATCAAAGGTTGAAACACGAAGAAGAACAAAAAAAACTTTCCTATATACACGAGCTGGAATTGAATAAAACTGCCAGTGAATTAGTAGAACTGCGTAATGAAAAGCTGGAAGCTGAAATTAATTTTAAAAATTCTGAACTGGCTTCTTCTGCAATGCACCTGGTAAAAAAAGGAGAATTACTTTCAAAAATAAAAGAAGGGCTAACGCATATCATGAAGTTATTTGACAACCAGCAGGCAAATACCGAAGTAAAAAAGTTAATCAAAACATTGGGTGAAGATGACAATATAGACAAGGAATGGGAAAATTTTACGAAGCATTTTGATAAAGTGCACAGTGATTTTGTTAGCAGCTTAAAAGAAAAGCATTCAACTATTTCAGGTAACGAAGTAAAATTGTGCGCTTATTTAAGAATGAATTTATCTACAAAAGAAATTGCCCAGTTGATGAATATATCGGTAAGGGGTGTCGAAATCAGCAGGTACCGCTTACGGAAAAAACTGGGTATCAATTCGGAGACTAATCTTTTTGATTATTTGATGGGCATCAATAACAGCGAATCATAAACAGGTGCGGATCTATTTTTCAACCAATAACTTATAAAATCGTTTCAACTCTTCTGTCTCTTTTACAGAAAAAGGATGATTGGCATCATAATTGGCTTTCAAAAATAATACCCTTTTATGCTGGGGGTATTTTTCCAGTATAGCTGCAATGAGTTTGCCTGTTGCTTCATCTTTAGTAAATGCTATTGCAGTTTGGGGCAAAGACGACTTATAACGGGTAGGCTTTTTTAAAATGATCGCCTGCAAAGTAGCCAGCTTGCCTTCGGTGATGCTGTTCACTTTAGACGCTTTATGATATAATCCTTCCAGTTGCTTTTTACTAAGGCTGCCCCTTTCCTGATACTGTTGTAATAGACTGGCAGTAAAGCTGGAAGTAGGGTTGGCGGCAAGCGTTTCTTCCAACACATCTAAAATAATATCTACGCCAGGTTTTTTTCTTTGCATCGCGATAAATGTAAGCAAAAATTCAGGGATGCCTATAAATAAAAAAGCCTTCCCGGATGTTTACCAGAAGGCTTAAGGTATCAATAAACAGAATTTATCCCGCTGCAGTTTGACTGGCATAACTATTATTACCCAGCTCCACTACTTTTGCCCGTGTTGTATTTGCCTCGGCCTGTTGTAGTAATTGATCTTTTATAATGGGATCCGTTAATCCTGCGATACTGCAGGCTTTGTCAAAATTGGTATGCATGCCATAAGAGTCCATAATAGGCGATACGTTTTTTAATTCGGGGAATGCGGTAAATTTTTTTACAAAATAATAAGTCTTGTAATCCAATAACTTGGTGTAAGCAGTGTAAAAAGTTTCCATAATACGTATTTTTAGGTGAGGTAATTATTGCTGTCTTTTTATGTTTTGAAATTACATGGATTAATACGTAATAACCAAACACGTGGTTTTAAAGGACGATACAATAAGTAACTGGATTAAAAATGTACTCAGGAAAAAATTGATAAATAATTGAGTCCTAAATAACGCAGCTATTCAGAGGATTGGAACGAAGCCGTTCAGAGGATAAGAATTAAAAACCAGGTTTTTGACTGTGGGAATTGGATACGGTTTAATCGGTGGGTTCGTAGTTGTCAGGGTAATTAAGCTGGCATAAATATACGACAGCAATTTTAGAAACACAAGATTTGTGGAGAACTATTCCTGTAAAAATATACGCCGTACTTACACCTCGTAAATTTACGATTGCTGGTAAAAGGCACTATTCCATTCCATTTTTTTTTAATAATAGCTCATTATCATACCATTAAAAATGGCTTTCTTTGCAAACGCAATGGCTTTATTCATCACATCATTAAATTCGGGCAGTAACGGCAACTGTTATTATATTGGCAACAGCAGCGAAGCGGTGCTGGTAGATGTAGGCATATCCTGCAGGGAAACAGAAAAACGCATGAAGCAATTGGGGCTGGATATTAAAAAAGTCAAAGCCATTTTTGTTTCTCACGAACATGGCGACCATATCAAAGGTGTTTCTACCCTGGCGAATAAATACAGTTTACCGGTTTATATTACCAGTATAACGGCAAAGCATGGCCCAAGATTGATAAGCCACCTGGCAAAAGAATTTAAAGCTACTTTTCCTATACAGGTGGGCGGCTTACAGGTGACTGCTTTTACAAAACACCATGATGCAATAGATCCTCACAGCTTTATCGTGAGATACAATAAAATAACCGTAGGCGTTTTTACGGACATAGGAAAGGCGTGTAAAGAAGTTGTTTATTATTTTAAACAATGCCATGCTGCTTTTTTAGAAACCAATTATGATGAAACGTTACTTGAAAACGGCAGGTACCCGTTACATTTAAAAAATCGTATACGTGGTGGCCAGGGCCACTTATCCAATAAACAGGCGCTGGAATTATTTACTGCACATCGTCCATCATTTATGACACACCTGGTATTAACCCATTTATCTAAAGAAAATAACACACCCCAAATTGCAGAAGAATTATTTACGCGCCATGCAAATGGTACTTCGATAATTGTTGCATCACGATATGAACCTACCGGTATTTATGCTATCACCACAACAGGAAAAGAAGAAAGTGAGCTGCCCGGGATCAAGCCCATGCAGTTAGCGTTGTTTGAATAAAAGTATTGCATTTACCTGCATAATGTTCTTATTGTAACAGCATGTTGGGGATAGATTTCACACAGTTCCCACGCCTTTGCCAACTCAAAATCATCGAATTCAAACCCGGGTGCTACGGTACAACCCACAAAAGAAAAGCTGCTTCCTGGTGCCGGCCTGCTGGCAAACCAGCAATTTGCCGGAACCAGGAACTGCAATAATTCTCCCCTTTCAAAATTGCTGCCCAGCTTGGTAATTTCCAATTTTCCCCCCGGAAGCAATACATACACCCATAGAGGATCGCCCATATAAAAATGCCAGCATTCATCAGATTTGATGCGGTGGAACGCAGAAAAATTACCGGCTTCCAGTAAAAAATAAATGGCGGTTGAAAACGTCCTGTCTCCCATAAACCTTACTGGTAAAGCGTTTGAAGGAATCGTCTCACTACTTTTATAGGTTTCCTTATACCATCCTCCTTCGGGATGTGGTAGCAAATTATATTGTTTGATCAGTTGCTGAACAGTATTCATTTCAATTTTTTAAGTGCCGGAAAGATACTAAAACAGTTTAAAAAAATGTGGTAGTTACCGGCGGGAAAAACTTCTAATCTACCAATGAAAAAAACAGGAATCCCCCTCTTATTCACAAAGGCGGATAAAGAAAAATATTTTTAACTAATATGCATTGTACAACCATTGGAAATAAGTTATATTTGGTACTGGTAAATACTAAATACTCATTAACTTCTAAAATTTAAAAAATGGCAACGAAAAAAACAGCTAAAAAAGCAGCACCAAAGAAAGCCGCTAAAAAAGCAGCACCGAAAAAAACAGCACCAAAAAAGGCCGCTAAAAAAGCAGCACCGAAAAAAACAGCTAAAAAGAAATCTGCACGTAAACCATCTGCAGCATTTATGAAACCCCTTACTCCAAGTGCCGACCTTGCAGCTATAGTAGGAAGCAAAGGATTACCACGCACAGAAGTAGTAAAAAAACTATGGGTTTATATTAAAGCTAATAAACTGCAGGATTCAAAAAACAGGCGTATGATCAATGCTGATGCTAAACTGAAACCGGTTTTCAGTGGTAAAGCACAGGTATCAATGTTTGATATGGCTAAGCTTATTTCAAAACATTTGAAATAATAAAAACGTATTTACAATAAAAAAAGGGCATCAACAGATGTCCTTTTTTTATTGACGCATTTTTTTTATTGGTTGATATCCTGTCCTTTTTCCATCATGGGAATATATTTTTCCAACGCATCTTTATTGGCTTTATCTGGTGCCTGCACTACTGCAAGCTTTGCATATTTTATCGCATTCTTAAAATCTCCATTGGCAGAATAGCCCCTCATCAATCCCATACTGGTAGTAAATATATTGGCATTTTTTTGTGCATTCAGTTTAAATGCTTCCAATGCTTGCTTTGGTTTTTTCTGGCGCAGCAACTGCCTGCCATAATTATGCAGTTCCTGCATGGTAGCCAATGGCATGGCCTGTTTCATCAATGAATCGGCTTCAGCATTGCGATTCAATTTATTTAATACATTGGCCCTTGCGCTTAATGTTCTAAAATTTTTCTGTCCTACAAACACACCGTTCATAGCATAATCACTCCATTGTAATGCTTCTTCAAGGTTAGTGTTATGATCGGCGCTAAAATTAATTGCCTGCACCCACGATTCAGCATCAAAGCCCTCATCGTTTCTCAATTGCCTGCGAAAACTTTCCAACTGTGTTTTTACAAAATCAACCGACACCGTAAAAGGTATTTTTAATTTCTCCCAAACTAATGATACTACAGCACTGTTCTCTTTTTCATCCGAAAATTGGTACTGCAATCTTTCCACACTTTCATTCAACGGAACTGTTTTTACCGTTACCCGCAACGCATCTTCTTTATCATCATAAAAAAAAGAACCCCACGATGTGGCGTTATTACTGAAGATCAGTGTAGCTTCTGTGCTACCGGCACCCATTGCAATAAAAAAACCATAAGTACCTTTAGCCAATGCCTTGCCTTCTACCATCACATCAGAACTAAAACTAAAGGTCGTGTTCTCATTGGCTCCTGCACGCCATGGCGCAGCTTTGCTGGTGCCAAAGCCCAGGTCGGTAAAACCGGTATGCACCAGGTCGCCCCAGATCTTCCCTTCTCGTCCTTTTACAGCAGGCCTGTCGTAATGGATCGTTACATCGGTAATACCAATACGTTCGCTAACAGTTGCTTTTTTATTACCTCCATCAGGTGGCGTAGTTAATTTTTGGGCTGAGCAAAAGCTATAGGCAGCTATTGCAATAATGCCGGCTACCAGTTTATTTTTCATCATAGCAGTAATTTTTTACTAAAATATACTAATCTCCCAAGCGGGTATAATAAAATAGGATGAGTGGAAGAAAGTATTATCATACCAATGGCAGCGGTAATAAAAATTGCAAACAGGGAAAAGAAATGTAAATGCAGGGAGTGTACAGAAAGCAGCTACTTAAAATGCGGTACAATTTTTTAAATTTAATGGGGGATGGGATCAACCTGCTAATTATTCAATCCTTCTTCTATAGCATCCACCAAACCGGCAGAAGGTTTATCATCCGACAGTTCCCAAAACATAATGCCGCCCAATTTTTTACCACGCACAAATTTTGATTTGGCTTTAAGTGATTTGGGATCGTCGAATGTAGCAAATAAATTTTTGCTTTTATTATACCGATACGGCGATTTTGCTTTCTTATCCCAGTAATATTTAAAACCGCTGGTATCACTAAAGTAAGTTTCGAAATTTCTATAGGAAACTCCACGTAAAAAATCACCAGCCTGGTATAGCCCATGATTAGTATCCGCAACATTTTGCCAAACCCTTCCATAAAAAGCTGCGCCTATAATGAGTTTATCAGCGGGTTGTTTTTTCGCTATAAGCCAGTTAACGCATTTTTCTATAGACTCCTGGTTGGGCCTGTAGCCTGCTAAGGCAGTGTGATGCCCTGTTACCGTACTGTATCCTCCTACAAGATCGTAAGTCATCAGGTTAACAAAATCTACTCCTGGTATTACATCATTCCATTCAATAGATTGTTCAAGGTATTGTGTAAAACCGCCCGCGGCAAAACTCAGCAGCCGATCTGTACCTATTGCTGCCCGTAATTCTTTTACCAGTGCAGTAAAATTGATTTTATCCTGCAGCAGGTATTGGTGACCGGGATAGCCCTCAATGGCGGGATATTCCCAATCCAGGTCGAGGCCGTCAATATTATACTCCTTTAATAACTGCGTTGCTGTTTGTACAAATGTATTGCGGTGAGATACGGTATCGAAAAGTCCGGAACAGGGTGCACATCCACCCCAGCCGCCAACGGACACCATGATCTTTAAATTCGGGTGTTCTTTTTTCAGCTCAACCAATTGTAACACGGTTTGTCGCTGTACACTATCACGAAAAGTAAGCGTATCGTTTTGCAGTTTTAAAAAACTGTAGATCACATGCGTTAGTTTATCCAGCGGGTATTGCTTTATATTTTCTGCATTACCGGTGTAATAAGCGATTACTTTATATTTTGGCTGAGCGAATACTCCAACCTGCAAAAATACAAGGTATAATAGCAATAGTCTTTTCACAATACTGAAGATGGTATTATTCTATAATTATTTTTTTCAGGTAATACATATCCGGGTCCACCTGTGGAAATACATCACTGCTGATAGTGATAGCTTTTTTTGCCAATGTCATTTTTTGGGTTCCTTTTTCGGTAACAATATCCATGGGTAATGGTATATCGATATTGTTAAGGCTGATCGTGTATTTGTTTTGACGCAATGCAGTGATATGCACTTCTAATTTTTGGGTAGTGCGCAGGTACATATCAAACAATGGTTTTAAGTCAGTGGCAGCAGCCTTACTAAATAACTGTTCCACTTCATCAGTAGTGATCAAATTATCGTAAGTATATTTTGTATTAGTAGATAATTGCTTTAATGCAGGAAAGAAAATATCATCGCCGATGACGTAACGTAACGTATGCATAAAGAATGAACCTTTGCTATAGATATCTCCAATATAGGCTGTTACTTCATCCAGGTCTTTGCCTTGCACTACCGGTTTTTGATTGGCAATGCCAAAAGCAGATTGTTTGAAGCGGTTGATATACGCCTGTTCGCCGCCCTTATCACGGGTATATAACGCATCGCCGTAGCTGCAGATGCCTTCCTGTATCCAGTAATCTGCCCAATCCCTTACCGTTACTTTATTGCCAAACCATTCGTGACCAAATTCATGGTTCATCAGCCAGTCGTTATCTTCACCGCCAATCGTTTCGTATTTAAAATTATTACCATAAGCATTCATGGTCTGGTGTTCCATTCCCAAATGCGGGGTTTCTGCAATGCCGATCTTTTCTTTTACCCAAGGGTACTCGCCGAAATATTTTTCCCGCACTTTAGCGATGCGTTCCAGTATTTCCAGGTGATGTGCTGCCTTTGCCTCATGGGCTTTTAATACATAGAATTGCATAGGCACTTTATTACCATCAACGGTTGTGTATATTTTAGTTACTACTGCATAATCGCCGATATTAAAAACAAGACTATAATTATTAATAGTATAATTGGTCTTCCAGAAATAAGTGTCGGTAGATTTCTGATGTTTTACTTTTTGCAATAAGCCCGGTGCGGCTACCACCAATCCTTTGGGAACGGTGATATTCATATCTGCACCTTCATTCGGTTCATCCGAAGGGTGGTTTTTACAGGGAAAAAATATTTGCCCCCCTGCAGCCTCTGCCGTTACTGCTACCCATGGATGGCCGAGCGTATCTTTTGTAAAAGTAAAACCATCTTCCCATGGTGGCCTTGTAGCAATATGTGGTTTACCGGCATACTTAATTTTTACGGATCCTTTACCTGCTGCAACAGCTGACGCTGGTGAGATGGTGATCAGCGCATTGGTATGTGTGAACGGTGCTTCTTTCCCGTTGACCCATATTTTTTCGACCTTCATATCATTTAACAGGTCGAATAATAATACCGGCGCCTGTTGTGATAGAATAAAATCAATAACGGTATAACCGCTGATGCTTTTATTATCAATATCAACAGCAAGGTTGATCGTGTAATGGCGTACATCCATGATCGCCTGTTCGGGTTTTAATTTGCCGCCTGACGTAAGTACCTGCGCATAACTATTGCTGAACAGGATACAGCATGACAGAATAAATAATGCTCTCATAAAAAATGATTTCTTAAATGTAGGTTTTTATTGCACATCTTTTAAGAAAGATATTCAGGCGGCAGCTTTTCTATGTCAATTTAACAGGAAAATATTCCGGCATCATTTTTAAGCCATGTCATTGTAATCATTTTTTCACTAAAACAAAAAAACATGCACTACAATCAGTCATGCGCCGCAAAAGGCAACGCACACGGAAATCCCGCCAGGGCTGGATTTATCCGATCTATGCAAAAGGCAGCAGTAAACATTTACAAAACCGGCAACAGTTATGAAATGCTGGTATTTGCGCCCGGCCGCATTAAAGAACATTTTCATTTGGATGTAAATGGAACTGAGCTCACTGTTTCTTATACCCCGCCGGAAGGTTTTCCCCGCCCGGAATGGATATTGAGGGAATACAGCCGCGGTGGTTTTACAAGAACCTTTACCTTAAATGAAACGATCAACACGGCAGCCATTTCGGCAAAATATGTTGATGGCGTTTTACAGGTAAGCCTTCCTGTGGTTGAAGGTAAGGAAGAGGTAAAAAAGGAAATCGTGATCAACTAAAAGTTGTCTTAAAGTAAGCGGGCCCGGTATGGGCCCGTTTTTTATTGTTGCCATCTTATTGATCTTTTAAAGGAGGTAATACCAGTTGTTGATATAATTTGATCAGCGTTACGCCAGCATCGGCGCATAAACCGGGATGCACTTTAGAAGTTTGCACAATGGTGCTACGTGTTGCAGTGAGCCAGCGGAAGCGGGAAGGCATATCTAATTTTGCGATTTCGCCTGCGGCGAAATCGCCATTACTGATCTTCTCAAAAACACAAAGATGTTCATGCAAAGCTTTCATATCCAAATAACCCGCAAAGGCACGCAATCTTTCTTCATCAATGGTGAATTTAGTTTGCAGGAACTGTAAAGTTTTGCAATACAATATCACGCCCACATTAAGGAACTCTTCTCTTTCCACACGTGGTACTATGCGTATGACCGCGTATTCAAATAAGTGCTGCTCTTGCATGTTCTGCTTCTTTTATAAAAATAGCGGATGATTGTATCCGGGTCATTAAAAATGCTGCGTAAATTTTCCTCATCTCCGCTGCCGTTGCATCAAAAGTATTTTGGGCTAACCACTCGTCCGGGATCAATGCTGTAACAGCATCGATACATTCGTTGGTAAGCACCGCACGAAAAGCAGTATCAACCGTTTCCAGTTCGGTGGCCAATGGCAGCAGCACATGATCTTTTATTTGAACAAATGGCCGGGTGGCCTGTTCTTTCCAGTCGCCACCCGAATGATGAAAATATAAGGCTGCGCCATGATCGATCAACCACAATTCCTTTTTCCATAACAACATATTGGTATTCCTTGCAGTTCTGTCTACGTTGGTTAATAAGGCATCCAGCCAAACCACCTGCGAAGCAAGTAATGCAGCGGGTGTTGTAACCGCCGCATCAAAACTTATGGCACCTGCGAGATAATGAATACCTAAATTAAGCCCTTCACTTTTACGGAGTAATTCCTGTATTTCTTCATCCCCTTCGGTTCTGCCGAAGGCGCTGTCTAAATTTCCGAACACAATTTCCGGAATTTTAAAACCTAATGCCCTGGCTATTTCACCACCGATAAGGTCCGCTATCAACGCTTTTACACCCTGGCCCGCTCCCCTGAATTTTAACACGTATAAAAACCCATCGTCTGCTTCGGCAATGGCAGGCAACGAACCGCCTTCACGCAATGGCATTACATAGCGTGTTACGTTTACAGTTCTTAATTCGGATTGCTGATAGTACATGTTCTTTTTTATTCCAAAGTTTTTTTTCCTTCAACAGCAGCAGCGGTATTTTGTATCAGGTCGAAGACGATTATGTCATTCCTGCCTTTTTTTAACCAGCCTGCAGGACAATATAATCTTTGCTGCGGGCCAACGTTCCAAAAACGGCCCAGGTTATGCCCATTCACATAAACAACACCACGACTGTAACCGCTCATATCAAAATAAGTATCCCCTGTTTCTGTCAGCTCAAAATTAGCTTTAAAGAACATCCCGTTATTAGTTTCTTCCAGGTACCTGGGTTGCAGTGCCGATACAAATTTTTCATCCATCGGCAATAAATAAGTTTGCCAGTCCATCAGCGTCATCCCGTTTAGGGTTACCCTATCGGTTATCCCCTTACGATCGATCATGAATTGAGCAAAATTAATATGGCCCATGCCTTCTACAAGAATATCCAGTTGAGGGTCTTTGGTTTCCGTTTTGGGTAATTTTATGGTCCATCTTCCACCATCACGATGCATGGTATCAATTAATTTCCCATTTAAAAAGATCAGGGCAAAATCATGAGGTTCTGTAATAGTAAGGTTGCCGTTTTTATGCCCTATCAATTTTGTTCTATATAAGATCAATCCCTGGTTCTGGTTATAATATTCCATCGCCCGGGGCTGCGCTGATGCGATGGGTTTCGGTAATTCTTTCCAGATATTTGTTAGTACCGTTAACTGGATAGGCGGTATTACAATAGTTTTGATTGCTGCAGGAATTACAGGGATTTTATATTTTACATATTGGCTGACCAGGTTGCGCAGCATATAATATTTAGGGGTAGCATTGCCCTGTTCGTTAATGGGTGCATCATAATCGTAACTGGTGATATCCGGCTGAAATTGCGTGGCACTAAACGCATTCGCACCGGCGGTAAATCCAAAATTAGTACCGCCATGAATGACATACAGGTTAAATGACTTTCGATTTTTTAATAAATATTCCACTTCTTTTTTCAGGTCATTGGTATCGGGCCGTTGCCATTTTTCTTTCCAGTGCGTTAACCAGCCGGGGTAAGTTTCAGAACTGAAGACGGGAACATTAGGGTTATGCTTAGTTGCAATTGCAAAGTCTGCATCACTTCCTCCCGAATCAAGCCCGATGGCTGCACCATCAACGCCGCCAGCCTCCAGCATATATGAGGTGGCGCCGTCTGCAGTATAAAAAGGGCCGGTAATGCCATTTTGCTGCCAGAGTTTTTTTAATGTTGCCAGGTAAACTTTATCATTGGCATAACTGCCATATTCATTTTCTATTTGCGTAAGAATTATGGGGCCTCCGTTGCTGCATAACAGTGGTTTTAATTCTCTGCTGATATTTTTTACATAACGTGTAAGGGCAGCAATATAACGGCTGTCCATACACCTTATTTTTATATCAGGTATTTTTAACAGGTATGTCGGTAATCCACCCCAATCCCACTCGGCACATACATAAGGTCCGGGCCTCACGATCACCCACATGCCTTCCTGCTGGCAGATGCTCATGAACTCGCTGATATTTTTATTGCCTGTTTTAAAATCAAAAACGCCTTCTTTTATTTCATGGTAGTTCCAAAAAAAATAAGCAGCAATGGTATTGCAACCCATTGCCTTCGCCATCTGGATGCGGTGGCGCCAATATTCGTGGGGTATTCTCGCAGGATGCATTTCACCGCTGATGACCTGGAAGGGCTTTCCGTCAAGGACAAACGTAGTTTTATCAAATGAAAAAATATGTTTTTGCTGTGCGTCCAACTGCAGGCCCCAAAAAACAATAAGCTGCAGGATAAATATTTTTTTTACCAATATCATGTATTTCTTTTTTGCGCATTAAAATTATATATCATCTTCAACAATGATATGCCCGCTATCTGCTTCGTCCCATTCTTCCGGCACTTCTTTACCACCAATAAGATCGGCCACTAATGATGTCCAGCCGGTTTGATGGCTTGCCCCCAAACCTGCGCCTGTATCTCCATGAAAATATTCAAAGAACAATACCAGGTGCTCATTGCCGGGCTTACTGTAAAACCAGTTATAATCGCCGTACAATTTTCTATTGCCGGTATCATCTTTTGCAAAAAGGCTGACCACTCTTTCGGTAAGTAGTTTTGAAACGTCTACCAGGTTAAGCATATTACCCGAACCCACAGGGCATTCAACTTTTAAATGATCGCCGTAAAATTCGCCATACTTTCGCAGAGAACGTATGATGAGGTAATTGATCGGCATCCACACCGGCCCACGCCAATTACTGTTGCCGCCAAAAAGATTGCTGGTAGAATCGCCGGGATCGTAACTGATCGTGTATTTAACATCATCAATACTCACCGAATAGGGATTGGCCTTATGGTATTTTGACAAAGCCCTTATGCCCCCCACCGATAAAAATTCATCTTCATGTAATAAGCGGTTGAGTAAAAAAATCAGCCGGTCTTTTTGTACCAGTGATATTAATATCTCTTCGCTGTCGCCCCTTTCTTCATTGGGCCAGAAGCGGTTGTTCTTTTTCCGGTAATTCTCAAACCAGTTGATGCGTTTTTTAAAATCACGCAGTTTATCAAATATCTCTTTACCAATAGTACTTACTGCAAACAGGCTGGTGAGCCCAACGATGCTTTGTATACGAAGCGGCAGGGGATCAGCGCCTGCAATACATAACGTATCATAAAAAAATTTGTCTTCGTCATTCCACATGGTATGGCTGTTCAATGATTCGGAGATCAATACAAAATGCTCGAAGAATTTTGTGGCGGTATCTTCAAATGCGATATCGTAGCGGGAGATCTCCAAAGCCATATCCATCATGTTTAATGCATACATCCCCATCCAGCTGGTACCATCGGCCTGTTCGAGCTGCGTTTCATTTACAAAATGATGGCTGCGGTTAAATACACCAATATTATCAAGGCCTAAAAATCCGCCCTCGAAGATATTATTGCCATTCCTGTCTTTACGGTTGATCCACCAGGTAAAATTGATGAGCAATTTTTGGAAAACCCTTTTCAAAAAAATGACATCGCCGTGGCCGTAAGTTTCTTTTTCTATCCTGTAAATTTCCATGGCGGCCCATGCCTGTACCGGTGGGTTTACATCACTGAAGTTCCATTCGTAGGCTGGTAATTGCCCATCGGGTTTCATGTACCATTCCCGCATGATCAGCTGCAGCTGGTGCTTGGCAAAAACTACGTCTACCATTGCCAGTGATATACAGTGAAAGGCAAGGTCCCATGCGGCATACCAGGGATATTCCCATTTATCCGGCATCGCGATCACGTCCTGGTTCTTCAAATGTGTCCAGTCGTTATTGCGCCCGTTTTGTTTACCCGCATTCACCGGTGTAATACCATCGCTGCTGGTCAACCAGCGCTCCACATCAAAATGATAATATTGTTTGCTCCACAGTAATCCTGCCAGTGCTTTACGCTGGATGTTTTTCAGGTCCACAGAAATATCAGAAGGTAAAATGGCGGCATAAAAATCATCGGCCTCCTCTTTACGAACGGCAAATATCTTTTCGAAGCCCAAAGAAAAAGGTTTATCATCCGCCCTGCTGGTGAGCCTGCAATAAATAGTTTTTATTTCACCGGCTTTTAAATTCAGTTCATATACAGGAGAAAATTTTGTGCCCTCTTTTTTGGTACGGAGTTTAGTTGCGTTGTTACCGCTGATGATGGCATCATGAAAAGCATCTTTTGTAAAAGGCGTTGCTGCTGCCCCATTGACCTTATTAAAATTCGTTTCGTTTTCTGTAAATAAACGGTCTGCCGGTGCCTGGAAATAAAAATAATAATTGCCCAGACGGTGATGCGTGGCGCTTACACCTGTTTTATCAATATAACTGATAACAGGCTTTGGCTCGTCGGGAGTAAAAGACCACCGGTTATAAAACCATAGGGTAGGTAACACCGTTATGGGTGCCGGCTTAGTGCCGCGGTTGGTAATATCTATTTTAATGTAGATGTCTGTAGGATTCTGTTTGGCGTAAGTAACTTTTACATCAAAGTATTCGTCATTTGAAAATACGCCTGTATCCAGTATCTCGTATTCGGGTTCTTCTTTGCTCCTGTTGCGGTTAGTTTTTAAAAGATCATCATAAGGAAATTCATTTTGAGGATATTTGTACAAATACTCCATGTAATAGTGCGTAGGAATATTATCCTGGTAGTAATACAATTCCTTTACATCTTCGCCATGGTTGCCATCGTAATTGCCTACGCCAAAAAGGCGTTCCTTAAGAATTTTATCTTTCCCATTCCAGAGGGCAACGGCAAAACAAAGGTTTTGAAAATAATCTGATATGCCCGCGATGCCGTCTTCTCCCCAACGGTAAGCCCTGTAATGCGACTGGTTGAAAGGGAGATAACCCCATGCATCACCATATGCCCCATAGTCCTCTCTCACTGTACCCCATTGTCTTTCGCTGAGGTAAGGGCCCCACTGTTCCAATGGTATAGATCTTTCGCTGTTAACTTTTAATCGCTGGTGTTCTGCTGTCATTACAAATATTTAGTGAAACAATTGCTGCCATGCTGTTTGGTGAGCCAGGCAACATTTCATGACAGGCAATCGTTGAAAAAACAGTTATAAAAATAGGTAATTAAAAAGAGTTATGGAGGGCTGTTTTTAAAATGAGTGCCTGAGGTGTGAGATGTTTGTGGTTAGTAGTACAACCTTCAGCGTTCGCCACTCACGCCTCACCAGTCACGATCCTACTTCACCCTACCCTGCTCTTCGTCCGAAGCAGTTGCCCGTGCTCTCTTGTCTTTTAATTTATTATTCCCAAAATTGTAGGTATAGGTAGCTTTAAAGGTCCGGAATATGAAAGTAAGGTTGACAGTTGCATACACATTCTCTGCGGGAATATCGGTGACGGCATTTAATTTGCCTCCATTGAATATATTATTTACGGCAAGCCTGAGTTTACTTTTATTATCAGCAAATTTTTTCGCTACACCAAAATTTACAAGCCCCCTCGCTTTTACTACTGCGGCTCCAAACAAACCTTTGGATTGATAAAAACCCGATAACTCCATGCTGTAATTATGAGGTAAGGTGAAATTCTGTGAACTGTTGAAGCCAAAATCTTCCTGCTGCACACTGAACGGGCCTTTGCTGTATACTGCACTTATCTTTTGCCAGTTGCCCTGCAGGTTATTTTGCATATTCCACCAGTTGGTGACGGTAAATGGTAAAGACAAACTGATGTTCACTGTTTTTATATTATCTAAATTTTCTGCTGCATAGATCTGCTTATTGTCTTTTGAAATTTTGGGCTGGAAATTGGCGATGGATTCATCTTCTTTGGTATAGGAAAGAGAAAGTACAAAATTTTTGAAAATATAATCCGCTTTAAATACATTGGAAAAAGCCGGTTGCAAACCGCTGTTGCCTGAAAAAAAAGTATAAGGGTCAATAAAAATTACAAAGGGCGCCATGTCTTTAAATGTTGGCCTGGTGATGCGCCTGCTGTAAGAAAGGTTAATGGAATTGTTATCATTTATTTTATGGCTGATGAACATACTCGGAAAGAACCTCCCATATTTCCTGTCTACGATATTCTGTTGTTTTACACTACCGAGGTTAGAACTGGTGTATTCATATCGTAAACCCAGTTTTAAACCAGTCTTATCTGAAGCGGTGATATTAAAAGTTGTATAAGCAGCAGCGATATCTTCTTTTAAATTATATTTCGATGTCAAATCGGGATCTTGTACCCAGCTGGATTGTTTTAATGTTTCTACCGCTACATCATTGGTAAATTCGGAAGACGCCAGCTTAAGTCCCGCTTCTGCATTGATTTTTGCATTAAGCTTTTTTGTGTAATCAATTTTTCCTACCCAGATGGTGAAAGGTGTTAGTTTACTGCTCCTGGTTAATTCTGTATTCAATAGGGTTCCGTTGCCACTGAAATATTTATTCGTGTAATCATTGGGATTATTGTCTTTATAATAGAGGTAATCAAAGTCGGCAGTAATATTTTCTCCTTCCCTGATCATATGCGAGAAATTAATATTGGCCATATAATGTTTCCACTGGTTCAATTCAGTATTGACAATGCGAACAGTAGTATCGGTTATTCTATTCTTTATGATCGACAGGGTATTATCTGCGGTCATATCCCATTTGCTATTGTAACCGCCAATGATCCCGCCAATAATTGTTTTAGGGCTTACCTGTATATCAATACCCAAACGGGCGATATGTTCCGCTGTTTTCGTATTCCTGTTGGTGATGGAAGCATTTTCTGTTATAACGCCCTGGTTGTTTAATCGGTGATAAAAGGTCCAGTCCTGCTCAGGATTCATCCATGTAAAGGAATAATCACCAAAGAGGTTGATATTTTTATTACGGTAATTAAAATTGACAGCGCCCGCCGGGCTGTAGCCGTTCCCGTAACCCATCGTTAAAGAATAAGAACCATTGAGTCCTTTATTGGGATTGGCCACCAATACAATATTGATAAACCCTGCATTGCCTTCTGCATCAAAGTTTGCTGGGGGTGTTGTGATCAGTTCAATGCGGTCGATATTGGAAGCATTCATCCCGCTTAACATCTGCACTACGGCATCCATGGGCATACGACTGATTTTTCCATTGATCATCACTACCACGCCGTCCTTTCCATTCAGCGCAATAGCATTGGTTTGCCTGTTCACTACAACACCCGGTGATTTTTCCAGTACCTCTAATGCAGTTCCACCAGCAGAAGTGATACTGCTTTTTACATTGATCACCATCCGGTCGATCTTTTGTTCAAACATGGGTTTGCGTGATAACAGGGTAACAGCTGATAACTGGATAGATTCTTTAGTGAGTTGAAACGAACCTGCATCAAGGTCAGCCTTATTTTCAACAGTAAAGGGAGAATCGTGCTGATTAAAGCCCGTGAAAGATATGCTCAGCCTGTAACTCCCTGGTTCAATATTTTCAAAATTGAAAACGCCAGATGATTGGGTTACTGTTCCTTTTACCAGCGATGAATCTTTGCCGTTCAGTAATAATACATTGGCGCCTGCAATAGGTTTGTTATCGATTCCATTTACAAAGCCATGTATCTTTTTTTGTGCCGGCAAAACCTGCATGGCCAAAATAGCCAATGCCATAAAGGCGACTCTTTTATATAAATGCTGCATAAACAGTTGGGTTAAAGCTTTTATTTGTGGGGCGAATGCCCGGAATCTGTGTAAATTAACCATTAGAATTGATATTCCAATTGCGTTGTATATATTAATTCAATAATGGAAAAATCAAAAACACCGGCAGGATAAAAACCTGCATATTTAATAAACCTTATTTGAAAAGCCGCTCTTTTGTTGATAGTATTATTTTGCTCCATTCCATCTTATCGCAAACAATAATAAAATTAGAAGAACTCAATTGCCACAAATCTTTCCACCGCGTAAGCTGTTTAACAGTTTTTGGTAAGAAAATTGAATAATTTCCATAAAAAACAATGCCCAACAGGTTACTGCTGGCAATTTTTGCAGCTTTTACAATGCTTGTTGCAGGTTGCAGTAAAAAGCATACGCCACAGGCTACGGCTGAAGCGGCTGAAAAGACCGCCAGCCCGGTAAAAAAAACAGTAGTGAAAAAAATAACGGCTGTGCCTAAGGTAATAGTGGTGAATGACAACGTAGCAAAAAAAAATATTGATGGGAGGTTATATTATGACCTCGATGGGCATCGCTACTGGCGTAATTATGATGATGGCAAGTATTACCTTTTCAATCAATCAATATATACTGATAAAGCGTTTATACCCCATTGACCGTTTCAATGCGTTTGAAAAAATAAAATAACAAATAAACCAATCAATATGAAAACAACCGTCAGCATCCTTGCTGTTATTATCTGCATGCATGCCGCCAATGCACAATTAAAAACAACTGCGGTTTGCCCTGTCTTTTCTGTAGACCTCCTGGAAGGTACAGTCAACGGGCTATCTTCCAAATCAACCTTTGGGGAAGTAAAAACAAGTTTCCCCTGTTTTACCGGGGCAGTGGAAGAAACTACCGGCTTTGAATGCGGCGGCGTGTTTTATAAAGACCGTGATATTAATTTTTTTACAGAAAGGGATTACATCGAGATAGGGGATAAGTTCAAAGGAAAGATCGTGCAGCCTTTTTTAGGCGCCAGCCGAAACAGCTTGTTTAAGTGGTTAGGTTATCCTAAAATTAAAGATGTGAGCTGGGATGCCTTTCAAACAAAGTATGGCATACTCATACTCTATTATAATAAAGCAGGTAAGGTAAATAAACTGCAAATGAGCAATAAATCTACCGACACCATAAAGCTTTGTGAGTAAGCGCGGGCCCTGATTTATCAAATCCAGCATCGACGTTTACCCGTAAATAGCCTAAACAAGTATACTTGAGATACCATTCAATAAACAGGAACAGCCTTTAACTAAGCTTTTATATATGGCTTGAAAATAATATTGCAATTTTACTTTATTAACGAAGTATTTGCGGAGTAGCCTGGGGAATACAGATACGAGCAAATTTTTTATAGATATTGGACAGCTGTAAGCTAAACAGGCTTCCGCAACTCGGTTTTTCATAGGATATTGGATTTTAAACGGGGCAGGATTTCCATCCAGCCCCTTGTTATTTTAAATAGTACCCTCATTACCCAAAGAAGCTGGGAATTTAATACCCGCAATGTTTACTTATTTACACGAAAAAACCTATTCATAGCCACGCTAAATATTACCAAAATATAATTATTCCCCTATGAAAATTTATAACTGGCTCTTTTATAGCTGAATATTGAATAAAACGGGCAAAAAGCAGGTACGCCATGCTGTTAAAGAAAGCAATGGCATAGCTTTTGAAAAATACCATGAGTAATTAAGCAATCAATATAGCGTCTATTTAAACTTTCGCTATTTTATAATATCGGATGGCTGTAAAGCTTTTCAAAACTTGGTTTTTCATAGGATATTGGATAAAAAACGGGGCAGGATTTTCATCCAGCCCCTCTTTTTTTTAACCTGGTGTAATATTGGTTTTGCCCGTATTTGTTTACTTTTCTCTCACGTATGATAAAGATAACAAGGTAATGGTGCAGTATTTGAAACAGTTCTTACAAAATATTTATTATGGATAGTATCAATAAAAATCAGCCGGAAGATAATCATGAAGATCTTATCGGCAAAGACGCAATAGAAAAAATAAAAACACTTACGGGCGAAGCCAGGACCTGTTTTTTTTGTTCAAAAATTGAAACCGGCGAAAGTTTCAGCGCCAGGCCAATGGCCATACAAAAAGTGGATGAACAGGGCAATATTTTTTTCTTAAGTGCGTCAGACAGCATGCATAATAGCGAGATCTTCAAAGACCCTTTTGTACAGTTATTATCCCAGGGCTCTGACTACTCGGATTTTTTAAATCTTTATGGCAGTGCAACCATTAGTACAGACAAGCTTTTGATAAAAGAATTGTGGAAGCCAATGTTTAAAACCTGGTTTACCGCAGGAGAAATTGACCCGAAAATAACCGTGATAAAAATAAAACCGTTGGAAGGTTATTATTGGGATACCAAACACAATAGGGCGATTGGGTTTGTAAAGCGCCTGGTGGGTGTTGCCATCGGCAAAACAATGGACGATTCGATAGAAGGGAGCATTAATGTATAGGTTTATCGTTGATACACTAATAGCATGAAGCTTCGAATATCAAATGATGATCGACGACCATGTAAAAGATATCGCGGCGTTTAAAAAAGCTGCCAATCGTAACGAAAATGAAAAAATAAAAAGTTTTGCTTCTTCAACATTGCCTAAGCTTGAAGCTCATTTAAGCAAGGCAAAATCTATTAAAAGTAAAGTGAAATAGTATTGGCGGCAGAAAAATAAAAAGGCGGGAATTAATTTCCGCCTTTTTATTGCTAAACAGTTCCGGTATTTAAATTATCAACACAAGATCAATTCTTTTTCAGAGGTTAGGCGCATTAAAAGTATCACCCTGTTTTATATCGCCGGTCTCATACCCTTTTTTAAACCAGTACATCCGTTGTGCCGATGTACCATGCGTAAAAGCGTCAGGCACCACTTCACCGCTTGCCTGTTTCTGCAGCCGGTCATCGCCAATAGCATTCGCTGCATTCAACGCTTCTTCGATATCACCCTTGTCTAAAATATTTTTCATCTTCTCTTCATAATGCGCCCATACGCCTGCGAAAAAATCGGCCTGCAGCTCCATCATTACAGAATAACGGTTAGCTTCGGTCTCACTACCCTGCGCTCTTAACCGGCTTATCTTATCAGCCGTACCATTTAGGTTTTGTATATGATGCCCCACTTCATGGGCTACTACATAAGCCATGGCAAAATCGCCGGGTGCATGAAACCTGCTTTGTAATTCCTGGTAAAAAGAAAGATCGATATACAGTTTACTGTCCGTCGGGCAATAAAAAGGTCCCGAAGCCGAACTCGCATTACCACAAGCTGAAGCAACTCCATCACGAAATAAAACCAGCGTAGGCTCGGTATATTGCTTACCGCTTTCTGCAAATATTTTATGCCAAACATCTTCAGTCTCAGCCAGCACTACTTTTACAAACTGCGCTCTTTCGTCATCTGCTTTTTGCTGTTCAGGTGAAAGCTGTGTTTCAGTTGACTGTGGCGACAATTGCGGCACCTGGGAAGGGTCTATATTTCCTCCCCCAAAAAAAGAATAGACGAGGTAAATGATCACGCCGATAATGCCACCGCCTGCAGCCATTCCACCACCCGACATACCACGCCTGTCTTCCACGTTAGAACTTTCCCTTCTGCCGAACCATTGCATAGTGTTGTATTTAAAGATTAAAAAATCATTGTAATGAACTGCTTATTGAATGCAGCGACTGCTTTAAAATATAAGAAGCACAATATGTACCAACTTTACCAGCAAATCAATTTGCCATCTTAACCAGAATAAAAAAGAGCGAACCGGAATTCTGCTCCCCATAAATACCTTACTGTAAGTATTTGAGAAAAAAAATACCCATTAACTAACTATTACCGTGCGTTTTCAGGCGGAATAACATCAGGTACATAATTTGAAATGAATTGCCGGTAACAGCATTTTATTACCCTAAAAAAGAAATTATGCAAAACTGGTTAAGAGCGCTGATCGCCGGCTACGGAGCTAAAAAATTAGGTGGTGGATGTTTAAGCACCATTTTGATATTCATCGTGATCTATTGGGCATTGGGCCAGTGCAACAGGCCTGCTGCCCCGTCACCCCGCAGGACTGATTTAATAGAACGACAACATTTAAAAACGGCAGGAGTACCAAGCCTGGCCGCGATAAATACGTTTACGCTAAATCGGTAATTTTGCTCCGGCTTTATATCATGGTAAATGAAGATTGCTACTTATAATATTAATGGTGTTAATGGCCGGCTACCGGTACTACTGCGTTGATTAAAAGAAAGCAAGCCTGATATTGTTTGCCTGCAGGAGTTAAAGGCTCCGCAAGAAAGATTTCCGGAAAAATATTATTGAGTGGCAGCGTTGATAAACAGGTACGTGGTTGGGAAATGACCAGTGACAATGCACCGGCATGTGTAAAGTTGAAGGATTAAAAAGGCCCAGACTTATGCCTGGGCCCTACCTGTAGGTATTCATCATTCACCTGCTCAGCAACAAAAGCTAACATCAGCTGGCAGTGATGGGTCAAACAATATTTACTTTATTTTATTAGCTTGTTACCACACAAAATGGCTTACTTATTGTACCACCTACACTATAAATTATTTTTATGAAAAAGATAGCCCGGTTTTACAGCATTGTAGTGATGATGTCAGGGTTAACGGTACTGATAAATGCCTGTAATTCCACCAATCGCGTCACTGCTGCAGAAACAGCGAATATTGTTACCAAAGCGATTGACAGCAGTAAATGGGTATTTGTTCCAGTAGATATCATGCCTCAATACGGTACCTCAAGACATGCCGATCCCAATTTCTCTGTTACTTACAACAATAATAAATTAATTGTTTACCTGCCGTATTTCGGCAGGGCCTTCAGTGGTGCTGATGTATTGTCTACCAAGGGACCACTGGACTTTACTTCAACAGATTTCACCATTAGCAAAAGAGAAACAAAAAAGGGGCATTGGAGTATCAGCATTAAGCCAAAAGATTACCGGGAAGTACAGGCCATGAATTTTATGTTTTACAGTAACGGCAGCGCCAACCTTAGTGTTACCATGACCAACAGGACGGGGATCAGTTTCAGCGGTACAGTAGATGGGTGGAAACAGGACTAAGCAGTTTTATAGAGAGCGTATTGGGTTTATGAATATGACCATGATGATAAATATGCTGTATATTTCGGGATGAACGCCGCATTTCAATTATACCATGACGACTAAGGAAAATAAAAAATCCGGGAATATATTTTTACGCATGCATCCACTGCAGCGCATCCTGCTGAGCCTTGCTTTAACGCTCATTGTTTTTTTAATTACACGTAGCGATCATTTAAATGCAACACTTACTGTTACATTGCTTTGGGATGTATTTGCTCTTTCTTTCATTTGCAGCAGCTGGATCGTATTCTTTACACGACCGGTTGGCGAAATCATCAGGCTTGCCAATAAAGAAGATGGCAGCAAGGTATTTGTTATGGTGTGTATCATCGTAACTTCTTTTGCCAGCATGTTTGCCGTTTTGCTATTGGTGCTTTCCAAACAACAGGCGCCGGATCATGTAGCGCTGGCCGTTATACTTGCAGTTACCGGCATGTTGGTTTCCTGGGTCATGATCCACACCATTTTTACTTTCCATTATGCCCATATGTATTATATAGAAGCGAAAGATGATACGCCCGATGAAGAAGCGCTTGACTTTCCCGCCACAAAAAAACCGGATTACCTCGACTTTGCTTATTTCTCTTTCGTGATCGGGATGACATTCCAGGTATCGGATGTGCAGATCAATTCATCGCTCATCAGGCGAACAGCACTGGCGCATGCGTTGCTGGCCTTTGCACTCAACACTTTTGTGGTAGCGCTAACGATCAATTTAATTGCAGGATTAAAGAATTGAATGGTGAGTAGTGAATATAAAATGCCCCACCGTTACCATCAGAATTTTGCTCATCGATCTTTTCTTTTTCAGGAGATGATTTAGCCTCTTCGTTTCTTAGCTTATCAATTTTACTTTCAATTTTTGCAATGGGCTTTCCCTTTTTCTATAAATCATTTTGCCTATTTGGGAGGCTATCATTTTTTCTTACCTTTTCTTTGCAGCAAACAAAAAAAACAATGAGTACCAAATCCACTGTACACAACCGCATGCGCATTTATCACCGTTACCTGGGGTTTTTTTTAGCCGGCATTATGGCTGTGTATGCCCTCAGCGGCATCACACTTATTTTTAGGGATACTAATTTTTTAAAACAGGAAAAGCTGGTGCAGCAGCAGTTACAACCTGGCCTTAGTGCGGATTCGCTGGGCAAAACTATTCATATGCGTGACTTAAAAATTACTTCGGTGAATGGCGATGTGCAAAGCTTTAAGGATGGATCATATAATACCGCTACCGGTTCAGTAAGTTATACCACCAGGTCACTGCCCAAAATATTAGAAAAATTAACGCACTTACATAAAGCCAGCACGAAGGATCCACTGTTTTACCTGAATGTATTTTTTGGTTTCTCGTTACTGTTTTTTGTGATCTCTTCTTTCTGGATGTTTATGCCGAAGACGGGGATTTTTAAAAAGGGATTGTATTTTACGTTAGTAGGGATTTTGTTGGTGGTATTGATGCTGTGGTGGTAACAGAGAAATCTGATTTTAGAAACCTAACTTCGCTATGTTAATAAAATCATCCACAAAGATACAAACAGTTTTTCGCGGAGCGGGACGGAGCTGCCTTCGTGGATCCGGGTATACTGATTTACCGCACTACATCTTCCAGCTCAACATCATTATCATCAACGCTGCCAATTAAAATATCCTGGATCATATCGGTACCTGCATGCCGGCCGGCAATGCGGTCTTTTGCTTTGTTCATCATTTGTGATAAAACTTCCACGCATTCACTCACGGCCACCTCAAAGTGGGTACTGTGTTTTTTTACAAAGGGATCATTGCCCGGAACTTCCAGCCTTATCTCGCAATAGTCCGATTCGGTGTTTGAGGCAGGCCCTTTATAGAGTGTAACATTGGCCCTTACTATCTTATCGCCTTTTATGCTGCTTACTTTTTCTTTAATAAAACTGTCTAATGCTTCGCCGATGGTAAAGCCTAATGATTGAATGATAATATCCATAGTTTATATTTTAATAGTTAAGATTTTATAACCGTGCCAAACGAACGTACAATTTGTGATCGTGCCATGCCATAGTGTAGTAAATTTTTAAAAAGTTGACTACACTATGAAAGTTTTTGGGCTCGTATTTTTCTTTCGGAACCCGTAAAACATTTAATTTAAATTGCTACCAGCGCTGAAGTCATCCCCCGCTGAAAAATTCATATCAATGACCAGCGCTGAAGCAGAAGAATAATCAGCGTTTGCTTCCGGTGCGCTCCTACCAGTTTTAAATTTAACCTGCTTCCTGTTGCGGATAAGATAAGCTATTCCATCAGCGGCAAATAATAAAGAGCAGATGCCGACTCCTATCCCTGTTGCCCATGCCATGGAGTTTACTATCACTGTTAATTGATCCAGGGCTACAAATGGCATCTCAGAAAAAATAAGTAATAGGCAGGCATAGATTAAAAGTACTCCCGTATTCATGGTGATCAGGGTTGCTTTTAAGATCTGCAGGTGACGCCTGGCATCAAAGCCGGCAGGAAAATATTTTGTATTCATCTTTGTACTTTTAAGCGTTAAGATCATGAGATAAATGATGAGGAGATAAGCGTCCCTTAACTTCAATGAAAGAACTGTGCCAGTGTGTATTTATAGCTGATACAGGAGTTTACCATTAAAAATCGGGTATTTTAATGCACAACTTTATGCGCAGTATTGTTGAGTTGAGGGACCTGCTTTCTAACCAAATCTCAGGGAACGCTACTATCAGGCTGCCGGTTATGATTTGACCTTTACGATTTAAGCTATTTGCTCTTTAATAAAAAAAATAGCCCCTCTATAGAAATAGAGCGGCTTTAACGATTGCTTGCTATATGAAAATCTTAATAATTATTTAACTTAATCGCATTTTTATTCAACTTCCTCTTATATTTGTGGGGCTTTAACGATTGCCTGCTTGTTGAATCTTATAAAAACGCTCTGTTTACTAACACAAAAGTAATAGGAGCGTTTTTAATTTTACGACCAACTTAAGGCTGGTTTTATGATGGTTAACCATTGTTTTTTTTCTCAAATGCCCTGTGGTACAGCTTTTTCTCTATGCCTGTTAATGATGCCCATGGATTATTTAGCCTTAAATTTTCCCGCAAATTCTTGAAAAAAATGGAAAAAACCTGCAAAAAAGCCCGGCCAGCTTTCCAAAATTGAGCTTTTACCAGGGTTGGTTGATATATTATTTTTAGTTACCGCCGTTCCCGGCAAAATTCAACACCGCTGTATTGAATTTTTTATTCATTTGGATATAGCTCCACGTTACCGCTCTTAATATCGCATGATTCAAACGAAACACAATCTTTTGAATTTTGTCTTTTTACTTCCTGTTTTCACTTGCATTTACCTGGATATTTTCGTGTTATCTCCAGGAAAGATTTTAAATTACAGCTATGAAACGTATATGGTATAGCGTATTGTTCGTGGTTGCTTTTTATGCTTCAACAGCTCAACCATTAACCTCTGGTAACCCCGTTATCAAAGGCTGGTATGCCGACCCTGAAGCGGCGATTTTTGGGAAACGTTACTGGATCTATCCTACCTATTCGGATAAATACAATAAACAGGTTTTCTTTGATGCGTTTTCATCAAAGGACCTGGTGCATTGGTATACACACCTGCATATACTGGATACAGCCGCGGTAAAATGGGCGCACCGGGCGATGTGGGCACCTGCCATCGTGCAGAAGGATAAAAAATATTATTTCTTTTTTGCTGCCAATGATATCCAGAATGACCAGGAGAAAGGCGGTATTGGGGTAGCGGTAGCCAATAAGCCCGGAGGTCCGTTCAAAGATCATATCGGAAAACCACTGATCGATAAATTTTACAACGGCGCACAACCCATCGACCAGTTTGTTTTTAAAGACAAAGATGGGCAGTACTATATCATTTACGGCGGCTGGCAGCATTGTAATATCGCCCGGTTGAATAATGATTTTACAGCGGTTATCCCTTTTAGTGATGGCACTCAGTTCAAAGAGATTACACCCAAAGGTTATGTAGAAGGGCCCTTTATGTTTATGCGCAACAATAAATATTATTTTATGTGGAGCGAAGGCGGTTGGACGGGTGCGGATTATTCCGTGGCTTACGCGGTTGCCGATAATCTCTTCGGCCCTTTTGAAAGGGTGGGTAAAATTTTACAGCAGGATCCGGCCATTGCCACTGGCGCGGGCCATCACTCTATCATGCACAATGCAAAAAAAGATCTTTGGTATATTGTATACCACCGCCGGCCATTGGGCGAAACCGCGGCCAATAACCGGGCGACCTGTATTGAAGCATTATTTTTTGATGAGCAGGGATTTATTAAACCGGTGAAGCTGAGTTTTGAGGGAGTGAAGGAACAACGGTTAAAATAAAACTTCTCGCAAAGTGATATAGAAGCTCAGGAAAGAATCAATAGATACGCCGTTCTACCAGGAACCATGAACAATAAGCTATGAACCATCAGTCATCAGCCAGCAACCCAATGCTCAGAATTCTATAATCCTTTCATAAAATTTCCATATGTGCTAAAACAGGCGTGTTCCGGCACAATAATAGCCGCGAAATGCTGTTAGCATAGCATACAAATCCCCTTAATCTGCCGTTCCGGCTGGTTAAAATTTTAAAATGATCAAATATGAAAACAGAACAAAGTAATTCTCCATTAAAAGTTGTTGTACAGCAGGTTGCCAATAACACCACCGCATGGATGGGACATCGTTCATTACCCAGTGAAGATATTGTAGCAGGACAAACATTTACCTGTCCTACCGAGGGTGACCTGGGGGCGATTGAAATTTTTTCAACCCTGGTTATTAAACCGGGCCATGCGCAAATGACGGTACATCCATTTGATCCCGCCACAAAAAAATGGGGGCCCGCATTGTTAAGCTCTTCAGTAAATATTGATAAAGGTGATTCGGGAAAATGGATCTCCTTTCCACAAAATGGTTTGCATTTGCAGGAAGGCAGTAGCTATGGTTTCCGTCTGCAGAGCAGTGATATGTTAATTGGCATCGGCGAAGCAGCGGGCGTTAGTGCGCAACCGCAATTTACCGGCGGGCAGGAATGGGTTTCCCCATCAAAAGACCAGCCTGGTAAATATTTCAGTTACCTGAGCCTGACTTTTAAAATAGGGATGCGGGCCTGATACTGTCGCATTTTTAAAATAGCATTATACCGTACTCAACATCATCACATGCTGGGCTATAATTGTTTAACCCTTAACTGGAACATACAACAGGATTTTATTATTAGTTACCTTTACCAATAAATGAACAGGCCATTAAAATTAACATGTGTAGTTGTATTATTTGCAGGACTATTTTTTTGTAGCGTCAATATCTTGGCTGTTCCAAATTACAAAGGGTTACATATCACCCAAACCACTTCTACCCAACAGCAAGCCCTTGCCTTCATCAGCAGCATTGGAGAATTAAATGCCAGCCCTTTTTGGCCGCATATCAAGCCTGCCGATTTCTTACAGAACATCAAAGAAAATATTGTACAGCCTATCCTCATCTATCCCGGCAATGGCACTAACTTTTGTGGTTATGGCGCTTTGACCTATTTATTTTTACAGGATGACCCTCTTGGTTACACGAAATTATTATTGCAATTATACCAGGATGGCAAAGCCCATTTTGGGAGGGCTGATTTTTCGCCCTCTGCTGCTATAAAAAAAGAAGCCGGAAGGCTTCGATACAAAGGTGTACTGGATATTCATCCTGCTGAACAGTTGTGGTTCTTATGCCTGGCAGATCATTATAAGGGTTACCTGAATTTATTCAACCGCAATTATGACCCTGGTGACGAAGACCGTTTTTGGGCTTCCTGTAATTATGCTAAGTTCAACCGTATGGTGCGGAGCCTCCTGAAATATAAAGTACAGGCAAGGGGTACCGACCTCATCCGTCCGCATACCGGCGACCTGTATAAATATATCAGCGGACGCATGGCAGCGGGTAAAGTTGTTTTATTCATCAACAACAGGGTGGTGCATAAAAAAAGCCATGTCGCCCTTAAATTAAAAGTGCCCACCCATTTTATTGTGGCAGAAAAAATAACCCTTGCTGATGACCTGATCACTTTAGTGTACTGGGATTATGGCGGCCGTACACAGTTACAAATGTCGCCTGCATTTTTTAAGCGAATTATTTTTGGTATTACTTTCTGTACTAAAAAAGAAGCCGATGCCAACTAAATTGATACCTGCAATATTATCTTTTTCAATCACACTGTTGATCTTTTCCTGTTCGCCAAAGAACATTTCCACTAAGTATTATTATCAAAATCAAAAAGTGCTGGATAAAATCGAGGAAACTTATAAAGCTTTATCGCCGCTGCATCCTTTTACTGTAGCATTTACCTCGAGGGATTTTAAAACGGTTTCAGTTGAGATCATCACTGATACGCTGAGTTATATTTACGAATTTGGTGTTGATGAGCCACGGCTTAGCGATACGCTTGTGGCCTATCATATGAATGCGCCCAAAGTGATCAGGTTAATCCAGCAGATGCAGGCCATCCGCTGTGCCTGGATAAAGAATTATGATTATTATGTTGATGGCAAAAAGAATGTGCTCGTTTTTATGTCAATAAAACCCGTTGCATTAAAAGCTCCTTTTGCTTATGCCAAATATTATATCCTCACTTATTTTGCCCTACCCCAATATTTCGACACTGAAGGAAGATTGCTGGATAAAAAAAAACTTCACCGTTTGCGAAAGATAAACGGGGACGTGTTTAGAAGGATTAATGATAAGGTTTGCTATACCATTTCGGGAAAATTCAGGTAACTTTTTTAATGTGGCGTTTTACAGAAAGGGTTATTAATTTCCCCCTTTTCGCGTTTACTTGTATAATTAAAGCATTAGCTATTTAAAAATTAGCTTTATTGCCTCTGACCACAACAGCTTCCTGTATATAAATAATAAAAAGGGAACCTCATTAAGGTTCCCTCCCGGGTTAGTAATTAATAAGATCACAAGGCTTTAAGCGCCTGCATCTTTTCCCATCTTTGTTTTATCCCATTCTCAGCAAGCGCTAAAAATTGGGCGGCTTTTTCAGGATCATTATTCTTAATAGTGGCAAAACGATTTTCATGGTATAAAAATTCATCCAATGGTATTGAAGGATCTTTACTGTCAACCACAAAACGTTTGCCTTGTTCTTTCATAGGGTTATAGCGGAACAGGGGCCAGTAGCCGGTTTTCACTGCAAGATCCTGTTGATCTAAGCCATGGCACATGTCGTAACCATGGGCAATGCAATGACTATAGGCAATTATTATTGATGGGCCCGGGTAAGCCTCAGCTTCCAGGATCGTTTTCAATGCATGCACATCATTGGCACCCATGGCTATCTCTGCTACGAATGCAGTGCCGTGTGCTATAGCCTGCATAGCAAGATCCTTTTTGCCGGTTGTTTTTCCTTTGATAGAAAATTTAGCGCTGGCTCCAATGGGAGACGACTTAGATTTTTGCCCGCCTGTATTGGAATATACTTCGGTATCCAGCACCAGTATATTCACATTATCACCGGTAGATAATACGTGATCGAGGCCGCTGAAACCAATATCATATGCCCAGCCATCACCACCAACAATCCACATGGATTTATGCTCTAAAAATTCTGCTATCTGGTATAGCAGGCTGGCCTCAGGTTTATTGATATTCCTTAATTTCTCTTTTAATTCATTTACATTTTTACGTTGCTGAATAATGGCGGCCTCATCTCCTTCTACATTGTTTATAATGGCATCAGTCAATTCTCCACCCACATCTTCCCGCAATGTTTTTAATAAAGACATGCCGTAATTACGTTTCATATCGGTGGCCAGTTTAATACCTAAGCCAAACTCAGCATTGTCTTCAAACAAAGAGTTTGCCCATGCCGGTCCAAGACCCTGCCCATTTTTACTCCAGGGTGTTGTAGGCAGGTTTCCACCAAAAATACTGGAGCAGCCTGTTGCGTTGGCAACGATCATCCTGTCTCCAAATAACTGGGTAAGCAATTTTAAATAAGGGGTTTCGCCACAACCGCTGCAGGCACCCGAAAATTCGAATAGGGGTTCCATTAACTGGCTGCCTTTTACGGTACTGCGGTTAATTCTCGTTCTATCAATATCAGGTAAGCCAATAAAGAAATCCCAGTTTTGTTTTTCAGTTTCTTTCAATGGTAATACTTCCTGCATATTGATGGCTTTGTGGCCTGGTTCAGTTTTACTTTCTATTGGGCAAACTTCTACACAAAGATTACAACCGGTACAATCTTCAACAGCAACCTGCAAAGTGTAAGATTCTGTTTCTTTAAAAAACTCTTTACCAATGGGGGCTGTATGTTTAAAGAAATCCGGTGCGTCAACTAACAGATCATTATTGTATACTTTTGGCCTGATGGCTGCATGTGGGCAAACAAAGAAACATTTACCGCATTGGGAACAGAGGGAAGGATCCCATACCGGAACCTGTTCTGCCAAACCCCTTTTTTCATAACGGGTAGTAGCAGACGGATAAGTTCCATCTGCCGGAAAAGCACTGACAGGTAATTCATCACCCTCACCTGCAATGATCCTTGCCAGCACCTGTTGTACAAAAACCGGTGCATTACCCGAAATGGCGGGTACTGTTTCTTTGTTGCCTACAGCAAATTGTGTATAATCGATCAATGATAAATTTTCAAGTGTCTTATCCACTGCATCAAAATTCTTCTGTACCACCGCATCGCCTTTTCTTCCGTAGGATTTCTGGATAGCCTTTTTAATATAACTAATCGCTTCATCCTTTGGCATTACATTCGATATAGCAAAAAAGCAGGTTTGTAAAATGGAATTGATGCGGGAACCCATGCCCGTTTCTTTAGCTACTTTAGAAGCATTGATCACATACAGCTTCAATTGCTTTTCCTTAATCTCTTCCTGGATATTACGGGGCAGGTTTTCCCATACTTGTTCATTGGCAAAAGGCGCATTCAATAAAAAGGTAGCCCCATGTTGTGCGTCTTTTAAAATATCATATTTTTCTAAATAATTAAAGTGATGGCAGGCAACAAAGTTGGCCGAGTTAATTAAATAAGTGGAGTGAATGGGCTGTTTACTGAACCTCAAATGGGAAACTGTTAATGACCCTGATTTTTTTGAATCATAAACAAAATAGCCCTGTACATGGTTGTTGGTTACATCACCAATGATCTTGATCGTGTTCTTATTGGCACTCACAGTACCGTCGGCACCAAGGCCAAAGAAAAGGCCGCGGAATAAATGGCGGTCTTCCAGTGAAAAATGCTTATCATAAGTAAGACTGGTATACGTAACGTCATCTTTAATGCCTATGGTAAAACCATTTTTTGGTTTTGTTTTTTTCAGTTCCTCAAATACAGCCATCACCATTGCAGGATTAAACTCTTTAGACGCCAAACCATAACGGCCGCCAATTACTTTTGGCATTTCACTTTCCCATCCCGCGTGCAATGCATTGATCACATCCATGTATAAAGGTTCGCCGATGGCGCCGGTATCTTTGCAGCGGTCGAGCACTGCAATATGTTGTACTGTTGCAGGCAAAGCATTAATAAAATGCTGTACAGAGAATGGTCTGTATAAATGCACAGATAAGTAACCGGTTTTTTCCCCTTTACTGTTTAAATGATCCACCGTTTCTTCCACTGCACCCGAGCCGGAACCCATAATTATAATTATATTTTCTGCTTCGGGGTGTCCATAATATTGAAATAATTTGTATGCACGGCCGGTAAGTTGTTCAAACTGCCGCATGCTTTTTTCAACAATTGCCGGCACTTTCCAATGGTACTGGTTGCACGCTTCACGGCCCTGGAAATACACATCGGGATTTTGTGCGGTGCCGTGGATAAAAGGATTTTCAGGGTTTAATGCCCGGTGACGGTGTCGGGCAACTGCTTCGTCACTGATCATTTGTTTTATGGTATCGTCAGGTATAATATTTACTTCATTCAGTTCGTGTGAAGTACGGAAGCCATCAAAAATATTCAGGAAAGGAATGCTGGAATTCAATGTAGCAGCCGTAGCGATCATGGCCATATCATGTGCTTCCTGTGGGCTGTTACCAAACAACATGGCAAAGCCAGTAGAACGCACCGCCATTACATCGCTGTGATCGCCAAAGATGGACAAGGCATGAGTTGCCAAAGCCCTTGCGGCAATATGAAATACGGTAGGTGTTAATTCCCCGGCTATTTTATACATGTTGGGGATCATGAGTAATAATCCCTGTGAACAGGTAAAGGTAGAAGCCAGTGCCCCTCCCTGCAGTGCACCATGAATAGCACCTGCAGCTCCTGCTTCACTCTGCATTTCAATGATCTTTGGTACTTCGCCAAAGATGTTTGGTTTGTCATCGCTGCTCCACTCATCGGCAAATTCGCCCATGGCCGATGAAGGTGTAATGGGATAGATGGCGCAAACCTCGCTTGTTTTGTAAGCAATATACACGGCAGCTTCATTGCCATCTATTATTGAAGCGGCCGAAGTTTTTTTTGAAGCAGCCTCAACTGGCTTTTTTTGCTCAATAATATTTTCCATAAAAAATGATTATAATTTAAGTAGCACAAAGTATTGACCGTTTGTTATAAAAAATGTGATTAATATCAGTAGAAGTGATGATAAAAATATTATTTGATCGCCGGTTATGGCCCTGTGTTAAAATTTACCCGCTGAGCACCTTGTGCATACTGCAGCAGGTTGCCTTGCAGCGGCAGACCTGATGGGTTGGGCGATTGAAAAATTGTATGATGAAAAAACAAAACAGGATGCGATTGCAGCTGTATTGCCTGTTGCGTTGGGGCAGGCTTGTTTGTATTAAAAATAAACCAGGCACCTATAGAATTTACAACCCTGGAAAAAATTACATTTATGCCTATAAGGTTGTAAGTTTATAGTTATGAGAATGCTTACATTAATGTCAATCATACAGCTGTTTACATACTGCCGGATGGAAATTAGTACAAAACCTATTTCCTAAAACACTAAACTGAAGTTGTGTGATAGCGCAAGGTTGGTGAATTTGCCTGACGATAATGATTTTAATTCTTCCTCCTTATTGATTGTAAGGGATACCTTTTTTTGATAGACGGGACTACTTCAAATAATTTAGCTGCTGTTTTTTTTATGATTCTTTAAATAACAAATTCCAATTCCTTTCCGGCAGGCAAAATACATTTACCGAAACAAGCGGCATATCACCCGGCACTGTCAAGTCTTTAATTTCTATAGAAGCAATAGTTAAACCGCAAATAACTTATCCCGAATTACCGGTAAAACTAAAGCATAACAAAGAATTAAAAAAGATAGTCGATAAAGAAACGAACGTCCAGTTTTTTAACGGATGTTATTACTTAATAAATTCCATTATGCCAGTTCTATATATGATTATAATCCTTTGACCCGAAAAATTAAATATTTTAACATAAGAAAAGATAGATTTTTTGAAATAACCGGCTTTTTTTTTGATAGGGATAAAGATAGCAACCCGGAAATCTGTATTTTAAATATTGGTAAAGCTCCGCGTGATTATGTAACCCCGTATACCATCTTTTCGACCCGGCAGGATTCTGTAGCAGTATGTTACAATTAATTGCATAATTGTTATCGGTGTAATAAATTTATATTACAGGATTGATAGTTAAATTACTTCAAATCCAAAAACACTTCCGCCATCATACACCTTGCACTACCTCCCCCATTGGTTTCAATGGTTTTAATATTGCTGTGGATGATAGCATTGTAGCTTTCCAGTTTTTCAACCTCCGTAACTGTAAGGCTTTCATAAGCCTGTGTACTCATCACCAAAAATGGCTGGCCCTGTTGGTTAATCACCTGCAGCATATTGCCGGCAAATTGATTCATTTGTAGCAATGATATTACTATAATTTCCTTTCCGCTGTTTTCAATTATTTGTACAACATGAGTTTTTTCTTTTTCATCTTTAATACATTCCAAACAGACCACTACAAATTTATCTGCTACGCACATCATTACATTAGTATGATAGATGGCATCGCCATTTTGATCGTTTGCAGTAAAACTAACTGCAGTATATTGTTGTTGTTTACAAAATTGCTTTAGTAAATTTTTATCTGTTCGTGGAGAGATGCAGGCATAAGCAATTTTATTGGCCCTGTCTAAAACCATACTGCCTGTTCCTTCTAAAAAAATAGCATTGTTTTCACTTGCAGTAAGATCAGTGGTATTGCTGATAACGAATTTTCTGTTGATCGCATCCAGCACTTGCTGTTTTCTTTCCTGCCTCCTGTTTTCGGCAAACATGGGATACAAATAAATAGTCCCTCCTTCATGAAATGATATCCAGTTATTAGGGAAAATAGAATCGGGTGTATGGGGTTCGGCAGTATCCTGCACAACGGTTACATCAATGCCATTGGCCCGCAGTTTATTTACAAAGCCATCAAATTCCTCCAGTGCTTTTTGTTGTACGGTATCATCTGTGGACGCTGACTGGAAACTGTTGTTCACCGCTGTTTCTGCATTATAGGCAAATTTAACAGGGCGTATCATGAGGAGGTGGGAAGTGTTTTGTTCCATGTGAGTTTTTGGGTGAAGTGTTGAGTTTTTTAGTTCATAGTTCATAGTTCATAGTTCATAGTTAGAAATACTTCAAAGATTAAACGCTGCCTGGCTAACAACTAAAAACTAAGAACTTGTCTTTGTAACGGCATGCTCATACAATGGAAGCCGCCTCTTGCACGGGATAATTCTGCTGAAGGCATCAATATTAAACTGTCAGAAATATTTTCAACGGTTATTGTTCCCGCTTCCAGTTGCTGTATCAAATCTTTAACGTGAACCACATTAAAACCATTGGCTGCAAAAGCTTCGGTGGTCTTATCATTACGGTCGTAGCCCAGTACCACGCCTTCTTTCAACGCCAGTAAATTACAACTGTCTGTCCATTGTTCTCTTACGTTGTAAGGGAATTCATTGTTACCGCTGAATATGATTTTTATTTCTTCGGTGCAGTTAAGGTCTGTTATACTGATATCGATCAAAAGGTCTTCGAGGCTTTCAAAATGAATAGGCTTTTCTGTGTTTTGTTTATGAAACTGCATGATCTTTATTTTTTCTTCCTTCTTCACTTCCAACAGGGATTCAATAGGGCTGGCACCTTCATGCAATACCGCTTTACGGGAAAAAACACCCAGCATCACCCATACATTTTTTTTCACCTGTGTGAATATGGTATCAATATGCATATAATCCCTTTTCTTCGGGATCTTTATGATCGTTACCTTTTCAACAATATTCCTGTCGAACATTGTATTGGTGATCTTTACTGCCGCTTCCAAACTGGTTCTTTCGCTTACCCCTACCAGTAAATGCTTTTCGCTTACCACCATGATATCGCCGCCTTCCAGTGTTAATTTTTTATCATCGTCTTCCTTGGGCAGTAAAAAACTGTGCTGGTTGTCGCTCAGTTCAATGATATTATTTTTGTACCCGGCAAACAACGTGTGGTTAAAGAAAATATATTTTGCCAGCAAGGCTTCTCTGGTTCTTGCTTTTTTAGCCGGCTTGTTCAGCAGTATATAATTATTGATCGCGATGCCGATATCCCTGGTAAAAATAAAATTGGGGATCGGTGCAAACAACAATTCCTTTTTACTTGAAGTACCCGAAATAAAGGTTTTAGCCAGCTCTTTTGATGCATAGCCACAAAGGTTTTTTTGTGCCCCATAACTGCAGCCTTCAATAGCACATACCGAAGCAACCAGTTCTGCCTTAATACTGTTGTCTTCCAAAATATCAGCCAGCAACCATTGCAGCTCTATTACTTTATCGCTTTTATAAAAATGATCATGCTCAGGTATATAAAAAGCCCTTTTATTTTCCGCGGCATCGATGGCTGCAATTTTTCCTTTTATCTTTTCGGGGTCAAGAAACCATAGCAATATCTTGGTGTAATAATCGTACTCGTTTTTGCGGATAGTATCTAAATGAACAATGTCTTCAAACAACCAGTCCTGTGCTTTTGATGGCACCACCTTACCCAGGCCACTATCCGGACTGTGTACCAATACACGTTTTAAAGCACCCACTTCTGATGTAACCATTACCTGGAATATATCATCCATACAAAAATATTTTGTTTAGCAATTTTATTTAGAGAAAATGAAGGGGAAACTCAATAATCGGGCATACTGTTAAGACCGCGGTATATCCATGCAAAATGAGCAATTAAAAAAGATATGGTAGTGCAATGTTGCATGACAGGCAAATTACGATTTTCCACTCAAATAAAGTTGTTGCATAAATAAATGTGAAGCCGCTTTCCTAACAAAAAAATCCATGTTCTTAACAGGCACCAATCAGCCCTTATCGAAAAGGCTGACTTATCTTCATTTTTATTGTTGTTATTTTGTCGTCACTTTGTAAATGCAAAATATCATACGATGGCAAACAAAACAGCGATTGTAACCGGCGCTTCGGGCAATATGGGACAGGCCGTAATAAAAAAGTTTTTAGCGGAAGGTTATCAGGTTGTTGGAACCATCGTGCCCAATGATCCCGCAATTGTTGATATTGCTGATGACAAATTCGAAAAAATAACTGTTGACCTGATGAGCGAACAGGATTCGCAAAAATTTGTACAGGCAATGATAGAAAAATACGGAACAGTTGATGCAGCCGTATTAACGGTTGGGGGTTTTGCCAAGGGCGCTGTGGCCGATACAAAAACATCCGACATCTATAAACAGTACCAACTGAATTTTGAAACTGCTTATAATGTTGCACGCCCTACTTTTGTACAAATGATGCAACAGAAAACCGGCAGAATATTTTTGATCGGGTCAAAGCCCGGGCTAAGTGCTGTTAACAGCAAAGGCATGGTCGCTTATGGTTTAGCTAAATCATTGATTTTTCGTTTGGCTGAATTAATGAATGCAGAAGCGAAAGGTACCGATGTGGTAACTGCGGTTATTGTACCGAGTACTATTGATACTCCTCAAAACCGCAAAAGCATGCCGGATGTTGATTTTAATAATTGGGTAAAGCCTGAAGCGATCGCTGATACCATTTATTTCTACTGCAGCCCCGCTGCAGCGGTGTTGACAGAACCTTTGATCAAAGTTTATAACAAGGCATAGGATGATTTAATAAAAAGATAAGGATAGATGGAATCTCCGCCAGCCTCCGCCCCGATTCTTCTGCCAGTAAAATAAGGGATCAACAAAAAAAGAACAATCCAAATACTGGTGGAAGAATCAAGAATGTTGGTGCTCCACTTGTCTTTACCTGGATACCAATGCCATGAACCACCGGCTACCAAGCACAATCCCCATTGATACTTTTTTTAAATACGAACAGTTAAAAATAATTAACTTGTAGGTTCTCTAAAATATAAAGTTAATATGAAAAAAATAGTATCCCTGCTGTTGGTTGCGGCGCCTTTCCTTGTTAATGGCCAAATGAAATATATTGATAAGGCCAATATGGACGTCATGGTAAAACCGGGCGATAATTTTTACCAATATGCCAATGGCGGATGGTTGAAAACAACCGTAATGCCCTCCACCAAAACAAGATGGGGCAGCTTCGACGGGCTGCGGGAAGAATCTTCACAACGCCTTAAAATTTTATTAGACGAAGCGGCGGTTAAAAAAACCAGGAGCCGGGCCGAACAGATGAGCGGCGACTTCTATGCAAGTGGCATGGACAGTTTACAACTGGAAAGATCAGGTGCCAGGCCAATACTGAAAGACCTGCAGGCTATTGATGGCATCTCCAATATTAAAGACCTGCTGAGCCATCTATTAAAATTGAGAAAGGCTGGCGCAGCAGGTGGTTTGTTCAACGCGTTTGTGGGGCAGGATCCTAAAGACATTAATGTTTACCGGATTACAATGGGGCAAAGCGGCACTACCTTACCCGACAGGGATTATTATTTAAAGAACGATCCACGCAGTGTGGCTATTCGTGATGCGCTGAAAACCTATATCACTAAACTTTTTATTTATACTGGAGCAGATAATGCCATTGCTGCTACTTATGCCGGCAATATTTTAAAAACAGAAACCGCAATTGCAAAAGCGCAATGGAGCCGGGTGGAATTAAGAGACCCCCAAAAAAGATATAATAAATTTACGCCGGAAGATTTTTCTGCAAAATTCACCACACTGAATATTCCTGCTGTTTTTACAGCGCTGGATATTCCCAAACAGGATTTTATTATTGTAAGCACGCCTCCATTTTTTTCTGCATTGGATAGCCTGCTCTCTAATATACCATTGGATACCTGGAAGCAGATGGCCAAATTTGAAGTGTTGAAAAATGCAGCGCCTTATCTCAGCAATGATTTTGTAACTGCCAATTTTGAATACCAGAAAGTGATCAGCGGGCAAAAAGAAATTACTCCGCGCTGGCAGCGAATGGCATCACTGATAGATGGCAGCATTGGTGACATGCTGGGGCATTTATATGTAGACCGTTATTTTAAACCCGAAGCCAAACAGCGTATGCTGGAAATGGTGAACAACCTGCAACAAACTTTTGGGGATCGTATCAAACGCCTTACCTGGATGAGTGAAGAGACGAAGAAAAAAGCTTTGATCAAACTGATGGCCATTACCAAAAAGATCGCTTACCCCGATAAATGGAAAGAATATGAAGCTGTAGTGATCACGAAAAATTCTTTATTGGATAATGTAAGGAATGCTTCCAAATGGGCCTATAATTATAATATCAATAAACTGGGGACAGCTATCGACCGCACTGAATTTAATTTTACCACGCCTACGGTTAATGCTTCTTATGGTTCTATCCAGAATACGATCACTTTCCCTGCGGGGATATTGCAGTTTCCTTTCTTTGATTTTGGTGCTGATGATGCAGTGAATTATGGTGGTATCATGGCCGTGATAGGACATGAAATGACGCACGGTTTTGATGACCAAGGCCGACAGAGCGATGCCGATGGCAGCCTGCGTGACTGGTGGACAAAAGAAGACGCGGATAAATTTAAAGTATTGGCTGATGCGGTAACCAAACAATATGATGCGGCTGTGATACTGGATACGTTACATGTAAACGGTAAATTGACATTGGGTGAAAACCTTGCCGATTTTGGTGGTATCTCGATGGCCTATGAGGCATTTAAAAAAACCAAACAGGGTAAAAGCAAGAAAAAAATAGATGGCTTTACCCCCGACCAGCGTTTCTTTCTAAGCTGGGCACAGGTATGGCGTGGTATTGCATTGCCCGAAACCGCGGCTAATCTTATACTAACCGATCCCCACTCACCGGCAGAATACAGGGCATTAATACCCCCACAGCAAATGCAGGAATTTTATGATGCTTTTGGAATTAAACCGGGCGATAAAATGTGGTTACCGGAAGAGAAGCGGGTGCATGTGTGGTAAGCAATAATTTATTTTCAAAAAAGAATTATAAAAAACGTCTTCAGGGTACCTGGGGACGTTTTTATTTTAAACAACAGCGATTGTGTCAAAGGCTTTTAAGGAATAAGAAGCAGGTGCTTGTTTGATATTGAAGCAATTTGAAAGTTAAACACAGCCTGAATTGGAAATGCTGAAGTCAAAGTAGTATAAAAGCTTAGGGCTACTACCAAAATGGGGGCAATCATTTTCGGGTGTCTTTTTTGTTCTCCACAGTGTAGTCGAAGGATTGAACAAGCCAAAAGAACAATTACCGACAGCCCATTTAATGCAAAACCTCAACAATACTGTTGAGGCTTTGTGGTGTGGGGCGGGATTGAACCGCCGACACAAGGATTTTCAGTCCTTTGCTCTACCAACTGAGCTACCGCACCATTCGAATATCGAATATTGAACAGGCAATGTTGAATTTCTAATTCGGGGGGCAAAAATAAGGGATTATCCCCAAAAAATTCACCAAAATGAAGAAAGTTTGAGATAAAGGGAAGGCGTGAGGATGGAGGCATAAGGGCTCCGCCCTGTTTTCATACCTCAAGCCTTAAGCATTATGCCTTCAACCTCTCAATAGTTAATTCCCGTACTCACACAAAAACTTTATCCGCATCAGTTTCAACTGCTCCCAGTTAAAATTACTGTCGGCCAGTTCCTCCTGTGCTACCTGCAATGACGAGGTTTCGCAGCTTTTAAAATAATCGATGATCTCTTCCTGCTCATATTCATCTACCATTTCATCAATGGCATAGTCAAGGTTGAGTTTTGTGCCGCTGGCTACAATGGTTTCCATTTCTTCCAATAATTCATCTATCCGTAATCCCCGGTTCTTGGCCAATGTTTCCAATGGGATTTTCTTATCGATATTTTGTATGATGAATATTTTATTATTATTTTTATTCGCTACGCTTTTCATTACAAAATCATCAGGCCTTATTACATCATTCTCTTCTACAAATTTGATGATCACCTCTAAAAAAGGTTTGCCATAACGTAGAGCCTTACCCTTGCTTACACCGCTAATCTTTTCCAATTCCGTCATTGAAGTCGGATACATCGTAGCCATATCTTCCAGGCTGCTTTCTAAAAAGATCACGAAAGGCGGCAGGTTTTTTTCCTTCGCCACTTTCTTTCTCAGGTCTTTCAATAATTGTACGAGCTTTTCATCTACCGCGCCACCGGCGTCTCCGTTCTGTTCGCTTTCTTCATCATCCGCATTGGCATCTTCAAATAAATTGTTGAGCACAATTTTATAAGAAGTTGGTTTCTTCAAATAAGCCTCGCCCTTTTTCGTGAATTTTAATAAACCATATTCCACGATATCTTTCGCGATCAAACCGCTTAACAGCATCTGGCGGATAAGACTGTTCCAGAAATGGGGCTCTTTATCATTACCGCTGGCAAAAACATCTAGTTCTTCATGGCGGTACATTTTTACTGCAGGCGTTGCCTTGCCGGCAAGGATCAATTGCACGTATTCGATTGGGAAACGTTCTTCCAAAGCTTTGACAATTTTTAATACGGTCACCGCTTCCTGTTTGGCTTCGATCCTTTCTTTTGGGTTCAAACAATTATCGCAATGGCCGCAGCTTTTACTGTCATCGTACTCTTCTCCAAAATAATGCAACAGGGTTTTCCTCCGGCATACACTGCTTTCGGCATAACTCACGGTTTCATTAATCAGCTGTGCGCCTACTTCTCTTTCACTTAATGGCTTGTCTCTCATAAAATGTTCCAGCTTGGCCACATCTTTATGAGAATAGTAGAGGATACATTTTCCTTCCATACCATCACGGCCACCCCGGCCCGTTTCCTGGTAATAGTTTTCTATGGACTTCGGTATATTATAATGAATAACAAAACGCACGTCGGGCTTATCAATACCCATTCCAAATGCAATGGTGGCCACGATCACATCCACATCTTCATTTAAAAACTGGTCCTGCCGGTCGGCTCTTAATTTAGCGTCTAAGCCGGCATGATAGGCAACCGCTTTAATACCGTTTGCCATCAACATACTTGCCAGCTCCTCGGTGGTTTTGCGGTTGAGTGTATAAATGATACCGCTTTTACCTTTGTGCTGCTGTATAAAACGTACAATACTTTTATTGGTTTGATCCAGGTTGACCTTGGGCTGGATCTCGTAATACAGATTGGGCCTGTTAAAGGAAGAGATAAATATTTTGGGATTGCGAAGGCCGAGGTTTTTTACAATATCACTCTGCACTTTTGGGGTAGCCGTTGCAGTTAAGGCAATTACCGGGATCTTTTCATCGATCATGTCCATGATCTCCCTTAGCCTCCTGTACTCAGGACGAAAATCATGGCCCCATTCAGAAATACAGTGTGCTTCATCTACCGCAAAAAAAGATATTTTCAAATCTTTAAAAAAAGTAACGTTTTCTTCCTTTGTCATGGTTTCAGGCGCCACGTACAGCATTTTTGTTTTGCCCGTAATAAGATCGTCCTTCACAATCTTTTGCTGGCCCTTATTCAGTGTACTGTTTAAAAAATGCGCCACATGGTCCTTGCTGCTGTAGCTCCTTACCAGGTCCACCTGGTTTTTCATCAAGGCGATCAACGGCGATACAATTATTGCCACGCCGTCACTGATGATCGCCGGCAACTGGTAGCATAAACTTTTACCACCACCCGTAGGCATGATCACAAATGTGTCGTTGCCCGAAAGGAGGTTATTAATAACCGCTTCCTGGGTTCCCCTGAAACTATCCAGCCCAAAATGCTTTTGTAATGCGGCGTTTAAACCGGTTTGATTTTTTATCGGCGCCGCCTTTTCGCCGGATAGTATAAGCGGTTTTTTTATTGCAGCTTTAGGTTTAGCAGCTTTTGATTTTACGGTAGCCATAACAAATTTTCTTTCACGCGGTTTCTTTGAGTCGTTTTATTTGGTGAAAACAAGGTTTTTAAAACGGGGCAGTTAAGTTAACTTAACCCAACTGTAAAAGCGGCCTTTAAACTGTGTTCCCATTAATTGAAACCTGTATGATCATTTAAGATACTCAAAAAACCCCAAATGGCAAGCCTTTAATTAAAACAGCAATATTAGGGCCGGTTGGTCTTTGCATTATGCCTGATTTAGAGTAGGTTTGCGGCACAAAAATGAACAGCCAGTTAATTATAGCTTCTGCCCTTAAAACCATTGAACTGGAAGCCAGGTCGGTGAGTGGTTTAGCAGCATTTATTAACAAAGATTTTGTAAAAGCAGTAGAGCTTATCGCAGTTTCAAAAGGCAGGCTGGTCATCAGCGGTATCGGTAAAAGTGCTGTTGTAGCACAAAAAATCGTTGCTACTATGAACAGTACCGGCACGCCGGCCCTTTTTATGCATGCGGCCGATGCCATTCACGGCGACCTGGGCATGATACAGCAGGATGATGTGGTAATGCTGATCAGTAAAAGCGGTGATAGCCCGGAGATAAAAGTGCTGGTTTCCCTGATAAAAAATTTTGGGAACAGCCTTATCGGGATGGTGGGCAATATGCAATCTTACCTGGCACAACAATGTACTGTTGTTTTAAATACTACGGTAGACCAGGAAGCCTGCCCCAATAACCTTGCCCCCACAACCAGCACCACAGCACAGATGGTAATGGGCGATGCATTGGCGGTTTGCCTGATGGAATTGAAGGGCTTTGACAGTAAAGATTTTGCAAAATTTCATCCCGGCGGCATGCTGGGAAAAAAATTATACTTGAGAGTAGGTGAATTATCTTCTCAAAACGAAAAACCTGCGGTATTTACCGGCGCAACGCTTAAAGAAGTGATTGTTGAAATGACAAAAAAGCGTTTAGGCACGGCAGTGGTTATCGATAAAGATAACGCCGTGTTGGGGATCATCACCGATGGCGACCTGAGAAGGATGCTGGAAAGCAACAATGATTTTGCTGGGTTTACGGCAGGCAATATTATGAGCAGGCGCCCTAAAACAATTAACGCAGATGCGTTGGCAACAGAAGCTTTGGATGTATTGAGAAGCAATAATATCAGCCAGCTCGTGGTTACCGATAACGAAAGCTATGCAGGGGTGATTCACCTGCATGACCTAATAAGAGAAGGCATCATTTAAAATATGAAAATGAACAAGAACACTTATGTAGCAATAATGGCCGGTGGTATCGGCAGCAGGTTTTGGCCTATGAGCCGTACCGATTTTCCCAAACAGTTCCTCGATATCTTAAATGTGGGAAGAACGTTGATACAGGGCACTTTCGACCGTTTTGTTAATTTTATCCCGGCCGAAAATATTTACGTAGTAACCTCCGAGCAATATAAACATATTGTTGCCAAACAATTACCGGAGATCCCTACCGAAAATATTTTGTGCGAACCTTCAAGGAAGAACACGGCACCCTGCGTGGCTTATGTTGCGCATAAACTGCTGCAGTTAAATCCCGAAGCCAATTTAATATGCGCTCCTGCTGATCACATTATTTTGGAACCTGAAAATTTTAAAAAGATATGCCTGGACGCCCTGGAATTTACAGCAAACATTAAAGCGTTGGTAACATTGGGTATTAAGCCAACGCATCCCAACACCGGCTACGGCTATATTCAATACGAACAGCAATCAGTAAGCGATAATGTATATAAAGTAAAAACCTTTACGGAAAAGCCCGACCTTCAATTAGCAAAGACCTTTATTGCCAGCGGTGATTTTTTATGGAATGCCGGCATATTTGTGTGGCAGGTAAAAAATATCGTAGCGGCATTTGAAAAGTTATTACCAGAGCTGAATGAATTATTTGACGGAGAAAAGGCAAACTTCAATACAGCCAACGAAAAAGAAGCTATCGACAGGATCTACCCGCAGTGTGTAAATATCTCTATTGATTATGGCATCATGGAAAAAGCCGATAATGTGTATATTATCCCATCGTCTTTTGGCTGGAGCGATTTGGGTACCTGGGGAAGCGCCTATGAAAATCTAGCTAAAGACTATTTGGAGAACGCAGTGGCGGGAAATAACGTGGTGGTAATAGACGCAACTAAAAATATGGTGCACGCCGATAATAAAAAACTAATACTGCTCCAGGGACTGGATGATTTTATAGTAGTGGATACCAAAGATGTACTGATGATCTGTAAAAAAGAAAAGGAACAGGAGATCAAGGAATATGTGGCAGAGATCAAGCGCAGCAAGGGCGATAAATTTTTATAGCCACGGATCAAAGCAGATTTTTCCTTTTATTTTTTCAGGAAATTTTATACTCCTAAAAAAAATTATTGTCACCAACCATACATAGCAAGCAGCCCAATGCAGGCACCACTATCTTTACCGTAATGAGTGTGCTGGCAGCAGAACACAACGCCATTAATCTCGGGCAGGGCTACCCTGATTTTATGATGGATGCCGAACTGATTGGGCTTGTACATGCAGCTATGCAAAAAGGCAATAACCAATATGTTCATATGAACGGTTTGGTAGCACTTCGTGAACGCCTTGCAGAAAAAATACAGAGCTTATATAGTGCAGCAATTAACCCTGAAACGGAAATAACCATTACCCCCGGCGGTACTTACGCCATTTTTACCGCGTTGACCACCGTATTGCAACCGGGTGATGAAGTGATCGTTTTTGAACCCGCATACGACAGTTATATTCCCACTGTAGAAATTAACGGTGCTATCCCCGTTTTAATTCCATTAACCTACCCGGATTATACAATTGATTGGGACCTGGTGAAGCAAAAAGTCTCTTCCAAAACAAAAATGATCATGCTCAACTCGCCGCATAACCCAACGGGCAGCGTGTTAAGTGCTGATGATATCGCACAGTTAAGAGCAATCGTAAAAGATACCGGTATTTTTATTTTAAGTGATGAAGTATATGAACATTTGATCTTTGATGGCCTGCAGCATCAAAGCATGTTGCGGTATCCTGATCTTTTGGAAAGAAGTTTTGTTTGTTTTTCATTTGGCAAAACCTATCACTGTACGGGCTGGAAGATTGGCTACTGCGTTGCCCCAACCGCATTGATGGCAGAATTCAGGAAAATACACCAGTTCAATTGTTTTAGCTGCAACAGCCCGGTACAATTTGCGCTGGCGGATTTTGTACAGCAGCAGGAAAAATATTTACAGCTGGGCAGTTTCCTGCAACAGAAACGGGACTATTTTGCAAAGCTGATGCAGCAAACAAAATTCAAAGCACTCCCTTCCCATGGCAGCTATTTTCAATTGTACAGTTATGAGGGTATAAGCCATGAAAGTGAAAGGGACCTGGCCATTCGCATTACAAAAGAATATGGCGTCGCAACCATTCCCGTCTCTGTTTTTTATAAAGATCAAACCGATAATAAAGTGCTGCGTTTTTGCTTTGCCAAAAAAGAAACTACGCTGGAAGAAGCGGTTAACAGGTTAATGAAGCTGTCATGACGGTTTAAAACCGTCGGACAGCTAAATAAATAATGTGTAAATTTGTTTTATACCGGGCTGGTAAAATTCTTCGTTAATGTCTACACTCAGCATCACTACTATACAAAGCAATTTAATCTGGGAAGATAAGGAAGCCAACCTGCAGCTGCTCCAAAAGAAGATCGACAGCATTGAAGAAAAAACCGAAATCGTTGTGTTGCCCGAAATGTTCAGCACAGGTTTTAGTATGCGTGCAAAAGAACTCGCCGAAACAATGGAAGGAGATACCGTGGAATGGATGAGAACGGTGAGCAATAAGAACGGGATCATCTTGACCGGCAGTGTGATTATTAAAGAAGAAGATAAGTATTTAAACCGGCTGATATGGATGTTGCCGAATGGACAATATGGCTATTATGATAAAAGGCATTTGTTTGCTTACGCAGAAGAAGACCAGTATTACAACAGCGGCAACAAACGATTAATCGCATCGGTAAAAGGTTGGAAAGTAAACCTGCTGGTATGTTATGACCTGAGGTTTCCTGTTTGGTCAAGGCAGAAACCTGAAGAAAGTATTCCTGAATATGATGTATTAATTTATGTAGCCAACTGGCCCGAGCGCCGCAGCCATGCCTGGAAAACTTTATTGTGTGCAAGGGCGATCGAGAATCAATGTTATGTAGTGGGGGTAAATCGTGTAGGCGATGACGCTAAAAATATTCATTACAGCGGTAATAGTCTGGTCATAGATCCCATGGGACAGGTATTGTACCATATGGCCGATGAAGAAGACGTTAATACCATAACACTTTTCAAAGAAAAACTCACCGAAGTAAGAACGAAGTACCCTTTTTTAAATGACGCGGATGATTTTACTATTTTATAGACCACGGATAACGGACGATAGACCACAAGCAACAACCGCAACCTTCAACCTTTAACCTTCAACCTGATCATCTCCATCACCACCTGCATTTTTTTATCATAACCTTTCATGAGCGCATCATAACTGGTACCAATATAAATGTCAGGCATTACGCCCCGGCCATCTTTAGGTACATGATGATACTGCACTAACCGGAACAAGGGTAACCGAACCCTTAAAGCTGTATGAGGTAAAGTAATATCCGGGATCATGATGCCATTGTTTCCATACCATCCGCCCCCGGCCTCTTCACCAACAATGGTTATTCCCGCCTGGCCTTTTACCGCATTACAAAATAAGGCAGAGGCCGAAAAGGTCTGCCCGTTGATGAGCACATACAGGTTACCGCCATAGTGATTGTGGTATTTGGGATGGTATAATTTTCTCTCCCACATGCCAAAATGATACATCCCGTCTTTTCTTTTCCTGGTTAAAAAAAAGAGCCCGAGATTATTTAAAAATTTTCCCTTGATGTATTTTGAATAAGGGGTTAAATATTTTGCAGCTGCAAAAGAAGAATCCGCTACCTTAAATGGTTTTCGTGTAACGTATTTCGTAAGTAAGGTAGATAAATTGATCTTACCCCCGCCATTGCTCCTGATATCAAGCACCGTATTCTTGATTCCGGCCTTTCTAATGTACCCGAATGTTTGCCTGAAGAATTTACGCAGCTTGCCTGTACTAAATGTATTCAACGTGATAACGGCAGTATTATTAGCTGTATCAATAGCAAGCGAACGGGTATTGAACAATTCCTGTTTTTTTCTTTCCCGTTTTGACCTTTTGGGGAAAGGTGGAACCCTGTGCCTTTTGCTGGTATCTTTTGGCGGATCAAACAACGGGATTAATGTCATTTGTTCATTACCGGCAGCATCTAAATAATTAATGCTGTATTCTTTATTTAAACCTAAAATGTTACGGTGATAATAAGGAAAATTATTACTGAGCCTTAAATAATTTACATTGTTGGCCTTACCGTCTTCCGTCATATAATTAAATAGGATGCCAGTAAGCTCGCTGTTTCGCAAACCATTTATACCGGTAATGAATGTCCCTCTTTTTAAAATAGAATCTTTACGGTTCAGGTTGCCCGTTACTACCATGGTATCATTCCAAACTTTCATAAAAAGCGGGAAAGAAGGTATCGTCCTGTTGGCTACCCACTTATTATAGGCCTTGCTCATTCCAAAACTGGTATGGCCACAATGTATCTTATCGGTAAGTGGTGCAATGATCTTCCAGCCAAACTGCTGTTCGGTCATGCTGTCTTCAATGGCGTTATAGTATTCGGAAAAATACCTATCCATACTGTCCTTGCTGGTATACCAATACAGGGAAGGATGTTTTGCTTCGAGGATATTTTTTAAAAGTGAATAATCTTCCTGAAGCTGTTGCCTGGCATATTTTTTATTGGGGCTGTACCCTTTATTTGTAACCGAACAGCCGCCCAGTACAAGGAAAAGAAAGAAAGATATGATCAGGTACCTGTAATTCATTTATTCAAATGATTCCACCCCTGTGCAACTAATTCATGTTTGTTTCCACCACGGGTAATGATATGACGGCCTTCGGCATTTTCAGTGATATATCCAATTATACTTAACCCGTTATTGGCGTTTATCTTTTCATAGTCGGCCTGCGCCACGGTAAATAACAATTCATAATCTTCGCCACCACTTAATGCGCAGGCTGTAGGATCCAGTTCTAATTTATAAGCGAATGCCTTGCTGTCTTCATTCAGCGGCAATTTATCTTCATACAATACACAGCCAACATTACTCTGTTTGCAAATGTGCAACAGTTCGCTGCTCAACCCGTCGCTAATATCCATCATGCTGGTGGGCATGATATTTTGTGCTGAAAAATATTCGATCACATCTTTTCTTGCTTCGGGTTTTAATAAACGGCCAACAATATAAGACTGGCCCTCCAGGTCGGGCTGCGCTCCTGTAGATTCAAAGATCCTTCGCTCCCGTTCCAAAAGCGTTAAGCCTAAAAACGCACCGCCCAGGTCGCCGCTCACGCAGACAAGGTCATTTACTTTGGCACCGGATCTTGTAACATAACTATCAGGCGCTACTTCGCCGATAGCTGTTACGCTGATGATAAATCCACGCTGGCTGGTAGTGGTATCACCGCCTACAAGGTCCACGTCATATGTTTTACAGGCGGCATACACGCCCTCATAAAACTCATCTAAAGCTTCTACACTGAATTTATTACTGATGCCGATACTAATCACAATTTGTGTAGGCGTGGCATTCATCGCATAGATGTCACTCACATTTACCACCACGCTTTTATAACCCAGGTGTTTTAAGGGTGTGTAGCCCAGATCGAAATGGATACCTTCCAGTAAAAGATCGGTGCTGATCACCGTTTGTCTTCCAAAATGATCGATCACGGCGGCATCATCTCCAATACTTAAAATAGTGGACGCGTTTTTTATTTCATTGTTCCTGGTAAGATGGTCTATCAATCCAAATTCGCCCAGTGATGCTATTTCTGTTCTTTCTTCCATAAATTATTTTTGTTTTTCACCTGCGGTGAAAATAATTTTGTCACAGATTAAACTGATCAATACAAATAAAATGCAATGATTTTTTATAAACAACATAAATTAATCTTCGCTTCAATCTTCTCCTTTTCCTCTCCCTTCGGGCGAGATAGAGGGACTTACAATCCCTTTCTTCCATTTATAATTGCCAGCATCTCATCGTGTATCAAACCATTGGTAGCCAAAATATGCGGTTGATAAGGTGAATAAGCATTGCCGTCAAAATCTGTAACCTTTCCGCCAGCTTCTTCCACCATTAAAAAGCCTGCGGCACTATCCCACGCAGCTAATTTGTGTTCGTAAAAACCATCAAAACGCCCGGCCGCTACCCAACAAAGATCAATGGCCGCACTCCCCAGGCGACGCACTGGTACTCCCTTCCTGATTAATTTTTCAAAAATTTGTAGCGGGCCGTTAGGCGCATCCAGGTAGGTATATGGAAACCCGGTTACCAGGCAACTTTTGATCACTTCTGATTTATGACCTACCTGTATCTTTTTATCATTTAAATAAGCACCTGACCCTTTTTCAGCAACATACAGCTCGTTCATTATGGGTGCATATACGGCGCCCATGATCATTTCACCGGCTTTTTCTACACCAATACTCACGCAACAAATGGGGATACCGTTTGCAAAATTTATCGTGCCGTCAATAGGATCTATGATCCATTTGTACTCGCTATCCGTTATTATTTCGCCGGTTTCTTCGCTTAATATAAAATGACCGGGGAAATTTTGCTGTATGATATCAATGATCGCTTTTTCGGCAGCGTGGTCGGCTTCAGTAACGGGGTTATTGATCCCTTCTTTATTGGTGATGGTAAATTCGCCGTTAAAAAAACGCTTCAACTCTTTTCCTCCCGCCTCCACTGCATTCAATAGTATTGTTTTTATCATCCTGCAAAGATAACCTCGATTTCGGAAAACAGATTTGCGAATTTAAGTATAGCCCATTCAACAGGCGCTGGCATTAATTTTGCTGGGCCGCTGATAATAGTTGTATTTTGAATAGTCAAATAAAAAATCGTATTTCGCAGCTTATAATTTACCCGTATTGGAATTATCAGTTATTATAGTAAACTTCAACGTAAAATATTTCCTGGAACAAAGCCTTTGCTCTGTAATAAAAGCCGGCAAAAATATTGATAAGGAAATCATCGTTGTGGATAATCATTCTACCGATGGCAGCAGGGAATTTTTGTTATCCCGGTTCCCTTCTGTTAAATTTTTATGGAACAACGCCAACCTGGGATTTGCGAAAGCCAATAACCAGGCGCTATCAATAGCAAAAGGAGCGTATATTCTCTTTTTAAATCCAGATACGATCGTGCCCGAGGATTGTTTTGAAAATAGCATACGGTTTTTTGAATCACATGCAGATGCAGGTGCTTTGGGTATCCGTATGATCGATGGTACCGGAAAATTCTTAAAAGAAAGTAAAAGAGCTTTCCCTTCTCCATTGACCTCTTTGTTTAAATTATCGGGGCTCACAAAGTTGTTCCCGCATTCTAAAACTTTTGCCCGTTATCATTTAGGGCATTTAGCGGAAAATGAAAACCATGAAGTGGATGTATTGGCAGGTGCATACATGATGGTGCCTAAGAAAGTACTGGATATAACAGGGAGTTTCGATGAAACTTTTTTTATGTATGGAGAAGATGTTGACCTAAGCTACCGCATACAAAAAGCAGGATATAAAAATTATTATTATGCGCACACCACTATCATCCATTTTAAAGGGGAGAGTACAAAAAAAGGAAGCCTGAATTATGTGCGGCTTTTTTACAGCGCCATGAGCCTGTTTGTAAAAAAGCATTACAGTGGCAGCAGGGCCGGTATATTTAATTTTTTAATACAGGCAGGTATTTTTTTAAGGGCCATACTTTCTGTAACAGCAAAATTTTTGAAAATGATAGGGCTGCCGCTTTTAGATGCCGGCATTATCTTCATGAGCTTTTGGTGCATCAAATACCTATGGAGTACTTTTATCCGTAAAGAAGTGAACTACTCACCCAATATGCTCATCATTGCATTCCCTGTTTTTACTGTTATATTTTTAATTGCCTCCTATTACTCGGGTTTGTATGATAAAGGATACAAACAATCGCAGCTTAACCGGTCAACGGCAATGGCGGCATTGGTGCTGTTGAGCGGTTATGCGTTACTGCCGGAAGACCTTAGGTTTTCGAGAGGCATACTGGTGTTTGGTATTATGATGGCCTTTATTGTAATGAGTTTGCTGCGCTGGCTATTTATGCGATGGAATCTATTAAGTAAAGTAGAAGACGATGATGGCTACCGCCAGACCATTGTTGTTGCGGGAGAAAAAGATTTCGCTACCGTAACCGCGTTGATGCAGCAGGCGGGAATGCCGGAAAGGGTTTTAGGAAGGGTAAACGATAGCTTAACAAGCAGCAGTAAGGCATTGGGAAGTATACACCAGTTAAGCCGACTGGTTAAAATGTACCCGGTAAAAGAAATAATTTTCTGCGAAGACATCCTGAGTTTTAAAGAAATCATTGCCGCTGTTCAGCAGATACCGGAAGGGGTGCGTAATAAATTTCATGCATCCGGGAGCAGGAGCATCGTTGGCAGTAATAATAAAGATGTAAGTGGCGAATACCTAACCATTGACGACAAATTTACTATTACTAATCCTGTTAATAAAAGGAATAAAAACTTGCTGGACGCTGTGGTCGCCATAATTTTCTTATTAACCTTTCCTATTCATTTATTGCTGCAGAAAAAACCCCTCCTTTTTTTTAAAAATGTATTTGCTGTGTTGTTTATGCAAAAAACATGGGTAGGTTATGCTGCCCCTTCAGATAAATTACCTGCGCTAAAAAAAGGCGTGCTTACTTCCACGGCATTACCCCAGGCAATGAATGACCTGCCATTAGAGAGCTTAAACCTTTCTGACGAATGGTATGCCAGTTTTTTTTCCGCCGCAACAGATATAAAAAAAATAATCAGGGGATACAAATACCTGTACTTTACAAACTGATGTTTAAATACCAGCAATAAATTCTCCAATAATTTTTTTATACCGCTCGTGGTCAATAGCAATTGCTGTGACAGAAAAATCTTCCAGTTTCAGTAAAGCTTTTTCCAGTGAGAATTCTTTTTGTAGCATGCTTAAAAAAATATTCTTTTGCGCCAGGTAAGCAGCCAGGTATTGCTGTTCGGTTTGCCCAGGTGTAGGGATAAGCATCGCTTTTTTTTCGAGTTTAACCAGGTCCATAATAGAGGTATAGCCACTTCTGCTGATCACTGAACGGGATTGCTGAATAGCTTTATTCAATGCGCCAGCGGAAAGATGATTCGCGACTGTTATATTATTTTCATTTTTTAAAAGAGGAGCAACACTTTCGTTATTGCTTGGCAACCCTCTTACCAGCAATGCGCTTCCCTGAAAAGTTTTCAATTCCTTTAATATTAAAACTTCCAATATCGTTCTTTGCGGCTCGGGCCCTGATAGTAATACCAGCAGGTCATATTTTTTTTCAGTAGTGATTTTTTGGAACCTGGATAAAGGGCCAATGTATTTTACAGGTATTGCAGGTAATATTTTGGGATGCGATAATTCACCCGTAAGCCCACTGCTCAATTCAATATCGGGAACCCAGCAAGTGCTGTATTTATTAATAAAAAAATAATGGATACTTTGAGCAAGCCATGCCGTAAAATGGTTTGCTGTTTTTATTTTTAATTGGTGTGTGATATAAATGCAGGGAATTTTGGAATGATACAAACCCAAACGGTTGTCCGAAACCACTAAGTCGATTTTATTCTTCCTGGTGATTCGCTTAAGCCATTGATGTTCTGAATAAACCGACCGTAATAATTTTGGTAACTGTAAAAACAACTTCAAGGGTAACCATTTTCCGTTATTACTATATTGGATATTATAGCCTTTTAAATGCGTAAAAACCACATCCGGGAATTCCTTTTTTAATAAATTTTCAATAAGCCCGTCACCGGCTATTATCACCTCGAACCCCTGGGCGATAAAAGCATAAATTATTGGGATACAACGGGTGGCATGCCCCAGCCCCCAGTCCAGCGGCGCTATTAACAGCGTCCTCCTATCTCCACTTATGTTAATTTTTTCAGATTTCATTTTAAGAAAACAATAAATAATTGTGAAAATAGTTTAACTTTATTAATCTAAGCTGATGAAGAAACTATTTAAAATCACAATACTATTTGCAATTACTGTTAGTTTGGTCATTACAGGTTGTACTTCTTCAAAGAAAGGACAATGTGGTTGCCCAAGTAAAACAGGAATGGTAGGCTATTGAAGTGTTTAATGTGAGTAGTATTTAGAACCCCAATTTCACTTATGAACAACTCTAACCGGGATTTACTGGTATTGTTCAACCAGGAGTTGATGACTCCCAAAGCAATTGAAAATGAAGTAGAATTACTTCATGAAATATTGTACGCGGTTGAAAACCTGGAAAACATTATTACCGCCCATGAAGTAATTGATGTGAACAGGTACAGGATTTATAATACTCCTCAACAACTCAGTGGGATTATCCGCCAGAGAGAATTAAAGCCATTTATATTTTTGAATTGTAAGAATTGATTGACTAGCTCAAGTTAATTAATGCGCCTTTTAATTTCTCCAGCATTTCATTGATCTCTTCCTTTTTACAGGTACCCACGCTTAAGCGGTACCAGTTATTATTTTTGCCGGTACCAAAGGCATAAAAGGGTACGATTGCGATCTTTGCTTCATTTAAAATATATTTTGTTACGGCGGCCTGTGTTTCCAAAACTTTTCCGTCGGCGGTTGTTTTGCCGGCTAAATTTATTTGTACTGTAAGATAAATAGCAGCCTGAGGCGCTACAGCATCTACAGCGTAACCTTCTTTTTTTAGCCGGATAAAACCATTGTATATATTATTGAGGCGTTCTTCTATAGCTGCTTTAAAAACCTTGAAATAGGCATTGATATTTTCTTCCTGACCTAAATAACCGGCTACTGCATTTTGCTCTGCCATTGGCGCCCACGCACCTACATGACTATTGATCGCTTTCATTTTACCGATCAATGCCGCCGGGCCCATGCTCCAGCCTACTCTTACACCAGTAGCCGCAAAAGCTTTACTGATACCATCAATGAAAATAGTATAAGGTTTCATTTTGGCATTAAGGGAAACAGGATTATAATGTTCGGTTTCGCCAAAGGTTAATGTCCAGTATATCTGGTCGTATAGCAGGTATAATTTTTTTTCATCCGCGCCGCGTTGTTCATTTTCTGTTACCACCAGGTCGCAGATCGCGGCTAATTCTTTTTTAGTGAAGGTTGTACCCGTTGGGTTAAGCGGGGAACACAGGGCCAGAAGCGTAGCGCCTTTTATGTGTGGCTGTATTTGCGCAGCCGTTGGCATAAAATTATTTTCCAGCTTGCTTTCAATTAATATATGTTCTCCTTCTGTAAAATGCGCATAGTGATTGTTATTCCAGCTGGGTACAGGATAAATTACTTTATCGCCCTTGTCAACGATCGCCCTGAATGCTGCATAGATCAATGGCCTTCCTCCGGCAGCGATCAGTATCTCGTTGGTAGCATACTGAAGCCCTTCCCTGGCGGCAATAAAATTCGAAACCGCTTCCCGTAATTCTACAATGCCTTCAGCAGGCGGGTAACTGGTTTGGTGTTTTTTATAAGCCGAAATGATTTCGTTCTCTAATTCCTTTGGAATAGGAAAAATAGAAGGGTCAAAATCCCCGATAGTATAGTTATAGATCTTATCTCCCTGTTTTATTCTTTCTTTTATTTCAGCACCAAGGCTTACAATTTCTGAACCTATCAATGTTTCAGCCAGGTGGCTTAATTTTCCTGAACTCATATCCGTGTCATATTAGGTGGCAAAAGTAAATTTTAAAGGTGGGTAAAACAAAAAAAGAGCAGCGCACCTTATCGGCCGAAACTGCTCCATAACTTTATTATAAAAAAATTTTATTATTCCACCGGCTTATAGTCTTTAAAGATCTTCACGGGCATCGCCTCCACCAGCTTTTGATAGGCCTTCCATTTAGTGGAAAAAAATATATTGGCTTTTTCAATTGCCTGGCTGATCAAAGCCTCTGCAATCTCTACCTGGTTCACTTCCTGTGCATCAGGTATTTTGTTCTTGCCCAATACCTGCCCGATTGCTGTCTGTAATTTTTCATTCACCGTTAACTGGTAAGGAGAACCATAGCCCTGTTTTTCCTGTGGTTTGCCAAAAATAAAATTGCGGATGCTTTTTATAGAGTCTGTCATTGCTTTGCCGGTGTTACGTAAACTATCCGCCTCCTTTCCTTCAACCTCTTTTAATTGTGCATCTATTTTTGCGATCGTTTCATCGGCATCGGCTAACCGATCCGTAACCTCCGTTAATTTTAGAGTGCTTTTTTCCAGCCGTTTCAGTATACGCTTTTTTGCATCGTACACCTGTTTATCATTTACAACATCAGGATCTGCATTCACTGTAAGCATCGTTGAATCTGAATTGGCACCCATAGTCACCAGCAATTTATAAGTGCCGGGATAAACCGGCAACCCACGGTCAACCGGCTCAGGTGCCCCGGCCTTTTGTTTGGCTGCGCCCGGCTGGCGGATACCTTTGGTTTCAAAATTCCAGTACTGCCTGTTAAAACCCGTATCTGTTTTAATTTTAATAGTCCTGATGAGCTCTTCGGTGCCGGCATAGATATTTACAATAGCCGAATCTATTTTTATCTTTTTTGATGAATCAGCTTTTTCCGGAGCCTTAATAAAAAAAGAATAGGCGGCACCGCGGTTACGGTTCTGGCCTTCATATAAACCCCATGTACTCCATTCGTACCCGGGCGCTGGTTTATAACTGGCCTGGTAAGACGAAGCTGCTTCAAATACAGTAAGCATTTTTGTAAATGCGCTGCCGTTATTGGCGGCAAATTTTCTTAAAGGCCGGATATCATCTAAAATATACATGGCCCTGCCAAAGGTTGCAATACAAAGATCAGCCTCCCGTTCCTGTATCGCCAGGTCATAAGTAGAAACAGAAGGGTAACCATTTTTCCATTGCTGGAAACTACTGCCATTATCAAAACTTATCCAAAGCCCCTGTTCTGTTCCTGCAAATATCAAATTGGCTTGTACGGGGTCCTGTATCATACATAAGGCATAACCTTTTACTTTGTTTTCATCGATCATTCTTTCCCACGTCTGTCCAAAATTTTTTGTACGAAAGATATAGGGTTTAAAATCCCCCCTTCGGTAATCATTACACACCACAAATGCTTCCGCTGCATTGTAACGGCTTGCTCTTATTTGGGGCACCCAGGCACCCAAAGGCATACCCGAAATCTTCCCCCTGAAATTAGTCCAGGTGTTACCACCATCTTTTGTAAGTTGTACATTACCATCGTCAGTACCTACCCAGATTATTTTATTGTCTTTTGCCGAAGGCTCAATACAAATGATCGTATTATAATTTTCAGCGCCTGTGATATCAACAGAGAGGCCGCCATTATTTTCCTGGTTCTGCTGCTGTTTGTTATCTGTAGTAAGGTCAGGAGAAATGATCTGCCAGGTTAACCCCTTATTGCTGCTTTTGTGTACAAACTGGCTACCGTAATAAATCGTTTTTGTATCTAAAGGATCCTGGGCAAAAGCGGAATTCCAATTAAAGCGTAAATAAGTTTTTGCATCTGGTGTTGGTGGTTTAATATACATGCCCTCGCCTGTAACTACATTACGCTTCTGCAATTCTCCTTCCTGGCTCATAGCATATACCCAGTCGTTATTATCAGGATCAGGTGAAGCATCAAACCCGTCGCCGCCGCCTACATTATTCCAGTAATAATTTCTTATGCCCCCATTGGTCCAGGTATAGGCCGGGCCACGCCAGCTTCCATTATCCTGCATGCCACCCATTACATTGTAAGGAATTTTATTATCAACATTGATATGGTAAAATTGCCCTACCGCGATCTGTTCACTGAATATCCAGTTCTTCCCCTTGTCCCGGCTGATGCCGATACCGCCATCATTTCCATCAATGATGAAATTGGGATCGTTGGGATTTATCCAGAAAGCATGGTGATCGGGATGTATACCGCTATATGGGATCACTGTTTTAAAAGTGCGGCCACCATCCTCGCTCATGGTGATCGTTTGGGTGATATTGTACAGCCGGTTCTCGTTTTTTGGATCCACCCTTATATCCTGGAAATAGAAAGCCCGGTTAGTAACATCAGTCTTATTGCTATTCACCAGTTCCCATTTAAACCCGCCATCATCGGTTTTGTATAAACCATTTTTTGTAGCTTCCACCATTGCGTATATGCGTTTGGGTTCACTATTGCAGATCGTCAGACCTATTCGTCCATAATTGCCTTCGGGAAGGCCTTCTTCTTTGCCTAGTTTCTTCCAGTTCTTTCCTGCATCGTAAGTGATATATAAACCACTTCCGGGGCCTCCACTCGTAAAACTATAAGGCGTACGGCGGTGCTGCCACATAGCTGCGATTAATTTATTGGGGTTAGAGGGGTCAATGATAAGGTCGGCGCAACCGGTAGTATCGTTAGTATGTAAGATCAAATTCCAGCTATCGCCGCCATCTGTTGTTTTGTAAACACCACGTTCCGGATGTTCGGAATAAGGATTACCGATGGCTGCGGCATAAACAATATTGGGGTTATCGGGGTCAATTATGATACGATGGATATTCCTTGTTTTTTCGAGCCCCATCATCTTCCAGTTCTTACCACCATCCAGGCTTTTAAAAATTCCGCCGCCGATATTGATCGAATTCCGTGGATTGCCTTCTCCTGTACCTACCCATAATATGGAAGGATTGCTTTGCTGAACGGCTACGGCACCAATATTTAAAATGGGTTGCTCATCAAATATAGGTTCCCATTTAGCGCCGCTGTTCTCGGTTTTCCAAACACCGCCGCTTGCAGTACCCAAATAGATGATATTTGGATTGCTGTATAAAGCGTCAATCGAGGTTACCCGTCCGCTCATGCCGGCAGGGCCGATGCTGCGTGCTTTTAGATTTTTAAACTGGTCCAGGTTAATTTTTTGAGCAAATATCGCAGTACTTAAAAGCAGGGGCAATGCAACGCTGTATAACACGTTAGGTATCTTCATGAATTTTAGTTTAAGAACATGAAGATGGAGAAAAATCGCAGCTATTACAAAATAATTATTCAGGCGGAAATTCCATAGGCCGTTGTGATCCTTATCTATTATTTGTTTATTTTCATAATTCCTGTTCCCATCTAAAGAACAACAAACAAACAGGGATGAGGAAATAAGAGCTAAATAGTAATTAATATGAAAAAAATAATACCCGTGGCTTTAGTGATGCTTTGTCTTTTAAGCAATAACAGGAGCAGTGGACAAACAAAATTCGGGGTAGTTAGCGTAGATGAGATTTTTTCGCTGATGCCGGAAACAAGAAAAGCAGACAGTTCGTTAACCCTATATCAAAAAGCGTTGGCAGAAAATTTCACCGACATGCAGAATGAATTGAATGCTGCTATAGAAAAGTTCTATAAAGATTCTGCTAATATGACTTATTCAATGAAGAATATAAAAAGAACCGATCTTCAAAAAAGGCTAAACGATCTGTCGGGCAAAGAACAACAGAATAATACTGCCGTTGAAACAGAAAAGGAAAAGCTTACCAAACCCATTCGTGAAAAATTAATTAAAACGATCCAGGAAGTCGCAAAAGAGAACGGGTATACCCATGTTGCCTATAAGGACCAGCTGCTTGTTTTTCCTGCTGCAGATGATATTACCGACAAAGTGAAAAAGAAACTTGGGATCAAATAATTATTTTTCGGCTTCTTTCTTTTCAAAGTCAAGAATTACAGAATTAATGCAATAGCGTAAACCTGTTGGTGGCGGGCCGTCTTCAAATACATGGCCCAGGTGTGCTTTACACCTGCCGCACATCACTTCAGTCCGCTTCATACTATAAGTATTGTCCGGCGCATAGATGATACTGCCCTTGCTGATGGGCTCAAAAAAACTTGGCCAGCCACAGCTGCTTTCAAACTTGCCGTTACTGCGAAAAAGCGGGTTGCCGCATGCGGCACAATGATAAGTGCCTATTTCCTTATGTTCGTAATATTTACCGGTAAAAGCTCTTTCGGTTCCTTTTTCTCTTGCAATTTCATAAACATCTTCAGGTAAGATTTTTTTCCATTCCGCATCGTCGATATTTACCTTACCGCTGTCTGTTGTTGAAAATACAGGTTTGTTTTTTTGAGCGTCCATATTGATTGTTTTATTATTTTTATTGGAAGAACCGCTGCAGGCAGTAAAAAAAACGGTCGCCAGCAATGGCATGTAAAAGAATGGTTTCATCTTTGATAACAAATGTCTTTATAAAAGGTTTTAAATATACGAACGGGGCATACTTAAAGATTTTCAATAGTTTCTTGTAATTGTTAAAGGATATTTAAAGTTCGTATATTATATTTGCTTACATCATCAGGCTAGCCAGTAAATATGTTTAATTTAATATTATTTGGCCCACCGGGCAGCGGCAAGGGAACGCAAAGCGAAAAACTCATTGCAAAATACGGCTTAAAGCATCTCAGCACAGGCGACCTGCTGCGGAGTGAAATTGCCGGCCAGACAGCATTGGGTATTGAAGCAAAAAAGATCATGGACAAGGGCCAGCTGGTTCCCGATGAAGTGGTGATAGGAATGATCAGTTCTTCACTGGACGCCAGCCCAAATGCAAAAGGGTTTTTGTTTGACGGTTTTCCCCGTACCTCGGCACAGGCGGAAGCACTGGATAAATTACTGGAACTTAAAAAAACTTCCATAGCAGTGATGCTTGCCCTGAATGTAAGTGAAGAAGAATTGGTTAAAAGACTGATGAAACGTGGTGAAACAAGCGGCCGCAGCGATGATACCAATGAAAACGTGATAAAGGCAAGGATTATAGAATACCATAACAAAACAGCGGTAGTAGCGGATTACTATAGCAATTTTGATAAAGTGGTGATGGTAAAAGGAGAAGGAACAGTAGATGATATCTTCAAATCACTGTGCGCAGAAATCGACGGCAGGATATAAACCAACTTAAATTATTACACAATGCATCCTCCGGCTGGCGGATGCATTTTTTTATTATAAATTGTGTAACTAAAGAAGCTATATGGACACAGCAAAACTTGATTTTATACAGCACAGGTTTATTTTGCTATTAAAAAACCTGCCGGTAAATACAGAAGGCAAATGGGGCAAAATGAATGCACAGCAAATGGTGGAACACGTAACGGGGTTTTTTAAAGTGTCCTCCAATAAGATCAATTTTCCATTAGTTTCGCCGTCTGAACATTTGCCAAAGCTGAAAGCTTTTTTACTCAGCGACAAAGAATTCCGGGAAAATACAAAAGCCCCCAGTTCTGTAATAGGAGAAGAACCCCTGCCTGTAAGAAGCAATAGTATGGATGAAGCTATTACCGGGCTGCAACAAAGTATTGACGAATTTGTAGCCTATTTTCAAGGCGATCCTTATAAAACCAGCTTACATCCTGTATTTGGCGAACTGAATTTTGAAGAATGGATATTACTGCATTACAAGCACCTGGTACATCATGCGAAACAGTTTGGATTGATGAATAGCTAAGTTAAAGAGTGGCTGTATTTTGTTTCAGCCATTCAACTATTTATTTAAATTTTATTTCACCAGTGGAGATTTTAATTACAATTTTATTTTCTTCCAAAATTGCAGGCATGGTCAAAAACCCTGTACGTTTATTTCCATTGTGTAAAGGATGATTAATAATAATGCTCTAGCAATAGCAGCAGTCTTTTAGAAACCTGTTGGATACAGGTCTTCTCCGCCAAAAGTTTGATAAGGTCTGAAAATAGTGCTTACTATTAAGCCTTCATGTCGTATGCTGTGTGAGCCCCCATATTTAATGATTGAAAGCTCATGCAATTTTAAAACAACTTCTTTACTAATCACTATTACACCAATTCTTGCAATATATCATCATATTTTTCTGAGGCCCGATCAAAAAAACCTGCAGCATTAAATTTTTAATTTTCCGCTTTTAAAATTTTAAATAAATGTTCTGATATTTCTTTTACTGCAGCCTCTTTTTTTAATTTACTAATTTCAATGCTGCTGCACTCATAACTTTATTTTTTATTAGTCGACATTTACAAAATTGATTCCACATTTGCTTTGTAGATTTGTACTATAAATGGCTTAGCAATATGAATAAATTAGGCAACTATATTACCGGAAACTGGATAACAGGCGATGGCGACGGACAACTATTATACAACGCGGTTACTGCAGCACCGATTGGTGCAGCAAGTACCAAAGGATTGGATTTTGCGGCTATTACTGATTATGCAAGAACCGTTGGTAATCCTTCCCTTCGTAAAATGACCTTCCATGCAAGAGGCAATATGCTTAAAGCACTGGCATTGTATTTAAGGGGTCACCTCGATAAATTTTATGTGACCAGCTATCAAACTGGCGCCACCAAAGCCGATAGTTGGGTGGATATTGAAGGTGGTATCGGTAACCTTTTCGCAAATGCTTCTTTAAGAAGAAAATTTCCTGACGAAGTATTTTGTATTGATGGCGAAAGCCATAACCTGGGTAAGCATAATACTTTCATGGGGCTTCACATCCTTACGCCAAAAGAAGGGGTTGCCATTCATATCAACGCGTTTAATTTCCCGGTGTGGGGTATGCTGGAAAAAATTGCTGTAAACTTATTGGCAGGTATGCCCTGCATCGTAAAACCGGCTACGGTTACCAGTTATTTAACAGAAGCAGTGGTAAAGGAAATTATTGCATCAAAAATTTTACCGGAAGGCGCATTGCAATTGATCTGCGGCAGTGCAGGCGATCTGCTGGATCATGTAACATCGCAGGATGTAGTAACATTTACGGGAAGCGCATCAACTGGATTAATGCTAAAGAGTAACCCCAATATTTTACGGGAGTCAGTTCCATTTACCATGGAAGCGGACAGCCTGAATTGTATCGTACTGGGCGAAGATGCGGAGCCGGGTACAGCAGAATGGGACATCTTTGTAAAAGAAGTGCGAAAAGAAATGACATTGAAAGCAGGACAAAGATGTACAGGCATCAGAAGAATTTTTGTGCCGGAAAATAAAATGGAAGCTATGTGGAAAGCAATTGGAACATCACTTGCCCAAACTACTATCGGCAATCCATTAAATGATAAAGTAAGAATGGGCAGCCTTGCCGGTGAAACGCAACGCAAAGAAGTAAAAGAACAGGTGCGGAAATTATTGGCCTCGTCTCAAATAGTGTATGGTAGTTTGGATAGTGTTGAGGTAATAGATGCCGATGCGGGTAAAGGGGCTTTTGTTTCCCCTATTTTATTAATGAACCAAACACCCCACAACTCGCCTGAGCCCCATAATATCGAAGCTTTTGGTCCCGTAAGTACCATCATGCCTTACAAAAATATGGAGGACGCTATAGCGTTAAGCAAGTTGGGAAAAGGCAGCCTGGTTTCAACAATTGTTACAGCCAATCATAAAACCGCCAGGCAATATGTAGTAGGCGCAGCATCTTACCATGGCAGGATTTTAGTATTGAATAATGAATGTGCCAAAGAAAGTACCGGCCACGGCTCACCGTTGCCGTTATTAGTGCATGGCGGCCCCGGGCGGGCGGGTGGCGGCGAAGAAATGGGGGGCATTCGTGGCGTAAAACATTATTTACAAAGAACAGCTTTGCAGGGATCGCCTACAACGCTTACCGAAATAACTAATGTGTACCAACCAAACGCCAAGGGGAAGGACCCCGGCAAACACCCTTTTAAAAAGTATTTTGAAGAATTGGTGATCGGCGATCAGATAGTAACTGAAAAGAGAACGGTCACAGTCGAAGACATTGACCGATTTGCTGACCTGAGCGGCGACCATTTTTATGCGCATATCAAAACCACTGATTTTACAGGCACTATGTTTGAGCAGCAGGTGGCACACGGTTATTTTATCATGAGCATTGCTGCCGGTTTATTTGTGGACAGTTATGAGATCAACCCGGTGCTGTTAAATTACGGTATCGATGAATTGCGTTTTACAAAACCCGTTTACCCCGGTGCGCAGATGTATATCCGGTTTACCTGTAAAGAAAAATTACCCAACGATAAAAGAGTGATTGAAAAGCCGGAAGATTTTAAACGCGGCGATGATATCGACAAAGGCATTGTAAAATGGCTGGTGGAATTTTTTGATGAAACGGATGAACTAACCGGCGTTGCAACAATTTTAACCATGGTAAAAAATAAAAATCAATAAATTTCATAAATTTGCATATGACCGAAGCATACGTAAAAAGCCATATCGAACACGGCATCAATACCATCGAATTCTTTCACCCGCAAAGCAATTCCTTACCGGGAAAGATACTCGAAGATTTGGCAAAAGAAATTCATTCTGCAGGTACACACGATGACACAAAAGTTATTATCCTGAAAAGCGCGGGTGATAAAACTTTCTGCAGTGGCGCCAGCTTTGATGAATTAGTGGCTATTAAATCGGAAGCAGAGGGATTAAAATTTTTTAATGGTTTTGCGGGCGTTATTAATGCGATGCGCAAATGTCCTAAGTTTATCATCGGCCGCCTACAGGGCAAAGCCGTTGGTGGTGGAGTGGGTATTGCCGCCGCGGTTGATTATGCGATTGCAACAGATAAAGCCGAGTTAAAACTAAGTGAACTGGCAATAGGTATCGGCCCGTTTGTAGTAGGCCCGGCAGTAGAAAGAAAAATAGGCGCAGCGGCATTCAGTGCTTTGGCAATCGATGCTACGATGTGGCGCAATGCAGATTGGGCAAAGCGCAAAGGCATGTTTGCAGAAGTACATGAAAGCATAGCAAACATGGACGAATCAATATACCGGCTGTCGAACACGCTGTCGCACTCCTCTCCCCATGCAATGGCCGAAATGAAAAAAATATTCTGGAAAGGCACCGAACACTGGGATGAATTATTAAAAGAAAGAGCGGCTATCAGTGGCCGTTTGGTACTCAGCGAATTCACAAAAAAAGCTATTGAAAGATTTAAGGCAAAAGTATAATAGCATAGTTCTGAATAAAAAGCTGGGCACAAATTTGTACCCAGTTTTTTATTTAATTTAAAGATCATCGTATTGATACAGAGGGTCAATTGCAGAACCCGGTATCATTTCCATCACGGGTTTTATGATACCATCTTTTAAACCATATACCCAGCCATGCAAATGAGGGCCGTTATCATTTTTCCAGGCTCTTTGTATTATGGACGTTTGTGCAAGGTGTGTCACCTGTTCTATTACATTCAATTCCACCAGCCGGTCGGTTCTTTGCTCTTCGTTGGTTATACCGTTCAATTCCTCTTTATGAACATGATAAACGTCTTTTATATTACGGAGCCACATATTGAGTACAGATCGGTAATCCTGGTTACTCATCGCGGCTTTTATACCTCCGCAGCCATAATGGCCACAAACAATTACATGCTTCACCTTCAGGTAATTGACCGCGTAATCCAGCACGCTTAAAAGATTCACGTCGGTGTGTACCACCATATTGGCAATATTGCGGTGTACAAATATTTCGCCGGGCTGGGTACCGGTGATCTTATCTGCAGGTACACGGCTGTCGCTGCACCCTATCCATAAAAACTGTGGTGTTTGTATTGATGATAAACGGTTAAAAAACTCCGGGTCATCTTCATGCATCTCCTGTGCCCAGGCTTTATTTTCCAACAATAGTTTTTCGTATGCGTTCATAATTTATATTGCTTTTAATGGCTGGTTGAATAATAAATGTACTGCTTTATACTGACTGGTTTTTATTTCCACCCTGATGTTTTTTAAATGGGCGTGGGTTATAAAATTATTTACTTCTTCAATAACATCCTTGTCAATAAAATCAGCCCGGGTGGCGTCGATAAGTACAAAAGCATTTTCGGGCACTTCTTCCAGTTTTCTCTTTATAATGGGTTTGTTTAAAAAAGAAACATCTTTCCGCAGCCGGAATAAAAATTTATTGTCATCATGCACCACGAAAACGGATGACCTGAAATTACTGCGTACCATATAAAATAATCCTACTGCGATGCCGACAATAATTCCCTTCAGCAGGTCTGTTGTTACAATCGCTGCTATGGTTACTACAAACGGAACAAACTGGTCCCAGCCTTTTTGATAAAAACTTGTAAACAAGGAAAGCTTTGCCAGTTTATATCCTGTAAAAATAAGTATAGCTGCCAATGCCGCAAGCGGAATTTTATTCAGTATAAATGGAATAAACCCCACGCATAACAGCATTAATATACCATGCAATACAGTAGCTAATTTTGTTTTTGCGCCTGCATTTACATTGGCAGAACTTCTTACTACTACAGAAGTGAGGGGTAAGCCGCCAATAAGTCCCGACATGATATTACCAATACCCTGTGCCTTTAATTCGCGGTTAGGCGGCGATACTCTTTTCAATGGATCCAGTTTATCTACGGCTTCAATGCCCAACAAAGTTTCCAGGCTGGCTACAATAGCCAATGTAAAAGCGGTTATCCAAACATCTGCATGACGTAAATAATTGATGTCTGGAAAAGTAAACAGTTGAAAGAATTCATTGACCGAAGCGGCTGCCGGCAATGTTACCAGGTGTTTTATTTCCAGTGCGAAAGCCGGGTAAGCTGTCTTAAAAATTTCATTGATGCCGGTGCCTGCCAATACCACTATCAACGGACCGGGAATAACTGCCAGCCATTTTTTTGATTTAATGAATTTTTGTTCCCATAGCAATAATAATAAAAGCGCGGCCAGGCCAATAACTACCGCAGAAGGGGTTATATAATTAAACGCACTTAAGATACCTGAAAAAGTATTTTCCTTATCAGGTTGTTCAAAGCTTTCATCACCGCTAAAGTTGGCATCATAACCAACAAGATGAGGAAACTGTTTTAAGATCAATATTAATCCAATGGCAGCGAGCATGCCTTTGATGACGGAGTTGGGTATGTAATCGCCGATAACGCCGGCCTTTATAAAACCTAAAACCAATTGAATTACACCCGCAATGGCAACAGCTAAAAGAAAAGCTTCAAATACCTGTAATTTTAAAATAGCAGCAGCTACAATAGTGGTAAGCCCTGCAGCGGGGCCGCTCACGCTTAAATGCGAACCGCTGCAAATGCCGATTACGATACCACCAACCACACCGGCAATGATACCCGAAAACAAAGGGGCGCCGGAACCCAATGCAATACCAAGACAAAGCGGCAATGCCACCAGCAGCACCACTATGGATGCAGATATATCAGCAGCTATATTTTGAAAGAACTGTTTCATTTTTATTTGATTTTATATAACAGCACCTGCCGCAACTGGTTGCCGGTATCGCGTAGAAAAATTTCCTGGCAATAACTTTAGCAATAGCAGGCGGTGTAATGTTCTGTAAAGAATAGAAGAATAAATTTTCCCTGTAACAGGAAAGCACAATACTTATAACTTAAGCAGTATTGGGAGGTGGCGTGAGTATTTCTGCCGTATACAAAGAAGGTAATGTATCTGAAAAATGAAATAAAGCATCTTTAATCAATATGATGGATTCGCCTGCGGGAATATCAAAATCGTGCAATAGCTTGTCTTCATCAGGCTGCTGGAAATTTTTAGCGGGGCTTTTGCCAGCAACAGCCAGTTCTTCGGTGAGCTGGTTATCAATAAAAAAATATTTGACCACCTGCCTCAATGGTAATAACTGTATGGCAAGCACCAATATTAAAATAAAACTTATAATTGTTTTTGATTTCATTCACTGCAAATATATTAAACCAATGCCAAAGAGAAAGTGGCTGGAAAATGAAATAACAATTTTATGACAATGAATTAAATATTCAATCCACCGCAGGCGCTGATGGTTTGGCCAGTAATATAACTGCTTAAGTTACTCGCTAAAAATAAAGTGACGTTGGCAATATCTTCCGCAGTAGCAAAGCGGCCCAGGGGAATGCCTGCTTTATATTTTTCTGCGCCGTCGCCTTCTTTTAAGTAGCCCGTCATATCTGTCTCTACAAAACCCGGCGCAATGGCGTTGCACCGGATGTTGCGGCTGCCCAATTCTTTCGCCACGCTTTTTGTAAAACCAATAACCCCTGCTTTACTGGCTGCATAACTGCTTTGGCCTGCATTACCCATTTCACCAATGATACTGCTCATGTTGATGATGCTGCCGCTTCTTGCTTTCATCATGGGTTTGATCACCTGCTTGGTCATGTAAAAAACACTATTCAGGTTTACTTTGATCACTTCTTCAAATTGCTCGGGGCTCATGCGGAGCAATAAATTATCTTTTGAAATACCGGCATTATTCACACAAATATCTACTGCACCAAACTCCTTTAATACATCATTTACAAAACTTTCGCAGGCCGAAAAATCACTGGCATTACTTTGGTAAGATTTGGCCTTTACCCCCATTGTAACTAATTTTTCTTCCAGGGCTTTTGCTTTTACCGCACTGCTGTCGCTGATAAAAGTAAAAGCAACGTTGGCGCCATGTTCAGCAAATTTTAAAGCGACCGCTTCGCCAATACCACGGGCAGCGCCGGTTACAATGGCCGTTTTCCCTTCGAGAAGTTTCATGTGTTATTTTTTACAGTCAGCAAAAGTAATTCTATTTGTTTATTTTTTTGAGTGGTTTGTATTTCTTTATTTAAATGCATTGGCCTCTACAAGAAGTTACGCACTCTTATGGTAGAGGCTGCGTGAATTCCACCGCAGAGAAAAGGAGAAGCAGGGATAAGCGCAGAGGCTTCTCTGTTTAAAAAAAAGTAAGCTTCAACTTTTAGTTAGATCCTAGTGCGAGTATCTCTTCTAATATTATTCTCTCATTACTCAACCTTGGCACTTTATGCTGGCCGCCTAATTTCCCTTTGCTTTTCAGCCATTCGCTAAAACTTCCTTTGGGCAGTACATGTACAATGGGCAGGCGCAGTGCAATATCTTTATGGCGCTTGGCTTCATAATCACTGTTAATATCTTTCAATGCATTATCCAGTTCGTAAATGAATGCGGTGATATTACCCGGTTCTTTTTCAAATTCGATCAGCCACTCATGAGCACCGTTATTGTTTTCGCTAAAATATACAGGGGCTGCGGTGTAATTACTTAACAACGCATTGGTTTTTTCGCAGGCCACGGCGATAGCTTTATCCGCGTTATCCACAATCACTTCTTCCCCAAAAGCATTCATATAATGTTTCAACCTGCCGCTTACTTTTATTTTATAAGGGTTGATGGAAGTGAAGATCACCGTATCGCCAATTAAGTATCGCCATAACCCACCGGCGGTACTGATCACTAATGCATAATTTTTATCCAGCTGCACACCCTTTAATCCTATTGTACGGGGTTTTTCTTTTCCATATTCTTCTACCGGCATGAACTCATAAAAAATACCATGCTCGGTAAATAATAAAAGGCCATTATCATCAGGTTTTACCTGCCCTGCAATAAAACCTTCGCTTGCATTATAGATCTCGAGGTAATTTATTTTTTTTCCAAATATTTTATCGAACTGTTCTTTATAAGGTACAAAAGAAACGCCACCGTTAATATATAATTCAAGATTGGGCCAAACTTCTTTAATGGTTTGCTTATTGGTTATTTGTAAGATCCGCTTCAGTAAGATCAGCGTCCATGTTGGTACGCCGGCCAGGGAAGTCACATTTTCGTTTGCGGTTATCTGTGCCAGTTGTTCAATTTTATTTTCCCATTCATCAAGCAGGGCCACACTTAATTCCGGTGTGCGGATCCATTGCCCCCAGAAAGGTGAATTTTGCATGAGTATAGCACTCAGGTCACCGATCTGTATCTCTTCGTTTACCTGACTCAGTTGGTGAGAGCCGCCAATAACCAGGCTTTTACCGGTAAGCAGGTCGCTGCCCGGGAAATTATTGTAGTAATTGGTCAATACATCTTTACTGGCCTTAAAGTGGTTGTCATCGAGGCTCTCGTCACTAACAGGAATGAATTTACTTTTATCACTGGTGGTGCCCGATGATTTGGCAAACCATATTACCGGGGTATTCCATAAAAGATTGTTTTCGCCGTGCAGCATACGGTTGATATAGGGCTTTACATCATTGTATTCCTGTATGGGTACATTTTTTTTGAATTCTTTAAGCGTAAACAGTTTTGCAAAATGATATTTTTTTCCAAACTCGGTGTATTGCCCTGCCGTTACCAGGTCTTGTAATACCTGCCTTTGTGCGGCAACGGGATGATTGCTCCAGTTCTGGATACGCCAAAAACGGTTGCGTGCAAGTCTTGAGATTATGGGAGAAAGCAATTTCATTCAGCAGACAAGATAAAAAACAAAGCGGAGTAATTAAAAATAAACTAACGGATTGCCTATCGCTCCATCCCACGGAGTTCAAAATCAAGTTTATTTAAAAGCGATTTGCTGTCAAGCTCGCTATTGGTATATAACTTATTTAACAAGGCTAAAAAACCTGGCTGGCTATTTTCAGCGGCATAAGTATATAAAGAAGTTTTTAATTCTTCCATAAACCGTTCGAAATCTTTTAACGGCAGGTCTGCATCTTCCGAAGAATGCCGGTAACCGATAGAACGCTGGAGTTCGGCTCTTTGCTTTTCTATATTCTCAAGATTAATAGCTGCACTTTCCACGGCATAAATAAGTTTGTCAAGACTTATCGTTTGATCCCTTGCTTCATCATGCAGGTAATCCTTTCTTTTCAATTCAAAATTTCTGCCGAGGTATCTTTTTCTTACCTGTTCATTCGCCGCCAATTCTTCCGCAGTTCCCTGGGTGAATATTTCTCCATCAATCAAAAGATAAGCCCTATCGCAAATGGACAATGTTTCGGTTACATTATGATCAGTTATGAGTATACCGATGTTTTTATATTTCAGTTTGGCAATGATCGCCTGTATATCTTCCACGGCAATAGGATCAACACCGGCAAAGGGTTCATCCAGTAAAATAAATTTAGGGTCTACCGCTAACGCACGTGCGATCTCGGTACGCCGCCTTTCGCCACCACTTAATGTATCACCATTATTTTTACGCACCCGTTGTAAACGGAATTCATCCAGTAAACTTTCTAATTTTTCTTTTTGTGCCGCCTTGCTAAGTTTGGTCATTTCCAATACCGCACTGATATTATCTTCCACGCTTAATTTTCTAAATACACTGGCTTCCTGGGGTAAATAACCAATACCCATCTGGGCTCTTTTATACATGGGCAGTTTGGTGATATTGATATCGTTTAAAAAAACCTCGCCTTCATCGGGTTTTATTAAACCCACCACCTGGTAAAATGAAGTAGTTTTACCGGCACCGTTGGGGCCCAGCAAGCCAACGATCTCGCCCTGTTTTACATTAAAGGAAACATTGTTTACAACGGTACGGCTGCCGTAGATCTTTACCAGGTTTTTTGTTTGTATAGTAAGGCTCAAGAAAATTATTTGCTGCAAAAATAAGTGTTTAAGGCATCCCATTTTATTAATTGATAGTCTTAACAGTTCATTCGCGCCAGGTCTAAAGCTTTGTTGTAACAAACAGTTTGCGTAAATTCACAGGTGTTAAAGAATATATCGCCGTAACATCACTGATCAATGAAAAAAACATTTCAAATTAACAGGATAATAAATGGGGTAATGCTCCTGTTAGGTGTATTTTTACTCGGCTCCTGCCAAAAAGAGATTACGGGGGGAATTGATGGTACGCTTCCGGTTACCAGTCAAAAACCAAAAGTGGGTACGGTTTGGACTTACCGTTATTACATTTATAATTTAGTGGGAGGCGGTATACACGCTACTTCCGTTTTAACTTTTAAGGCCAAAAGCGAGGATGTTCTATCGGGTGAAAAGTGGCTTAATATTGTTGACCTTGCCGCAGATACCACGGTATTTTTATTAAACGAAAAAACAGGCGGGCTCTATCAGTATGTCAACAACAGCTCTAATTTATTTTGCAAAGACCCTGCCATAGTAAATGATACGTACACTACTTTTAATGACCGGGGTATAGAAGATTTTACGGTGAATGGAGTAAAAGACACCCTGTCTACCGGCATAGGTGATATCCCCACGAACTATTATATAGGAATTAAAACAGCCCAGCTTATCGACCAGTTATGGTATAATCAAAATGCCTGGATAGTGAGGAGGCATTTCTTTTTTTACCGGGCTATCGGGCCTATTGTCACCTATTACCGGTATAGCAGTTTATACCTTGATAAAATTGAATATTAAAATTTAAAAGCCCCGTTCATTTTGATAATGAAACAAGCTGGCTTATGTTTGCACATTAATTTATTCGAATGAAAGTAATTGACCACATCAACGAGGCAAAAAATACCTTAATATCATTTGAAATCCTCCCGCCACTGAAAGGAAAGGGTATACAATCTTTATACAAACATTTGGATCCGCTGATGGAATTCAAACCTTCTTTTATCAATGTTACGTATCACCGCAGCGAACACGTTTTTAAAAAGAATGTTGATGGCAGCTTTCAAAAAGTGGTGGTGCGCAAAAGGCCAGGCACCGAAAGTATCTGTGCGGCAATCATGAATAAATACAGTGTAGATACCGTACCGCATTTAATATGCGGCGGTTTTAATATCAGCGATACCGAAGATGCTTTGATCAACCTTAATTACCTGGGCATTGATAACGTATTGGTGTTACGGGGAGATGCCGCAAAAAATGAGACCGCCTTTTTACCTGAACCTGCCGGGCACAATTATGCCAGCGACCTGTTGAAGCAGGTGGTAGACCTGAATGCTGGGATCTACCAGGAAGAAGAATTAAAAAATACGAACCAAACAAAATTTTGCATTGGTGTTGCCGGTTACCCCGAGAAACATTTTGAAGCCCCCAATATGGACAGTGATCTTCAATACCTGAAACATAAGGTAGATCTCGGCGCAGATTATATTGTTACCCAAATGTTCTTTGATAATGAAAAATATTATGCTTTTGTAAAAGCCTGCAGGGAGATCGGGATTACTGTACCTATAATACCGGGTCTAAAACCTATCTACACCCAAAAGCAACTCACGTTGTTGCCCAAGGTTTTTCATATTGACCTGCCCACCGTATTAAGCAACGCAATAGCCAAGTGCAAATCAGACGAAGAAGTGGAAAAGGTAGGGTCAGAATGGTTGTTGCAGCAGTCGAAAGAATTAAAAAAATTCGGGGTGCCGGTATTGCATTATTACACGCTGGGCCGTCCCAATATTATTGCTGATGTAGTAAAAGAATTAGTTTAAAGCAACAGGTAGTATAAAATAGTACGGGCGCCGAAGGCGCCCGTACTATTTTATACCAATATTATTTTTTACTTGCTCAAAGGAATACCTACCGACAAACTTACTGTGCGGTATTTATTTTTATCATTGGCAGTATTATTACTTTGCGTTGAATTGATTTTAGCCAGGCCAAAACCATAATTCGCTTTAAGGATCAAATGCGCCAACCGGAACCCGCCACCTACATTAATGCCATAATCAAAACGCTTCAATTTGTCGTAAGCTGCATCGTCCTGTTGTGAAGTAAACGGATCATCGTTGCTGAATTTTATCGAAGAATTGGAAGAAGAAGTCAACGGCCCAAATTTGGAGTCTGTTTTAGATTTTCCACCAACACCAACCGCGATATATGGGCCTGCATTAAAAAATAAGCCGGTGTTTTTTTCAAGAGGTACTGCAACAATAAGATTCAAAGGCAGTTCAACATACAGAGGATTGAAACTTGATTTTACATAATCGTTGCCGCCATTAAAATAAGTTTCGGCTTTGGAACCATGGCCCGTAAGTAATAATCCGCTTTCAAGATCAACGGTTTTTGATAAGCCAAACCTACCCATCAAACCTACATTAAATGTAGTAAGGAGATTATTCTTTTCTGTGTGCCCGTCGTTGGTTTTTGTAATATTGGCGAGATTAACACCGCCTTGTGCATAAAACAATTGTGCATTGGAATTTGCATAAATAAATAACAATGCCATTCCTGTCAATACTTTTTTCATTTTCGTGAGTTTTAGATTATTGATCATTTAATAACCCTGCTTACGCAAAAAGCCTGCCAACAGAATGTGCTGGCAAGCTTTTGCGCTGTGAAAAACGATAAGTTTATTTAAGCAGGGATTGAAATACCGATTCGTTTACAGTAACGGGGTATTTTTTCCTCAGCTCTTCAATCCATTTTTCTTCAATGATATTTTGATAATCATTAATAACTAATCCCCTTGCTTCTTCAAAACTACGCTGCTCATTTGCAGGGTGCAATTTCAATATTTTTATAAACCCTGCAGTTCCATCTGTTAAACTAACGCTAATGGGTGTGAGCATACCTGCAGTTAAAGGCGCGCCATCAGCCAATGCAATTTGTGCTAATTCATACCTGCCCGAATCGGCCTGAAGGCTGTTGTTACTACTTTCTGCAATTTTTTTCCAGGGCCTGCCTTGTTGTATTGCTTCCAAAGCGGTTACAGCTGCTTTTTTATTGGTGCCGCTGAATATAATTACATCGGCGCTGGGAGCCCACAGGTATTTATTTTTATGCTGGTTATAATATTTTAATAACCCTGCACTGTCATTAGATGCACTGCTCCATACTTTTCTTTCCATGACCTCAAAAAGCAAGTTACCTTCTTTAAATTCTTCCATCTGGTAGCGAAACTCGGGGTTGTAGGCTTCTAAATTTGCTTTATAGTAATCCAGCGATCTCAAGGTTATAAATTTTTCAAGCAATACGGGATTGCTTTCGCCTTTATAAATTTCAGGATTGGTTTTATACTCTCTTATAAAACTCAACCAGTCGGAACCCTTAATATTATCTTTACCGGTATAAATAATTTTGTTGCTTACCGGAAAAACCTTTGCAGCATTTAATCCCGGGTTAGCAGAAATACTGTCGGCATAGCGAAAAAGATCGGCATCTTTTACCGCCGGATTTTTTTTGTAGCCTACCAGCTTTACAACAGACCTTGTAAAGATGTCTTTGGCGAGGTTTACCCTGTTGTCCTGTAATACCTTTTGTTTTATCTCGTACATATAAGCGGCATCGTTCTTATTATTCTGTACCTGCTGCACAGCTATTCTTTTTACAATATGAAAACCATATTGGGTAGGGAAAGGCTTTGAGATTTCTCCATCTTTTGTTAATGTAAAAACTACTTCTTCAAATGGCGACTCGTATTTTCCAACAGTAAATTCGGGCATTAAACCACCGGAAGTATAAGTTAATTTATCGTCACTGTATTGTTTTGCCAGTTCCGAAAAATCAGCACCATTAATTAGTTTTAAATAAATGGAATCTGCTTTTTGTTCCGCCATCCTGCTGTTTACACCAGCATCGCCTCCCGGGGGCACGGCAATCAGTACCTGTGCGATCCGCCATTTCCCTACAGCTTTCCGCTCATCCACTACTTTAAAAATATGTAAGCCATTCTTTGAAAGATAAGGCTTGCTGGCGTCGCCTTTTTTAAGACCGTAAATAATTTTTTCATATTCGTAAGGAACAGAAAATGCTGTGATGTAGCCGATATCAGCTGTTTTAACGGGCACATATTTTACCGAAACATCGGCAGTCATTTTTTCATAATCATTTTTACCTGCTTGTAATGAGGTATACAATTCCTGCATGGCTTTAACGGCTTTCACAGAATCTGCGGCAGTTGTTTTTGTATCGATGGCTGTAAAAAAATGGATAACATGAAGATCTTTCTGCGCATGAATAAAAGCTTCATCCACCAGGCTGTTCAACGCTTCATCATTGTTCATATAAGTTTCAATAACCTGGCCGCGGAAAGTTTCCAGGTCGCTGGTCAATTGGGGAAGCGTATCCAGCCTCAGGTCTTTTGCTGCCCTTACCTTTAATTTAAATTTTGAATACAGGTCAAGGTATTCCTTCAGCGCTTTTTCCTTATCGCCGGCAGCGTTCTTGTTTTTATTGTAAGCCCTCATAAACTCTTCTTTATCTACGGCAGTAGTGCCATAGGTAAAAATGGTCTGCGAAAATAAAGCGGAACAATTAAAAGCAATGACGGAGAGCAATACAATTCTTTTCATCAGTAGTTACTTGTTTTAAGATTTGGTTTTCCATTTCACTTCCAGCAATTCGTTCAATTGGAGTATGGTCAATTTTTTACCAATGATATTTTTGTTTTTATCAAGCAGGTATAATGTTGGCGTTAAAGTGATATCATATAGTTGCCTGAAGCTGGGTTTTTGTGCTGCAAAATCAGCATCTTCCATTGCCCTGGTTTTATACACATGAGTCCATTCACCCAATTTGTGTTCATTGATAAATTTTTCCCATTCAGGTTTTACATTCTCTTTTTCATCAGGGGTCAAAACCGCGTAGATCTTTACATTATGGTTTTTCCAGCTGGCCTGGTAAATAGAATCCAGGCGGGGTACTTCTTCTTTACAATGGCCGCAGTTGGGATCCCAGAAGCATATCACAGTATAATCCGCATTCAGGTCGTAAAGCGGCGAGGGTTTCCCGCTGCTGTCGATCATGTCGAGGTTGGCGGCTTTTTCACCGATTAAATTGGCCATGAGCATATAGGCCCTGCGGCTGATAGCTTCCATTTGCTTATCATTAAGCCAGCTGCTCACGCCCTTGCTATGGTATTTTTCAAATAAATGTACAAACACGGCGTCTTGCCCCATGTATTTCGGGTTAATATATTCATCGGTCAGCCAGTTCAACAAAAATTTATACATTTCGGTATTGTTCCTTGCCAGCAATAATTTATAGTCGATGTCTTTAATGATGCTGTCGGGTGATTGTGGCACCACTTCCTGGTAGTAACGTTCAATACGTTTTAAAAAGAAAGGGGTGCGGATGATCCTTTCATCCATAAAACTTACCCCGTCCCAGTAATGCGCTTTGTAAAAAATATAATTCTTCAGGGTATCCTCCCTGCTGAGTGGCTTAAGAACAGGAACCGAAGGCTCTCTCATTGCTTTAAGCAGGGCGGCCATCATTGAATTGGGCTGCGTCTTTATAATATTATCCCTATACGTATTCAATTCAGCATTGTACATGTTGTAATTTACCTCGTGCAGTAAAGAGTCTGTTTTTGTTTGGGCCGTCACGTACAATTTCCTTTCACTTTCCAGCAACACGCTTTTTTTGGCAACATATTTTTGATATTGCACATACAGCAGGTTTTCTTTTGAACCCGTTACAACGGTTTTATTCAACAGGTCGGTGGTATCGGTCTTTACCGTTATCCTTTGTTCTTTATCAATTAAAAAATCGGTCCTTAAGCGCCTGCCCGGCAATACAATAACATAAATGCCACCCGGTAATTTTTTCGGCCCTTTGAATAGGGCGGTGCCGGAATTACTGATTGCGGCAGAATCAGCAATATTCAAATTGGGTCCCTGGTAGTAAGTAAGGTAAACGATACCGCTTTTGAATTGGGGGGCGTTGAGGGTTACCTGGTAGCCCTGGGCAAAACTGCGGCTGCCCGAAAGAATTACAAAAAGGAAAAGGATAAATTTTTTCATATTATTTAAGGATAGCAAATGTATTTAAAATCGCTGATTAATCTGCCATTGGTGGGTTGGGCTGTTTTACAATTACAAATCGTTAACAAGTTATATGGTAATACTGTTAAATTGTTTCATTGCTGCTCGACAATTTAGCCCTACAGCAATTTGACAATTTAAATAAGGTATTTTTGCTGCCGTGAAAAAACAAAAAAAGAGCATAATATTGGAAAACGTCCGGGTAACCGATTATGCTGCAGAAGGAAAGGCCCTGGCGAAGCTGGATGGTAAAGTGATCTTTATTTCAGGTGCCGTGCCCGGGGATCTGGCAGATATATTTATTACCAAAAATAAGAAAGACTGGGCGGAAGGAAGGGTTGAACAAATAAAAGAATACGCCGCGGAAAGAGTAACCCCGTTTTGCAAGCATTTTGGTGTTTGTGGAGGTTGTAAATGGCAGATGCTTCCTTATTCAAAACAATTGCAATATAAGCAACAGGAGGCTGAACAAAACTTAAAGCGTATTGGTAAAGTGGCTTTACCACCAATACTACCCATTATTGGCGCCGACGATGATAAATATTACCGCAATAAGCTCGAGTTTACTTTCAGCAATAAAAGATATTTGTTACCTGGAGAAATGGCCTCCCATAAATCTCTTACACGAGCGGATTCTTCTGAACAGCCTGATACTTTAAAAGAACTTTCCAATGGCGGAAAGCCGGAAGCCCTTCCTGTAGAGGAGGCTTTGGGTGGAGCCTTAGGATTTCACGTTCCCCGCCTTTTTGATAAAATAATTGATATTGAAGAATGTTATTTAATGAACGAAGTCAATAATAGTATTCGCAATATCACAAGGGATTTTGCCTTGCTTAACGGCTATTCTTTTTATGATGTAAGGCAACATACCGGTTGGCTCCGTAATATCATTATCCGTTACTGTACCACCGGCGAATTGATGGTGAACTTAGTACTGAATTATGAAGATGAATTGCCGCGAAAAAATTTGCTTGACCATCTTTTAGCAGCGGTGCCATCTATAACGACGCTGTTATTTACCATCAACCCAAAATGGAACGACAGCATTTACGACCTTCCCCCGCAGGTATATTTTGGAAAAGGGTTTGTTATCGAAAAACTGGCGACAGGCCCAACGCCGGGTGCTGCGAGCGGAGGGGAAGATTTTGTATTTAAGATTTCCCCTAAATCTTTTTTTCAAACTAATACCAAACAGGCCGAAAAACTGTACAGGGTAACCAGGGACTTTGCGGAATTAACCGGTAATGAAGTGGTATACGACCTGTATTGCGGCACCGGCAGCATTGGTATTTTTTTAAGCAACCAAGCCAAAAAAATAATCGGGGTGGAAGTGATCGAGGAAGCTATCGCGGATGCAAAAGAAAATGCAGCGCTTAATAATATCCACCATGCCCAATTTTTTGCAGGAGATGTGATCAAGATCTGCAATGATGATTTTTTTGCGGCACATGGCAAACCTGATGTCATCATCACCGATCCCCCACGGGCTGGCATGCACGATAAATTAGTAACAAAATTATTAGCCATCGCTGCGCCTAAAATTGTTTATGTAAGCTGCAACACCGCTACGCAGGCGAGGGATATCGGTTTGCTGGGAGAAAAGTATTCGGTTGAAAAGGTGCAGCCTGTAGATATGTTCCCGCATACCCATCATATTGAATGCGTGGTTTTATTGCAATTGAAATAATTTTTAAAAATTAACTTTACTTAATGGCATACTACAATTCCGGGAACTCGATACAAAAGAACAGCCCCATAGTTTTTAACCTTATCGTTATAAATATGCTGGTATTTATTCTTCAAATGCTTTTTGACGGGCCACGCGAAGTGGTTTCAAATAAATTGGCCATCCACCACTATACTTCCCAGTTTTTTGAACCTTACCAGGTCGTTACTAACATGTTTGCACATGGAGGTTTCGGGCATATAGCTTTTAATATGTTTGCGCTATACACATTTGGTGTTTGGCTTGAAAGGGTTTGGGGGCCAAAACGCTTTTTGATCTTTTACCTGGTTTGTGGTTTAGTGGCAGGCCTTACGCAAATGATGTTCTTAAAAGATACAGTTGTTTTTGATCCCACAGCAGGACAAAACGTTTTACAGGTGGGTAGCGCTTTGGGTGCTTCGGGCGCTATCATGGGATTGTTTGGTGCTTTTGGATACCTTTTTCCCAACACAGAATTACAATTGCTTTTTTTACCTGTTCCCATAAAAGCAAAATACATGGTAGCCGCAATGGCAGCTATAGATTTGTTTGGCGGATTTGGCCCCGGTGCAGGTGATGGTATTGGTCACTTTGCCCATCTTGGAGGCCTGGCAATGGGACTTATTTTAGTATTTATCTGGAACAAAACCAATAAAAAAACTTTCTACTAACCCTTAACAATATTTTGTTATTACTGTTAGTAAATTTACAGGGAAAAATATTTACATGGGAGAAACCGACCGATATCAGGAGTATAGAAGATTGGCGAGGCGCCGGTTTACATTGGGCCAGCCGGGGAATGCCCTGTTTGCCTTATTTGCCATAAATATGGTCTTCTTTTTTTTAATTCTTATTTCGAGGGTCTTCTATTTATATACGCACCAGGGACAGGGACAGGTGGCGCCGGTTTTTGATGGCCTGCATTGGTTTGCAATGCCCGCAGACCTGACCCAACTCAGCGAAATGCCGTGGACAGTTTTAACCTTCATGTTCTCACAGGGAGGACTTGATACTTTTCCTTTACTGCTTACGATGCTCAGTACAATGCTTTGGCTATGGGCATTTGGCTTTATCCTGCAGGACCTGTCAGGTAATAAATTTATTTTTCCTCTATACATTTATGGTAGTTTACTGGGAGCTGTTTTTTTCCTTGTAGCTGTTCATGTTATTCCAACATTCAGGCTAAACATTGCCAACAGTGCTTTATTTGGGTCACAAACCGGAACAGCAGCTATCGCAATGGCAGTAACCACTATTTCGCCCAATTACAGGTTATTTAAAAATTTAGGTAACGGCATACCTGTCTGGATCTTAACTGGATTGTATATTTTGATCAATCTTATTTATGCTTTTTCATTAACCAGCCCCAATAGCTTTGCGGTTTTGGGCGGGGCCCTTGCCGGATTTTTATTTATTGTTTTATTTCGCCGGGGAAAAGACTTGAGTGTGTGGATGATCAATTTTTACGAGTGGATTACGAATCTTTTTAACCCTGATAAAAAGGCCCCGGTAAACCCTGTAAAAGAAAAAATATTTTATAATGCCGGTGAGCGGAAGCCTTACAGTAAAACCGCGAACGTAACACAGCAGCGTATTGATGAGATCCTGGATAAAATCAGCCAGCAGGGCTATCATTTCCTCACTGATGAAGAAAAAAATATCTTAAAGCGGGCAAGCGAGGAAGAATTGTAGTTAACCTTCAGTTTGAAATATTTAAAACGCTAAGCGCTATCTTTATAGAATGCCTAACAGTTTTTTCCGCAGGTTAACAAAAAAATTTTTTATTATCTCCAATAGCATCGTGGCGGTATTATTTTTATTGGGATGCTACGGCGGCTTATTTAATCCGCAATATTGGTGGCCACTGGGGTTTCTTACATTAGGCGCATTTTACCTGCTGGCATTATTGTTATTTTTTATGGTGTTTTGGGTATTTATAAAACCACGCTGGTCTTTAATTTCTCTCCTGGCGATCCTTCTCGCTTATAAACCCATTAGTAGTATTATACCCTTCCGTTTAGCTACGCCATTTATTAAACAAAAACAAATTACCGCGACACGCATGATGAGCTGGAACGTGGAGCATTTTGATATACTGGAGCATAAAACACACCCGGAAAAAAAACTCGAAATGCTGGCACTGATAAAGGAATATGAACCTGATATTGCCTGTTTCCAGGAAATGGTAGGCACCGATAGTATCCCCGGCGCTATTAATTATATCCCGGAAATGATGGGTCAAATGGCCATGGCCCATTTTAACTATAGCTTTAACCCCAAACTGGATTTTGACGGCAAACACCATTTCGGCATCATCACTTTTTCAAAATACCCCATCATTAATAAACAAACCGTTAGTTTTTATCCTTACGATTATAATTCTATTTTCCAGTATTCAGATATTGTAAAGGATGCAGATACATTCAGGGTATTTAATATTCACCTGCAGTCGCTTAAATTCAGTACAAACAATTTAAAATTTATTGATAACCCCGAACTGAAAAGTGAAGAGGACGTTAAGGCTTCAAAGAACCTGGTATATAAATTAAAGATCGGTTTCCTTAAACGGAAGACACAATCAGAAAGGATCCGGGCCGAAATCGATAAAAGCCCTTACCCAGTAATAATATGTGGTGATTTTAATGATGTACCCAATAGCTATGCTTATACCACCGTCGGAAAAGGAATGAAAAATGCTTTTGTAGAAAAAGGCAGCGGCATTGGCCGTACTTTTACCGGTATATCATTAACACTGCGTATTGACAATATTTTTATGAGTAATGTATTCACAGTAGAGCAGTTTACAAGGATCGATAAAAAGCTCAGCGACCACTTCCCGATATTTGCAGACATACAAATAAAAAAATAATTGTACTTTCAATGTATCAAATGAACACAATCACTCCATATCATTTTTTCTGTTGCCCTTGCGGCATAGTGTAATATCTTTGTACCCCATTACTGCGGGCTTTATAAAAAAAGACATTTTAATTTTAACAGGCTAGTAAAGATTTTGCAGCCGGTATCAAAAACCAACTAATGGCATTAAAAATTTATAATTCCTATTCAAGGCAAAAAGAAATATTCACCTCCATCACACCCGGCCACGTAGGCATGTATGTGTGTGGGCCAACCGTAAGCGGCGAAAGCCATCTTGGCCACGCAAGGCCATACATTACATTCGATGTGCTGTACCGTTACCTAACTCACAAAGGCTATAAAGTGCGTTACGTTCGCAACATTACCGATGCGGGCCATTTTGAAGAAGAAGGCAGGGAAGCAGAAGATAAGATTTCTAAAAAAGCCGTGCTTGAAAGACTTGAACCCATGGAGCTGGTACAAAAATATACTAACCTCTACCATTGGGCGATGAAAGAATTTAATTGCGTGGAGCCAAGTATTGAGCCCACCGCAACGGGCCATATCGTGGAGCAGATCAACATGATCGAAAAAATCATTGCGGAAGGTTACGCCTACGAGGTAAACGGCTCCGTTTATTTTGATGTAAAAAAATATGCTGCCACACATTATTACGGCAAACTGAGCGGAAGAGTGATTGACGACCTGCTGGAAACAACAAGGGTGCTTGATGGCCAGGAAGAAAAAAGAGACCGGGCGGATTTTGCATTGTGGAAAAATGCAGCGCCAGAACATATCATGCGTTGGACAAGCCCATGGGGCGAAGGTTTTCCCGGCTGGCATATTGAGTGCTCGGCAATGGCAACAAAATATTTAGGCGCCGAATTCGATATACATGGCGGGGGCATGGACCTGCAGTTCCCTCATCATGAAAGTGAGATCGCACAAAGTACTATCTGCAATCACCATAGCCCGGTAAGGTACTGGATGCATAATAATATGATCACCATCAATGGACGAAAGATGGGGAAGAGTTATAACAACGTTATTAAATTAACCGAGTTATTTAGCGGCAACCACCCCCTGCTTACGCAGGCTTTTCACCCAATGGTGATACGGTTCTTTATTTTGCAAAGCCACTACCGCAGCCCGTTAGATTTTAGCAGCATTGCCCTGGAAGCAAGCGAAAAGGCGTTGAAAAGATTATGGGAAGCTTATGAGGTTTTAAAAAAGCTACAAGCCACAAGCCACGCGGGCGAAGCAGGCGATGCCGCACTTGAAGCCAATACCCTGAAGTTGATGAATGAGTTTGAAGAATTTATGGACGATGACCTCAGCACTGCAAAAGTATTGGCTAATATGTTTGAACTGGCGCCTGTCATTAATTCAATTAAAGACGGGTTGATAAAATCCACAGCAATTTCAGCAGCAACGCTTAGACTGTTGCAAACGGCTTTTAAAATTTACCTCGAAGACATATTTGGATTGAAGGATATCGCAGCAAATAACAACGGGGCGCTAGGTAGTGTAATGGAATTGCTCATCGAGATACGTAAAGAAGCTAAATCAAAAAAAGATTTTGCCACCAGCGATAAGATCAGGAACCAGCTGACAGGGATGGGTATCAATTTAAAAGATGAAAAAGATGGCGGCGTAAGCTGGAGCCTTTAATATTATACAAAATTATTTGCTGGTGAAAACCAGCCACTTTTATTATATCATAACATCCCCACTGCTGCCTAATAAATGTTTTTGTTTGGCAGCCCTCTTGATTTTAAAACGTAAACTGGTAAACGCCATTGGGTAGTTGCCCCAGCGGCATCATTGTTGTGGTAACGCGGGACAAATATTTTTGTCATCTATTTCCGGAAGACCTATGCCTGGTATCATTTCTATTGTAAAGATGTGGGCAAAAAAATTTAAACCCCGTTTTATAACCTGGTAATGGCAGAGTGAAAGACCGGCTGCCATGATAATTTTTAAAAATTTATGTATCGTTTAACCAACTGAAAAGGTCACTGGTAAGATCAAATAATTAAACGCTGTTTTAAATTAATCAGCTTTGATTATATTTGCAGCCTCAAACAGGTTTTTGAAAACAAAAGTTCTTATTCATTTACTTACTGTTTACCAGCAGTAACTATTCAAATAATTTCTTTAGCAATAAAGAAAGGGCCTATAGCTCAGTTGGTTAGAGCACCTGACTCATAATCAGGGGGTCCCAGGATCGTGCCCTGGTGGGCCCACTAAACGAACGCCCCGGAAAATTCCGGGGCGTTTTTATTTTTACGTCAATGCAGAACATCAAAAATATCATTTTCGACCTCGGCAATGTATTGCTCGATATTGATTACAATAGAACCATTGAGGCTTTTGAACAACTGGGGTTTGAAAATTTCCGCAACAGCTATTCCCCTGAAAAAATGGGGCCTTTATTCGAAAAAATTGAAACGGGTAAAATAAGCGAAGAAGAATTGTATACCACCATAATGGCATTAAGCAAAAGGCAGGTTTCAAAAGAAGATATAAAACATGCCTGGAATGCCTTATTGCTCGATTTCAGGATAGAAAGCCTGGAATATGTAAAAAAAATATCTCTACGTTATAACACTTACCTGTTAAGCAATACCAACAGTATTCACCTCACCGCTTTTAACGAGCTATTGGCAAGTGAAGGACAACATCATGTATTGGACGATTATTTTACCAAAGTTTACTATTCCAATATCATCGGATTTCGCAAACCTTACAGGGAATGTTATGGTTTTGTGCTGACAGACGCAGGCATCAATGCCCCGGAAACATTATTTATAGATGATCTTTTGGTTAATATTAGCGGAGCAAAGGCAGTTGGCTTACAAACACACCTGCTGTTACCCAATGAGAGCATTGAAAACCTGGGCTTGCTGTAATTACTTTACTTCTTCGTACTCAATATAATCATCGCTTTTGGGTTTCGGCGAAGGAGGATTGGCTGCCGAATTGTATTGATTGCGTTGCTGCTTGTTGGCTTGCTCGTTCATATTGCGCTGTATATCATTCACTTTTTCTTTTACCTGTTTAGTGGTTCGGTAAATGGGGATGATAAAGTCGAATACCAGTTTATACAACAGGTACAACACAAACAGTTCAAATAATGCTCTTAACATAACACAAAGTTATTGAAGTCTCTAATGCGGGGCTGTTAAAATTTTTGCCCGGTAAAAAAATCATTTTACAGGCATTGCCATAGTTCGTGGTTGCCGTACCAGTTTTCAAACTGGTGGCTGATCCTGATCCCGGCTGGCTCGGCCTGGTTCGTTAATTAAACAGAGACGTCGTTTTACCAGTAGCTTTTGGCAGATATGATTCTATTGCCTATATTTGCACCGGACAATGAAGCAAATGAAGGGAACGAGGATCGTTCCCTTCTTCTTTTACTATGACAGCGGAAACAAATATACAAACGATCGAAAGCCTGCTGGTACCTTTGTTGGTGGATGATATTTTTTTAGTAAGCATTAAAGTGAAGCCCATCAATAATTATAAGATCTACCTGGATGCGGACAGCGGTTTGGGTATTGAAAAGTGTATAAAAATTAACCGGGCATTGTATAAAAAGATTGAAGAAATGGGGATGTATCCCGATGGAGATTTTTCTTTGGAAGTATCCAGTCCCGGTGTGGATGAGCCCTTGAAATTATTAAGGCAGTATAAAAAGAATATCAGCAGGAACGTTGAAGTGGTGATGAACAGTGATGAAAAAAAAGAAGGCATATTAAAAGAAGTTGCAGAAGATACTATAACAATTGAACAGACATCAGGTAAAGGAAAAAAAACGGTGATAGAAAATACAGTGGTCAGTTTTACAGATATCAAACAAACAAAAGTTCTTATAAAATTCTAATTACAATAATAAAACCCCATACCGGCTGGGAAATAAAAGTGCGCTGGCGAGGACTATGGCAAGTATTAACTTAATCGACTCATTTCAGGAGTTTAAAGAAGCAGAAAACATTGATCGTCCAACGTTGATGAAAGTAATGGAAGATGTATTCAAAACACTGATACGTAAAAAGTATGGCAGTGATGAATGCTTTGACGTAATTGTTAATGACCAGAAAGGTGATTTGGAAATTTTCCGCCGCCGCACGATTGTTGATGATGATGATCTGTATAATACACTTACTGAGATAGAATATAAAGATGCCATTAAGATAGAGCCTGATTACCAGGTGGGGGAAGAATTGTATGAAGAAGTGGATATTCAAAAAGAATTCGGGCGCCGTGCGATATTAGCCGGAAAGCAAACGCTGGCCGCACGTATCAATGACCTGAAAAAGAACATCCTTGTTAAAAAATATGAAGATCGTGTAGGGGATATTGTAAGTGGCGAAGTATACCAGGTTTGGAAAAAAGAAGTATTGCTGCTGGATGAAGAAGGTAATGAAATGTTGTTGCCTAAATCTGAGCAGATACCGAGCGACTACTTTAAAAAAGGTGAAACCGTAAGAGGCGTTGTAAAAAAAGTAGAATTAAAAAATAACCAGGCTGTAATTATTATATCAAGAACAAGTCCTTCTTTCCTGGAGAAATTACTGGAAATAGAAGTACCTGAAATATTCGATGGCCTTATTGTAGTGAAGAAGATCGTAAGAGACCCGGGAGAAAGAGCCAAGGTTGCCGTAGAAAGTTATGATGACAGGATTGACCCGGTTGGTGCCTGCGTAGGTATGAAAGGAAGCCGTATACACGGTATTGTAAGGGAATTAAAAAATGAGAATATAGATGTTATTAACTGGACAGCCAACACGCAGTTATTGATCCAGCGTTCTTTAACTCCTGCTAAAATTACCAGCATGGATGTTGATATGGAAGGCAAACACGCTAATGTATATTTAAAACCCGACCAGGTTTCATTGGCTATCGGCCGCAGGGGGGTTAATATTAAACTTGCCTGCGAGTTAACCGGTTTTGAGATTGATGTGTTCCGTGATAATGAAGGTGAAGTAGAAGAGTTTGATATTGACCTGGATGAATTTACAGATGAAATTGAACCATGGGTAATTGAGGCCTTGAAAAAAGTAGGTTGTGATACCGGCCGTTCAGTATTGAATCTTAGCCCAGAAGAACTGGAAAGAAGAACAGATCTTGAAAAGGAAACTATTGAAGATGTAAGAAGAATATTGAAAGAAGAATTTGAAAAAGAATAATGAGTTACAAACGCAGTTAAAATAATACAACTGTTTAAGATTAAAGAAAACGAATGTCAGAAAACACAATAATATTACCCAGGGCTATGAAGGCCGCCATTGAATTCAACGTAAGTAAGGATACTTTAGTCGAATTTTTGGCCAGCAAAGGTTTTAATCACGATGATATGCAGCGTGATTTTAAGCTTAGTCCCGAAATGTACCGGGTAGCACAGGCAGAATTTCAACAGGATAAAGCGGCCAAAGCAAAAGCGCAACAGGTTGAATTATCTAAAGGGTCGGCAGAGCTTAAAAAGAAAAAAGACGAGGAAGATCTTTCTATAAAGAAAAAAGAAGCTGCAAAGCCTAAAGAAGAAAAGCCCGTTGAACCTGCAAAGCCCGCCGAACCTGAACCGGTTGTTGCTAAAAAAGAAGAACCCGCTAAAAGCGAAGTAACAAAGATTGATGCGCCGGAGATCGAAGCGCCAAAAGTATTGGATAAAATAGACCTTGATACAATTGACTCTTCAACCAGGCCTAAAAAATCTGCAAAGAAAAAAGAAGAGGAAGCACCAAAGGCAGAAGAACCGAAACCGGCTGAAGTAAAAAAAGGTAAAAAAGCAGCGGAGCCCGTAAAAGAAGAAGCGCCAGTGATTCCTCCGCCTGTGGTTAAGGAACCGGAAGAAAACCTCCCGCCTGTGATTGAAAATATCCAGGCTGATAAATTAACGGGGCCTAAGATCTTAGGAAAAATAAATTTACCTGTAGATAACGATACCAGGCCAAAAAGAGAAGCAGAGGATAAGCGCAAACGTAAGCGGATCCCTATCGAGAGAAAAGGAGGCCAGCAACAGCAGGGCGGCGGCCAGGGCGGTCAACAGCAACAGCGACCACAAGGGCCGGGACAGGGACAGCAAGCTGGTGGACCTGGACAAAATACACAAAACAGGAGGCCGGCACAGGGTGGACAGCAGCAGGGCGGCGGAAGATTTAACCGCGGCCCAAATACCGGCGGATCAACCGGCGGCCGAAGGGAAGAAAAAGTTATTGATGCAAAAGAAATACAGGATAAATTAAGAGAAACACAGGCCAAACTGGCCGGAGCAGGTGGCCGGGGCAAAAGCCTTAAAGCCAAATACCGTAAAGCAAAAAGAGATGAGCAGGCAGAACAAACGGGCGGTGCCGAAGAAAGCAACAAGCTGCAGGTAACAGAATTTATTTCTGTAAGTGAATTGGCCAACCTGATGGATGTAAGTTTCGCTGATGTAATCAGCAAATGTATGAGCCTGGGTATAATGGTTTCCATTAACCAGCGTTTAGAGGCCGACGTTATTGAACTGGTAGCAAGTGAATTTGGATACGATGTGGAATTTATTGGTGTTGACGATGCCGCCGAACTTGAAGCAGATGATGAAGATGATAATGAAGATGACCTGAAACCAAGGGCCCCGATCGTTACGATCATGGGTCACGTGGATCATGGTAAAACTTCCTTATTGGATTATATCAGGAATACCAATGTAATTGCCGGTGAGGCCGGTGGTATTACGCAGCATATTGGCGCCTACGAAGTAACGCTCGCGAATGGCCGCGCTATCACATTCTTAGATACGCCGGGCCACGAAGCCTTTACCGCGATGAGGGCACGTGGTGCAAAAGTTACCGATATTGCCGTGATCGTTGTAGCTGCTGATGATGCCGTGATGCCGCAAACAAAAGAAGCGATATCGCATGCACAGGCAGCAAATGTACCGATGATCTTTGCTATTAATAAAGTAGATAAAGACGGTGCTAACCCCGAAAAAATTAAAGAACAACTTTCTGTAATGAATATCCTTGTAGAAAGCTGGGGTGGTAAATTCCAGAGCCAGGAGATCAGTGCCCGCAAGGGATTGAATATCGATCTGCTTCTCGAAAAAATATTATTAGAAACAGATATTTTAGAACTGAAAGCCAATCCTGAAAAAGGCGCTAACGGAACTGTTATTGAAGCTTCGCTTGATAAGGGACGTGGTTATGTGGCTACGATATTAGTACAAAACGGTACACTGCGCCAAGGCGATATGATCGTATCCGGCCAAAATTTTGGTAAGGTAAAAGCCATGTATAACGAGCGTAACCAACGCATGGATATTGCACCTCCCTCTACTCCGGTATTAATATTGGGATTGAACGGTGCACCGCAGGCTGGTGAAACTTTCAAAGTATTTTCTGATGAAGCGGAGGCAAGAGAAACAGCCTACAAGCGTGGACAGATATTGAGAGAACAAGGTATGAGGGCGAAAAAACATATCACGCTGGATGAGATCGGCCGCCGTTTGGCCCTGGGCAACTTTAAAGAACTGAATGTAATTATCAAGGGTGATGTGGATGGTTCTGTAGAAGCATTAAGTGATAGTTTACAAAAATTAAGTACAGAAGAAATTGTTATCCGTGTAATTCATAAAGCGGTAGGTGCTATCAGCGAAAGTGATGTTACGTTGGCTAACGCATCTGATGCGATCATTATCGGTTTTAATGTGCGTCCTTCCATACAGGCTGCACGACTTGCAGAGAATGAAGCCATTCAAATTAAATTATACTCTATTATCTACAACGCCATTGAAGAGATCAAAAGTGCCATGGAAGGTATGCTTGAACCTACAGTGGAAGAAAAGATACTGGCCAACGTGGAGATCAGGGAAACCTATCGCTTTGATAAAGCTACCGTTGCCGGATGTTTTGTGCTGGATGGAAAAATTGCCCGTAACAACCGCATACGTTTAGTACGCGACGGTATCGTAATTTTTACAGGTGAACTGCAGAGTTTAAAACGTTTCAGGGATGATGCTAAAGAAGTAACCAGTAGTATGGAGTGCGGTTTAACCATCAAAAACTACAATGATATCAAAGTAGGTGATATCGTGGAAGCATTTGAAGAAGTAGAAGTGAAGAGGACGTTGTAAGTTGAAGGTTGAAAGTTGAATAAACTAAATCGCAAGATACAGGTTGTTACAGATTTAACACTTGCCCCTTGTAGCTTCTCCCCTTACTCCCTAGTTCCAAACATTTGTTAAATAATTATTTAAAGGAGCCGGTTTTTAAAAGGCGCCTTACTTTTGAAGACATATTAATAAGGATGAAAAAAAGTTACGCATTTATTATCGCCTGTTTACTCGTTCTTTCTTCTGCGGTTGCACAACCTCCCGTATCCCAACCTAAAAAAGTGGTGGCAGACAAGATCATTGCAGTAGTAGGTGATAAGATCGTTTTAAAAAGTGATATCGATAACAGCCTTGCAGATATGCAGCGGCAGGGTGTTGAAGTTCCCGCCAATGCTTACTGTCTTACGTTAGAGCAGGCAATGGGAATCAAGGCGCTGGTACTGCAGGCAGAAAAAGATTCACTGCCCATTACTGACGAAGAGATTGAAACGGATATCGATAACCGTATCCGCAATTATGTTAGCCAGTTTGGATCTAAAGATGAACTGGAAAGAATCGCGGGAAAATCGGTTTACCAGTTAAAAGAAGATTTTAAACAAGGTATCCGCGACCAGAAATTATCCCAGGCCATGCGTAATAAAGTGGTACAGGATATCCGCATCACCCCTAAAGAAGTACAGGAATATTATAATAAAATACCTACCGATAGTTTACCCTTATACGAAAGTGAAGTGGAGATGGGCCAGATAGTAATATTTCCCAAAGCAAGCAGGGAAGCCGAAGAATATGCGGTGGAACAGTTGAAAGACTATAAAGAACAGATCGAATCCAAAAAGAAAGATTTTTGTAACGTGGTGCTTAATAACACCGAGGACCCGGGCAGTAAAGATAAATGCGGCCAGTACGAAATTAACCGCAGCCAGAAATCTTATGACCAGGTGTGGATGTCGAAAGCGTTTTCATTAAAAGAAGGGCAGATCTCCAGCCCATTTAAAACCCGTTTCGGGTATCATATCTTACAGATGGTAAGCCGCTCTGGCGATGATGCAGTAGTAAGGCATATCCTTAAGATACCCCAGGTTACAAAAGTGGAGATCAAAGAAACACAGGAGAAGCTGGATTCGGTAAGAGCCAAGCTGATTACCGGAACGATCCCTTTTGGCGAAGCCGTAAATAAATACAGTAACGATGATGAAAGTAAATTTACAGCAGGTATGATACAAGGCCCCAACGGAGGTTTTTTAACGATCGACCAACTGGATAAGGACATGGTGGTGATGTTGAAAGACCTTAAAGTAGGGCAATACTCACAACCGGTAGAGTTCACCGATCAAACCGGGAAGAAAGGCGTTCGTATCGTGTACCTGAAATCTAAATCAGCACCCCATCGTGAAAATATGAAAGATGATTACAACAGGATTTCTACAAGGGCGCTGGAAGAAAAAAAGAACGAAGCACTTGATGCCTGGTTCAATAAAAAAATACCGACCTATTTTATCATGGTAGATGAAGAATATAAAAGCTGCCCTGAAATGAGCAAATGGACTGGCGCGGCGAATACGGCTTTAAAAAATTAATTATAGCACGATGCTAATAAAAGCGTTCCGGTACTGCCGGAACGCTTTACTTTTGTAAGAGGATGCAGTAACACGAAATAGGGCTGATTACCTGAATTATTTGATAAGGTTGTCGCCGCCAATGCCAAGGCAGGTGTGAATAGGATCAGTTCAATCACAAAGAAAAATTCAAACTGGGTGAAGTAGTGTAATTCGTTTTAATTCGTGAAATAAAAAATATCTAATCCTCGTAATAAAAAAACAGTGATAGAAAAAAAACAAATACTGGCCCGCGAAGAGAACGCCATACTGGTGGGCCTTGTGTATAAAGAGCAAACGGAGGTAATGGTGAATGAATACCTGGAGGAATTGACTTTTTTGGCCGAGACCGCCGGTGTTACTGCATTGAAGCGCTTTGTTCAAAAACTACCGCACCCCGACAGTAAAACATTTATCGGTAAGGGCAAGCTGGAAGAGATCAAACAATTCATTTTGCTGAAAGGTAATATCCAAATGGTAATATTTGACGATGAACTTACCGGTTCACAAATTCAGAATATAGAAAAAGAACTGAATGTAAAAACCATCGACCGCAGTGACCTGATACTCGACATATTTGCGAGCCGTGCCAAAACCGCACAGGCTAAAACCCAGGTAGAGCTGGCGCAATACCAATACATCCTGCCGAGGTTAAAAGGCATGTGGAAACATCTCGAACGCCAGGGTGGTGGTGTAGGAACAAGGGGCCCGGGTGAAACAGAAATAGAAACCGACAGGCGTATTGTAAAAGATAAGATCGGGCTGTTACGCAAACGGCTGGCCGAAATTGATAAACAGTCCTTCACGCAGCGTAAAGATCGTGGCGAATTTATACGTGTAGCGCTGGTAGGTTATACCAATGTAGGCAAATCCACATTGATGAACCTGTTGAGCAAGAGCGAAGTATTTGCAGAAAATAAATTATTTGCAACTTTAGACACTACAACCCGTAAAGTTGTATTTGAACAAACGCCTTTTTTGTTGAGTGATACGGTGGGGTTTATACGAAAACTACCGCATCACCTGGTAGAAAGTTTTAAAAGCACCCTGGATGAAGTTAGGGAAGCCGACGTATTATTGCACGTGGTGGATATCTCTCATCCCCAGTACGAAGAACAAATAGCCGTGGTGAATAACACAATGGCTGAATTGAAAATTGCGGAAAAACCTACCATTACCATCTTTAATAAAATGGATAAGTATGAAACGGAAGCCTTTGATCAATGGCTAGAGGATGATGTGAAAAAAGAAATTCTCAACGACCTCAAACAACGCTGGCAGATAGAAACCAAGGGCAATTGTGTTTTTGTATCCGCGATAGAAAAAACGAATATCGATGCCCTCAGGCAAACCATATTAAATACAGTCAGAGATGTGTACCGCATCCGCTATCCATATAAAGCAGAATTTTTTTATTGATATTTCCCGCAGATCTCGCGGATTACGCAGAAAAGAAATTGTTTTCATCTGCGATATCGGCGGGCCAATTAAAATGGAAGCAAACAAAAAATATAACTGGTATAAAATTGCTGACAGCATTGAAGAAATCAGTTTTCCTGAGAACGGCCTCACTATGCTGGAAGTAAATAATAAAACCATTTGTGTGGCGCTTAATAAAGACCAGCTTTTTGCCTGCTCTTCAAAATGCCCGCATGCCGGCGGTGTTATGGCCGATGGGTACATCGACGCCCTGGGAAATATTGTTTGTCCGGTTCACCGCTATAAATTCAGCCTGCACAATGGCCGTAACAGCAGCGGCGAGGGTTATCATTTAAAAAATTTTCCGGTAGAAATAAGAAAAGAGGGTGTTTTTGTGGGCTTTGCCGAAAATAACCTGTTCGGATGGCTGAAATAGTTGGGTTTATTTGTTTTACGACAGCTAAAAAGCATTATTTTTGCCCTCCCTAAAAAGGGTTATTCCTCCTTAGCTCAGTTGGTTAGAGCATCTGACTGTTAATCAGAGGGTCGTTGGTTCAAGTCCAACAGGGGGAGCAAGACAGTAAAGGGTTTCAGGCGATAAAGCTTGAAACCTTTTTTTATTTGCACAGGGTTTGCACAAACTTGAGATAATTTGAATTCTAAAATACAGGGTTAGTTACGTTGTTTGATTTATTCATAAGCAATAATTTAAGTGTGAAAGAATAATTGTTTAAGTAAAAGTATAAAAAATTTAATCTAACAGTATAAGGGAGGTAAATTTTGTACTTACAAGTAATTAGGATTTCACGACTATATTGATGTATAGGAACTTTAAAAATAACTCAGGTGATGGAAAAAAATTATATTTACTAAAAATTTACCCAATGCCTAAGCCAGCAGAAGTAGAAGTCAGCACATTAAAGCTTGACTTAAATAATTATAGAACCCTTCCTCAGAAAAATGAAAAAGATGCAATTAAAGCAATGATTACAATTAAATCAGAACGCTTTTGGGGCATTTTAGAAAGTATTTTAGATGTAGGCTATTTGAATACAGAGAACATAATTGTTCAAACAAACCCGAAAGACCAATCAATTGTAAAAGAAGGCAACAGAAGAATTGCAGCACTCAAATTAGCATTAGGGTTATATAAGACAGACGACTTTGACATGCCTAAGCAGTATAAAACCAGAATTGCGGAATTGTCCGCAGTCTGGAAAAAAGATAATTCCAAAGTGGTTGCTTTAGTTTTTAAAAATTCAGAAAGTGCGGCAGTTGAAAATATAGTATCACTTACTCATGGTAAAGGAGATAAAGCTAGCAGAGACCCATGGAGTTCTGTAGCTAAGGCTCGTCATAATCGTGACGCCCTTAAAAGAGAAGAACCTGCATTAGATGTGTTAGAAAATTATCTAAATTCAGCTAAAGATATTACCCCTTTAAAAAAAGAATTATGGGCTGGTGACTATCCGATAACGGTATTACATGAGCTTATTAGGAAATTAACTGTTGTTTTAGGCTTTCAAAAAACAACTGAATTCTCAAAAAAATACCCTGGTAAAACTATCCCCAAAAATTTTGACGATTTAATTAAGGAAATAGGGGAACGTATTATGGGATTTGAAGAAATTAGATCAGAGGATGATTTTAATCTTATTTTAAACAGACTTGGATTACCAATACCAGTCTCAAAAGTTGACGATGAAAAAAAAGGTGGCGGTACCTCAAAAGCCTCGACTACTGTTTCAGCAACTGCTAAAAAAGGGGCAGTCAAAAAACCTATTGCGATATCGAACACAGACCCTAAGTACATAACTCAAACACTTAAGAAGTTTATTATCCGAGGAAATAAACGAGAGAAAGTCGTTGCCCTTCGCGATGAAGCGATCCGACTGAAAGCGATAGAAAAGTACCCTTACTCTTTTTGTTTTTTACTAAGAAGTATGTTCGAAATATCTGGAAAAACATACTGTACAGAATGTGGCATTGCTACATATACGATAGTAAATGGAAAAAAACTAGATAGAAAATTGATTGATGTATTAAAGGATGCCCGAAAGCATATAGTGGCGAATGCTGGCGTACCCAAAGCAATAGAACAGCAATTACATGGCGCTATAACTGAACTTTCAAAACCTGAAGGACTACTTTCCGTCACTTCCTTAAATCAATTAGTTCATAGCCCTAATTTTTCAACAAGTGGCCAGAATATTGCATCAATATTTGGAAATCTTTTCACTTTACTTGAACTATTAAATTCATAATTTCTGTATGGCTTTTACAAAAACACCACTAAGATACCCTGGCGGAAAACAGAGACTTACCCCTTTTATAATTGAGTTACTTGAAGTGAATGATTTTATAGATGCTCATTATGTTGAGCCTTATGCAGGAGGGGCGGGAGCCGCTTTGGAACTTCTCTTTTCTAAAAAAGTTAAATCGATCCATTTAAATGATTCAAGCAGGCCAATCTATGCTTTTTGGTATTCCGTTCTTAATCATACTGATAATTTATGCCGGATGATTATGGCGGCATCATTAACTGTAGAGGAATGGCGTCGACATAAAGAGATTGTTGATAATCCAAATGACCATAATCTTTTAGAGTTAGGTTTTAGCACATTTTATTTAAACAGATGTAATAGGTCTGGAATTTTATCCGCTGGAGTAATTGGTGGGTTAAATCAGGACGGCAATTATAAAATGGATGCAAGATTTTCAAGAACTAATCTAATTGAAAAAATACAAAATGTAGCGTCTAAAAGGAGGCAGATATCTTTATCAAATTTAGATGCTGAGGAATTTATTGAAACCTATAACCCTACATTTACTGAGAATACCTTTATGTACCTTGACCCACCATATTTTCTACAAGGGAGTGATCTTTATTTAAACTTTTATAATGAAGAAGATCATTCAAGGCTTTCACAAATAATACAAAATGCCATAAACTGTACATGGATATTATCCTATGACGCTGCTGAAGAAGTATTGGACTTATACCAGCAAAGAAATCAATTTATATACAGTTTACAATATAATGCTTCGCGTGTTTACAAAGGCCGCGAAGTTTTCATTTTCAGTGATGATGTAATAGTCCCTCAAAACTCTTCACTTGAATATATAAATATTGCTTTACAAGAAAATCTTTAACGGTTTTATATTTTAATAATTCAAAAAATAAAAACCTGCCGCATTACTGCAACAGGTTTACGTACTAACTAACCATAGATTCTTCTACTGAGCCCTCCACTTCTTCTTTTGATTCATTATCCTTCCTACCAAGAATAAAATCTACAGCCTTTTGGGCCTGGCCTGAGGCATTAATTAAAAACCGTTTATCGTTTTTAAATACACCTAGCCAGTTATCCAAATACGCAACAGTATTTTTGATTTGATTTGGAAGGATGCCGGAGAACCGGCAGAGATAAGCAGAACCCATTTCAGCAATCAATTCTTCCTTTGCGTAACTTTCTGACCCAAAAGGCACCATGTCGGTAAGAGTTTTACGATCAAGCCTACCTTTTGAACCTGATGAATGGATCAATTCATGATAGAGGGTGCTGTAATACCCGGGCGAGCTTTTAAAGTTTTTCATCTTTGGCATTACAATCGCATCTCTTTCAATATTGTAATATGCTTGCTTGCCATTGAAACTGATTGCAGGCATATCACTTACATTGTTAAGAATTGCTTCGCATTCCAGAATCGGGTCAATCTCAATACTTGCATCTAACTTAGGGATAAGATGTTCAGGGACGTGAGTACACTGACTAATGTTGAACACTTTGTAATAACGCAACATCGGAACAGCTTTTTGTTTATCGTCCTGCTGATCTTCCTTTTTCTGTAGAGGTTTCCAGAATACGATCATGTGCCCATGCTCACCTTGTTTAACGGAACCGCCTACACTTTTTATTTGCTCCCATGTTAGGAAGTAGTTTTGCTCATAGCTAAGTGATAGCAATAACCAAAGATTAATACCTCTGTATGGCCGCTTACTAAGAAGATTGATAGGTTCGCCGGAATCATTCCACGGCTTTTGCCAGGGGATAATACCTTTTTGCAGTAGGGCACAGATTTGATCTGTAACTAATTGGTAGATGTCTAACTTTGGAGACGATGTGTTTTGTGAATCCATAATTCAATAATTTAATTGTGAAAGAAATATTTGTTCTTAAAAAGTGTATACGTTTAAACACCATGGCATAAGGGGAGTAAATTGGGTATTTACAAGTAGTGGAAAACTAGCGCCTTATACGTCGTAATAAAATAGGAAATATAACAAACGCTATATATTTTTGACCAAACCTATTTACTATGGATGCAATGAGTTATGAAACGCTGATCTGTGCAGCCCACAATTGCCGTAGAGGTGGCGTTGCAGGAGCAGACACCCGTTTTTACAACGACCTGGAAATGGCGGAGCAACGGCTTACAGAAAAACATTGGCTAAAGCCACAGTATCAAAAGGAAAGTGATTTTGTAGGCGCTTTCGTAATAGTGCGCCACCATGTTCGGGTAGCCCTTAGAGAGGGGTTGAGGAAAATAGAAAGCAGAGCTACGCCGCAGGATATTGCAAAATGTGAAGAAATACGGGTAAAGCTTCGTAGTCTTCCATTCTTGGATAAAAGCGAATTGGACAAGATCATAGATACGGCCGTTGAGATTTTTTATAGGAATGGTCTAAGACTTAGTTAGCATATTATCCATTCTATAAAACAACGTAAAAGGAGCCATACGGCTCCATAAACGTTTTTTATATTCCTACCTGCACTTCTCCTCGTTTTGCTGAAATAATGTGGCAGCAGCCAATGTAGCTTCAAACAGCTTGGTGTAATAGGCATTCCTATTCCTTGATTCCTTCTGATATTCAGCTTTCAGTTCGGAGAAGCTATTCAGCACCGTGGTGCGCAATGTTCCTTTATTGGTAACATCTTTGCCGCAGATCGCTTTGAGGGACTGTATGGTGAATGTTGCGGTTGTGATTGCTTTATCTTTCGCTAATTGGATAATCTCTGCAAGCAGACTTTCCAATACGGGAAAGTGATGCATCTTGTCAGGCACTTTAATTGCAAAAGCGGTTACTGAATATCGTTCCATCATCTGTTCAACGGTATCGAGTATCTGCAATTTCTTTTGCTCTGACCATGCACCTCTGAATGATTTGATAGACCAGTCAATAAGCTCTCCCTCTGCAAGCATGGCCATACCGATTGATCTGGTACCAAGACTGATGCCCAACACATTTTTAATTCCTTGATTCATGCTGTTTAATGAGATAAGTGAATAATGCGCCCCGTGTTCGCTTAATCTTTTCATCAGGTATAGACAATACTCTTTCCAGTACATCCCTTAGATGTGCTTCGGTATATTGTTGAGTAAACATGAGGTAGAGTGATAGTGAATTTCTATCATGTAACCGTTCTGCCAATTCTTCGGCAAGAGCTCTTTGTTGTATGGTGTACATAAGTGTTATCCACAGGTTTTCAGAAGCGTACGTTAACGTTATATTTATTTAATCGTTCGTTCGTTATATATCCTGTGGATATTCAAAAAATAATTTACTAATAAATCTTGCGAAATATGTCCTTTAGACTATCGGACATGGTTGCCACAACAATGTGTATGTTGTCTGATTAACTCCGTAAGGTTCGTGTTTTACTAACCGGGTATCTTTGAGTATCCGTAATGTTTCTTTTAGCTCAAGAGTGGTGATACGTAATGCATCGATAAGCTTTGCGTCAGGCATGATACTGGCATAGGATTCGTCAGCACAAGCAGCCAAATAGCTATAGAGCGCAATACCAATTGTCCCGATGCGTTCGCTGTACTCAATCAATAAATCTTTTGGAAGACCAAACCACTGATCTTCGAATTGCTCGCTAATAATTTTCATTTGTTACTTCTTTAATATCTTTTAAACACAGGGATTGCTTATGTTCTTCAAGCTCATGCCGCAGTATTTTCATTAGGTCAAAATATAAATCTGTAGGGAAAGCGTGATAGAGAATACTTAATTTAATGAGATTAGTTACATTTGGAAAAGCAAGACCTTTCTCCCAAAGTGAAATTCTATCAGTTGATTTTACCCCCAATAAAAAGCACACTTCTTTTTGTGTGTAACCCATGAGCCTGCGATACTTTCGCAACCTGTTTGGAATATGTCGACGGTCATTTTCCATATATCTATCTTAGAAATTATTATTAAGTGAAATAAGTCACGTAAAATTGGTAGTTGCACTAAACAGCGGGGAATAAAAAAGAGCATCATGCTCATCTTTCAGAAAATTTTAATTTTACGGATACAAAGTATAGCATTGTGGAAATACCTGCCTGCTGCCTCAAATAATAGATTCGCAATTGGCTATTGCGAAAGCTGTATTAGTTTGTTATAGTGTAGTCGTGCCTGTGGGCGTAAGCCCCGTTCAGCTAAGGTGTTCCTAAGCTTGAAGCCAGGCATAACAAAGACACCACCTTTTTGGTGGTATTTTTGTTTGTCATTCATCCTCTATTCCTTCGGTGAAAAGCTTCTGATTTCCATTCTTTATTTTTGAATACAGCATCACACTCCAGAAAGTAATATTGCCATCGCCAACACGTCTTAATACAGCCCTCACCTTTATTTCTTTCACTCCTACGATTCCAACAAGCCCCCAGTATTCAACATTTTTCATTGGGATAGAGCCATCACGCAGAGATTTTTTGCCTATAGGGGTAAGAAGTTTTCGGTATTCCTGAATCGTTCCCGATTTCTTTATAATCTCTAGCGCCAAGGGTAAGAGACTGAATTTGAATAATTGTTCCCTTTTACTCCTTTCTCTTCGAGCAGAGAATTGAAGATGATGAAAACCATCAGAGTTCATTATGATATCTCTTTGGAAATAGGGATTACGAATTGATTTTTGAGCATTAAAAATGGCGCGCGCTTTTTCTTTCTTCTCATTAAAATACTGTTCGTCGTCAATTGCCATGGATACAACTATTATAACTCATTTTTCATCTTCACCGCAAATTTCGAGCAAGCTTTGTCCTTCCTAGCCATGTGTTCTAACAATATCGGACATGTACCAAGTCAAATTTTAGAGGTATATTTATAAAGACTTTAGGACCTAATATTGCTTTGACTTTTACTAACCAAAATGCACGAAATGGATTCATCAAATAAGCCAGATATAATTCCTTTAGATGTTCCCGACAAAAAAGCTGAAAATGCTTTAATTAATGAACTTGGAAAAGGTAAAAGTAAAAAATACATCCGTTTTATTATGGCTATTCTAAGTAGTATTCCATGGGTCGGTAGCGTTATTAGCGCAACTGCTTCATTTACTGCTGAGAAGGATCAGGAAAAGCTAAATGATCTTCAAAAACTTTGGCTTGAAGAACACAAAGAAAAAATCAAAACTTTGGGCGAATCAGTAGCTCAAATAATTTCAAGACTTGATGAGTTTGGAGAAGATATAAAGTTAAGACTTGAGTCACAGGAGTATTTAACTCTCGTTAAAAAAACTTTTCGCTCATGGGATCAGGCAGATACTGATGAAAAGAGAAAAATGTATCAAAAGTTAATTACTAATGCAGCAGCTATTACTCTTTCACCAGATGATCTAATCAGACTTTTTATTAATTGGTTAGATATGTATCATGAGACACATTTCGCAGTCATTAAAGCAATTTACAAGCAACCTGGCATATCTAGAGCTGAAATTTGGGATTCGATTCACAATGAAAGGCCTCGGGAAGATTCAGCGGAGGCTGACCTTTTTCGATACCTAACTAGAGATCTCAGTACCGGTGGGGTTATTCGCCAAGAACGTGAGACAAATGCTTATGGAGAATTTATTAAGAAAACACCAATTAGAACTCCTAAGGGGTACTCATCTAGAACAATGGAATCAGCATTTGAGAATAGTAAACCTTACGAACTCACGGAATTAGGTAAACAGTTCGTGCATTATGTTATGGAGGATGTTGTAACTCAAATTGCCAGCTAGCTTATACTTACTCTTACGGTTAATACACAAATACGAAACTAACCTTCTTATAATCCTTGCCGTTATGCTAGGACTATAGTGCTATTTAGGGAGATCCATATCGTTTTTGAATTGGATACAAGTCTGAATATACTCACGGATACCATTTTCATAACTAGAGGGGTAACCCTGTATCTATACCGTTGTTATTCGTAACTGTGTGGTTCACGATAGGCGACATGCACCCAGTTTTCATATTAAGCTTACAAATTTAACCTTTTAGCCTTCCTTAAGTTTTTAGATTTACCAACTATAGATAAGGTTTGATAAATTGTTATTTTTATTGTATAATATAAATCATTTTTGTATTATTACTCCTATTATTAAAAATGAAAAATAATGCGACTCATAAAATTTAGCGTAAATAATTTCCGAGCTATATATGGAGGCTTAGAAAACAATCAGATAAATTTTGATGGTTCAAACACCATCTTCATTTTTGGTCAAAATAATGTCGGGAAATCAACTTTTTTAGCTGCTTATGAATTCATGTTTTCTGATAAGACTCCAAACTCTGATGATTTCTATAAAAGAGATGAATCTAAAAATTTAGAATTTGAATTAGAGCTAGGTGTTGATGCTGCTGACCTTGCCTACATTGAGGAAAAACAAGAAAAAAAAGTAGCTTCATTCCGCCAATATCTAGATTCTAGTTCTACAATAAAAATAAAAAGAACTTTTACCCTTACAATAGAAAAAGGGAAACCTAAAATTAATAAAGCTGATATAACTTGGAATCCGGCAACTGGAGCTTGGGATAATAGCGCTTTTGGCAGCATTGGCTTAATTCAGGTTTTTCAACAATTAATGCCTACTCCAATTTTAATAAAAGCAATGCCAACAGAACAGGAAGTTGAAAACGTAGTTAATGAAATATTGGCAAGCAAGGCAAAATCTAAACTAAGTGAGGAAGAATTTGGAGAACTTACTGATGCGCAAGAAACAGTAAAAAAGCTTCAAGAAAAAATGTATAACCCCGTTTCAATTAATGAGTATAAACAGGAGGTCAATAAACACTTTCAACAACTTTTCCCTGATACTAAAATAGAAATAGAAGATTCAGATAAGGTGAAATGGACAGAAGATAAGTTTGGAAAAAAATTTAGTGTTGAATTTAAAAAGCAAAACGCAGATGGAACTCCAGATAATGAAACACCTAGTTCATATAATTCCATTGGTCATGGAGCAGTAAGAAGTGCTATTTTCTCATTGTTACTAATGCGTGATATAGCAGAAGAATTACCAAGGCTTGCCGATAGAAAAGAATATTTAATTTTATTCGAAGAACCTGAACTTTTTTTATATCCGAGGTTATTGAAAAACTTAAGAGAATTAATATATGCGGTAAGCGATCAGAATTTTCCCTATCAAGTGTTATGCGCATCTCATTCTCCACAAATGATTGATTTGTCTAAAAGAAATTCAACACTTATTAGAATGATCAGGCATGAAGAAGGGACAAAGTTATACCAAGTTAAAGATGAAGATTTACAGGAAGCAAAAGGTGCTACAACGATAGAGGATTTAAAACAGGCAATGTATGAAGTCCTCCGTTTTAATCCTTATATCTGTGAATCTTTTTACGCAGATGAAGTTTTGCTTGTAGAGGGGCCAACGGAAGAGATAATAGTAAGGGGAATATTGCAGAAATTAAATCCGAATAAGGATTTGTTTGTTGTTAATTGCGGAACAGTAAATAATATCCCTTTTTATCAAAAGGTGTATAGAAAATTTGCAATAAGAAGTCATGTAATTTGTGATACAGACAATCAGATAATTGGTGCATTGGACACATTTGGGAATCCAACTTTTGTTAGTGGAATTCAAAGTTCCATTTATAGTGAGCATTTATTGAATTGTAATAACGTTCCAAGAATTGGTGGGTTATTAAAAATACATAATACTACTTTTGAAGTAGCTCATGCAAATGATAGTGTAAATAGTGTCGTTAAATATCCTGATAATTATTTGCAAAGTAATGGTAAGCCATTTAACGCAAATAAATATTGGCTGGAAATTCTGGAGCCAAATTTTACAAACAAATTTATTGACTCCGCTCCAATTATTTCTTACCTTAAGGCGATTATAGATTTCTCGTGGGATTAATTTAGACCAAACTCTTTAATTTTAGTTAATAAATAAATTAGCCTTTGTTTTCCATATCAGTTTTGAAATTTAGACATGCATTAATGAATTCCTTTTCTTCTTGAGAAAGAGAGGGATGTAAAATCCTTGTATCTGGGGTGTTGTTATTTTGAACACTGTGGTGGACTACATTGGACATTTTAGACAAAATAGTGTCTTTAGCCTTATAAACTAAGGATAGAAATTGGGTTCGAAAACTTTCACCATCAAAAGTAATTCCATGCGGGAATTCGAACACCTGTAATTTAAGCTTTGATTTATGATCAATCTTTTTCCAGGTATCTCCCGGAGTAACGAGAAATTCATCCATATATTCAGGAAGACCCTCAATTTTATCTATTGTCAACTCTCTTATTTGATGCGACTGTATAGAATAATCAGTTATCTCCCTTTCGGTAAAATCTAGTTGGTCTTTTAATAATTCGTCCGAAATAAATCCCTTTAAATTTTTTTCTATAAGTGCAGTTTGTCGTTTCTTTAACTCAAAGATTCTTGCCTCTAACGCTATCTTATGTTGTTCCCGTGCATTATTTTGACTGGACAAAGTACTTTTTAAATATTCCCACAGTTGTGCATGGTATGCCCTATCAAAACCGAATGAATTCATAAAATGACAAAAAGCATTTTCAAACTGCTCTTTCCTATAGTTTGAACCTTTAATAACAAATCGGTAATAAGGAAATTTTGCACCAGATCTACCTTTTGACCAGCTTCCGGTAAGTTTTTTACCAGATTGATGAGAAATAAAGCGTCGTAAAGGGAAATCAGGGTTTTTAGTATTGTAGGGTATAATTTTTTTACCAGGACTCTTAAAGAGACGTTGCACTAAATCAAAAGTATCTTTTGAAATAATTGGCTCAAATGCGCCAACATTAGATTCCCCAAATTGCTCAATAATACCATAATATATTTTGTTTCTTAGCATATTATAAAATTGTGTTCTGCCTATTGTAAGCCCTTTAGTAGACATTAACCTCCTGACTTCTTCCATGGATTTTTTATTGGAGCAAACCAATTCAAAAGTTTCACGAACAATTATAGCTTTTTCTTGATGAGGCACAATGTTCGTCTTACTATCTATTTTGGAGTTTATATATCCAAAGGGTGCCGGCCAAATAAATCTGCCAGATTTCACAGCTTCCTTCATGCCATTGACACTTCTTTCCGTTCTAACATCATTGTCAAATTGAGCAACATTCGCAAGTATATTTTCCATAAATCTTCCTGCTGGCCGGTTATCAAATTGCTCCGAAGTAGAACAAATACTAACACCATAATCTCTTAACATAGCTCGCAGATTGCTATAGTCGTCTACATTACGAGAAAGACGATCTATTTTGTATACAATGACCGTTGAAATTGCATTTTTTTTCACAGAACAAAACTTAAGCATATTTTGGAGTTCTGTTCGATTTGCTGTTTTAGCACTCTCCCCCAGTTCAATAAAAATCTTTGCAATAGAAAAGGCAAAACGGGTAGCATACTCCCGGCAAATTTTCTCTTGGGTAACAAGGCTATTTCCTTCCTCTACCTGTTCTTTTGTTGATACTCTGCAGTAAATAACTGCGTTTGAGGTTTGTCTATCCATAATCCCTTTTGTTTTAAAAATGCTTCTATAAGAATTTCGGCCAGTTCTTTTAATTTATTATCGATTAAAATATCTTCTTCTTCCCTCGATAAATTCAAAGAAGAGCAACGGGTACCAATGCTGTTGCTACACAAACATCTCCGTTGCTCTTCTTTATTTTCATGAAATTCATCGGTATTTTGTGTATGTCTGTGTAGCTTTTCCATAATAGCATTATTAATTAAAACTTGTCTACACCAGTATGATCGATTATATAACCCTTTGTAAGAAGGGCTCGTTTTGTATTTTCAAGGATTATGCGTGACTTACTTATAAAAAATTAATTAGGTATAGTTGTTTTGAGATGGAACAATCAAGAAATGAAAGCGCTAAAATCACCCCTATTGGCCTTACCAACTTCCGGAATGAGCAAAAAGCATTCGGTATTAAAGATGCTGACAGACTAAACCATATTTATGTTATTGGAAAAACCGGAACAGGTAAATCAACCTTATTACTAAATATGGCTATTTCGGATATACGGCGGGGTAATGGAATATGTTTAATTGATCCACACGGGGATATTGCCGAAAAAATATTAAACTACATACCAAATGAAAGAATTGTAGATGTTATTTACCTAAACCCCAGTGATCAAGAGTATGTAATTGCTTTCAACCCCTTAGAAAATATTTCCAAAGAGCAAAGTCACTTGGTAGTTGCAGGTTTGGTGGCTACTTTCAAAAAAATATGGCAGGATTCCTGGGGGCCACGACTGGAATATATTTTGCGTTATGCGCTGCTTACTCTCTGCTCCTATCCAGAAGCTACATTGTTAGATATCCAACCACTCCTTACAAACTACGACTTTAGAAAAAAAGTATTGGCATACTGCACAGATCAGTACCTGTTATCATTCTGGTACAATGAATTTGATAAGTACCCACCGCATTTAAAAGCTGAAGCCATTAGCCCTATCTTAAACAAAACAGGTTTATTCGTAGCAATAAGCCAGCTTCGAAACGTTATAGGACAGACGCAAAGTAGTTTTAAAATTGATGAGGTAATGGATGAAGGTAAAATACTGATCTGCAATTTATCAAAAGGAAAGTTAGGAGAAGACGCCACTACAATTCTCGGCAGTATGATTGTAAACTCGGTACAATTAGCTGCCCTTGCCAGAGCTGCACAGGAAGAAGAAGTAAGGCGACCATTTTATCTGTATGTTGATGAGATGCATTCGTTTGTTTCTCTTTCTTTTATTGATATTTTAGCAGAAGCAAGAAAGTACAAACTTTCCTTATTTCTCGCCCATCAATACATAGAGCAAATAAATGAAAAAATCCGATTTGCCATTTTTGGTAATGTGGGTACCACGATTATATTTCGTGTCGGGTCTGATGATGCCAGGCATTTAGCCCAAGAAGTACAACCAATATTTAGAGAAGAAGATTTAATAAACCTTCCTAGATATTCAATGTATTTAAAACTGATGATTGATGGCGCTACTTCAAAACCGTTCAGTGCTACAACTGTCTCAATTCCACAAAGCCCTGTTTCATATAAACAGCAAATCATTCACAATTCACAAAAACAATTTGGAAAAAGGAAAACAGATGCTGAAGTTGAAATAAACCGTAGGTATAACGATTTGAAGAAATCATATAAGTATGGTCAGGGTTCGTTGTTTGTTTGATATATTACTAAGGAGTTGTAAAGCAGGAATAGCAAAAAAACTGTCGCAGCCGCAAGTAAGTGCATAAATTTTTTTATCTCTTTTAGCTGCGGCTTTGACTTGCAAAAAAAATCATTCGATTGCTACCCAAACCTATGCTGCAATAAGCAATCGAATATTTTTTTTCGCATTAACAAAAGGCTATTCAAAATCTATATTCAATAATTCTTTTGGGTGTATGCCTAGGCCTTCAGCCAATTCGATAAGAGTTGTAAGGGTAACATTTGCCTTATTGTTCTCCAGTTTGCTAATCTTTGCATAGTCTACATCACACCGGGCAGCCAATTCTCGCATACTTAATCCTTTCTTCTTTCGAAGCTTTGCTAGGTGAGTGCCAAATTTTTCAAGTCGCTTTTTATCCTTTTCCTGCATGATAGAATTTCTCTCCTGCAATGTCAGGTAATCAGTAAAAAATATTGTTGGCAGTTCTACCAACATCTATTACTTTTGTTCCGCCAGAAACGTCCCTAAGTCATTTGAGCTGGTTTTTATCTAATTTTTAAAACAACTCATGTATGAAATTCAGCATCACATTCTTATTAGTGTTCCTAACTATTATCACATTTGGCCAAACTACCGAAGTACTAACTAATCAGACAATTATTGATCTACAAAAAGTAGGTTTAGGGAAAGAAGTCTTAAAGTCAAAAATTCAATCTGCTATCTGCAATTTCGATCTCACAACAGACGGCCTTATTAATTTGAAGAAAGCAGGTGTCCCCGACGATATTATTACGGCTATGATATCAAAGAGTAACGTATCAGTAACAACAGTATCTGTAACAAACAGTGCTCTCCCAGAGAATTCTGGTATCTATTATTATGATTCTACAACAAGAAGTTATATTGAGTTTGACCCTTCTATTCTTACCAATCAGAAATCCGGCGGTCTTGGCGAGACATTAAAAAGGTCTGTGAGTGGACTGTTCAATTCTAAACAACGGGCTTCGCTAGGCGGTAAGCAAGCAAACACTCAGTTCAATACTTCAAAGCCAACGTTTCTTTTTGTTTTTGACACAACAATGAAAGGATTCAATAATAGCAATACTCTTTTTGGTAATGTTCAGAGCCCGAATGAATTTTTCCTGATAAAGCTTAGTGTTGAAAAGAAGAGTCGGGAAATTGTTGTTGGCAAAGAGAACAATATAAAATCTGACATTGGTATTGACGATGATATCAAAATGGCTTTTACTTCAAAAAAATTAAGGAAAGGTGCATATGAGGTTACACCAGCATTCTATTTAAAATCTGGCGAATACTGTTTTATGTTCGCTGCTTCCTCTATGTATGGCGGACAAAGCCATAAAGTCTATGATTTTTCAATTAAATAATCACAAAATATTTTTTATGAAATATATTCAAGTGGCATTTGCCATTGCTTCTATAGCATTTTTTATTTCCTGTAATTCTAATTCCAAACTAACGAGAGAAGAAGCAGAAAAAATAATTAGACAGGCTGAACACTTTCCAAGGCCCCAGGCACAGGATATAGCTAAAGAGTTTTATTTTAAGCCATGGGTACTACCACATAATGCCAACATCCGAAACACCGTTGATTTTCTTAAGGAATTAGAAAGTAAAGGTATTATTTCAATCGAGGAGGGAACCGATGAAGATATGACCGGAACTAATACAAAGTATACTATTACATTCACGGATGATGGAAAAAAATTCTTAATTGGTGACGGAGGAAATTTTTATAGCATTCGGGTATGCGACCAAGATATTAAAGAAGTT
>JBBRCB010000003.1:0-230715 GCA_038205215.1 Chitinophagales bacterium | reverse complement strand
GCTTTGCGCCCAATTTGGATAAATATGTTGCTTTGCCCGGCGGGCGATGTTGCTGAAAGAAAAAAAAGCGTTGGCATAATCAACTGCTTTATTATTGAAAACATTTTTAGTTACACCCCTGTAATAATATTGTTCCACATTATAACCGGCACCAAAATTTACAAATTTATTGGTGCGGCCGCCAATAAAATTCAGCGGAATGGCGAAACCCGTTTTAAACGTAGCAGAATTAAACTGAACTGATTTTCCCAATGCGGTATCAACAGTTCGGTTAAAACTTTCTTCCGCACCAATACTTAATTGGGGGAACCAACCCGAGAACACGCTGTTAATTCCTACCGTATGGCTTTTATCATTATAGTTATAAGTATAACTGAGGATATTACTGAAATTGCTCAACACGTTGTCGCTATAAATACTGTACCCAAATTCAGGATCATTGATTACCGGCCGCCAGCTGTGAAAATTAAACAGGCCCAATGATTTTTTATATTTTGTAACAGTGTTCTTTTGCTCACCCAAACCATATATAACACCTGCACCGCTTTTTTGTAATGCGGCTGGAGTGTATAGGTCCGGCACTGCAATCAATTCAGCTTCGGAAATCGCCTGCCATTGCGCCTGCTGAACATTAATTTTAGACAAGCGGTGGCCTTCCGAGGTGAAAGTAGAAAACAACAATTCATTTTTTCCGTTAACCACCGGGTGGTAAACGCCGGTAAGGTTATTGGTTAACCTGGATATCTTTTTCCCCGCAAAGGTTACAGCAAAAATATTATCAGCGTTGGAACTCATCATTGTAAAATAAACGGTGTCGCCTTTTACAAATGGATAACCAACCACGTTAAAAGAAAACGGTGTAATATTTTCGGTATTCCCGTTGCCGAGATCTATTTTTATCAAAGCCATTTTTCCTGATGGATCACGCACTGCCGATACCGCGGAATTGCTATTGATATACCTGGTTTGGGTAAAAAAATAATTACGAGGATTGGGCAATTCCATGATCACCGCACCGGTTGAAGCATTTAGCCGGTCGAGATGATTGGTACCGTTGCCGTTTACATTCACCGCAAGTATTTCATTGCCTGCTGCATTAATATCCGGCGAAAAATATTTTGATTTAAAGGTCAGCTGCTTTTGCTGTTTGGACCTGACATCGAGTAGTTGAATAACACTGTAGTCCCTGTTGGCCCATCTTGGGTCAGATTGAAAGGAAGCATACACCAGCTTCCCATTATTGTATGAATAATAATCATCGAGGGCAACATTTTTCAACCGTATCTTTTTTTCTTTCCCTTTCACCAGCAAATAAAAAGCCGGTAATTCTTTATAGGATTTCTTTGTAACGATAATGCTGTCATCACTGATAAAATTGGGAAACAGGTAATCGGTAACGTTATTTTTTTTAACACCGGTTATGTAATTATTTTCGGCAATATCATCTTTCTCTTTCCCTGCGATCGATCTTTCTGTAAAATAATTAATAGCGTCCTGCCTGAATTGTGTAAAAGAAATACCTGAATGTTTTTCTATGGCTTTATTAAAAAAGTATTTGAGCCTTACGGCATCATTGGTTACTTTATTCCAAAAATCGGGGCCATATTTTTCGTAGCCGTATGCGGTTAAAACATAACCAATGGGATAATGGTCCGGCACCATATCTTTTAATGACCCGCTCCTGTATTTCATCCAGGAATAGTTTTTCTTTTCGAGCCACAACGATTTAAATCCGTTTAAAAAAGAGGGCATTCTTCCCCTTCCCTGGGCACTCACCAATGTTTCCTGCCATACCGCATCGCCTTCAAAAAAATAATCCGGCAATAATAATCCATTGGCAAATAACTGTCCCTCCTGCCCCAAAAAGAACGAGAAAACTTTTGTAAACCCTTTATTAAAATTGCTGAACTGCTGTATATGCCTGTCTTCATGGGTAATTAAATTATCATCCCATCTCACACTTCCGGTGCTGAAATTATCCTGGCCCGGCGTCATGTAGAGTTCACTCATAATAGGCGCCATCCGCACATAAGCATTAGGAACAGTAGTCTGATTTTGCAGCACAATACTCCATTTACGTAGTTTACCTCCAATGGTATTCACTGTTGCGCCATTCAGTAAATCCACCATATTTGCCATCCGGTTAGCCTGGCTATCAAGGCCAGATGGAAAGATGATCCTTACTTTGGGCGTATTAATCTGCATCCATTTTATTGCAGGTGCATTACCGCCAAAATTCTGCGCAGCGCAAAAAAAGGGCAACAAAAAAAATACTACTCCCGCAGCAATATGTTTTATTTTTATCATAATTTAAAAATACTAAAATAAATACAAGACCAGCAATTGTTGTTTGTCGACCATTATAAAAAATAAACAGATGCTTGAACCGGATTTCTTTCCTTTTCCTGAAATAAAAACCTCCAGGCTTTTATTGGGGCCTATTCAAAAAACTGATGCGGCTGCAATACTGTTGTTAAGGTCGGATGAAAAAGTAATGCAGTTCATCGACAAAGAAAGAACAACAACTATAACAGGAGCGGTGGCCTTAATAAAACGCATTGCCGGTGATGCCGTCAACAATGAGGGTATTACCTGGCGTATAAGCCTGGAAGATGACCCGGGTAAACTGATCGGTGCTATTGGTTTCTGGAGAATCATCAAACAACATCATCGTGCCGAAATAGGTTATATGCTGCACCCTGATTTTTGGAATAAGGGTATCATGAATGAAGCGCTGCAGGCCGTGATAAGTTTTGGTTTCGATACCATGCAGCTGCACAGTATCGAAGCACATATCAATCCATCCAATGCGGCCTCCTCGGGGCTCCTTGAAAAAAATGGATTCGTGAGAGAAGCTTATTTCAAGGAAGATTTTTATTTCAGAGGCAAATTTTTAGACAGTGCTATTTATTCTTTATTAAACAAAAAATAAGGCCCCGTTCTTTTTCAGAACAGGGCCAGCGTTGTAAACCAGGTTGATTACATTTTTGGCAACAGTACATGATCAATTACATGTATTACACCATTGCTCTGATTAACATCTTTAATAGTTACAAAAGCAACATTACCGCTTTCGTCTTTTACAGCGATCTTCTTTCCTTTCATCATCAACATTAAATTGCCACCTGCAACAGTTTTTAAAGTTGCCATACCATGTCCTGCTTTTATTAATTTTGCGAGATCCATTGAAGTATATTTACCAGACACTACATGGTAAGTTAATACACCAGTCAAAGCTGCTTTGTTTTCTGGTTTTAATAAATTATCCACTGTTCCTGCGGGTAAAGCTGCAAATGCTTTATTTACCGGTGCAAATACGGTGAAAGGTCCTGCACTTTGTAAAGTAGCCACTAAACCTGCTGCTTTTACAGCTGCAACCAATGTAGTGTGGTCTTTACTGTTAACTGCGTTTTCTACAATGTTTTTAGAGGGATACATGGCCGCGCCGCCTACCATTACTGTTTTTTCCATTTGCGCAAAAGATGCATTAACGAATAGCATTGCTATTGCTGCGAAGAATAATTTTTTAACTTGTTTCATAACTGTGTTTTTAAGTTTGTTTGAATTAATTTGTACAAACACATACGGTATATGAAAAACGTTGGATTGATTTTTTATACATTTTTTTTGTGGAATGACAGTAGCGCGGGGGAATGAAAAGTATATAACAGTACCCTCAACCGCTGCTGCGGAATAAAAATTAAATAACTGTAGTGAGTGAGAAAAGAATTAAATTATTTTACCCATACTTACTACTTCCGTAGGTTTAGGGTTGCCGCCTACTTTTTCAAGAGAGATCGCGAAAGCTTCTGCGCGGCCAAATGATTTCATTGATTGCAAGCGTAATTTTTTGCCCTTATCGTTGGTGATTATTAAACCTCCATCTACGGGAACACCATCTACGATTGCCCAAAACTGGTATTGTTTTCCTGCAGGTGGATCAGGTAAATTACTGGCATCTACCATTACTTGTTTGGTATCCTGCATCCAGAATATTTTAGCAGTTGCGCCCGGCGCGGCACCGGTTTCCTTCAATGAAACAGGAGTACTATTTTTGTCATGAAATATCTTAGCAATAGTTTCTTCCTCATTATTCTTTTGTTCTGCGGCTGCCAACTGTTGCAGCGTTTCCTTAAGGCCATCACTTGCAGTATCATACCGGTTATAATACAGCACATTCATAGCAGCGCTTCCAATAAGCAAAACAACAGAAGCTGCTGCTACCCATTTCCAATAATTATTAATAGGAATAACCTTAGCTACAGGTGCATTATTACTACTGACAGTGTTAGTCTTTTTGCCGGTGGATACAGAATTTATTGCCGCAAATATTTTATCCTTTATTTCTTTGGCAGGGTCAATAGCATTTAAATGTGCATACTGCTCCAACCCCGATTCGATCGCCTTTAATTCGGCGGCAACTTCAGGATATTGTTTTAACCAGTGCTCTACCTGCGCCATTTCCTGCGAAGAAGCGAGGCCTGCAGCATAGAGCTCGAGTAAACCGGATGATATGATATCTTGTACGTCCACTTTTATTGTAACATTTTCCTTAATTCTAAAATAGCCGATCGCATTCTTGTTTTTACCGTTCCTAATGGTATCCCCATTTCTTTAGATATCTCATCTTGCGTATACCCATTGAAATAAGCCAAATCTATAATACTTCTTTGCTCTGGTTTTAAATTAACCAGTTGTTTTCTTATCCCTAAAGCATCAAACTTCTCTGCTATTGCACTGTTATCGGTGAAATTACTTACGGAATTTTCATCACCAGAGATTTTGCTTTGTTTTTTGTAGCCTTTACTGCGTAATGTGTCGATGGTGAGGTTCCTTGTAAGGTTCAGCATCCAGGTAAATAAGCGTCCTTTTGTAGTATCATAACTGGAAAAATTATTCCATATCTTTACAAACGCTTCCTGCAAAATATCTTCGGCCAGCTCCTTGTCTTCCACCAGACGGTGAATAATTCCATTCAATGCGCCTGCATAGTTATCATATAGATAAGCGAATGCATGTTGGTTGCGGCGCTGTAGCTCGGCCACCAGTTCTTCTTCACTATATTTAATAATTGCAGGCACTGTTTAAATGGTTAATTTAGGTTCGAAAGTAGAATATTTTTTTAAAACCCGGTATCTTAACTTACAATAAAAGCAAGATGGTACTTAAAATAATCCCTGTATTACCTGCTATTAACATACAAGACACCATAATGTTTTACGAAAGTAAGCTGGGTTTTACCGCTTTGGACCAGGGGGGCTATGTGATCATGAAAAAAAATACTACCGAACTGCATTTTTTTTTGTGTTCAGACAGGAAACTTTGTGAGAACTCCCGTTGTTATATTAAAGTATCTGATATCGAATGCCTTTATGCCGATCTCACCGCTTCAGGTATCGTAGAACTGAAGGGCAAACTGGAAGACAGGCCGGGGGGCATAAAAGAGTTTAGTGTAAAAGATAATAACGGTAACCTTTTAAAATTTACGGCAGACGCTTATTAAGTTTATTAATAGTATTATGATGAGAACCATTCAACCCAGGGATAACAAAGCATTGGCAACGATCATCCGGAATGCGCTGGAAGAATTTAAAGCCAATAAACCCGGAACAGTGTATTATGACAGCACAACCGATAACCTCTTTGAAGTTTTCAAAACAGTGAACAGCCAATATTTTGTATTGGAAGAAAATAACATGATCCTTGGTGGCGCAGGAATCTATCCCACAAAAAATCTACCGGGGGATACCTGCGAACTGGTAAAATTATACCTGGATAAAACTGCACGGGGCCAAGGCAGTGGAAAACTGTTGATCCAACACTGTTTTGCCGAAGCTAAAAAAATGGGTTACACAAAAATGTATTTAGAAACCATGCCTGAATTACATATCGCTGTGCCTTTATATGAAAAATCGGGCTTTAACTATTTACCAGCCCCGATGGGCAACAGCGGCCATGATGGCTGCGACATCTGGATGATAAAAGAACTATAACGGCAATTTTGTGAAATTTAAAGACATAGGAATCAAACAGGCAGCTCAACAAATTGAAAATTATTTTTTCCCTTAATTTTTATTGTTTTTATCTTCAGTTGCACAAAGGAAAAAAAGTTAATGCTGAGCAGTGAGGTATGATTGGTTATCCGTCAGTCATCACTAACTCTACTTCATACACCGCACTGAAAAGGTATAACTTTCCTGTTTTTACTTCCACACATTTATAACGTTTTCTTATTTTTTCCCCTTTTTTGAAAATGCGGTTACCTTTTATTTTAAACAACCTTCCTTCCTCAATGCTTTCTACCAAGTGTACACCGGGCTTCTTTTCATCATAATTATTCAATACACGCAATAATTTTTCATCGCCGCAACTGCTGGCTGCAGGATTTTGAAGGGTCTGTAGTAAAGCCCTTTCTATATCCGGAGGGAATATTTTTTTTAATAAGAATTTGGCCAGTATCTTACTGAATTCATTCTTCCACTCTTTTCCATGCGCCATCACCCTGTGGCCAAACTGCTCGTAAGTAAACAAATGTGCCAGCTCATGTAACAGGGTGATTAAAAACGCGTATTGATTGAGATTACCGTTTACGCTGATGCGATGGGTTTCACCGGCATGCGCATGGCGGTAATCGCCTAAAATAGTTTGCCGCTGCCTTGTAATAGTGAGGTGTACTTTATAATGCTGCAGGTAATAAAGCACTTCTTCAAAACTGCCCGAAGGTACATAAGATTGTAACTGTAAAAGAGGTGCTTCCTTTTTAGGCATTTTTTTGTTTGTTCAGCTTCATAACGATGGCTACTTCCACAGCCAGGTACAGAAAATACAAAAACACAGCAATATATATTGCCGGTTTATTGACTGCCTTTCCCATAACGACCACGTAAATAACAAATGCTGCCAGTACTACCAGCATCTTTATCATCATGCTGGCCATCATACTACGTACAAAAACGTTGGGATTCCTGTTTTGTAATGCCTTGCGCTGTAGTAAAAAAGCAATGAAGTTGGTAAAAAAGAACAGGCAGTTGGCCACTATCAATACTTCCCTGTCAATGCCATGCCTTTCAAAAAAAGAACGGGCAGTTAATAAAAAAGTGTTGAGGATGATAAAAAGAAACAATAATGGAAAGATTGGTTTACCCCTGTTTTGCATTAACCTTGTTTTTGATAATGGTGATTGGCGCAAAGGTAACACTAAACTAAAACAGAAATGCTCCTGTTGCGGCAGGAGCATTTAATATCGTAATTCCTGTTTGTAGTAAAGAAGGTCTATTACGGAGCGATTATTCGTTCACGGCATTTGCTCTTTCCGTGATCAGTTCTACCACGTTGGCGCCCATATGGCACTGGCCGTTAAATGAAGCAGTGGGTTCAATCTGTAATTTGCCGGCGTAAATGTCGCCATCCACCACTGCCTGTCCATGAAGGTATAAAAGGTCGGCCACTTTTATCTTACCGGTTACCTTGCCTAAAACATCGGCCTGTTTTCCATCGATATCGCCTTCAATAACACCTTCGGCACCAATTAAAATTTTTGCTTTTGCTATCAGGTTACCTTTAATGATGCCGTCAATGCGGATATCGCCATTGCTTTGTACATTCCCGGTAATAGTGGTACCTGCGCCAATTATGCTTGTAGCACTGGCAGTTTCATCGAAAGATGATTTGGATTTGGAGTTAAACATATTCTTAGTTTTTGAGGTTGAACGACTTTTTAGTTACTCATCACTATTTTCTACTTTGGGTAAATTGAGCTTATTGGTATCCCGTTTAGGCACATTACCTTCCAGTACTTTCTGCAGGTCATTAAAATATTGTTGCTTATACTGCAATGCCTGTTCTATCGAATCTGTACGCATCTTAAGTGCCCTGTATTCCCTCACCTGTTTTGCATTGCCATAACCTACCCCTGGTAAATAATATTTAAGGGGCGTAAATACGATCAATGCCGCAGTCAATCCCACCAGTAAAACAAAAAGGGTACTTAATGCGATATAAACACTCAGCCGGTTTAGTTTAAATTTAACCACTTCTTCATAAGTGTCTTCATTCATCACCACCAACCTGTAACGGTTTCTCAAGCGTTTTAATGTGCTGTTGGCGTCAAATTTTGCCATATATTTTTTTTGCAGGGGTGTTAAAATTAATCAAAGCACGGTAAAAAAGCAATAACCCATTTAAAAAAGCGTACTTATACTTGAAGACCAAAATAGAATTACGCAAAACCTTATTTTTTATTGCCTCTTAAAAAAAGGCTAAAGTGGGTGTTTTAGTCCCTGCTTTCTCCAGCTATTTAATAAAAATAACCGATATTTAGGCCTGTTATCTAACCTTTTGATTCATGCTGAAAAGAACTTTTGCCTTTACATTTTTATTTATTGTTTTTAACACCTGCTTTTATACTGCGGCAGCACAGCCAGGCTGGACCATTGATCCTTTTGGTAAAGAAAAAAAGCCAGAGAAATATGAGACAAGGAAATTAGGTTCTGAGAAGACTGCGGATAAAAAGTTTACTGCCAGCCGTCATTTTTTACAAAACACCATCACCCATTATAATTATTATTTCAATTCCAATAATAAGATCAATGCCGTAGTGGAAAGGGCAAGGCTCAGTAACAGGGATGATTACAGTAAACTTCTTCTCTTTTATCCATATTCACTGGAAAATACGGCTACTCAAAAGCAGGAACTGGATTCCATCATTTATAAAAGTACCGCCGGCATTTTATTGCATGACCTGCGCAATGACTGGATCGACAATATGTACCTGCTGATCGGCAAAGCTTATTATTATCGTAAGGATTTTGATTCTGCTGCCATGACGTTTCAGTTCATCAATTACAACCTTTTTCCCCGAAAAAAAGGTGAAGACGATAACCGCGTTGTAGGCACCAATGAATCAGCAAGCGGCAGCAATATCTCTATCGCCAATAAAGAAAAGAGAAATTTTTTACAAAAGATCGCCTCTTTGCCGCCCAGCCGCAATGACGCGTTGATATGGCTGACCCGTACTTTGATAGAGCAAGGCGATTTTGGAGAAAGCGGCGGTATCATCAACACATTGCAAAACGATGCCAACTTACCCAACCGCCTCCAGAACGATCTTGATGAAGTAAGTGCTTACTGGTTTTTTAAACAGTCGGGATACGATAGCGCTGCCGTACACCTGGAGAAAGCGTTGTCCAATGCTGATGATAAACAGGATAAATCCCGCCGGGAATTTTTGCTTGCGCAGCTATATGAAATGAACGGGCAAACAGCCAAAGCCTCTGAATATTATGGCAAGGCATCAAGGCATACTGTAGACCCGCTAATGGATATTTATGCACAGTTGAATGATGCGAAAATGTACCGCAGTGGTGATAACTTAAAAGAATTAAACAACAGCATTGCTAATCTTTTGAGAATGGCAAAAAAAGATAAGTTCGAAGCTTACAGGGATATCGTTTATTTTTCAGCAGGGCAGTTAAGTTTACAAAAACCCGACAGCAACAACGCCGTTACCTTATTTAATAAGAGTATCCGATACAACGAAACCAACACCAGTTATAAGAATCGAGCCTATTTACAACTGGGCGATATTGCATACAAACGAAGGTTATATAAACTGGCTGCCGCTATGTACGACAGCCTCCAAATGGGGGATACTACTTTTACTGATAACATCGCCCTGGTACAAACCAGGCATGCCGCATTAACCAGGATCGTTGCCTTTACAAATATCATAGAAAGGGAAGATAGCCTGCAACGCATTGCGCGGCTTGTACCTACTGACAGGGAAGCTTTTGTAAAAAAATTAGTGAAAAAACTTCGCAAAGAAAATGGTTTAAAGGATGATGCGAATAATCTTACCGGTATCTCCTCTTCTATCGTTGATAATAAAAATCTTGCGCCTGCTGACCTGTTTGCTGCAAATAATGCCAAGGGTGAATGGTATTTTTATAACAGCTCTCTAAAGTCAAGGGGATTTAATGATTTCAAAAGCAGGTGGGGCAACCGTGTTAATGTTGACAACTGGCGCAGGAAATCAGCACTCGACCTTGCCACGAAAAATGCCGCCAACAATCTCACTACGATCCTGAACAATGGCACAGGCAGTACTGCACCGGTGGCTGCAGAGATCACTTATGAATCATTGATGGAACACCTGCCGCTGACAATGGAAAAGATGGACAGCAGTAATTTTATTCTTTCTGAAAACTTATTGGGCCTTGCAAAATTGTATAAAGATGAACTGGAGGATTATGAAGAAGCAATAAAAACTTATGAACAGCATTTGCAGCGCTATCCTGATAAATTAGCCGACGGTGAAATATATCTTGGTCTGTATTATTCCTATACTAAATTGGGCAATGCAGAAAGGGCGGCTTACTATAAGAACCTGCTGAACAATAAATTTTCCGGTACCCGGTCATGGCAAATGGTAAATACACCGGCTGCACTTGACCCTAAAACAAAAAATCCTGCAGCTACTACAACCTATGAGCGTATTTATGATCTTTTTTTAGAGGGCAAATTTGATGAAGCACAAAACGAAAAGAAAAAAGCAGATGCACAGTACGGGGTTAATTTCTGGACACCACAGTTGCTGTACATAGAAGCATTGTACAATGTAAAACAACACAACGACAGTATCGCGATTGTTGGATTAAATACGATCATTCAAAACAATCCCGGTTCGCCGCTGAAAGATAAGGCAGCAACCATGATCGATGTACTGAAAAGAAGAAAAGAAATTGAGGCATACCTTACTAACCTGCAGGTAACCCGTGCCGAAAGCGATAATGTTTTGATCGCGGATGATAAGCCTGTAGCTAAAAAACCGGTGACTGCTGCAAATATTCCCGTTGTAATTAAAAAGCCTGCAGTAGCAGTGCCGGTGATAAAGGATACTATCAAAGCACCCCCTGTTTTTGCCAGCGGTTCCTTTATACTCAAGCCGGATGTACCGCACACGGTGTTAATGATTTTGGAAAAAGTAGATGGGGTGTATGTAAACGAAGCAAAAAATGCATTTACACGTTACAATAAAGAAAATTATTACGGCCAGCAGATTGATATTGCAAAAGATATTATTGACGCTGACCACAGTATATTGATCATTTCATCATTTACTGACGCTGCTGCTGCCTTGGTTTATTATGATAAGATAAAACGGAGTGCGTCAAGAGAAGTATCGTGGTTACCCGCTACTAAATATTCCTTTGTTATTATTACCACTGAAAATCTGCAGCTGTTAAAGGCCAATAAAGATATCAATGGTTACAGGGCCCTGTTAAATCAACAATACCCGGGAAAGTTTTAACAGGTTTCTTAAAAATTACACGTCGGCGAAAATTATCTTTGCGGCAGCATTCAACTCTAAAAAATAATTCATATTATTTATGAAACGTTCAGTAAAAATATTTTGGCGGTTATTCCTGGGCGGTTTTTGCCTGGTGATCTTAATGCTGTTATGCGCCAACTTTGGTTTGTTCGGAAAAATGCCTTCTGTTTCGGAGTTAGAAAATCCTGAAGCTGACCTGGCAAGTGAAATATACTCCAGTGACCTCATGTTGATGGGAAAATATTATGCGGAGAACCGGAGTGAAGTAAAGTACAATGAAATATCCCCGAATGTTATACAGGCATTGATCGCTACTGAAGACGAACGTTTTTATGAACATTCGGGTATCGATGCACAGGCATTGGGGAGGGTAGTTTTTACCTTAGGTACACAGGGCGGCGGCAGTACTATTACCCAGCAGGTAGCTAAAATGATGTTGGGACAGGGTAAAGGGAATATCGTAAGGCGTGGTATTGATAAATTGAAGGAATGGATCGTTGCAGTAAAACTGGAACGCAACTTTACTAAGGAAGAAATATTAACCCTTTACCTTAACAGGGCGGCATGGGGCAACGTATTTGGAATACGTAATGCTTCCAGAATGTATTTTCAAAAAGAACCCAAAGAGCTGAAATTGGAAGAGGCGGCTGTTTTAGTGGGTATGCTGAAAGGTTTTATTTATAACCCGATAGGGCACCCTAAGGCCTCGCTCGACAGGAGGAATACCGTGATCAACCAGATGGTGGTTTGCGAGCAGCATTTTTTAACGGAAGAGCAGGCGGCGAAAATAAAAGCAAAGCCACTGATCACCAATTTCAAAAAGATCGATGAGAATGTTGGTATTGCTCCTTATTTCAGGGACGCAGTAAAAGACAGGTTGAAAACCTGGTGCGCTACGCATAAAAATCCTAAAACGGGTGAACCGTATGACCTTTTCAGGGACGGATTAAAGATCTATACCACTATCAACAGTAAGATGCAGCAATATGCGGAGGAAGCTATAGTAGAACACATGCCCATCATTCAAAAAAAATTAGATGCCAGTTTAAAATATAACGGTGACAAAATGTGGAAGGGCCATGAGGCCACCATTGAAGCCGCTATGAAATATACAGAGCGGTGGAAAAATATGAAAGAGGAGGATATTAAAGAAGAAGACATCAAAAAAACTTTTTACATACCGGTTAAAATGAAAGTATTTGCCTGGAATGCAAAACGTGAAAAAGATACTGTGATGACTCCCTATGATTCAATAAAATATCATAAACAATTATTGCAAACCTCCTTTGCAGCAATGGACCCGAAAACAGGGGAAGTAAAATGCTGGGTTGGGGGTATTGATTACAAATGGTTCAAGTTTGACCATGTAACTGCAAAACGCCAGGTGGGTTCAACTATTAAACCTTTAATTTATTCTTTGGGTGTTCAGGATGCCGGCTATACAGTAGCAACTGTTATCCCGGGAGGGTTGGTACAATACGGTAAAGAAATGCGGACGTTTCAAGGTGGTGGCGGTACATTAGCCAACTGCCTGGCTTTTTCAAAAAATACCGCTTCGGTTAGAATTGCCAACTTGGTGGGTGTGAAAAGAGTGGTTGAATTTGCAAAGAACTGTGGTGTGCAATCAGACCTTCCTCCTTATATTTCCCTGGCATTGGGGGCAGCCGAGATACCGATGCTGGAAATGTTGCGCGCCTACACCATGTTCCCCAATAAAAGTTTTAATACAGAACCAATTTTAGTAACCCGCATTGAAGACAAGAGCGGGAATATTTTGCAGGAATTTGTACCGGAGTCCAAACAGGTATTGAGTGAAGCTTCAGCTTTTACAATGGTACAATTAATGGAAGGGGTAGTAAAATTTGGAACAGCCCAAAGGCTCAACAGTTATAATATCCCGGTTGAAAAAGCAGGAAAAACAGGTACTACCAATGGTAATACCGACGGTTGGTTCATCGGTTACACACCAGAGTTATTAGCAGGTACGTGGGTGGGTTGCGAAGATCCATTTATAAGAATTTATGCCGGAACCTCAGGCGGAAATGAAATGGCAGCGCCTAAATGGGGCATCTTTATGAGTAAAGTATATGCTGATAAAAAGTTGGGGTACGGTAAAATAAAAACTTTTGAAAAACCGTCTTCAATGGATTCGCCCGAATTATCTGCGGATTCAGATTGGGGAAGCCTGTTTAAACAGGGAGACAGCACTTCAGTTGATGAAGGCAGTGGCAATGCAGGCGATTTTATTAATGAAATGAAAGAACCGCCGCCCGGGGAAAAAATTCCGATTGAAAGTGAGATACAAAAGCCCGCAGCAGATACAGGAAAAGCCAAAAGTAAGGCCGATGAAAAAACACCTGCAAAAACGGTTACACCACCGGCCGTTAGGGCATTGAGTGAGGCAGAAAAAAAATTGCAGAAAAAAGAGAAAGGTAAAACGGGTAACGAGTATTGATCTCTATACTTTTCAAAAAGTACCGGTAGAAGTTACTGCTGCTTTTTTTGCAACAGCTTTATCAACCTGAACAACAGCATACAAAGTATTGCACCGGCAAATGCGATCCCCATATCTTTTTGCGCATCCCAGATATCACCCTGGCTGCCTAAATAAGCGACGCCTTCTTCAGGATAAAATACATCTGCCACCAGCCATTCTATCAGTTCATAGGCTGCACTGAATGACATGGTGATCTCTACGGGTAATACCCAGCAAACCCAATCGGGCCATTGCATATAATTTTTAAAATAGTCCCGCATAGGATAAGCCAGCATGAATCCAAAACTAAAATGCACGATGCGGTCATAATAATTCCTGTTGAGGTGTAACACCTCTTTTAACCAATAGCCAAAGGGATTTTCAGCATACGTGTATTCGGCGCCGTAAATGTGCAACAGGATATACACAAAGAATAAAGTATAACTCAGGTCACTGAATTTAAATTTTCTATAGGTGAACACTATAGTGCATATAAAGATTGCCGTCAGTGTGTTTTCTGTAAACCAGTTCTTCCTGTCTGGCGTGTTGATAAATGTTATCAGCCAGCAAATAAAAAATAGGGCCAGGTAGATTTTGAGTAAATGCTTTTCTTTAAAAGTTTTTCGTTCTGCCGTAACCGCCGTTGAAAAAGCCATACAAAGTGATTTAGTAAAACCTATTGGCAATAAAAAAGCAGGGAGAATTTTCTCGCCCTGCTTTTAAGTGTATTATTTAAAAAATATTAATAATTTCTTGCTTTCATTTCTACCCTGCGGTTTTTAGCACGGCCTGCAGCTGTTTTATTATCTGCAACGGGTATATCCTGACCATGGCCTGCAGCAAATAATCGGCTTGCATCAACGCCTTTGCCGGTCAGATAAGTTTTGACAGAATTGGCCCTGTTTTCACTCAGGGTCTGATTCTTATCCGGCTTACCCTGTGTGTCGGTATGCCCATCGATATCCAGTTTTAAAGTTTGATCACCACTCAATATCTTAACCACTTCATTCAATGATTTAAAAGATTTTGGCAACAACTTAGCACTACCTGTTGCAAAGAAAATATTCTTAGCAGCATAATTGATCTTGTCAATTACCGCCTGTGCAATTACAGGGCAACCGAAATTGCTTGCAGGGCCAGCCTCGTTAGGGCATTTATCTTCTTCATCGTTTACGCCATCTTGATCTTTATCCGGAATAGGACATCCCTGGTATCGGGCAACACCTTTTTCGGTTGGACATTTATCCTGCTCATCATTGATACCATCACCATCAGTATCCGGTATCGGGCATCCATTATATTTTGCAAGTCCAGCTACATCCGGGCATTTATCATCTGCATCAGCTATACCATCCCCATCCCTGTCAGGGCATCCCTGCAATGAAGCAAGTCCTTTTACATCCGGGCATTTGTCCTCAGCGTCAATAACACCATCCCCATCCCTGTCTGCAGGAACTTCCACAACCGGTGGCGGTGGCGGTGGGATCACTACAGGCTCCTTCTTTTTACCAATATTGCCAACGATGCCAATACTGTGATAAAAATGATAGGCCCCATTTTCTGTGATCGGGATACGGTATTGAGAATTTAACATCAAAAAAGCTTCGTCGAAAATATTTACCTGGATACCTAAGCCTACAGGGGCAATCGCCGCGTAATAGCCTTTATATTTAGCAACACCCAAACCTCCGGTGAGAAATGGGCTTACCCAATATTTATCTGAAAGCAATTTTACATTAGCGGTTGCTACAGCTTCTAATAAAAGATTGTTATTGCCCGCCAAAGCTTTCCCCGGAACGGGATAATCGAGGAAAGAAGCTGAAATTGAAGTTTCAAAATCAACATTGTTGTTTAAGCCCTGCATATAACTCACGGCAAGGCCAGGCACCATATCTCTTGTTGCTTTCCATTGCTTGGTCCTTAAAACATTGGATAAACTTGTGGCCCTCAGCAAAGAGGCCGATTTAAAATCATTCAACACAAAATGTACACCCAGTGCCGGGCGCTTTTTATATTCATTTTGTCCGTAGCTGCTTAAAAGCAAGCCCATAGCTAAGAATGATAATGCAATTTTCTTCATATTTGTTAGTTTACTTAATTCTGGCAAAAATACCTTCTTACACTCAAAACGTAAAATAATTTACGCACATAATGAAAAGGAATGATTTCGGATACAGACGGTAATAACAGGGGAAATGTTGCATCAGCTGTTCTTTGGTTGTTTTTTCCCCAATACTTCAACTTTTACCCGGGTTAAACCAGAAGATACATAGCCTAATTTTACAGCTGCAGCCCTGCTGAGATCGATGATCCTTTTCATTCTCGGGTGGAGCCTGTCATTGGTTTTTACGACTACCGTACGGCCGTTGCGGAGATTAGTTACCCTGATCCAAGTACCTAAGGGCAATACGTTACAGGCACAGGTAAATTTTTTCTGGCTGAATATTTCACCGTAAGCCGTTTCCCTGCCGTTGAATGAATTGGCATAGAAGCTGGCTAAACCGTAGAGGGTCCGCTTGGCTTTTGACGCCGTTAATTTTGTTGCCGCAGTATCATTGGGATGAGCAAAGCCGGTAGAGACGCCGAAAGCTAATGCCGTAAAAAGCAATAAACATTTAAGAAGATTATTTTTCAGGATAGGTTTCATATAAGCTATCAGGTAACGGCGGCAAGATACTCATTTATCTGCAAAATATTTTTCCCTCAGCAGCTTGTCCTCGCCGTAGATATCATCATAAAATTTTATTTTTCCATTCTTTACTTCACAACTGAAATAGCGGATATAGATAGGCAGCCTGTTTTTTACATCTATGCGTCGGTGTTCTTTCTTCGCTATCCAGTTTTTTATCGAATCTGTATTGTATTTCAAAGTCTCCGTGGTGGTGGCTATACTGTCGTTACGGGCAATATAAAAAGCAAGTTGCTGCCAATCCTGCACCCTTACGCAGCCATGGCTGAGCGCCCTGGCCCCGTTCTTAAAAAGATAACGCTGGTTGGTATCGTGTAAGTATACCGCATAGGGATTATTAAAATTAAATTTAAATATACCAAGGGCATTATCGTCGCCGCTGGCCTGCATTACTTTATATGGAATTCCTTTGGAATATCTACTCCAGTCAACGCTATAAGCATCTACTGTTTCTCCTTTATTATTAACCAGTCTTAACCCAAGCTTTGTTAAATAGCCGGGATTAGTTTTTAGTTTGGGCAGGTATTGTTTCGCAATAATACTGGTAGGAACCGTCCAGGTAGGATAAGTCACCATGTCGGTGATCTCGCTATTGAGTAAGGGCGTCCTCGTATCTGGTTTACCGCAAATCACTTTTGATTCGAGTGCTATCGTATCATGATCTATCACCCATAAATAATACCCGGGTAAGTTGACCCATATATATTTTTCGGGCATCTTTTCAGGTAATTGTTTATAACGGTCCAGCGTGATGGCAATGCGCTTGAAACGTTCTGCATCACTCGTATTCATCATTTTAACCACAGCTGAAGATATCTTCCCGTCTGCTTTTACACCTTTTTGTTTCTGGTATTTTTGCAGTGCATTATTTAACTGGGTAGAATCGGCAAGTCTATTCGTGAAATCTATAACCCCTGCTTCAACCAATCTTTTCTGCAAAGTCTTAATAAAGAAAGCAGAGTCTTTTACATCGCCTTTTTTAAATGGGTAGTTTACATAAGTGTAGCTATGCCTGTCCATACTATCCACAAATCTTTTGATTCCTTTTTTAAGATCCCAATAACCCTTACTGGAAGGTTGTACTGCGTTAAGTACAGCCGTGAGTTGTTTCTTTTCCAATAAGGAATTGAGGTTGTTTATGAAAAATTCGTTTACCTGCAGAGAATCTTTATTGATGGTAATACTGTCTGGCTGCAACCTGCCATGTTTCAGGTCTTTTATGATCCGCATGAAAGCATCTGTGAACATGAGGTCGGCCTTGCTCCACAATACCGCATCCATTCTTTTTAATGAATCCGTATCAAGTATTGTTTTTAAAGATTGTAAAATTTTAAAATGATAGTCGTTCGGAAACAAGCCATCCAGCTCTGCAGTATTAATAAATTGAAAAAGGCTGTCAGCAAGTGGCTGCCATTTTTCATTGCTACTCCATAACGGCTGGTATTCATCAGCGGCATAAAAACTTTCCACTATCGTTGCAAGGTGTAATCGAATACTGTCGTCAACCTTTCCATTATTTTCCAGGGCGAATGCTAAAACATCCTTAATATTCTCACTGGCTGTTTGATCCATTTTTTTGGGGTCGGCGACAATCTGTTTTTCCTTTATAGGTTCTGTACTGTTACATGCAATAATGAACAGGCACAGAATGATGAACGTGCTGTGTAGATAAGGGTTCCTGGTGTAGTGCATATATCGGGGTCAAATAATTTGTAACTTCAGGGATAATTGTTGTTTTACGCAGGATCGATTAGAATTGATTATATGAACAAGGTAATACATAGGTTTGAATTAACCGTAATTTCCGGCGCTCTTTTTTTATTAACAGCATTGCCGGTAGCCGGACAGGATACTACAGTAAATAAATATGGCCTGCAGGTGTTGCATTCCGTTGCCCAACTTCAAAAAACATTTGAAAAAAAACCGGGCCACCAAATGGCTGACCTAAGAAAATGTATCCCTTCCCTCGTATTAGACCTGCGGTATGCCGGTACCAATAACTTTATGAAAGAAAGATTTTACCCGGCCATTACTACTACATGGCTTCGAAAAACCGCGGCAGATTCTTTAAAAAAGATCCAGGCACAATTATTAAAATCAGGATTGGGTTTAAAGGTCTTTGATGCGTATCGCCCTTATTCAGTTACAGAAAAGATGTGGGAGCCGGTAAAGGATGACCGCTATGCCGCAGATCCTAAAAAAGGCAGTGGGCATAACCGTGGTATTGCAGTTGATCTTACCCTCATCAATTTAAAGAATGGCAGGGAGCTAAATATGGGCACGGGCTTCGATAATTTCACGGATAGTGCGCATCATGCATTTACTGATTTACCCGAAGAGATCCTGCAGAACCGCCTGCTGTTAAAAAAAATAATGGAAGAACATGGTTTCAAAGCATTGAACACTGAATGGTGGCATTACAGTTTACCCGATGCCATTAATTACGAACTACTGGATATCGGTTTTAAAGACCTTGAAAAGAAAAAAATAAAAAAAAATGATAATAAAAAGTTTAAAGGAAATTTTTGAAAGAGATCTGAATAAATTAATTGCAGAGATCAATGCGTACAAAGATGAAAATAGTTTATGGCTGATCAAAGAAGGTATCAGCAACAGCGCAGGTAATCTGTGTCTTCACTTGATAGGGAACTTAAATCATTTTATAGGCGCTGTACTACACGATACCGGCTATGCGAGGGATAGAGAAAAAGAATTTAGTTTAAAGAATGTACCCCGTAAACAATTAATAAGCAGTATTGAAAACACTATTACCGTTGTAAAAGATATTTTATCAAAATTAACACCCGGAGATATTGAAAAGAATTTTCCAATTGAAGTATTTGGTAAGCCCCTGACGACAGGTTTTTTACTGGTACATCTTACCACGCATTTAACGTATCATCTGGGGCAGATTAATTACCACCGGCGTTTGCTGGCTTAGTCATTTCAATTCGGCATGAAGTATTTCCTCCGGGTTGACCTTTAGCAATGCAGCAATCTCCATAATTCTTGACACATTTAGGTCAACCATCCCTTTTTCAATTTTGCTTATTGCCTGCGGCGATATTTTAAGCTTGCCTGCAAACGCTTTTACTTCGATCTGTCTTTCTCTGCGAAGTTTTTTAATATTTGCCCCCATTTCCTTTAGCAACAGGGTTTTTTCTGCCAGGATCATAAAGTAGGGTTTGGGATAAAACAACTATTAGTTGAATAATAAAAATACAAAATAATTTGAAATCCTACAATTTCCTTTTTAGGTTTGTGTCTGGATAATAATCCAGTTAGTCTAACAGTAACTTATACACGTACCCCTAAAAATTTAATTATGAAAACGAATCTCCTGTTTACATTTTTTGCAAAAATGATTATTTGTCTTTCTGTTTTTTTTCTCAATTCCTGTAAAAAAGAACTTCCCCAGGATGGCCCTGTTATAAACAGGGACGAATTACAACAGACGCGTGCTGCAGTGAGTAAATGGCTGGACAATCAAAAAACTACAGCAAACAGCCACAAAATGATTGTACTCGAAAATGTAAAAGAAAACCTTGCATTTGAGGAACTGAGGATTGAAAAGCTAAACGATTCGGAAAACCTTATTATAGTGCCCATACAAAAAGGCTTTAAGTCTGAAGTAAATAAAGGCAAAAATCCAATCAACAATTTACTTTTGATTGAAAATAGTGCTGGTAAAATCAGGAAGGGAAATATTGTGGAATTCATTCCAAAAAGTAATCCCGGTTTAACTTCTTTGCCACCCAATACTTTCCATAAATATTATAATGAAGGCGGAATAGACATAGATGGCAGGCTTGCTTTTTTGAATCTGAATGATAAACTATTGTACCAGATGGATTACGCCGACGGTAAATTAGCTTCTTATGGGGAAAAGCAGCAGGGAAGAAAGGATCATGACAACCCCGGAATGGAACCCGTAGAATCTACCCAAGGCACTTATACAGATTGGTATCTTGTTACTACCTATTATTATACTGATGGTTCTACTGAAATAGTTACAGAATATCTTTATACAACTTATTTTGATGATAATTATTTTGAGACTATTTTTTATGAACTACAATATGGTGATGGACTATTGACAGGTGGGACAGATGAAGAAACTATGCTTCCGGTGCAAAAGATGTGGAATGTCGAAACCGATATTCACAATTTTGGATGGTTACTAATTTCTACAGAAGAGATAAAAGGAACAAAAAAAGCAACCTTACCTGCAGGCGGATATTTTACTAACATAAAACATTTAAACGAAAATTTGTTAATATGGAAACCTGCTGATGGGTATGGGTGGCAAAAATCTGGAGTAACAGTTGCATTTTCTGGTTCTACTGCGCAAAGTATAGTTTCCGGTGTAGTAACAACCACAAATCAAAATATATTAGCTTCCGTTATTCCCCCAACTACACAAACATATACGTTTTCAGATGTCTACCCATAAAAAAATATTTTTACCAATATTGAGTTTAATCAATAGAAATATCTCAATTTAGGTAAAGTTAAACTTGTATTAACCGGCTTATTATTATTCTATTAATGATAAAAATTTATAGTAATAACAGAATTTTCTCACTTCAAATAGCAATTGCAAGTTTACTTGCGATTGCTATATTATCATGCAATATTTCAAACAAATCTTCAAAGTGTGGAGTTGTAACATTTAATCCTTTGTTTTATTATCCCGACAAAAAAAAATATCTGTATAACGAGAATATTCAGCCTAATTACACTGTTTGGTATAAAGATAATAGCGTAATCGTTCAAGTGAAAGGAATTAGCACAGAATCAGAAAATGGGGTAACTGTCAAAAAAAAAATTTTGGTTTTGTATTATACTTTCATCGATCTAAGGAAAATGTTATTTTATCAATACAGAAACTTTTCTGATACGGCGGTAATACTACGAAGTTATAGCCTGGCCCAGGCTGACTCTCTTTTTTGGGGGCCGAGGTTTTATAAAAAAAATGATATCTCAAATATACAATCGTTCATAAAATTGGCTGATACAATTATAGATGACAAAGTATTTAAGCGGCAAAAAATGGTAGAAAGGATAACAGGAGATAATGATAGTTTTCAAACCAGTATTGGTTACTTTGATTGTACAAGACAAGGGACATTATTCCAAATAAATAAGTCAATAAGTGAGTACGTTGGTTGTCCAATGGTAGGCTATTATTTATTACCAACTCAAAAGTACCCAACTCCACCGGCGACCGAAATAAAATTTATTTCTGAAGAGCTTAAAATAAATGAAATAAGAGTCTTTGATGCCTGGGAAAAGAATGAAAAAAAATATCCAGTAAAACAATAGCGTATTTTATTGCAAAATAAAGAAGACTAGGAACATCTACTAGGAAAAGTGTTTAGCAAAGCTAATAACCAGACTTTAGGTTATTCTGCGTAAAGTAGCTCTTGGAGATTGGTCATTATCTGATACAAAGTTGAAATCATTATTTCTCCATTTCAACAGAATTCTCCTAAATTTATCGCTTTATGAAAAATTGGCTTTATGAAAAAAATTGTTTTTTTTCTGCCCTTAGTTTTAGTTACCGCTGTTATAGCTGCTTGTTATTACGAGCCGGCAAAGACTGCTACCCGTGGTATGGTAATCGCTAAAAATTATTTTTATAACCCTTCTTCTGGCAAGTATATAAGCTCCCCAGAAAATTCGCCAGATACAAAAATGTGGTTTAAAGATAGTATGGCAATAGTGGAATCTATAGGGGCGATTATTGAAATAGACGAGAAAGGCCACGAGACAAGGGAAATGAAACTGGCAAACTATACATTTGTTAATTTAAAGACCAAATCTTATTACCAATACCATTCATTTACAGATACGGCAACAATAGAAAAAAAATTTACGCCGTTCAATAAAGATCGCTTACTGATTCATACACTTATGTGGAATTTCTTCAATCATGAAATAGAAAATACAAGTGAACGTGAGATGGAAATTAATGATACAACTATTAACCAAGTCACATTCAAACGTAAACAATTTATTCATTCCATACATTCAGGAAATGAAAATTGGAAAGAAACTACAATTGCCTTTTACAGATGCGATAAGGCCGGTACTATATTTAGGTATGGCGACAATTACAGCAAACAAATGGAATGCCCGATGGTAAAAGTTCAATTCATACCGTTACCGCCTTTACCAATGAGTAGCTCAACATTATCAGAAATTGTGTATATATCGGATACATTAACGGCACAGGAGTTAAAAGTTTTTGATGCCTGGGAAAAAAATGAAAAAAAATATCCAATAAGGAAGTAGCACTGCTGTAAAATAAGTAATGTATATTTTTACCAACAGAATAGCTATAAAAAATTACCCCAAAAAGTGTTCGGCAGGCAGTTAGCAACAGGTTTTATGTAGTTTAAGCTTATGCCGAACACTTTTCAGTTACCTGGAACAGATCAATTACATCCGACTACCGATCTAACCCTGTATTCTTTTGATATGGTTTTCCATCATCATCAGGTCGGTTAATACAAAAGCAGTAACTGCTTCCAGTATCACCGGCACACGCAATGCAATGCACAGGTCATGCCTTCCTTTAATGGAGAAATGTTCAACAGTATTCGTTTCCCAGTTCAATGACTCCTGGTCTTTAGGCGTAGAGGAGGTCGGTTTTATCGCGATACGAAAAACAAATTCATTGCCATTGCTGATACCGCCAACAATACCGCCTGCGTGATTGGTTACCGTTGTACCAGACTCATCTGCAATAGCATCATTATGTTTGCTGCCAAACATTTTTGCTGCCGCGAACCCGGTCCCAAATTCAATACCCCTCACTGCAGGTATTGCAAACACGGCATGGCTGATAAGCGATTCCACTGAATCAAAGAATGGTTCACCCAAACCAGCCGGCAGGTTATTCACCCGGCATTCAATGATACCTCCGATGCTGTCTTTTTCGTCTATGGCTTTCTGTAAGCCTTTATCCAGGTCAGCTTCACCACCGATCTCCATTATCGCAGATTCAATTTTTACCTGCTGCAATAACTTTTTAGCAACAACTCCCGCCGCTACCAATGATACGGTTAGCCGCCCGCTGAAATGCCCGCTTCCCCTGAAATCTTCAAAGCCGCCGAATTTTTTATGGGCTACAAAATCCGCATGGCCCGGGCGTGGAAAAGCCCGCTGTTTTTCATAATCACTGCTCCTCGTATTTTTGTTCTCAAATAAAATAGTCAATGGCGCCCCTGTGGTTTTTCCATTGAACCAGCCGGAAATTATTTTAGGGATATCATCTTCTTTTCTTGGTGTTGTGCCTTTAGTGCCTCCTTTTCTTCTTTCAATATCTATATAGAAATCTTCTACCGATAAGGGCAATCCCGCCGGGCAACCGTCGATAGTTACACCTGCACATTCGCCGTGTGATTCACCAAAGATGTGCACCCTGAATAACCGCCCAAAAGAATTCATTCCAATATTTTTTAATTGTCTAAAGATACAGCAGCATTCAGCAATTCTAAATGCTTATAAAAATCAGGGTAGGATTTATTAACCGCTTCAGCAGCTTCAATAACCGTTTCGCCTGTTGCTTTTAAAGCTGCAACTGCACAAGCCATCGCTATCCTGTGGTCGTGGTGCGAATGAACGGTTGCGCCTTTTAACCCAGTTCCGCCTTTTATCATCATCAGGTCATCCTGCAAATTAATAACTACCCCCATTTTCGCGAATTCTTCCTGCAAAGTTACTCCCCTGTTGCTTTCTTTATGTGCCAGCCTGCTCACCCCTTCAATAACAGAAGTGCCATTACAATAAGCTGCCAAAGCAACTAATGGAGGAAATAAGTCGGGACAATCCGTTGCATTAAAGTGGAAAGGCTTTCCCCCAACCCCTGGAGCAGGACTGATCGAAATTTGCTTTTCCTCAATAGATATATTACAGCCACAATCTTTTAATGCCTGCAATATGGCTTTGTCCGCCTGCGTTGAAAAAACATCCAGCCCCCTGACAATAATTTTTCCTGCAATAGCTCCTGCTACCAATATAAATGCGCCACCGCTCCAGTCTCCTTCTACGTTATAGTTTATGGGTTTAGGGTTTACAGGTTTAGGGTTGATGGTAAAAGATTTGTAATTATTATTTTCAACGGTATAACCAAAATTTTTCATCACCTGCAATGTGAGATCGATGTAGGGCTTGCTTTTTAAATTACTAACGGTGATCGTTACCGGCACTGTTGCAGCTTTGGCAAATGCGAATAATAAACCGGTTAAAAATTGTGAACTTAATGATCCATCAATGGTAATATCTTTTGGTTGAAGGGGTCCTTTGATTTGTATAGGCAACATGCCCATATTAGAAGCCACTTCAATATCCAGTAATGGCAATATCGCGTCAAAAAAATCCATAGGGCGTTTTAATAAACTCCCGGTGCCGTTAATGAGGAGCGGCTGATCACTCAACGCGGCAATAGGAGTAAACATACGAATGGACAAGCCACTCTCACCACAATTAATTTCTCCCGCAACCAGTTGAATACCTTTAGCATGGACCACCAGTTTTTCGTTGTTATGCTCCAACACTATTGCGCCGAGTTTTTGTATGATATCCATTGCCGCAAGATCATCATTACTTTTCCCGGGGTTATAAATAGTTGTTTGGCCGGGGTGCAACAATGCGGCTGCACATGCCCGTTGCATGGAGCTTTTGCTGGTAGGTGCCATCAATGTTCCGTGTATAACCGAAGGTTTTATTACAACTTTCACTATAATATCTCTTTTAAATGTTGGTGTAATTCTTCCAGCAGAATGGGTTTGATCACAGCTTCTCCAATTTTATTTAAGAGTACAAAATCCATGGTATTCCCGTTACGTTTTTTATCCATCACCAAAAGTTCATATACTTTTTCATAGGCGGTTTCTACATCTACAGGCAGGTGGTATTTAGCCAGCAGGTTCACGATCCGTTTCGCATCGTCAAAATGAAAACCGTTAAGCTGTTCAGATAAGTTGCAGGCAGCCACCATGCCAATGCTAATGGCGTGGCCATGCAGCAAATGGTGCAGGTTCTCAATAGCGTGGCCAATTGTATGGCCAAAATTGAGCAGCTTTCTATCACCCTGTTCAAACTCATCGTTAACCACCACTGCTGTTTTAATTTGTACATTCTTTTCAATCAATTCAGCGATAAGGGTTGCATCAGCTGCAAAATCATGCAAAGTAAATTTCTCCAGCATTGCAAACAATACCGCATCTTTTATGCACGCATGTTTGATCACTTCGGCAAAACCATTTATCCATTGATCAGCAGGCAATGTTTGTAAAAGTGTATAGTCAAATAATAAAAATTCCGGTTGCTTTATCAGCCCAACCAGGTTTTTATACATACCCACATCAACACCGTTCTTTCCCCCGATCGATGCATCCACCATGCCTAAAATTGTAGTGGGCACAAAGGCGAATTTTAAACCGCGCATGTATATACTGGCGGCATAACCGGTGATATCGGTAACCACGCCTCCACCTGCGCCAATGATAAAAGTTTTACGGTCGGCTTTCATTGCTATCAGCCGGGTGATGATATGATCAACAGTTGATTGTTGCTTATGCTCCTCCCCTGCTTTTATAACAATTGTTTTCCAGCCATCAAATTTTTGTTCCTGTAACCGGAAAATATTTTCATCTGTAATGATGATCGTATTTTCTTTCGGTACCAATTGTTCCAGGAAAGAAAAACCTGCATCGAAATAATACATTACTTTTTTTTCAGAAAAAACATTTTCAACTTTAGTCATATAAAAAAGAGTTGCGTTGGCGAGGTTAACTGTTCATGATATTATTCTGGTGGTTGATACTTTCCAGGTGTATAGCATCAAAATATTTGGTGATGAATTCTTTGCTTAACCCCAGTTTCTCTCCTTTTTTATAAGCTTTTTCCAGTATCTCATTCCAGCGGTTGGTTTGTAATATAGTGATGTTATTATTCTTTTTGTATTCACCGATCTTATCTGCGATTTTCATACGCTGCCCCAGTATCGTCATGAGTTCATCGTCAAGCTGGTTAATCTGTTCACGCAATGTGGCGAGTGCGGTTATAAATTCTTTGGCATCTGTATTTTCATGACGCCAAACCAGGGCATCCAGCATTTCAGCAAATTTTTCCGGCGTTACCTGTTGTTTGGCATCGCTCCATGCGTTATCCGGATCAATATGAGTTTCCAGCATGATGCCATCAAAATCGAGATCGATACTTTTTTGAGCAACGGATTGCAACAGGGTACGGTTACCACAGATATGAGAAGGGTCGCAGATCAACGGCATGCCCGGGAACCTTCGTTTCATTTCAATGGGTAAATGCCACATCGGCGCATTGCGGAATTCAGTGTTACCGTAAGATGCAAAACCACGGTGGATCATACCCACCTGCCTGATACCCACTTTCTGCAAACGTTCAATACCACCGGTCCACAGTTCCAGGTCGGCATTGATCGGGTTTTTTATCAGCACAGGGATATCAACACCCCGTAATGCATCGGCAACTTCCTGTACGCTAAAAGGGTTAACGGTTGTTCTTGCGCCAATCCAAAGCATATCCACGTCAAACTGCAATGCATCCTGTACATGTTTTGCTGTAGCCACCTCAACGGTAATGGGTAAACCTGTTACCTTTTTTGCCTGAGCAAGCCAGGGCAATCCTTTGGTACCAATACCTTCAAATAGTCCGGGTTTGGTGCGGGGCTTCCAGATACCTGCACGCAATACGTCTATTTTCCCGGTGTTGGCTAGGCGGGTAGCGGTAGCGAGTACCTGCTCTTCTGTTTCGGCGCTGCAAGGGCCGCTTATAATCAATGGCCGCTTGTTCCATTTTTCCTGCATCAATTCTTTCATTGACTGAGTTTGTGTTTGCATGATTGTAATTATTAATTTTTTACCGGCTCATTGTATATTTTGAACGCCGTAATTTTTTAGCTGCAGCCGCTTCCATTCATCAGCAGTCATCTCAAATTTTGTTTCACCCTTTCCATATAATCCTGCCGCTGTCCATCCCTTCAATGCATAAAATTTTTCTGCCCTTGTGTTGGGGCCTGTGCTTAACCACACCATTTCTTTTTGCTGGAAAAAATACCAATCCAACATCGTATCATGAAGGGTTTTGCCAATACCTTTCCCCTCAAAATCAGGGTGCACAAATAATGCCCAGATATTATTGTCGATCAGGTCGGCAATAGCAAACCCAACAATTGTACCATCCGCTTCACAAACCCATCCTTTGCCCCTTAAGGTGAGATATTCTACGCAGTCTTTATCGGTAACTAACCCGGGGTTACTCAGTACGTTTTCTTTTACAGCATTCCTTACGGCCTGTATTTGTTTAATGTCGTTTGTTAGTGCTTCCCTGAATATCATTTCAATATTTTTGTATGTAGAAGCTCCTGCTTCCAGGTCCTCCTCACCATTAAACTACCGGAAGCTGGAGCCTCCAGGTACAATTATTTTAAAATTCTTTTTATTTTATTCGCATTTTCCATCAACGCTATTAAGTATTCCATGTTCTCTTTTTCCAGGCTGGCTTTAAACTTACGCAATTGTGAAATGTGTTCGTTCAAAACATCCAGTACATTTTCTTTATTCTGCATAAAGATCGGCGCCCACATGGCTGGGTTACTTTTTGCCAAACGTACGGTACTTTCAAAACCACCGCCTGCCATTTCAAAAATAGCATCTTCTTCTTTTTCTTTTTCTAAAACCGTATTGGCCAGTGCAAAAGACGTGATATGCGAGATATGGCTTACATAGGCCGCATGCACATCATGGTTTACCGCATCCATATAAATGATATGCATACCCAAATTTTTATAAATACCTTCAACCGTCTGCAATGCTGCTGCATCTGTCTTTTCTTTTTCACAGATCACGCAGGCCCGTCCCGCAAAAGCGCCGCTCACTGCTGCTTCGGGGCCACTGTACTCGGTACCCCACATAGGATGCGTTGCTACAAATTGTTTACGCATGGGGTGATTTTTCAATGCATCGCATAAAGCCGCTTTGGTAGAGCCGGCATCCACTATAATTTGTTTGCCCTGTACTATATCCATCAGCTGTAACATCACCGGTATTGTAACATCAACAGGAATGGATACATAAATAAGATCGCTTTGCCTTACCGCTTCTTCCAAAGGCAGTACTTCGTCTACCAGGCCCCGCTCCATTGCTTTTGCAAGGCTTACTGCCGACCTGCCTACGCCGATCAGTTTTTTTGCAATACCTTTTTCTTTTAATGCCAAAGCCATTGAACCCCCTATTAAACCTACGCCCACTATGGTAACTACTAAATCTCTTTCACCAGTTTGCGGAGAGGCTTCAGTCCGCGGCTCATTGAAACTATTTTCTAAATTTTGAGTATCCAATCTTTACTATTTTATTGCTATTATAATTCTTAAACTGTTTGAAGTCCTCTCTTTCGAAAACGATTTACGAGAAGCCCTTTATTCTTTTTATCGCTTCTTCAATATTTTTTTCTGTACAGCATAAACTTGCCCGTATGTATTTATCTCCTGCACTACCAAAAATACCGCCTGGTGTAATAAACACATTTGAATCATACAATATCCTATCGCTTAATGCATATCCATCTTTATAACCGGGTGGAATAGCCGCCCACACAAACATACCGGCCTGGTCTTTTGAATAGGTACATTCGAGGAGGTCAAGCAATTCAAAAACTTTTTCTCTTCTTGCCCGGTACACTGCATTAATACTGTCGTGCCAATCTTTTTCTAGGGTCAGCGCTTTTGCAGCTGCTAATTGCAAGGGAAGGAACATGCCGCTATCCATATTGCTTTTAAAGCGCATCACCTGATCTATCCTTTCTTTGGAGCCGCATAACATTCCAATACGCCAGCCAGCCATATTGTGTGATTTGCTTAATGAGTTCAATTCTATCACGCAATCTTTCGCGCCTTCCATGCTCAATAAGCTCATCGGCTCATCATTCAAAATAAAACTGTAAGGATTATCGTGAACGATAAGGATATTATATTTTTTCGCGAATATGATCAGTTGATTAAACATCGAAGACGTTGCCGATTGACCGGTAGGCATATGAGGATAATTAACAAACATCAGTTTTACCCTGTTGACGTACAGGTTATTTTCTATTGCTGTAAAATCGGGCAGCCAGTTGTTTTCTTTGGTAAGATCGTACTCTATGCATTTTCCCCCGGCAATCGTAGCCGCGCTTTTATAAGTGGGGTAACCGGGGTTAGGTATCAAAACAAAATCGCCCTCATTTAAATAGGTCATGCAGATGTGCATGATCCCTTCTTTGCTGCCGATCAGGGGCAATATTTCTGAATCGGGATTTAATTCTACGCCATACCATTTTTTATACCAGGCTGCAATGGCAGTTCTTAAAACAGGGCTCCCTTTATAACTCTGGTAGGCATGGGTGGTTGCTTTTGCGCTCTCCTCCTGCAAGGTTTTTATTACATCGGGATGTGGCGGCAGGTCGGGGCTGCCGATACCTAAGCTGATAACGTTCCTGCCATCTTTGTTCATGGCATCTATCTCTCTCAGTTTTTGAGAAAAATAATATTCACCTATGCCGTCTAATCTTTTTGCTGTGTCCATCTTTATTTTACTACACTAATTTTTACGAATTACACTAATTAAGGAAATTCGTTTAATTAGATTTAATTAGTGGTTACTGCCTTCCCGTTTTTATAAATTCCCAATACCGTTAAACCATCCGTAAGTGGTTCTATTTTTTTTATCACCGATTTAAATTGCCCCAGATTTTCAAATTCCATATCAGCATGAAAAGAATATTTGAAATCACTGCCAGGTATCGGCATACTTTGCAATTTGGAAAGATTGATACCTTCGTCTGCAATTTTGGTAAGTACCTTTGCCAGGCTCCCTTTTGAATGATCTGTAAAAAAATTGATCGAGGCCTTATCTGCGGTGGCGATTTCATGGGCAATTTCCTGGCGCTGCAAAATCAAAAAGCGGGTATAGTTATTTTTCAACGTATGAATATTGGGAGCTATCACGGTAAGCCCATATAAATCCGCTGCCAGCCTGCTGGCTATTGCCGCTGCATGTTTGTTCTTGTGCTGGTGAATATGTTTGGCGCTTAACGCAGTATCTTCTGTTTCAACCAGCTTCCAGTTGTACTTATCTAAAAAACCAAAGCACTGCTGTATGGCCATGGGATGTGAATGTACTTCCCTGATATCTGTGAGGGATACACCGGGATTTACCAGCAGGTTTTGCCTGATCTGCAGGTAAACCTCCCCTGCTATTGTCAAGTTGCTCTTGAGTAATAAATTATAATTCGGCAAAATGCTTCCCGCTATGGAATTTTCAATAGCCATTACACCGCCATCGCTTTGTTTTTTATCAGCCGCGATCTTTACCACATCTTTGAAAGTGGCACAACAAATCACCTGCGTTTGCGGGCCATAAAACTGTTGGGCCGCCACCTGGTGAAAGCTGCCTTCAAATCCCTGTATTGAAACCCTTTTGCCCCCTGCCCCCCTAAAAGGGAAACCTGGATTGTTACTGTCTGCTCTATTTTTTTCTATGTTCATTTAAAATCCTCTTTAAAATTTTTATTCTTGCCGTAAGCCCTGTCAGGCCCTAGGGGATGAATACCCGTTGGGCGGGGGTTTGGGCGAAAACAAAAATCCCGGCTTTTTAGCCGGGATTCTTTTATGTTAGTCTGTTTTTTTTATTCAGTTTTAACAAAAGCATCCCGGCCTATTTATAAAATAGTAGCTAAAATAAAAGAAGCTATGGTTGCCTTTGTTCTTCATTGAGAATCAAAAATAACAAAACAACCTTATACCACAAAAAAAAATCCCTCCTAAAAAATAAGAGGGACTTTAACGATTGCTTGCCATATTAAAAATCTTTATACAAAGCCGGCTAATTCAAACAAGCAACCAGTTGCCGGGTAGAAATACTTACTTCTTAATAACTGAATCCATTTTCTTTACAGCTGTATCCATTTTTGCAGCAGCGGTATCCATCTTTGCAGCTGCGGTATCCATTTTTGCAGCAGCTGATGTATCAGCTTTAGGTTCAGTTGTTTCGCCACCATTGTTACAAGCAGTAAATACAGAAGCTACTGCGATTGCTAAAAATACTTTTTTCATTTTTGTTTGTTTAATTTTTAAAAATTATAATTTCATGTTTATACCGGGATCTAAAAAAGGTAACCCGCCATTTTTATAATTTTTTTTCGTTGTTTTGGGTTACAAATAATCAATAAACGTATTAATACAAAGCGGGTGAGTACATTAGAAGAAGAAAAACTGATACTTAAGGGGCTGGCGCAGAACGATAAACAGGCCATAGAAACGATTTACAGGGCTAATTACGCTATGATCCAGTCATTTATATTGAATAACAGCGGCAACCCTGATGACGCCAGGGATATATTCCAGGAAGCGATGATTGTGTTGTTTGAGAAAGCCCGGACCGAAAGTTTTGAACTGAGCAGCCAGATAAAAACGTATATCTATTCTGTGTGCAGGCGGCTGTGGTTAAAAAGGCTCAGCCAGATGCAGCGGTACAGTGGTAACATGGAGAATATGGAAGAGACGATACCGGTAGAAGAGGAACTGGAATCGCATGAAAAACGGAATGACGACTTTATTTTAATGGAAAATGCCATGAGTAAGATCGGTGAACCCTGTAAAAGCCTGCTGGATGCTTATTATATGCAAAAGAAGCATATGCAGGAGATAGCAGTTGATTTTGGGTATACCAATGCGGATAATGCCAAAACGCAGAAGTACAAATGCCTGATGAGATTGAAAAAATTATTCTTTGCACAATATAAAAACGGACAATAAGATGGATGACCTATTATTATTAGACGCTGTTGAGAGGTACCTCAGGGGAGAAATGTCTGCCGAAGAAAAAACCTTACTGGAAGATCTGCGTAAAACCAATCCTGAAGTAGACCAGATGGTAGTAGAACATACTTTCTTTTTGAATGAAGTAGATAAATATGGTGCTCTAAAAAACTTTAAGCACTCTTTGGTTGAAACAGAAGCGAAGCTTACAGGCGAAGGTGTGATCAATCCCACTAAGTTACAGGGTAAGGCCAAGCTGGTTTATTTATGGAAAAGATACAGGCGTATCGCTGCTGTTGCGGCTACAATTGCAGGTATCGTTTCTATTTTTACTGCAGGCTTAACTGCTGCTTATAATAATAATAAGACTAATCCTGAAATAGAAAAGTTAAACAGGAAACTTGACGCTGTTGAAAGAGGCGTTAAACAAACCAATAATGAACTCCAGGCAGTTAAACAAAACAAATTCGATCCCAAACAAAAACCTATTTCAGGTGGTACAGGTTTTTTAATTGATGGCCAGGGTTATTTGATTACCAATGCACACGTGCTTCAGGGTAAAACGATCATTGCCACCAACGAAAAGGGGCAGCAGTTCTTAGCAACAGTGTGCATGCAGGATAATACCCGTGATATCGCGGTATTGAAAATAAATGATAAAGATTTTATTCCCTATAAATCCCTTCCTTATGGTATCAGCAAATCCGTAAGTCTTGCAGAGCCAGTTTATACAATGGGCTACCCAAAGGACGGCATTGTATACGGTGAAGGTTATTTAAGCAGCGAAAGCGGTTACCTGAATGATACCCTTTCTTACCAGATCGCCATTGCAGCTGATCATGGCAATAGCGGAGGCCCGGTATTGAATAAGAATGGTGATGTTATAGGTATCTTAAGCGATAAATCAGCAGGTGGCGGCGTTTATGCGGTGAAATCAATGTACATTTTTAAAACCATTGATAACCTAAAAAAAGACTCTGCATTCGCTAATATTAAATTGGCCAATTCCAACAGTATTAAAAATTTAGGAAGAGAAGACCAGGTGAAGAAAGTGAACAACTGCGTATTCCTGATTAAAAGCTACCAATAAAAAAGCTTGAGCAAAAAGCGACATATAAAAAAAGCGGCTTCATTTATTGAGCCGCTTTTTATTTATCCGAATTATTTTTTACCAGAGCGAAGAAGGATATTCACCACTTGCTACTAATTTATCAATACTTGCTTTTACTACAGGTGCGTCTTCTTTGTAAGTAACGCCAAACCATTGTGAAGAACAGGGAATCACTTTTATGGTACCGCCTTTTGTTTTTACAAACTCATCCCCTATTAACGGAATAAAAAATTCTGCTTTGATATTATGGCTGTTGTCTTTTACAAACTGGTGAAATAATTTTTCAGTTACGGGAAACAATGACTGGTGGAAACACCAGAAATTCATGGATACACTTGAATTAAAAGGCACTGCATGTTTACCATTATCGTCCTCATAAATGATGGTATTCCCTTCCCGGTATATTTTTGTTCTTTCATTTATGCTCAACAGGGTATTATTACTATCCACTACACAAACGCCACGGCTAACTGTACCATGTTCGCTTAAAGTTTTGGCAAGCTCATAACCAATAATGGAATATGTTTTTTCATTACAATCCTTATTTAAAAAAACCGCTGCTTTTACAAATGCATCGCTTCCATAAAAATCATCCGCATTGATTACAGCAAAAGGCTCTTTAATTACATCTTTGGCGCATAATATCGCATGGCCTGTTCCCCAGGGTTTTGTTCTGCCCTCAGGTACCGGCATGCCATCGAGGAAAGAATCCATTTCCTGGTATACGTATTCGGTATTTATTTTTCCCTTTAGTTTCGGTTCAAAGCTGGCTTTGAACGCTTCTGCAAAATCTTTGCGAATGATAAACACCACTTTTCCAAAACCGGCACGGATCGCATCATAAATCGAATAATCCATGATCGTTTCACCGCTGGGGCCGAATCCTTCTGTTTGTTTCATGCTTCCATAACGACTTGCCATACCGGCCGCTAAGATCAAAAGTGTAGGCTGCATTTATAATTTTAATTAAGAAATGAAAAATTAATAGTTGATTTTTGTACAACGAAATTAGTATAAACCGATAAGTTATAATCAAAATGCCTTTTAATATTTTTACTGCACCTGTTGACATTTTACATGATGCGTTGTTCCTGCAAAAAAAAATATCTGTAGCGGTTTTAAGATTAGATAAGATCCACCCGGTGGTATCCGGTAATAAATTATTTAAGCTGCATTATTTTTTAAAGGATGCCGCACGATCCTCAGATAAAACGATACTTACTTTTGGCGGCGCTTATTCCAACCATCTTTTGGCAACAGCATTTGCATGCCGGGCCAGTGGACTGAAAAGCATTGGCATTGTGAGAGGAGAAAGGCCTGAAGAGCTATCGTCAACGCTTCAACAATGTACCAATTATGGCATGCAGCTCCAGTTTATTTCAAGGGAAGCTTACCAGGAAAAGGAAGCATTACATTTTCAAAATGAATTGAAAAATAAATGGGGAGCATGCACGATCATCCCCGAAGGCGGTTATCACCCCAAAGGTGCGCAGGGTGCTGCACTGGTACACGAGTTAATAAAAGAGGGTAATTACTCCCACGTTTGTACGGCAGCGGGTACTGCAACAACCACAGGGGGATTATTGGTTGCCGGCAACCAAAAGATCCTTAGTGTACCGGTTTTAAAAGGCATGAACGATATTATCGAAAGGCTCAGTTATTTATGTGGCGGCAGTTTTAATAAAGACCGGCTGGAAGTGCATGACCAATATCATTTTGGAGGGTATGCAAAAAAAGCGCCTATACTTATTGCCTTTATGAATTACCTATGGCAACAACACGGGATGCCGACTGATTTTGTGTACACGGCAAAATTATTTTTTGCTATTTATGATAAAATTAAGAATGATCATTTTCCTGTTGCCAGCAACATTATTTGCCTGCATACAGGTGGCCTGCAGGGTAATAATTCTTTAGCTCCCGGTACTTTATTATTCTAGTTTCTAACATCCGGTTATCTTTGCCAATAAAATTTTTATCGCTTATCCTCGTTTAAATATTATGCAAAGGGCCTCTTTTTTATTTATCCTGCTATTCAACCTGTTTGCCGTTTCCCTTACTGCGCAGGATACATTACCGGGGATCACCGTAAAAAACCTTAATGGCCAGATTATTGTAAGCTGGATAAATAATTATAAAGCGCCTGTAACCACTATAAATATCCAGCGCTCTTACGACAGCCTTAAAAACTATACTACAATCGGTTCAGTGCTCAGCCCTCAAAATGTTGAAAATGGGTATGCCGATGTCAAGCCTCCTTATAACAAAATGTATTACCGGGTTTTTATTTCCTTCGACGGCGGCAGTTATAAGTTCAGCAAAGTGGCGAGGCCGGTAAAAGAAATAGAGGGTGCAGCAGATACCAGTTTTCCTTTTTTAAACAGGGACAGGGACAGGTCTGCCATACCAACGATCTTTGATCCCAGGAACCCCAATGCGGCCATTTCTCCTAAAACACACTTACCCCAGATCAACAATACAGAGATCATTACTTATCCAAGCAGGCGCATCTTTACCGGTAAGGATAATAATGTAATTATTTATTTACCCGACGCTGAAACCAAAAAATACATTGTTAAATTTTTTGAAGAGAATGACGCCCCTCTATTTGAGTTAAATAAAGTGCGCGAAAATTACCTTATTGTTGAGAAAGTAAATTTTACACATGCAGGCTGGTTTCATTTCGATATCTATGAAAATGGCAAGCTGATAGAAAAAAATAAATTCTATATTTCAAAAGACGGCAAGAGCCTGCCTCCTCAAAATTAAACCGCTGTTGCTTCAAAAACTTTTTCAAAATTCCTGCGGATCTTTTCTTTTACTTCGTCATACGGCAGTTTTTTACCCAATTCTTTTTCTATAGAAGTAACCTGTTTATTTTGTATGCCGCAGGGAATGATATTATTAAAATAGCTGAGGTCTGTATTCACATTTAATGCAAACCCGTGCATGGTTATCCAGCGGCTGCAGCGTACACCAATCGCACAGATCTTTCTTTCTTTTCCCGGGATGCCCGGCGCTATCCAAACGCCTGTTTCACCAATGCTTCTTTCGCCTTTAATACCGTACTCAGCGATGGTTAAGATGATCACTTCTTCCAGGTTGCGCAGGTATTTGCCGATATCAGTATAAAAATTTTCAAGGTCAAGAATGGGATAACCCACAATTTGCTGTAACCCATGAAAGGTAATGTCGCCACCCCTGTTAGTATTAAAGAACTGGATATTGTTTTCTTCCAGCTCAGTTTCTGTCATCAATACATTATTGATATTACCGCTTTTGCCCAGCGTGTACACCGCGGGGTGTTCGCAGAAAAGGAAATAATTACTGGTAGAAGCTGGTAAGTCTCGAGAAGTAAATAGTGCGTGGTGCGTGGTGAGTGGTGAGGCGTCAACAGGACTCAACTGCTGGGCTTTGCGCAATGCCGACTTGATGGACACGTTCTTTTGCAACAGCTCCTCCTGGTAATCCCAGGCGGCTTTATATTCGATAATGCCAAGGTCTTTAAATATCACTTTACGCTTATCCACTGCAATGTTTTAATTTGCAAAGATAAAGGATGAAATTTTGAATTTTGAATTTTGAATTTTGAATTTTGAATTTTGAATCGTGAGTGGTGAGTCGCGAGTGGTGAGTCGTGAATAATCAAGTTACTCCTAAACCTCTAAACTTCTAAACCCTAAACTTCTAAACTAAAAAAATGAACCAGGAAGAAAATACAGAAGAAATAGAAATCGCCGAATCCGACGAGCTTTACGAAAAGCTGGTGATCGTTATTGCCAAAGGACAGGAACCCTTGCGCATCGACAAATTTTTAATGACCCGTATTGAAGGCGCCACACGTAATAAGATACAGCAGGGTATTGATGATGAAATGGTATTGGTAAATGAAAAACCTGTAAAGAATAATTATAAGGTCAAGGCATTTGATAAGATCGTGGTGTATGATGACCGTTCGCCCGAAACATCAGAGATCATACCCGAAAACATCCCGCTGAATATTCAATTTGAAGATGATGACCTGATGATCATCAACAAACCGGCCGGCATGGTGGTGCATCCGGGTAGCGGCAATCCAAACGGCACACTGGTAAATGCTGTAGCCTATCATTTGCTGCAACAAAACCCTGATTTGGATGAGTTGGAATTGAACCGCTTTGGTTTGGTGCACCGCATAGATAAAAACACCACCGGCTTATTGGTAATTGCCAAGAATAAAAATGCTATGACGAACCTGGCAAAACAATTCTTTAACCATACCGTACACCGCCGTTACCTGGCATTAGTGTGGGGCGATTTTGATAAAGAGGAAGGCACCATCATCGCTCACGTAGGCAGGCATTTGCGTTTTAGAAAATTATTTACGGCCTACCCCGATGGCGACCATGGTAAAGATGCTGTTACACACTATAAAGTTTTAGAAAGATTTAATTATGTAACGCTGGTGGAATGCAGGCTGGAGACAGGGCGCACCCACCAGATAAGGGTACACATGCAGTTGATAGGCCATCCACTTTTTAATGACGATTTTTATGGAGGTGACAGGATCGTAAAAGGAACGGTATTTACGAAGTATAAACAATTTGTAGAAAATTGTTTTGAGTTGTGCCCACGCCAGGCCCTACACGCAAAAGAATTGGGCTTCCTCCATCCTGTAACAAAAGAGGCCTTGCATTTTGAAAGTGAATTACCGGGCGACATGAAAGCCGTAATCGAAAAATGGCGGAATTATATCGGGCATAAAGCACATGAATAAATAAGTGATCAATTTTATGGATACAAAAGCTGCATACAATAGCTGGTCGCAGCAATACGACAGCAATGAAAACAAAACACGAGACCTTGAAGCGCAGGCAATAAGGACCGTATTGACGGGCATTGATAGCAACAACTGCCTGGAGATCGGCTGTGGAACAGGAAAGAATACGGCCTGGCTGGTTACAAAAGCAAAAAAAAATACAGCGGTTGACCTCTCAGAAGAAATGCTGGCCAAAGCAAAAGAAAAGATTATCAACCCTGCAGTTGATTTTATTCAGGCCGATATCACAGGTGAATGGGTTTTTACAACAGCCCAATACGACCTGGTAATATTCAGTTTGGTTTTAGAATACATTGAAAACCTCGATCACATCTTTAACGAAGTATCAAAAATTTTACATAAAGGCGGCTATGTTTACATTGCAGAATTACATCCTTTTAAACAATATACCGGCAGCAAAGCCAGGTTTGAAACAGCCGAAGGCCTGCAGGTAGTACCCTGTTTTAATCACCCTGTTTCAGCCTTCACACAAGCTGCAAAAAAATATAAGCTCGCCATTATTGACATCAACGAGTTTTTCGACAACGATGACATTTCTACTATCCCCCGGATACTTACCCTGCTTTTAAAGAAAGTATAATGCGGCCCTGTCCATGTACTACAAATTGGTTATACCCCATTCGCTGTAAAAGAGATTATTTTATGCAGGTAACTTTTAAAAACCAATTTACATGGCATATTCAAAACCCGCCAATTACCAGCAAAGGCCCATCCTCATCATCGGCGCAGGAACATTGGGAAGGCGTATCGCTTTAATGATGTGTACACAGGGCAACGGAGTAAGGATATTTGATCTTTCGGCAGAGCAGCGCAGTAAAGCAACAAATTTTATAGAAGAACAATTACCTAAGCTGCTTGAAAAATTTAAGGAAGGAAGCAAAGGCAATATTACGCTCTTTGATGACATGGCTAAAGCCGTAGATAATGCCTGGCTGATATTTGAGGTGATCCCCGAAAAACTGGACCTGAAGAAAAAAATATTTAGCGAACTGGATAAGTTAGCGCCAGCAGATGCTATTCTTGCAAGTAATTCTTCCTCCTTTCCTTCCAGCCAATTCATAACTGAAGTAAGTGAAGCGGGTAAAAAAAGAATTGTAAATACCCATTTTTATATGCCGCCTACACAAAATGCAGTAGAGATAATGAGTTGCGGTTATACGGAACAGGGAGTAATCGATACTTTAATGAGCGCATTACCCCGGTATGGGGGATTGGTACCTTTCTTTGTACACAAAGAAAGTGTAGGTTTTATTTTCAACCGTGTTTGGGCTGCCATTAAAAGAGAATGTTTGAACGTAGTGGCAACAGGTGTATCAACGCCGCAGGATATTGACCGTATTTTCCAGGTGAACACCGGCTCTCCCATCGGCCCATTTAAAGAAATGGATATGGTAGGGCTTGATGTTGTTTTGGCCATTGAAGAACATTACGCCGAGTTAACGCCATCGCTGCCAGTGGGCCCAAGAGATCTATTGAAAAAATATATTGCGGAAGGAAAGTTGGGTGTAAAAAGCGGCACAGGTTTTTATGAAGGTTATCCTGATGCAGCGGGAAAACATTAAAAGCCTGGAAATCTTTATTGAAAGATATGCGGGTTAATATTATTGTACTTTTGACCTAAAATATTTTCATGCACGCATTGCAACCCATCGTTTCCGTTGAATGGCTCCATCAAAATCTACAGCAGCAAAATCTTGTTATTTTAGATGCCAGCATTGCTAAGCCAATGTCTACAAGCACGCAGCAGAAAGAACATTTAAAAATTCCCGGCAGCATTTTTTTTGATATTGAAAACGTTTTCAGCGACCGCGAAAATGCACTGCCGCATATGATGCTCTCTGAAAAAGTATTCACCCGTGAAGCACAACGGTTAGGTATTGACGCAAACAGTATCATCGTTGTCTACGATACACATGGCATTTATTCCGCTCCAAGGGCATGGTGGATGTTTCGTACCATGGGGCATAACAGTGTATACGTTTTAAACGGAGGTTTACCCGAATGGGAAAAAGCAGGCTATGCATGCGATAGCAATTACAGGCAACCTGCAAAAACGGGAAATTTTATTGCCGCATACCAGGCTGCACTTATTGTATCGCAGTCAGAGGTGTTGCATGCTTTAGAAGATCATGAGCGGGTAGTTATTGATGCCCGTTCCCCCGAAAGATTTGCCGGCAAAGCACCTGAACCAAGAGCAGGATTAAGAGGTGGCCATATGCCCGGTGCGGTAAATATTTTTTTTGAACAGGTACTGGATAATAACCTGCTTTTAGAAAAAAATGCTTTGGAAAATATTTTTGAACATACAGGCGGTAAAGACCATCCATTGATCTTTAGTTGCGGTTCAGGTATAACAGCTTGTATAACGGCACTTGCTGCTGCAGCAGCAGGCTATACCCATATTAGTGTTTATGATGGCTCCTGGTGCGAATGGGGTTTACCTTCTGCATTACCCGTTATAACCTGATTGCTGCCAGAAGCAGGACTAAAAATATATACAGCACTTTGCCGTACATTTGCGCAGCACGAAAAATTTTTTATAAATGGACCCTGTACCAGCAGTATTAACCGCATTATTCAACAGGATACCCCGGCGGCATTCAGCAGACAATATAAAAGATATTAACAGCATCCTGGCTGAATATGAAGACCTTTTAATAACAATTGAAGCGGTAAATCCCTTTTATGAAAAAAGCATTCCTGTTTTTTTTGAAGACATCGAAGGGGTAAAGGGCAGTTTAAAAAAATCAACCGACAACAAGGCTTCCAAAAAAAATAAAGACAATTTTTTTGATGAAGCTTCCGGCGCATTAAAAGACAGCATGCAGGCATTACTCGAAATTTATGCTGATGGAACGAGGCTGGCATGAAAACAACCCATATCCTTCTTTCACCAAATCAGCTAAAGTATTTTTCTATACAATTTTTAGCCGGAAAATTAAACCGATAGCATGTCGTAACAATATAATTTATTGACTTAATTATGTAACATTTATTTTTGAAACGAGCATAGTTTTGGTTTAGAATAAAGCCCCGGCAACAAAATGTAGGGCACTTCACTAAAAAATGAATTCAGCTACACCGCTTAATATTATAAGTTAATCAATAAACGTACAATGAAAAAGATCTTCTTTATACTGCTTGTATCAATGCTTTCGGTTAATGGATTCGGCCAGGTAAAAGATACACTGATAAAAAAGTTAGACAGCCTCAGCAAAAAAACGGATAGCGCAGGGGGGCAACAGAACAATACTTCAGCGGCTGCTTACAATGAACAAACGAAAATAACTTTTAAATCCTATTTTATTTTATTGGGCAGCAATTTGAAACAGGAGTTTACAAAACCTTTTCATATGACCCATAAAGATTGGGGTAAGTTTGGAATAATTGCTGTTACAGCAGGCGCTTTAAGTTTTGCAGACAGGCCCGTTCAAAGGGAGGCGTTGGAATTAAGAAAAAATAACCCCAATGTTGCCAAGGTCAGTAAGTATATCACCAACTCGGGTGGTTTAGCCGAATTTTATACACTTGGTGCACTAACTGCCTACGGATTTATTTTTAAAAATGAAAAGATCAGGACAACAACATTACTGGCCAGCCAGGCCTATATTACGGGCACGGCGGTGGAATCGGTGGTAAAATATTTAACCGGCCGAACCAGGCCTTCTTATTACGATCCGTCTGGAGATGCAAAACCAAGATTCCTGGGCCCTTTTGGCAATACCTCGCGTGACTTTGATGGTGCTAAATCAAACAGTTCTTTTCCTTCGGGGCATGCCACCGTAGCATTTGCAGCGGCCACAGTTTTTGCAATGGAATATAAACATACTTTATGGGTGCCGATCTTTTCTTATACCGCGGCTTCATTGATCGCGCTGAGCAGGATAACGGAAAATAAACATTGGGCAACAGATGTATTTGTCGGCTCCGTTTTGGGCTATTTTTCAGGAAGGCAGATCGTGAATAACTACCACCGTTATGCAAAATTAAAAGCACCCGGTATGCCTAAGAATTCAGTTACATTTAACCTGCAATACAATAATCGCCAGGTAATACCCGGCCTCGTTTATCATATCCGCTGACCGGCAGCAATGATAACCTGATTTAAAGATCCGTATCGCACGGGTCTTTTGTTTTATACCTTTCATTTTTTTTGATTTACTTATCTTTATTGCGTAGCTGCTTTTGATATAGCTGCCCGTTGTTTGCATGGTAAAATTTTCCACCACCATATTAAAATTTGATCAGCAGGGCGAAAAGACCGGTTGGACCTACATTAACATTCCTGCAAAAATTGCCCAACAATTACTACCAGGTATTAAAAAATCTTTCCGGGTAAAAGGCAAGCTGGATGAATTTTCAATAGAGAAGGTAGCATTGATCCCAATGGGCGAAGGAGATTTTATCATGGCCATCAATGCGGCTATGCGTAAAGGTATTGGCAAGCGTAAAGATTCAATTCTAAAAGTGCAATTGGCAATAGATGCTGCGCCTATATTGCCGCCGGCAGTATTGCTGGAATGCATGGCCGATGAACCCGAAGCATTGAAATACTTCAATTCGCTTCCGCAGGGGCACCGGAATTATTTTACCAAATGGATAGAATCTGCAAAAACAGATATCACCAAAGCCAAACGCATTGCATTGGTAATAAAAACCATGGTACGTAAAATGGATTTCGGGGCTATGTTAAGAGAAGAGAGAACCGATCGAAAAATATTGGGTAAATAAATAATTTGTACAAATCACCGGATCAAAACGGTTGCACCCTTTTGTTCCACACGGTTACCCGTATCCGTATTGGTGTATTGCAGTATCCATACATAAGTAGCGGGATCAGCAGCCTGGCCTTTAAAACTTCCATCCCATTTTTTGGTCCAGTCTGTAGTTTGAAATAACAGCTGCCCAAAACGATTATATACTTTAAAGATAAGGTCTTTTGCCTTGTAAGCGTTTAATGGATACAGGTAGTCGTTGATACCGTCGCTATTAGGCGTAAAGGCATTGGGCACTGCGATATAACAATTGCCTACAACTTTAACCGGATGAACTGCGGTATCCCTGCAACCTAAATTATTGGTAACGATCAATTGTACCGGCACATTCCTGATACTATTTGAATAAGGATAAGTTTGCTGGGGCGGCTGTTGCAACAAACTGGTATTGCCATTGCCAAAATCCCAATGCCATGCCAGGATATTGCCGATACTATTTTCTTTATAACTGGCCAGGTCTCCGGGACAAACAATTGCTGTTGCTTCAAATATTGCTTTCAGGTCATTATCTAAAAGAATAGTTTTTATTGCAGAGGTATCTTTACAAACACCATTAGACACCATTAACTGCGCTGTTTTTTGTCCGAATGATGCATAAACCAATGATGGGTTTTGCAAACCACTGGTACGGATATTATCAAAATTCCACTTCCATAGGTTCACTTCATTCCTGCCATCATGAAAATAATTGATGCTGTCTCTTTTGCAACCGTAATTGACTGCATACGTAAAATCGGCATTCACGGTATCTTTTGTGGTGAAGGTTAATGTTGCGCCGGGTGGCGTTTCCTGGCCGCATTCATTTATTATTGTATTGCCATCAGTGCCGGTTTGTAATTGTATTTGGTAGACGCCTTTTGTTTGAATGGGTGCTGAAAATTTTACTTTGATAACGGGCGTTAACCCATCCGCCGCACAAACTCCTGTTGCACTGGTTACAGTTACCGGCGAAGTTCCCGATAGCATGGTCACTTTAAAATCACTTCCATCAGGTGCAATACTATTGCAACGGATATACCGCAATTGTTTACTAAAATTTACCACCACTTCATCCGGTGCACAAAAAACTTTATCGATGCTATCCATTGGTGTGGGAAACTGTGGATATACGATCATCGGAACACTCTCTCCAACGGGTACCAGCCGGTCGCAATTATCTTTCAGCGTATTGAAGTCAGCGTTACCATTTTTTATTGATATGATATAATTGCCGGGGGGCAGCGGGTTATCAAGCGTAAGAATTATAGAATCCATATCAAACCCATTGCTACATCCAAAACCGGTGGCAGCAATCACATTGGCTACCGCGGGTGAAATGGTAAATTCCGATCCATCGCCAGACAATGATCCACACTTCATGCGTTTATTGGTAGTGATCACGGCCTGGGTTCCGTCACAAATGGCTCTTGATCCCTGCAGGTGTGGCAGTTTAGGATCGGTAATACTTGCATTTCCACCAGCAAAGGTGAGATCATAACCTGAAGTACTTTTACTCCAGTTGGTCACCATCAGCAAGTAATCGTGCCCGATAATGATATCCGGCATCACATTAAAAGGAGAATTACCCGCCGGGGCGCCTTCGCAATGTACATTTCCGGTGGCACCGGGCTTACAACCTGTGGGTGAATTTGGGAAAGGTGGGGTACCGCCGCCGCCTGCACCATAGATGTTTAAGGAAACCTGGAGGGAAGCATTAGTAAATACTTCATTAGGACTACGACCTGTAATATCAAAAAGTTCCCAGTCATAATCGTCTGAAGGAGTAATACCACTGATCAAAAATCCTAAAGTACCGGATTGAAAGCAGGTAAACTTATACCAAAAAGAACTACTGGAAGTTACCCCTACCGTACACCCAGTACTTGCAACATCCGGCCCCGAACAATTGGTTACCTTGTCTTCATGAAAAACAGATGTGCCGCAAACAGGATAGGCCTTATCAGGTGTCATTCCCGGTAGCGAACATGCCTGCCCATAATCTTTAAGGATTAAAACAATAACAAAAAACAGCAGGATTGGTATCTTTTTAAACATACAATGGCGAAATTATCATAAAGATACTTTTATAAGCAATTATGCTGCAAGTGTTAAAGGGTTTTAACAGGTAAAGATGAATGAACTGCCGGGATTACACAAAATTAAAATATTAAATAACTATTTCACCTTGTTTTTTACCTCCTGTAGTTTTAATAGTGCTTCTACTGGTGTAAGGCGGTTGATATCAACTGCATCAAGCAGGGTCCGTATCTCCTCAAAAGTTGCAGAATGGGCATCAAAGATGCTGAGTTGTACTTTTGGCACACTTAACTGTTTTACCGTTTTATCTGTATTGCTGTTACGGCTCTCTTCCAGTTGCACTAAAATTTCGTTGGCCCGGTTAATAAGCGATGGAGGCATGCCTGCCATGCGTGCTACGTGAATACCAAAACTATGTGTGCTGCCACCAGGCGCCAGTTTACGGAGAAAGATGATCTTATTCCCCACTTCTTTATTGGTAACATGATAATTCTTTACTGAAGGCAATTTATTTTCCAGTTCATTTAATTCGTGGTAATGGGTAGCAAATAAAGTTTTGGGCGAACAGGAACTTTGATGCAAAAATTCCACGATGCTCCAGGCAATAGAAATACCGTCGTAGGTAGAAGTGCCTCTCCCGATCTCGTCCAGTAAGATGAGGCTGCGGCGGGTGATATTGTTAATGATGCTGGCGGTTTCATTCATCTCCACCATAAAAGTACTTTCACCCCCGCTTAAATTATCGCTGGCGCCTACCCGCGTAAATATCTTATCAGTAAGCGGCACCTTTGCATCGGATACAGGAACAAAACTTCCCATATGCGCCATTAAAGTAATGAGCGCTGTTTGCCGCAATAGGGCGCTCTTACCACTCATGTTGGGGCCGGTTAAAATAATGATCTGTTGTGATGAGGGATCCAATAAAATATCATTGGCAATATACGGTTCGCCAACAGGCAAATACCTTTCTATTACCGGGTGGCGGCTGTCTTTCAGGTCTAAAATATTGCTGTCGCTTAAGGCTGGTTTTTTATAGTTAAAATGCAGGGCATTACCCGCAAAACAACTTAAGCAATCCAATACTGCCATCACGTGGCCGTTTACCTGCATCGGAGAAATATAATCCTGCAGTTCATTCAGTAATTTTTCAAAAAGCTGCATTTCGATCTGAAGTATCTTATCCTCTGCCCCAACGATCTTTTCTTCATACTCCTTCAACTCGGGTGTGATATAGCGTTCTGCATTAACCAATGTCTGTTTTCGTATCCAGGTATCGGGCACTTTTGTTTTATGCGCATGTGTAACTTCCAGGTAATAGCCGAATACATTATTGAAACTTATTTTTAAAGAAGATATACCGGTAGCGAGCGCTTCCTGCTGCTGCAATTGTAATAAATAATCTTTTCCGCCGCTTGCAATTTTGCGCAGGCTGTCCAGTTCTTCATTGATACCCCCTGCGATAACGCTTCCTTTGCCAGTTGCGGCAGGTGGATTTTCATGCAGCTCTTTTAATATCTTGTCCAGTATATATTTACAGGGATTCAGCGAATCGCCCAATCTTTTTAAATAATCATTAGTTGAATTTTCGCAAATGGTTTTTATTGCTTCTGTTTGCTGCAGGCCTTTCGCGATCTGCAACACTTCGCGGGGATTTACTTTTTTAAGCGGCACTTTACTTACCAGCCTTTCTACGTCGCCAGCCTGCTTTATGTGTTGTGTAATTTTATTTCGGGTATCCACTTCCTTTATAAAAAATTCTACGGTATCCAGCCGTTCATTGATCTTATCAATATTATTCAATGGCATGATGATCCAGCGCTTCAGCAATCTTGCACCCATCGCGGAAACGGTGTTATCCATCACTTTTAATAAACTGCTTGAACCTTCGCCGCCAAATAATTCCAGGTTGCGGATGGTGAAGCGGTCCATCCACAAATGTTCATCCCTGTCTATTCTTTGTATCGAAGTGATATGGCCTAAATTGGGGTGTTCAGTATCCTTCAGATAATGTAATACCGCACCCCCCGCAACTATTGCTGCAGGAAGATTTTGGATACCAAAACCTTTCAGGCTATGCGTACCAAAATGTTTTAATAAGCCTTCTGTTGCGTACGCTTCCGTAAATATCCATTCATCTAAAGTGTAAGTAAAAAAATTAGTGCCGAATAATTCTTTGAATTGCTTTTGCCTGTTGCGCTGGAAAATAACTTCAGCGGGTTTCAGGCTTTGCAGTAATTTATCAGCATAAGCTGCATCGCCTTCTGCTAAAAAAAATTCGCCGGTACTGATATCTAAAAAAGCAATACCGATTTTTTCGCCTTCCATCCCGGCGCTGCCACCCGGGCCGGCAAAATGTAATGCGGCTAAAAAATTATTACTGTTGTGCTCTAATAATTTATCGCTGGTAGCAACGCCCGGTGTCACCAATTCCGTTACACCACGTTTTACAATTCCTTTTGCCTGTTTAGGATCTTCCAGCTGATCGCAGATAGCGACACGATAACCGGCTTTTACTAATTTGTGCAGGTAAGTGTCGAGAGCATGATGGGGAAATCCTGCCAGTTCGGCTGCATCGGGATTACCATTATTTCTTTTGGTTAAAGTAATACCCAGAACGCCGGCTGTGGTAATGGCATCCTGCCCAAATGTTTCATAAAAATCTCCGACCCTGAACAATAAAATAGCATCAGGGTATTTAGCCTTGATGGCATTGTGTTGCTGCATTAAAGGAGTTTCGCCAACCGCTTTTGCCATAGTGGGCAAATATAACCCCAAACCCCTAAAGGGGCTTTTTCTCTCTGAAAATTTTTTATCAACTTTTGTTTATGCGAAAGGCTAATTCTCCTGTTTGGTCAGTATCTCTTTCTTCATTTTTTGCCAAAGCCCGTCAAAGGTCTGGTGATTTTCTTCTTTCCATCTTCGGCTGAAGTCTTTCATTTTTTCGGAACGGTCTTCTTTAGTAAGCCTGAAAAAAGCAGTGATGGCTTCACTGTCATATTCAAAAGCCATCTGGTTATACATTTCTTTCAATAATTTTTCCTTACGGATATTGCTGTTGGCGATCTCGATCTCCATTTCTTCCCGCAGCATAACTTTTTCATCGTAACTACCGCTGGGCAATAATGTTTTTGCAATTACCGGCATCAGTTCTATCAACATTAAAATAAAAACGATCAGGTAGTAACGAAACTGTAATGCGGAATTATTTTTTAATAAATTACTCAACGCATCTACTCTTGTTAAAAATCCATTGTTGAGGTACTGGGTAAAAGCCCCTTCTTCCGTTTTTATTTTTCCCTCCATTTCACTTAATTCATTTTCAATATCATTCAATTTTAACTGTTCTGTTTTTAATACAGCCTGGTAACCTTCATCCAGTTTCTGGTATTCATTTCGTTTAGCGATCGCGATATCTTTGATACCGACCTTGCCGGTACCACCACTGCCATCTGTCTCCGCTAAAAAACCCTGCCTTGCTTTGTTAACATCGGCATATTTATTATTCAGTTCGGTGTTGATCTTTTCTTTCTGGAGCAGCAATTCATTTTTACGGTTGCTGTATAAAGAATCCAGTTCCTGCCGCTTTACCATCTTTCTTTTTTCATTGTCCAGCGATGTCTGCATTTTTATTTCCTTATCAAACATATACAAGACCGCCGGCTGTGCCATGAAAGTGCCTATAGTAATAGCCAGCAAAGCCCTGAATAATAAAGGCGTGAACTTTTTCTTATTGAATTTTGTGATGCCTTTTATCAACGCCCTGTCAATGGTAAGAATGATAAAGCCCATGAATATCCCCAACGCGATTGCAGGCACCGTGGAATCAACGATAGTACTAAAAAAATAGGTCCAGGTAAAACTGGCAAATAACCAGGTGGCTAAAACAGTCATACCAATGATGCGGTAACGGTTCCTGTCTACCACTGAATCAACCAGTATCTCCCTTTCTGCTGTTGACAACCACCATAAGAATTCGGTGAGTTGGGATGGCTCATAAATTTCCCTTTGAGAAAGGGGAATATTTTTTTCTGTCATTTTATTTGGTTAAATGAATTAATAAATGCCCGAAAAGTTGAGTTGAAGCGAAAGATGAGTTGAAGTTCTGCAAAGTAAATAATCTTACAGTATAAACGGTCTGCTATTGCATTTATTTCAGGTTGGCAATACATTAACAGTTTCCCGGATTAGTGGCATTAAACTTGGGTTGTGTAAAAGCATCTATTGAACTATCTTTGCAACCTCTTAAAAAAGAGAGGCTTGTTTAAAAATTCAGATAACATGAAAAAATTATACAGTGTATTGTTTACAATGATCATGGTGGCAACTATTCAGGCACAACCTCCAAAAGGTATGGGACAGAGTGATCCGGATGCAAAAAAAATATTAGACGGGGTAAGCGCAAAATTTAAAACCTATAAAAGCGTAACGGCGAAGTTTGTACAAAAGGGTGAAAATGCCGTAGGAAAGAGCTTAGGTTTAGCACAGGCGGGAACGGTTTACATGAAAGGGGCTAAATACCGCATGACGTCGGGCGGCAAGGATGTTTTTTGCGATGGCAGCAGTGTATGGACCTACGATAAATCGAGTAAAGAAGTAACCATAAGCAAATTAGACCCGGCCAATAATACCATTACACCGCAGAAATTATTCACCAACTTTTACGACAAGGATTTCTTATACAAACTTAACGGAGAAACAAAAGGTATCCAGGAACTGGAGTTAACGCCTATAGATAAAAGCAAACCTTATTTTAAAGTAATGGTATATGTAAATAAAGCCACGAAAACAGTAAGCGCTGCAAAGATTTTTGAGAAAACCGGCAACCGTTTAAGCTTCTCCGTAAGTAATATGAATACCTCTGCTGCAGTTGCAGATGGCCAGTTTATTTTTGATCAGAAAAAATACCCCGGGGTTGAAATAGTTGACCTTCGGTAGAACAATGCAACAATATTTTCAAAATGGTTGAAGTAAATTTCAACCATTTTTTATTTACCCCATCGGAATGTTTTAATATCAATACCTGCGAGGTCGAGAACACGGTCTACCACTGTTGCCGCAACTTCTTCGATAGTTTTAGGATTGCTGTAAAAAGAGGGTGTTGCAGGGCAAATGATCCCGCCGGCTAAAGTTACCGTTTCCATATTACGGATATGAATAAGATTATAGGGCATATCCCTTGCCACACATATCAGTTGCCGCCGTTCCTTCAAAATAACATCCGCAGCCCTGGTGATGAGGTCATTGGAAATACCGGTAGCAATTCTACCCAAAGTGCCCATACTGCAGGGTATAATGATCATGGTATTGTATTGCCCTGAGCCTGATGCAAATGGCGCATTAAAATCCTGCTGGCTATAAAATTTAACGGGCAGATTTTGATAGGATTCGTTCTCTAATTCCGTTGCCCACACCTGCTTCGCATTTTCAGTCATCACTACGGCAAGGTCTAACCATTGCTCTTTTGCCAGCAGTAATTTATCAATTAATATTTTTGGATAGATAGACCCGCTTGCCCCGGTTATGGCCACTACAATTTTTTTCATGAATTTTCGTTTATAAACCTTCTAAGCTACAAAACAATTATTTCATGCAAAAGGTTAAATATTCTTTTATTCTGCTGGCACTTCCGGTAATCGTACTATCATTCAGGCCAGGTAAAAAAGAAAAGATAAACTGGGTAAGTTTAAGTGAGTTAGCAGCCCTTTACCAGCAGCAGCCCAAACCCATCATCATTGATGTATATACCAACTGGTGTGGCTGGTGCAAGGTAATGGATAAGGAAACTTATGCCAACGATAAAGTTGCTGCTTATATCAATGAAAATTATTACGCTGTAAAATTCAATGCCGAGTCTAAAGATTCTGTAGTATTCGGCGCAAAAAAATACGGATTTAATCCTGCTTATAAAGCTAATGATCTTGCGGTATATCTCTTATTTGGGAGGATGGGTTACCCCACTACGGTTTTATTGTCTTCTTTGGATGCCCAGCCGGCACCCCTGTCAGGTTATCTTAAACCTTCGGAACTGGAGCCCCCATTGAAATTTTTTGGTGATGGCGTTTATAAAAATAAGAACTTCCCAGATTTCATGAAAGAATTTGCTGCCAAATGGTAAAAAATATTTATGATCATGCAACCGGTCTTTATCCCAAACCGACTAATTAATTGGTTTTTCATAGGATAAGGTTTAATGGTTGATGGTTTTCAGTCAGTACCGGGCCCCGAAAGGGATCCGGTTTTTTATGCAGTGTATCAATTTCATTTTTTAATATTATAAGCTGGTTAGCCTGAACCTGTCGATGGCGATATTGTTTATTCGTGTCAGCTGGGTTCGACAGGCTCAGTTTGGCAGCATTTAAACCGATGCCGTCCTTTTTTATCTATAATTTTTTTTTATGTCGTAATTTCCATTTTTAATCAAACAAATGACTGCACCAAAACTACAGCGCAGCCTGGGGCTATTTCATTCTACTGTTTTAAATATGATCGACATGGTGGGCATTGGCCCATTTGTTACTTTGCCGATTGTTATGGGATTCATGGGCGGTATGTTCCTGTATGCATGGATCGCCGGCGCTGTGCTTTCCATGATCGATGCGATGATCTGGAGTGAGCTGGGTGCTGCTTACCCCCTAGCAGGCGGAAGCTATAATTTTTTAAAAGAAGCCTATGGTAAGAACGGTTTAGGCAGGATGATGAGTTTCTTATACGTATGGCAAACCATTATACAGGCACCCCTGGTTGCGGCATCAGCAGCGATAGGATTCTCGCAATACCTGGGTTATTTGATTGAGTTGGGGCCATGGCAGCAAAAAGCAGTTTCAGGGATTGTTATCATTTTTATTACTTTTTTATTGTACCGCAAGATCGACAGCATTGGCAGGATCGGTGTATTGTTATGGAGCGGCGTATTACTTACACTGGGCTGGATAATTTATGGCGGAATTGCACACGGTAATTTTTTGCAACCGTTGAAAGATATCAATACTGACTTCAGCTGGGGGCAACTCACCTCGTTTTTATTTGGACAAGCCTGCATCAAATCGATGTACAGTTATTTAGGTTATTACAATGTTTGTCATTTAGGTGGAGAAATAAAGGACCCCGGTAAAAATATTCCGAGAAGCATGTTCATATCCGTCATCGGGATCGCGGTTTTATACCTTGCGATGAATGTAAGTGTAAGCAGCGTAATACCCTGGCAGGAAATAAAATCATGGCAACAACCTAACCTGCTTCCCGGCGCCCTCGACAAAAGTAAATACGTGGTAAGCATTTTTATTGAAAGGTTATATGGCCATACTGCTGCTACTGTTGCTACGGTAATGATCTTATGGGTGGCACTCGCTTCATTATTCGCCGTTATGCTCGGTTATTCAAGAGTTCCCTATGCAGCTGCGGTGGATGGCGCTTTTTTTAAAATATTCGGCAAGCTTCATCCAACAAAAAATTTCCCTTATGTTTCTCTATTGGTATTGGCCGGCTTTGCATTTGTTTTTAGTTTACTTTTTAGAATGAGCCATATTATCGATGGCATTTTGGCAATGCGCATCATTGTGCAGTTTGTTGGCCAGGCTGTTGGTATAATTTTACTAAGAAAAAGAAACGGCAGCAATAATCTTCCATACAAGATGCCTTTATATCCTTTGCCGGTAATTTTAGCCATCGCCATGTGGCTGTTTATTTTTTATGCAACGGGGCTTACCATTATGGTTTCTTTCCTGTTGGTTTTCTTAAGCGGTGTAATCGTGTATTTAGTATACGCTAAATTCCAGCGCCGGTGGCCCTACGTTTCAAAAGATTATTTAGATGCGGCTGGTAACATTGAACCGCCAGGAGAATAAGTATTTACAGCACATTATTTACAGCAAACTTTCCTGTAAACAAAAAAATCGCTACGCCGGCAACTAGGTTCAATGCAATCATCATTTTTCTCATGCTATCAGAATTTTATTTTTATTCCTGCTCCTATCGCAAATGAATTGGGATAAGATTTTACAGCAGCATTTTTATTAATTGAACTCAAAGCAAAATTACCGGATGGCGTGACATTTACCGCCATTCTCTGACTAAAATTATACTCCAGGGAAATGCCGGTAAATGCATTGAAGTAAATTGATTTCATCCCCTTTATATTATTAATGATTTGTTTTTCTTTTGAGCTGCCCTGTATCAACTCAGTCTCTATTTTTTGTTTTACCAAAAAATTTGCAGCCGTACCAAAACCGGGTATAATATTAAATTTACCTATTGAAAATGTATAATTAACACCCAGTGGAATTCCAATATATTGCAGCGTATTGGTAGAAGCAGCAGCATTAACGCTATCTCCAACGGCAGGCGTGGTGCCGGATTTGGGTGATATATAAGTATACCCCGATGAACAATCGAAACGGTATTTTACTTTACCATCATTGTCTAATTTGGCAAATATTTTCTTTGGCTCAATACTGATCTCCTTATTAAGATAAGAAATACCCGACTGCAGGTTCCATTTTTTACCTACAGGAATTTCTACTGACACACCAAGAGAAGAAGATCGCTCATACTGTTCATCTTTTTTTATTTCTTCCCTGCCATTTCCCAGTGGTGGTCCTTGTGGCCCGGAATCGGGACGATCATCTTCAAGCCTGTTAAAACTGAATTGCGGTGCGTAAAAAGCCGTAACATTCAAATGAAATGGTTTAGCGCTTTTGAGGTGCTTATTTTTTACTGCAGGTAAATCAGCATCAGGCGAAATTCTTTTGCCATTGATCATTGTCAATTCATCTTTTGAGAAGCTGGTAAATATTTTTTCAACTTTGGCATGCTGCAGCGCTGTTAATTCATTAGCGCTACCGTTATTAACTGGGTTTTTACCAGCAGTATTTTCTTTATCATTTTTTTCTTCCGCGAGGTCTTCGGCAACAACGCCATTGGTAATCCCCGTGCTCATTTTATGTGCCGATGCTTTTTTTACCAGCGACTTACCTGGTTCGCTCTCCCCACTGATCCGGTTTGCAATATCTTTCTTATCAATAGGCCTGGAAATGCCTGATATTGTTTCAGCAGTTGGAGTAAATAGTGTGCCGGTGGTTGTTTTTATAACCGGTATTTGTGCCGCCTGGTGTACTTTATTAGCTGAACTATCTATACCTGCATTATTTACAGCAGTACTGTTAGATCCACCTGTATTTAGTGAAGGATCGTTTGTGTTTTTTGTTTTTGGGTTCGTACCGCTATCTTTTATTTTTTCTTTTACAGAATTATTCGCCAATTCCTGCTTTCCCGCTTTCTTTGATTGTATCTCGTAGATTATTGTTCCCAATAAAAGTAATAACAACGCTACCGCAATACGCTTCAGGTTATTGTATTTTCTTTTGATCTGGATGACATTACTTTTATCTAAATCGTTATCAAGCGCATCCCACACTTTACCCGATGGCATTTCTTCGTTTTCATCAAGAGCGCCTCTAAACAATTCATCAATGTCGTGTAGATTTTCACTCATAGCTAGTTAGTATTTTGTTTAGCAATTTGTGCACTGTTTACAACAGCTTTTTTTAGAATGGCCCTTGCATCCGACAAATTGGATTTTGAAGTGCCTTCCGAAATACCCAGTAATGTTGCTATTTCCCGGTGTTTCATTCCCTCAAAAACGTAGAGGTTAAAAACCATGCGGTATGCTGATGGCAGCAGTTGCACCATCTGTAGTAATTCTTTTGTACCAAGTTGGGAAGATATATTTTCAGTATCACCGTATTCCGTTTGAACATCATCAATATTAACAACAGCGCGGAGTTGTGATTTACTCCTGAATTTTTGTAACGCACAGTTCACCATAATCTTTCTTACCCAACCTTCAAAAGATCCTGCAAATTTAAACTGCTGTAAATTTTCAAACACTTTCATAAAACCTTCCTGCAAAGTTTCCTCTGCTTCCTCCCTGTTTTTAGAATACCGCATGCATAAAGCAAACATCTTTGGCGACATCAACGCATACAACCTGTTCTGGGAATTTCTTTCCCCATTGATACAAAGTTGTATAAGCTGGTGTAATGGCTCCTGCATATGGTAGTACGCTTAAGATGTAAAGTAAATGTTAAACGGTTGGCTCAGGCATAAAATATATATTTTCACCCAACCCTTGTTTAAAACTCTACATCTGTGTTTTTATTATACCCACTAAAAAAAATCCCTCATTTAAAAAATCAAGTATGAAAAATTCCATATTTTTCTTTTCCGCGGCTGCAATTTTGGCTTCGTGTAACAAATCGAACACCGATGCCAATACAATTAATTTAACTGCATCAGCCACGCCGGTTGCCGTAGGCCAAACCGTTTCAGTTACAGCAAGCACCAATATAAATACATTAAGCTGGTCGGCAACACCCGCTGCTACTGCTTCCGCCGCGTATGTTGTTACCACGGAGAAAACAAATTATTTCAGTTTTTCCAGCCCGGGAAGTTATGTAATTGGCGTAAGGGCAAGAGGCCTCAACCTTGACTCTGTGCATATCTGCAACCATGCGGACAGTACCGGTCATCATTTACAAGACAGTATTTGGAATCATCATGTTGATAGTTTATGGCATAGCAGCGGCCACGACAGGGGGCAATGCAAAAATGGGCAGGACTCGGCTTCAGTTATTATACAGGTTAAGTAGGTTTAATGGCGAACACATGCAGGCTTATTTCTATAAGCCTGCATACATTTACCTAATAAGTTATATTTCACCAGTTACAACAGAATTTTAACAGCCTCACAGGCCTATTGCCTCGCAAAACGAAGGGCTGGAACAGTTTTAGCTTATAATAACGTTATAAATGTAAAATCAAAATTCAATCAATATGAAATTCATCACAGCTATTCTATTTACTTCATTATTTGTAACGTCTTCGGGATGGTTAAATAATCTTGATGATGCTAAAAAAGCAGCGGTACAAAAACATGCACTCATACTATTGAATTTTTCAGGCTCCGATTGGTGCGGCCCCTGTATCCGCTTAAAAAAAGAAATATTTGAAAGCGCTTCATTTAAAACATATGCCGGGGATAACCTGGTATTGGTGAATGCCGATTTTCCCAGGTCAAAAAAAAATAAACTTACTAAAGAACAGGTTAAAATAAATGAAGCGTTAGCTGATCAATACAACCCTAAAGGCATATTCCCATTTACATTATTATTGAATGCTGAAGGCAAGGTTTTAAAAACTTATGATGGTTTGCCCGATATTTCTGCAGCAGCATTTACCAGCGAGTTAAAAACATTCACCAATGCCCGAAAATGACACGCTTACTACTGCAGGGGTGATCTTCAAACGGATAGTAAAGCTAATGGGTAACCGCTTTGAGATAAGCGTTGTTGCCAATGAAGAAGATGAAGGCTGGGCCAACAATTGCATGGATTCTTCAATAGCGGAGATACAACGCATAGAAAATTTGTTAACAACTTTTGCTGAAAGTAGCCAAACCAATTTAATCAATTCTTATGCAGGAATCAAACCTGTTAAGGTAGACCCCGAGATGTTTGATATCATTGAACGCTCGATAAGGATTTCAAACATTACGCAAGGAGCATTCGACCTCTCCTATGGTTCCGTTGACAAACGCTTATGGAATTTTGATAAATCCATGACTGCTTTACCGGATGCAAAAGCGGCAAAAAGAATGGTCAGGCTGATCAATTATAAAAATATCATTCTTGATAAAGAGAACTGTACAGTTTTTTTAAAGGAAAAAGGGATGCGTATTGGATTTGGTGGTATTGGAAAAGGGTATGCAGCAGAACGCGCCAAATGTATTTTAAAACAAAATGGCGTGGAACACGGTATTGTAAATGCTGCCGGCGACCTAACTACCTGGGGTTACCAGCCTGATGGAAAACCATGGACTATTGGTATTGCAAACCCAAACAGTGTTCATCAGCCATTTTCTTATATGAACATTACCGATATGGCAGTAGCCACGTCAGGCAATTATGAAAAATTTGTATTGATAAATGGGGAAAAATATTCGCACACCATTGATCCAAAAACAGGAATGCCGGTTCGTGGCATTAAAAGTGTAACTATTATCAGCCCTAATGCCGAGATAGCAGATGCTATGGCTACACCTGTAACAGTGATGGGTATCAGTGCAGGACTGAACATGATCAACCAAATAAAAAATATTGCCTGCATCATTATTGATGACCAGGACAAAATATTTACTTCAAAAAACATCAACCTCGTATGAATACAAAAAGCCTTAAAATTATTGCAGCCGGAATAACAGTATGCGTTGCAGCTGCCAGTTGCGCCAGCGTAAAGGAATATCAAAAAAATAAATTGAATGATGCTGAAATGGTATTGGGATCACGCAAAGTACAAAAAACTGAAATGAGTTTTCAAACGTATCGTGAAGGCGCGTCCGGCGCCAACGGAGGAAAGACGGGTGGCGGTTGCGGTTGTAATTAAACAGGCCTAAAACATTTGTATTGCATTAAAAAATAAGGCGCTTTAAAAAAATGGTATGAAGAAAATATGTTTGTCTGTTGTTGGTCTATATTTAAGTTTAATGGGGGCATTTGCTCAAACGGCCCCTGCTGATTCTTCTTATAAAAGCAGGAAACTGAAAATAGAAGAGGTGAATCTCGTGAGTAGCTATTACCGCCAGGATGGGAACAGCAGTGCAGTTACCGGTGGTATTGGTTCAGAAAAATTAACTGATATTGCCAACTCGATTGATTTAAAATTGGTAGGATACGATCATAAGTCACGTAAACATTCCGTTATTTTAGAAGCAGGAGTAGACACTTACACGTCAGCTTCGTCTGATAAGATCGATCTAAAGGCGAATTCATCCGCGTCATCCCATGACATTCGTTTTTATCCTTCGGCATCATGGAGCATGGAAAATGAAAAGACCGGTAATACGTTGGGATTAAATGCTTCATTTTCCAGGGAATTTGATTATACATCTTTTGGCATTGGCGCAAGTTTTAATAAAAAATCAAAAAACAATAACAGGGAGTTTGGAATCAAAGCACAAGCCTACATTGACCAGGTAACGCTGATTTATCCTGTTGAATTAAGGCCGGCATCGCAGGGCGGTTCTTCAAGAGACGATATTAATTACGCACAAACGCCAAGAAAAACTTTCAGCACTTCTCTTTCCTATTCGCAGGTAGTGAGTAAAAATTTCCAGCTGATGTTTTTAATGGACCTGGTAAAGCAAAATGGATACCTGGGCCTGCCTTTTCACAGGGTTTATTTTACTGACGGTTCGGTGCATGTGGAAAATCTGCCCGGCAACAGGTTGAAAATACCCCTGGGCATAAGGGCTAATTATTTTTTTGGAGATAAAATTATATTGCGTTCCTTCTATCGCTTTTATAAAGATGACTGGGGTTTAAATTCGCATACCGTTGACCTTGAATCTTCCATAAAGCTTACCCCGTTTTTTTCTATCACACCATTCTACAGATTTTATAATCAAACTGCCGTTAAATATTATGCCGGCTACCAGCAACACAGTGTTGCCGACGCATTTTATACCACAAACCCGGATCTTTCAAAATTCAACAGTAATTTTTATGGAGCAGGGTTTCGTATAGCGCCACCGAAAGGTGTATTGGGTATGTCCCGCTTCAATATGCTTGAATTGCGGTACGGGCACTATAACAGGAGCAATGGATTGAATTCAGATATTATAAGCCTTAACCTCAAATTCAAATAAATATTCCTTCAATTAAATAAATTACATACTGCAGCACATCTTCACTTTTGTTTAACAGTGCAGCAATACCATTTAAATACTAATTTTCTTTTTATACTGTTACAACAGTAACAGCTACCACTAAAAACAACTTATCGAAAAACAGACTTTTACATTGTTTTATTCAATCACCAAAATGTAAATCCAATGAAGTCTGTATTAACAAAATCCTTACTAGCCATTGCATTGTTAGCAGGAAATATTTATTACCTGCACGCACAGGTTGATCTTTCAAAATATGAAGTTGGTTTAAGTGGCGGCGTGTTTGTATACCAGGGAGATCTTACGCCACAGCCTCTAGGTTCTTATAAAACCATGAAGCCGCAGCTGGCCCTGCATCTTTACCGTATCATAAGCCCTGTATTTGCCGTACGCTTCAATATAAACAAAGGGAAATTATACGGCAATGATGCAAAATATAATACACCCGATTGGCGGCAGCAACGAAATTTTAATTTCACTTCACCGGTAACAGAATTGTCTGTACAGGGCGTATGGAATTTTTTACATTCGAAGTCTCCGCGGTTCTCTCCCTATATTTTTGCGGGCGCTGGTGTTTCTTTTATTAAAGTAAAAAGAGACTGGAGTAATATCAATACCCTGGTGTTTGGCGATGGGTCTGATGTACAGGCGGGTCTTGCTGTTGATGCGGCAAAAACATTACCACGCATCCTGCCTGTGGTGCCTGTAGGTGCCGGTGTACGCTATGCATTGAATGATCATTTCTCATTAATTGGGGAAACCAGTTACCGTTTAAGTTTTACGGATTACCTGGATGGATTTAGCAAGGCCGCCAACCCCAATAAAAATGATCACTATTTAAGCCATAGCATTGGTATTGTTTATTCTTTCCAGAAAAAAAATAAAACGCTGGGATGCCCTTCTGTAAATTAATTTGGAAAAATAATATTTGTTGCCGGCATTGGTTTCCACCGTGCCGGCAGTAGTGTAATTTTCTATGGCAATTCCTCTAACGGTTTCAACTCATTATTGATACATTCAAAAGCCATGCAATAGCTGCCATTGGTGATCACCAGGTAAGGTACCTGCATGGTAATATTATACCGCAATACCTGGTCGAGGACCAGCCTGTTTAATTTCACATTCATTTCTTTACATTCAATAACCATCCATGGATTTGATGCAGCATCGTATACCACGATATCAAAACGCTTTTTCAGTTCGCCCAGTTTAATTTCTTTTTCCACAGCGATTAAAGCAGCAGGATATTTTTTTATTTGAACCAGGTATTGCAAAAAATTCTGCCTCACCCATTCTTCAGGAGTAAGCAATACCCATCTTTTGCGCACTTCATCAAAAATATTTTCCTTCCCCCCGTCATTTTTTATTTTAGGCTGGTAAGCAGGGTATTCAATTTTTATCATCGTACCTGATGGGAATTTTGTAATTTTAAAAAATGTAACCGGGCGAAAGCATAGACTAACAAAGATATGCGGCTGGTTCTAAAAAATAAAAGAAGTATGAAATCAAAAGAAGAAATAGTAAATAATTGGCTGCCGAGATACACGGGCGAAAAATTAGAAAATTTTGGCAAATATATTTTGCTGACGAATTTCAGCAACTATGTGGAGATGTTTGCCAAATGGAATAATGTTGAAATAGTTGGACGTGACAGGCCGATGCAATGCGCAACTGCGGATAATATCACGATCATCAATTTCGGCATGGGCAGTCCGGGTGCAGCAACAGTAATGGACCTGCTAAGTGCAATAAAACCATCCGCGGTATTATTTTTAGGTAAGTGTGGTGGTTTAAAAAAACGCCACAGCATCGGCGATCTTATTTTACCGATCGCGGCAATGAGGGGCGAAGGAACCAGCAATGATTACTTCCCGCCGATCGTTCCTGCATTGCCATCCTTTAGTTTACAGAAAGCTATTTCCACTACGATAAGGGATTATGAAACGGATTACTGGACGGGTACGGTGTATACTACCAACAGGAGGGTTTGGGAGCATGATGAAGAATTTAAATCCTATTTGCAAAAAGTAAAAGCCTATGCCATTGATATGGAAACGGCTACCATTTTTTCGGTGGGCTTTTATAATCATATCCCCACAGGTGCTTTATTATTGGTAAGTGACCAGCCCATGGTACCCGAAGGCGTAAAAACAGAAGCCAGTGATAAAAATGTTACCGCGGCTTTTGTTGAGCGCCATTTAAAGATCGGGATAGATTCCCTGAAACAATTGATCAATGATGGTTTAACGGTTAGACATTTGAAATTTTAAACCTGCGTGGTGAGTCGTTAGTCCCGAGTACGGCTTTTGGCTTAGCGACTCATCACCTACTTTTCACAATTCACGACTCACGAATTGCCTTCTCTCCTCTCCATACAAAATCTTTCTATACAATTCAGCAATGAGGGTGAAAATACTGTTGCCGTTAAAAACAGTTCTATCGAAATAAAAAAAGGAGAGCTGGTTGCCATTGTTGGCGAAAGCGGTTCCGGAAAATCTGTTACAGCTTTATCCATGTTGCAGCTGTTGCCCAGCCAAAGTATAGTTAAAGGTAAAATCATTTTTTTTCAAAAAGAAAAACAGCCTGATAACCTGGTTCAATTATCCGCCAGTGATATCAATAAAGTACGTGGAAAGCATATCGCGATGATCTTCCAGGAACCAATGACATCGCTTAACCCTGTATTTACCTGCGGCAAACAGGTGATGGAAGCGATACAGTTACATGAAAAAGTAAACGCCGCCGCTGCGAGGCGAAAGACTATAACACTTTTTGAAAAAGTAAAATTACCAGATCCTGAGGGTATTATTAACCGTTACCCGCATGAATTAAGTGGCGGCCAAAAACAGCGGGTGATGATTGCCATGGCAATAAGCTGCAATCCTTCATTACTGATCGCAGACGAACCTACTACTGCACTTGACGTAACTGTGCAGAAAACGATACTTGACCTCATAAAAGAATTGCAGCTGCAAAACAGGATGGGTGTTATTTTAATTACCCATGACCTGGGGATTGTTGCGGATATTGCTGATAAAATTGTGGTTATGTACAAGGGAGAAATCGTGGAACAGGGTCTTACCAAAGAAGTTTTGACTTCACCGCAACATCCCTATACTAAAGCATTGCTGGCATGCAGGCCCGCGGGAAAATCCAAAGGAGAACGTTTGCCTGTTGTGAGCGATTTTATGGGCGCAGAAAGTGAAAGGTTGAAAACTGCAAACGAAAAGAAAGAGGTAGCCAGCGGGGAAAAGTTTTTACCATCACCCACTAACCCTGTCCAAACGGGAATGGATCCTGCCGCACATCAACCATCAACTGTATTAAGCGTAGAAAATTTAAAAGTTTATTTCCCTGTTAAGAAAAAATTATTTAGTAAAGCGGCTGCATTTTTTAAAGCCGTTGATGATGTTAGTTTTGAAGTGATACAGGGAGAAACATTGGGGCTGGTAGGTGAAAGTGGTTGCGGTAAAACTACTTTAGGCAGAACGGTTTTACAATTGATAGCGCCAACATCCGGTAAAATTTATTTAGAAGGCAAAGATATTACGCAGGTACGATCAGCTGCATTGCGAAACATGCGCAAAGACCTTCAAATCGTTTTCCAGGATCCTTACGGTTCACTGAATCCACGCATCACCATTGGCAATGCTATTCTTGAACCTTTAGCAGTACACGATATCCTGGATAATAACAACGAGCGAAAAGAAAAAGTGATCGAACTTTTGGAAAAAGTAAGCCTGTTGCCCGAGCATTTTAACCGTTACCCTCACCAGTTCAGTGGCGGGCAGCGGCAGCGCATTTGTATTGCACGTTCCCTGGCATTGAATCCTTCTTTTTTAATTTTTGATGAAGCCGTTTCTGCACTGGATGTGAGTGTGCAGGCGCAGGTGTTAAATTTACTGAATGATCTTAAGAAAGAATTCCAATATACTTCTATATTTATTTCGCACGATCTTGCAGTAGTGAGGTATATCAGCGACAGGATATTGGTAATGCACCAGGGTAAGATAGTTGAAGAAGGCGATGCCGAACAGATTTACAATCACCCCAGGAATGCATACACGCAACAATTGATCCAGGCAATACCCGGGAATCAATTACTTAATCACCAAAACGGTTAGTTTTAATGCGTTCCGTTAAAATATCTTTATCATCTTCGTAACCACTGCCATAAAACTGGCTGGCACTGCGGTGTGTTTTATACAGCATCGTCTTGATCAATTTTTCCAGTTGCGTTTTTACCGGTATTGTTTCGTCTAATTTATCATCCCCGTTTGTTGAATAGTTATACGCTGTTCCGGAATTAAAATCGTTGTCGATTTCGGTAAACTCTTTGCTGTTGCCAGGTTGAATGCCATAGGAAAGTATCTTCCACTTATAGTCATCCTTTCTCGTTTTATACTTGAAGAAATACACGATGCCTTTTTTATTTTTATAAATCACCGGGATTTTATCCAGCAAAGCCAATGTATCAATTTTGTTATCCGCCCACCCACTCACGATTGCACTCCTTACAAGGTCTAACTGGTTATTGTATCTTGCAGGAAATTTATCCAGCAGTTTAGATTTTTTTAAACTCCTGTACAGGTCGATCCTGTATTCGTCTGCTCCTGCATAAAAATTTAACAGGGAATCCGGTACTGATTTATTGTTGCGTAATAATAACAGCATTGTATTGAACCTGGTCTGTTTATTTTTAAGTTTCATGATCTCCCCGAAAAAAACAGGCACTCCCGGGTTCTTATCCCAGTAAGGCAACAGGAGTACTGCATAACTCTTCAATAATTCATTACCGGTATCCCCCTCGCCTTTAGGGTTATAATCAACGTTCTCTTCGTTACTATCCGCTTTATTGGCTTGCTCCGCTTTAGCAATAGCTTCCTGGCTTTCCCGCGCTCTTTCCTTTTTAAGTGCCTGTTTTGCTTCTGCATAAAATTTCGAAAAATAAGGTTCGTAATCTTTAGCACCAGCATAACCGCTATCTACCATCGTGGTCAGCAGCGCCATCGTATTGGTTTTATATTCATCCAGGTTTACCAGCTGCAGTATATCAGGAAAAATAAATTTTGCCAGGGTAAGTGTATCGTATAGAGCATCCCAGTTGCCGGCATTATCGCCATAACCGTTCTTTATGCCTGGGAATGTTCTCAATTTACCAACGGAAGAGGTGATGCCGGAATAATCAAAATCAACGCCACTGGTGCCTGACGTAACTACCGGTGGTTCATTAATGATAAGGTCTTTAAATGCAATAAAAGATGTTTTAGTTCGCATCGAAAGTAAAGCTTGCAGGATACTGTTCTGCAGGTCTGCCGTATCTTTTGCCGATACATATAATTGTTTAAGGTAACCCACCAGGTTGCTGTCCCCGGTCTTTTCCAGCTGTGTAATAAAATTTTGCTTTAACTGCAGGTACCCCCTGGTCTTCCATCCGAGCGTATCAATAATATGCTTAAGCGACGGCACATCAGCAGCATCAAAAACCATTGCTTTAAGCCGCTTCACTGCTTTGGCGTGTGTAGCACTGTCTTTACTGGCGAAATCTTTAAAAAATATTGCATTGCGTTTGATAAACGGCGACTCCCCTTTAACAGCATCTGAAGGTGTAAAACTTTGTATAAAATTCGTTAACAGGCTACTCCTTGGTGTTAGTGTATCCGTTAAAGCCATCAGTGCAAAATAGTTGCCCGATTTGTAAAAAGTTTTTGAAATAATGATACGGCTGCTGTTGGTATCCGTTAGCTCCTGTGATAAGTACCGCATGCCCCCTGCTGTTATACCGCTATCTTTTTTAAGGTACAGGAAACTTTGTTCTTTACGGCCCGAACCAGATAAGCCAAAATCTGAATTACTGAGCATCTTTGCAGAATCTTTTACATAAGTATTTTTCGGTGATTTTGCCCAGGCGACAAATATTTTTTCACCAATGGTATCATTGCCGATCAACTTTACACCAAACCCGGGCATATCTTCTTCATCTTCTCCCCCGTACCTGTCGATCATATTACGCAATGTTTCCATCAGGTCTTTTTGTTTTTTACTGTCGGGAAACAGGGGTGTATTCACGGTAAAATGCATAGCCGTATCCACCTGCTGCTTTACTTCAGGATAAATAAAGGGCACTATTTTGAAAGAGTCGAAATATTGCTGCACTGCCTTTGTTTCTTTTGCGTAATGCACCACTTGTGCAAAATAATTTGGGCCCTGCAATAGGTACCTCACCGAACTAAATGTACCGTCTTTATGCTTGTATTTACAATCCAGTGTTGGGTAACCCTGGTATTTGCCGGGCTGCCTGCTTACCTGCTTTTCAATCGCGTCGCCCGAAGCAAAACTTTCCTCCATCAGGTTGAGGTCAAAACTATCTTCTTCGATAAAATTGTAATTCTGAATATTGGCCTTCATCAACGTATACACGATATTTTCATTTTTGTCTTCAGCGCTATATTCCAGGCGGTCGCTGCCAAAATCCTTTTGTAGTATGGGCTCATGGGGCAACCTGACCTGGAATCCACCAGTGGCAGGCGTATAGCTGATCCAGTTGGTGGTTTTATGCTGAGCAACTTTTATAGAATTAAAAAAACGCTCCGCTTCACCGCCTTCCAGTACATAATCGCCGGTGCCACTAATCTTAAAGAATAGTATCTCAAATGGTGTTACGATGATATTATAGCGCTGAATATCTCCCCTTCTTGTTCTGTTGGTTACATCAAACCCTTTATACCCGTTCTTATTTATCGCAGATTTTTTTAAAATTTTACCCGGTATATTTTCATACAAAAGGCTGTCTACTTTTTTATACATGCTATTTTCATCATCACCCAGAAGCAGTCCATTGGTCTTGATTCGGCTTACCACGTAATAAGCGCCATTGCCCATATCTGCGTATTGCATGGTGTTCAGGTCACCAAACCTGTTAAAGCTGTAAAATTTATTACCGGGAATTGCTACAGAAAATATTTTGTCATCCGATTCGATGGCTTTAAAACTTACCGGCACTCTTATCTTATCAATAACATCTTTTTGCAGTCCGTCACGCTCGCCCATTTTTACCGGCCGCAATTTGTATCCTTTGCTCCGAAGCATTTCGATAACACCCCGCTTGCCCGGTAAATGAGCACTACCCACTCCTACAAACAAACTGGTCTTGCTTTTTATGATCGAGTCAATAGAGTTAGCCTGTATCTCGTTGCGTTTATATAAAAATTTTTCCAGGAAAGCTTTACTGTTAAATTGTTTTCCTTCCAAACTATCCAGCATATCCAGGTCGCCTTTGCGGTAAGCATCCTCAATAGAGTAAGGGCTTTTTATATAATCATCATAATTGTAGCCGGCCTCATAATTTTTATTTCTTTTTTCTTTTGCCGCGTCTTTATAAGCCTGCGCCACTAATTTTTCGCTTTCTTCAAAATTCTCTACACCGGTTAATTTTTTGCCCAGCTTGCTCCCGGTTTGAAAAATATACATGTCCAGGTAAGTATCTTCTTCAAAATCGGCGCCCTGGTTAAAGGTGCGGTACAACATGCCGTTGATCAATGCCGGTTCTGTGGCCATGGCCAGTTTTATTTTCCTTTCATATTTTTCAAGGGCGAAGGTATTTTTATGGAGGTAATCATTGGGAATGTCAAACAATTTGTAGGTATAGCTGTCATCCCCGCCACGTGAATCAAAAATATTCGGTTTGCTGTAATCGTCCTGCCAGTTTGCAGGGTTGGTTTCGAGGGCAACAACGTCAACATTTTTAATAGCATTGTAAAAAGAATCTGCCAGGTGAAAAGCCAATTTATTGCTTACGTGCATGGTACCAAATAGGTAGCTGGGCCGTGATAACCCATTGCCACTAATTTCCCATAAAAGTCCCTGGTATTTTTTTGCAGATTTTTGTACCTGCCCACTGGGCCCTGCGGACTGGCCGATTGCTGATAGTACGGATAGGGAAAACAGCAAAAGGGTTGCTATTAATTTCATTTAGTGGCTAATTATGATAATAAAGATAATACAAAGATGATACAAGGTATCCATTCCATAAGAGTGTACCCCTCATTGGGCAAACTGCTAAAAATTAGTACCCGGCGGGTCAAAGTTCATCACACAACAGCCAGGTATACCCAACTAATTAACATTTTATCACAACCGTGTTATTGGGACAATGAAAAGTCGTATCTTTGCGCCTTCAAAATCATGCCGTAACATGATAAGTGCCTCCGGAAAGGCTATGTTATAAAATCTTCTCGTACACGGCATGTAACCTTTTAAAAAAATAGATTACATGAAATTATCCCAGTTCCGTTTTGACCTTCCACTTAACCTGATTGCCCAAAACCCAACCAAGAAGCGTGAAGACAGCCGCATGATGGTGATTGACCGCAAAACAGGTAATATCGAAAACAAACATTTCAAGGAGATCATTGATTATTTCGACGACAAAGATGTTTTTGTAGTGAACAACACGAAGGTTTTTCCTGCACGCATGTATGGCCGCAAAGAAAAAACCGGTGCCAAGATCGAGGTATTTTTATTGAGAGAATTAAACAAGCCCAATAAACTTTGGGATGTTATTGTAGACCCTGCCCGTAAGATCCGCGTGGGCAATAAATTATATTTCGGCGAAAGTGATGAACTGGTTGCAGAAGTAATTGACAATACTACCAGCCGTGGCCGTACCATCCGCTTTTTATGGGATGGCACCGACGATGAATTTCGCGGGATGCTGGAAATTTTGGGTGAAACACCCTTACCAAAATATATCAAGCGCAAGCCTGAAGAAGAAGATAAGGAACGTTACCAAACGGTATATGCCAAGCATGAAGGTGCTGTAGCTGCTCCTACTGCAGGTTTGCATTTCAGTAAAGAATTGATCAAGCGTTTGGAAATAAAAGGTATCCGTTTTGCAGAAACAACGCTGCATACCGGTCTCGGCACTTTCCGCCCCATCGAAGTAGAAGACCTGAGCAAACACAAGATGGATGCAGAATATTACAGGGTGGAAGAAACAGCCTGCAACATTGTAAACAAGGCCAAAGAAACCGGGCACCGCATTTGTTCTATCGGAACAACCACCATGCGTTCAATGGAAAGTTCTTTTACTGCACAAAAATTATTAAAACCATCCGAAGGCTGGACGAATCATTTCATTCACCCGCCTTATAATTTCAATATTGCTGATGCTTTGGTAACTAATTTTCATTTACCAAAAACAAGTTTATTGATCATGGCTTGTGCATTTGCCGGTTACGACCTGATGATGGAAGCGTATAAAAAAGCTATTAAGGATAAATACCGTTTCTTCAGTTATGGGGATGCGATGCTGATCATCTAATAATTGCTGTATGACTTTTGAAAACTCCTCAATCTATTGGGGAGTTTTTTTATGGGATAATAATAAAAAAAGGGCCAGGATAAAAATCCAGCCCCGTTTTAAATCCAATATCCTATGAAAAACCATTTGTAAGACGCCGAAAGGCATCCAAATGTTGTAAATGAATTGTTAAGACTTTTAATTAATTTTAGGAAACTCAAATGCTTGTTATGAAATCAATTCAGCAATGGCTTGCCGAATATGGTGAAAGCCACAAGAACGAAACCAATAAAACTATACACTGGATCTGTGTTCCAACGATCTTCTTCTCGGTAGTTGGTTTATTATACGGCGTAAAATTACCATGGATAGTCGAAGGTATAAAAATTAATATGGCTATGATCATTATGTCGCTGGTGATATTTTATTATATATCACTTTCAAAAACATTATGGGTAGGAATGGTCTTGTTTGGTATTCTTTGTTTATGGATCTGCCATTTAATAGAACAGGCGGGTTTTATTCCATTATGGCTGTTTTGTTTGATCACGTTTACAGCCGCATGGATCGGCCAGTTCTATGGGCATAAAGTGGAAGGGAAGAAGCCGTCTTTTTTGAAAGACATCCAGTTCTTAATGATCGGACCAGCCTGGTTAATGAGTTTTATCTATAAAAAATTAGGAATAGCATTATAAAAATCTAAAGGCAAAAGTAAAAAAAGACTCCCTGCAACAAGAGCACCTTTTTGATTTTTTAATTTTGACTTCTTACAAACCAAACAATCCTTTATTCAATAACTGTAAAGTCTGGTCTTTATATTGGCGTGCTATTAATAATGACACGTTGTGTTTGCTTCCGCCATAACTCACCATACGAACCGGTATCGGTTCTATAGCATCAAACAATTTCTTCATTACATCTTTTGTTTCAGCGATCTCGTTGCCCACGATAGAAACAATGGTATGATCCGTATCTATTTCTACTGTCCCAAATGGTTCGAGTTCTTTAATAATGTCTTTAAGGTTGGTATCATTATCAATGGTAACAGAAACGGCTACCTCAGATGTAGTGATCATATCTATTGAAGTACGGTATTTTTCAAATACTTCAAATACTTTACGTAAAAAACCATAAGCCAATAACATACGGCTGCTTTTCACTCTTATGGCGGTGATACCATCTTTTGCCGCAACTGCTTTTACGCCCACACTGCCTGCTTTCTCGGCGATCAACGTTCCTTTTGCGGAAGGCTCCATGGTGTTCAGTAATTTTACCGGTACATTATATAACTGTGCAGGCCAGATACTGGCAGGGTGTAAAATCTTTGCACCAAAATAAGCCAGCTCTGCAGCTTCCTCAAAGCTCAACTGTTCAATAGCGAAAGTTTTGCTTACAATCCTTGGATCGTTATTATGCATACCGTCAATATCTGTCCAAATTTCACAAACACTGGCGTTGATCGCTGCTGCAATTAATGAAGCACTGTAATCACTTCCGCCACGCTTTAAATTATCCACTTCTCCTTTTGCATTGCGGCAGATATATCCCTGTGTGATAAATATTTTTTTATCCGTTTGCTGCAGCAGCTGAGATAATTTCACTTTGATCGTTCCCACCTGCGGTTCATCATGGCCATCGATGGTCATAAATTCCAATGCAGGTAAGAAGGCGTGGTCAATTTTTTGTTCGGTTAAATAAAGCGAAAATAATTTTGAACTGAGCAACTCTCCCTGGGCCAGGATATCTTTATTTAATGCTTCACTGAAGGATATCCTTAAGATGATGTAGAGGAATTCAAAATGTTCCTGCAATACTTTTTGGGCAGCATCTAAACTGGCCGCTGTTTTTAAAAGTTGTTGTATAAAATCCTTATAGTGAAGCTCTAATTTTTCGATCAGTTGTTTGGCTTCCGATTTATTCCCGGCAGCCATGGCATTACTTATTTCTACTAAACTGTTAGTGGTACCGCTTAATGCGGATAATACTACTATTTTACTTTCACCGTCGGCAGTAATCAGTTGCGATACCTGGTGCATTCTTTCCGGCTTACCAACACTGGTGCCACCAAATTTCATTATTTTCATAATCCCCCCCTATGCCGCGATTGCGACTATTTAATTTATTAATTGATTCAAAACGCCTGCAAAAGTATTTCATGTGAGGGGGTATTCCAAATGCAATCAGGAAAAAGGCAGGCTAAATTTTGCAGCCAGCAGTTTTAAATCATCCACTACCGCATTTACCAATGGAATACCGTTGCGCATTCTATTTGCTTCGCAGGCTCTTTCGGGGTCGCCGGGAATAATAACCTTCTCTTCTCCTGCCACTGTTTTTGCAGAACGAAACCGCTGTATCCAGTTATCCATATGCTGTTTAAATTCACCGGCAGTTCTGAAGGCATCGATCCGCATTGCGCCAAAGAAATGCCCGATACCCTCACCCGGCATATTTTCGGGCATGGGCACATAAGCCGGGAACGGGGGCACCCATGGGCCGTAATTGGCACCGCTCAATAACGCCGAAAAAATATCTACAATAGCGCCCAATGCATACCCTTTATGGCTGCTGTGTTCCCTGTCTCCACCTAACGGTAATAGTGAGCCGCCATTCTTTAATTCATTGGCGTTTGTACTCGGTTGGCCATCTTTTGTCTGTATCCAGCCCAACGGAGCTTCTGCATTTTTTCTTTGCAGGATCTCCAGTTTTCCATTGGCAGCAGTGGTGGTGGCAAAGTCGGCAACGAATGGGGGTTCGGTGCCTGCAGGTATTGCAACCGCGATAGGATTGGTACCCAGCATTCTTTCTACAGAAAAAGTTGGTGCCACCAATGCGCTGGCATTGGTCATGGCAACACCGATCATATCATGGGGCAACGCCATCATTGCGTGGTAACCGGCAATACCAAAATGATTACTGTTGGTTACACTTACCCAGCCGGTGCCCACATTTGTTGCTTTATCAATAGCCACCTGCATAGCAAAGGGAGCTACCACCAAACCCAGGCCTGCGTCACCATTCACAACCGCAGTAGAAGGTGTTTCATGTACAATTTTCAACCGTGGTGTTGCATTCACCCGTTTTACTTCCCACAATCTTATATAACCACTTAATCTTGCCACACCATGGCTGTCAACACCCCTGAGATCTGCTGACAACAAGGCTTTGCTGGCTACAGCAGCATCAGTTTCGCTGCAGCCTATTTTAAAAAAAACAGCGGTACAAAGATCATACAACTGCTGGTAAGTGTATATTGTTTCCATCCAACAAAAATAACTGAATATTATTTTAATGAAGTAAGAACAAACGGCATCAAAAAGAAATGCCGTTCAATAAATGAACGGCTTCCTTTTTGCTCAACCCGCCTTATATGTAAAAATTTTATTCGTTTTCCATTTCATTCATTTGACCACTTTTCTTTTCTTTCCTCAATTGCAGCATTTTTTGTTTTTGTTCGGGAGATAAAACATACAGGGTATTTTTTGCCTGCTCTTTGCGCAGCTCTTTTAATTTGGTTTCTTTTTCAGGGGCGCTTAATTTATCATCGTTTTCGATAGCTTCTTTTTTTGACTGGGCCAACTGTCGCATTTCTTTAAGTTTTATTTTTTGTTCCCTCGTAAGATCAAGTTCTTTCATCATTTGCTTTTTATCACCCCTGGTTACTGTTTTTTTTTCGTTGCCGGTGATGGTGGAATCTGTTTTGTTTATTGTGGTTGATTTGCGCTGCACCTGTGCAAATGAGCAGGAAATAATAAAAATAAAAACGATTAATGAGGTTGCTCTTTTCATCTGTATGATTTTATGCCTCATAGATGTAAAAAGAAAGTGAAGGTTTAATACCGCCATAAATAAAATGCAAACCCCGTCAAAGAAGACGGGGTTAACAACGATTGCGCCGAATTTAATTCAGCAGATTTGCTTGCCAGCATTTTTATTATCTTAAGAATAGTATTTCCCTATATTTAGGCAATACCCAATGTGCATCATCTACCACTAATTCCAGTTTATCCACGTGGTAACGTATAAGATCAAAGTATTCGCCTTTAATTGTATCGCAATAAGCGATGGCCCTGTCTCTTGAACTGGCCAGTTCATTAGCTACTTTTCTTGCCTCGATCATTTTTTTAACACCATCACTGATCACAGCAATATGGTCACTGATCGCTTCCAGAACCTGCAGTTGATTAGCATAAGCAGATTCTTTTAACCCTGCTTCTTTTAATCCCTTGATATTGTCGATAAGGATGTTTTGATATTTCACTGCAGAAGGCAAAATATAAGTAGTAGCCAGTTCGCCCATGATCCTTGCTTCGATCTGTACTTTCTTTACATAATCTTCCAGCATGATCTCGTGCCTTGCCTCCAGCTCTGCATGGCTGTAGATATCATTGTTCTCAAATAATTTCTTAGACTTTTCAGTTATATAGGCATCCAACGCCAAAGGAGTTGTTTTTACATTAGGTAAACCACGTTTTGCCGCTTCATTTGCCCATGCTTCGCTATAACCATCCCCTTCAAATAAAACCTTTTTACTTTCTACTACATATTTCTGCAGTATGTGCATGATAGCAACTTCTTTCTTATCCCCTTTCTCGATCAAAGCATCAACATCAGCTTTAAAAGTTTTCAAGGTTTCTGCAAGAATGGTATTCAGTACGGTCATGTTTGTTGCGCAGTTAGCTGCAGAACCTACTGCACGGAATTCAAATTTATTACCGGTAAATGCAAAAGGAGAAGTCCTGTTCCTGTCGGTATTGTCCAGCATTAATTCCGGTATGCTTTTATGGATATCCAGTTTAAGCATGGCTTCATCCTGCTCATCAAATTTTCCACCTACCCTTGTTTCTACCTGTTCTAAAACAGTGGTCAGGTATTTACCAATGAAAGCAGAAATGATCGCAGGAGGAGCTTCATTCGCACCCAAACGGTGATCGTTTCCTGCACTGGCAATTGATGCCCTTAACAGGTCAGAATAATCATGCACCGCCTTAATGGTATTAACAAAGAATGTTAAGAACATCAAATTGGTCTTTGGTGTTTTACCAGGTGCCAATAAGTTTACACCGGTATCGGTAGCAAGGCTCCAGTTATTATGCTTACCACTGCCGTTGATACCGGCAAATGGTTTTTCGTGCAATAAAACTTTTAAATTATGACGCTTTGCAACCCTGGTCATAATATCCATCAGTAACAAGTTATGGTCAACAGCGATATTAACTTCTTCATAGATAGGCGCACATTCAAACTGTGCAGGTGCCACTTCATTATGACGGGTGCGTAAAGGAATACCTAATTTATAACTCTCTTCTTCAAAATCTCTCATGAACGCATACACTCTTTCAGGTATAGTACCAAAATAGTGGTCTTCCAGTTGCTGGCCTTTTGCGGGAGCATGCCCAAATACAGTACGGCCTGTCAATAACAAATCTGGTCTTGCATTAGCCAAACCTGCATCTATCATAAAATACTCCTGTTCCCAACCCAATGTTGGCGTAACCTTAGTAACATTTTTATCAAAGTACTGGCAAACTTCTACTGCAGCTTTATCTAAAGCAACCAGGGCTTTCAACAAAGGCGTTTTAGCATCCAGTGATTCACCGGTATAAGAAACAAAGATCGTAGGGATACATAAAGTTTTTCCCTGGCCGATTTCCATTATGAATGCCGGGGAAGAAGGATCCCATGCTGTATAACCGCGGGCTTCAAAAGTTGCCCTTAATCCGCCGCTTGGAAAAGAAGATGCATCAGGTTCCTGCTGGATCAATGCACCGCCGTCGAATTCTTCAATAGGTGTACCGTCTCCTTTTAAAGTAAAAAAGGAATCATGCTTTTCTGCAGATAAACCGGTTAATGGCTGAAACCAGTGAGTATAGTGGGTAACACCTTTACTTTCTGCCCAGGCTTTTACACCGTTAGCGATCTGGCCGCCCATAGAACGGTCAATTTTTTTCCCGCTTTTTGCTGAGGCAAGTAAACTTTTGTAAGCCTCATCGCTTAAAAACTGGCGGGCTACTTTTAGTGTAAATACATTCTCATTAAAAATTGCAGTGATTTTTGATGATCCTGATACCGTTACTTCTACCGGGTTGCTGGTTAGGTTTTCCAGTGCATGTGACCGTAAAGATTGCATATTTATATGTTTTGAGTAACAAAAAAACACTAAAAATCATTATAAAACAATTATTTTATAGATTTTGTGATAAATATTAGCCCTTTTGTGGAAAAATATAAATATACAATTATTTTTTAATTTTATAGAAGGCAGCAATTTTTTCCCAATTTATCCTACAGATAACCGGTGTTAGCAAAAAGGGCAGGTAAACACTTCTATAACGTATAATTGAACCAAGGTTAGGCATAATATAACCAATGAAGAGGAACATTGTAAGGGCAAAAAAGATCCCGAAAAGTAAAAACGGGTCCTGTTCCCCCGGTTCCGGCTTTCGTTTAAAAAAAAGGTATAGCAAAAACAGTAGCTGGTAGCCAATCACTTCAATATTTATCGGCAACATGCTCTTAGCTGGCAGTTCGGTTGGGTAGGGCCGCACCAAAAGGTGGTTGAATGCCTGTGGCGCATTAAACAGGAAGCTTTTGAAATTGGGATACAAGGTGTCCAGTGTAATTTGTGTTGCTGCCACAGGAAGTGTAAAAAAAGCAGCCTGCTTAACGGCGACAGTCTGAAGCGGGTTAACAGCAGGTACAATACTATTAAAACTAAAGAAGACCACGATAATAATAATGTATCCCATTAAAAAACTTCGTAAAGGCGGCCAATTGTATTTTACCACCAATATCCAGATGATTAGCGCAGGCAAAAGATTTATTAAAACATAGCTTCTTATTAAAAATAAAATAATAAACCCCAGCAAAATAATGAAGACCCTCTTTTTAGTAAAAAGCTTTTCCTGCAGTGATTGAAACACAGCATACAACAGGAAACCCAGCGTTGTAAACACGATCCCGTCTTTTTGAACGCCTGAAGTAAAGTACAACATCGAAGGCAACAGGAAACAACACGCTATTACCGCCAATTGCTGCTTTTTAAACACCTGGATAAATATCCTGTAAAAAGCTACATGGCCTAAAAATCCAAAAAAATTAAAAAGTAAACTATTGATATAATAATCGCCATGGCTGAAGAAGTCGAACACAGAAACTATCTTAATAATAATATTATTCCTGAGATCGTTCCAAAAAGACTGAAAGGAATCGAACAGCCCTCCATAACCCTGTGCATATCCTGATTTGAATAAGTTGGTGAAATATTCATGAGGGTCTGTCCATAATAATTGATATTCTTTCCAGCCGTCCCGATTTACATCCCAGTAATCATTACCGGTACTATAGATATGCAAAGAGATCCAGCCGATTGCCAGGCCGGCAAATATCTTTGCCAGAAAAAGCAATAAAATATACTTGTTGCTGAGGCCGGATCTTTTTACAAAGGCAATTTTTGTAAGCAGCCAACAAAGTACCAGCAGGTAAACAAAAAAAAGAATATAAGCCAAGTCAATAAATTTTCAATGTGGGAAGATAGTTAAAATATTTACTACCGCTCTACCTTAATAAACTATTAGCGCATTACCTTTGCCCTTTCTCACATTTTCTTCTATAACATTTATGGAAATAACAGTAAAGACGGCTGAACAGTTAAGAATTACAGCAGATGAATTTGAATTGATCAAACAAAAACTGGGAAGAACACCCAACTTTAATGAACTCTGTTCTTTCAGTGCGATGTGGAGCGAACATTGCAGTTATAAAAATTCTATCAAATGGTTGAAGACCCTTCCGCGTGAAGGAAAAAAAATGCTGGTGAAGGCGGGCGAAGAAAATGCAGGGTTGATGGATATTGGTGACGGTTATGGTGTTGTTTTTAAAATTGAATCGCATAACCATCCTTCTGCCATTGAACCTTTCCAGGGTGCGGCAACAGGTGTTGGTGGCATTAACAGGGATATCTTTACGATGGGTGCAAGGCCTATCGCATCATTGAACAGCCTGCGGTTTGGAAATTTAAAAGAAACCAAAACACAACATTTATTAGCAGGCGTGGTACACGGTATCGGGCATTATGGCAATTGCTTTGGTGTGCCTACTGTTGGCGGCGAAATTTATTTTGAAGACTGCTACCACACCAACCCGTTAGTGAACGCAATGAGTGTCGGCATTTTAAAAAATGGAGAAACAATCTCTGCTACTTCAGGCAAAGTAAAAGGCAACCCCGTTTTTTTTGTAGGCAGTGCAACAGGTAAAGACGGTATCGGCGGCGCAAGTTTTGCCAGTGCAGATATTACGGCTGACAGTGCGGAAGACCTTCCTGCAGTGCAGGTTGGCGACCCCTTTCAGGAAAAAAAATTATTAGAAGCCTGCCTTGAAGTAATGCAAACAGGTGCTGTGGTAGGAATGCAGGATATGGGCGCCGCAGGTATTATCTGCAGCACCAGTGAAATGAGTGCAAAAGGCGAAGCAGGTATGAGGATCGATCTTGACAAAGTTCCTACCAGGCAAAAAGATATGAAGGCATGGGAATTATTATTAAGTGAAAGTCAGGAAAGAATGTTACTGGTTGCTGAAAGAGGAAAGGAACAATCGATAATAGATATTTTTGAAAAATGGGACCTTCCCTGCAGTGAAATCGGTGAAGTAACCGATGATGGCATGCTGCATTTTTTCATGAATGGAAATTTAGAAGCGGTATTGCCTGCATATGAATTAGTTCTGGGAGGCGGGGCACCACAAAACGACAGGGCTTACACGCAACCAAAATATTTTGAAAAGATAAAAGCGTTCAGCGCTGATAGTATTGCGGTTCCAAAAGATCTAAAAGCAACTGCAGAACAACTTATTCAAATACCTAACATAGCCAGCAAGCGCTGGATATATGAGCAGTACGACAGCATGGTTGGTGCAGGTAACGCAAGTACCAATGCACCCAGTGATGCTGCTATTGTAATTGCAAAACCTACCAATAAAGCTTTGGCACTAACAACAGATTGCAACAGCCGGTATGTTTTTGCAGATCCTTATACAGGTGCGATGATCGCGGTAGCTGAAGCGGCAAGAAATATCGTGTGCAGTGGCGGTCAACCATTGGGCGTTACCAATTGCCTCAACTTTGGTAACCCTTATGATCCTGAAGTGTATTACCAATTTGTTCATGCAGTAAAAGGTATGGGTGAAGCCTGCAGAAAGTTTGACACGCCCGTTACCGGTGGCAATGTAAGTTTTTATAACCAGGGGCCTGACGGTGCCGTGTACCCAACTCCAACCATTGGAATGGTTGGCCTGCTCGACAGTCCTGATGATAAAATGACCATGGATTTCAAGAATGAAGACGACGAGATCTATTTAGTAGGCACACAACGAAATGATATTAATTCTTCCGAATATTTACATAAGTTACACAAGGTAGAATTTTCCCCGGCCCCTTATTTTAACCTTGATGAAGAATTTGAAATGCAGCATGAAATAAAAAAAATGATCCATAAGAAGTTGATCAACTCAGCCCATGATGTAAGTGAAGGCGGTTTATTTGTAACGCTAATAGAAAGTTGCTTTAACAGGAACCTTGGATTTAAAGCAACCAATACTGATACCACCATAAGAAAAGATGCGTATTGGTTCGGTGAAGCACAAAGCCGCGTGGTGGTTTCCGTTGCTAAAGAAAATAGGAATGATTTTATTATGTTGTTAGAAAAAATGGAAATGACTGTAACTTATTTGGGTGCTGTAACACGCGGCTCAGTTAATATTGATGGAGAAGATTGGGGAAATGTAAAAGACTGGAAAGAAAAATATAACAATGCGATTGGTAATTTATTGGCGGGGCATGAAAGTGAGCATGCACTGGCAGCACTGTAATATATCTTCATTACGAATTTTAAATTTTAATTGGAATGTAAAAAATAATAATGAACACTACCTCTACTATAGTCATCACAGGCGCCTACGGTTTTATCGGAAGCTGCATGGTAAGTTATTTAAACCAGCATGGGTTTGAGAATTTAATTTTGGTGGACGAATTTGATGATGATGAAAAAGAATTGAACCTCATACACAAAAAATATTTAGTTAGAGTAGAAAGAGAAAACCTCTTTGACTGGCTGTCTAAAGAAAAACCTGTGGTGGAATTTGTTTTTCACCTTGGTGCAAGAACCGATACCACGGAATATGATTACAGTGTCCATCAAAAATTAAATGTAGAATATTCGCAGGAAATATGGAAGTATTGTACGATCAATAAAATACCACTCGTATATGCATCTTCCGCTGCTACATATGGGGAAGGTGAATATGGGTATGATGACAGCCATGATATCGTGGAGCAGTTACATCCTTTAAACCCGTATGGCATCAGTAAAAATGAATTTGATAAATGGGTATTGCATCAAAAAGAGTTGCCGCCATTTTGGGCAGGCTTAAAATTTTTTAATGTATACGGCCCCAATGAATACCATAAGGCAAGAATGGCGAGTGTTATTTTTCATTCTTTCAACCAGATAAAACAAAACGGGAAAGTAAAATTATTCCGGTCTCACAAGGATGGTTTTGAAGATGGTGAACAGCTTCGAGATTTTGTATATGTAAAAGATGTGATCGCAGTTTGCTTTTGGTTGTTGGAGCATACTCCCGGAGGGTTTAAAACCCTCCAGGAGTTGCAGCCGGGCCTCTACAACCTTGGCACCGGCAACGCCAGGAGTTTTAATGACCTGGTAAGATCCACTTTCGCCGGTCTTGACCTGGAACCATCAATCGATTATATCGATATGCCTGAAGATATCAGGGACAAATACCAGTATTTTACAGAAGCCAAAATGGAAAAGCTAAGGGCGCTTGGCTATTCCGCTGAGTTTTATTCTTTAGAAGAAGGCATTGATGATTATATACGGAATTATTTAAACAAAAACTTATTTTATTAAAATGAAATAAGCCATAAACAACAAAGTATTCAAATGAAAATAGCAATAATTGGCGGGGGAAATTTAGGCACTGCCATTGCAGAGGGTTTATTGAAAAGTAATTTCTGCAAAGCAGCAGATATCAGTATTACCAAAAGAAATATCAGCACGCTGAAAGCGTTAAGTGACAAAGGTGTTTTAGTTACCGCAAATAATAATGAGGCTCTTAAAAAAAGCGAATTGATCATATTGGCTGTAAAACCTTTCCAAATAACAGAAGTGATCGCTGGGTTAAAAAAAGACCTGGCTGCAAAACACATCCTGGTATCAGTGATCACCGGCATTTCGCTGAATGAGCTTAATGAAATGGTAAAAAAGAAAAACCCGGTTTTCCGCGCAATGCCCAATACAGCGATTGCCATACAGGAAAGCATGACCTGCATTAGCCATTCCAATGCGTCGGCCACACAAATAAAATTTGTACAGCAATTATTTGAAAACCTGGGCAAAGTAACTTTTATTGAAGACAAACTGATGGATGCTGCAACGGTGTTGGGTGCATGCGGTACAGCTTATGCCATGCGTTATATACGTGCCAACATACAAGGCGGTATTGAAATTGGATTTAGTGCAGTAATTGCAAGTTTAATTGCAGCACAAACCGTAAAAGGCGCTGCAGAATTATTATTGCAAAAAGGCACGCATCCCGAACAGGAGATCGATAAAGTAACCACCCCAAAAGGCTGTACCATCGCGGGGTTGAATGAAATGGAGCACCAGGGATTTAGTTCTTCATTGATAAAAGGGATCGCAACGAGTTATAATAAGATTGTGAAGGGTTAATAGATTTCACCTGTTTCCATATTTACCTGCCGCGGAACGAGAACATACAGTAGTCTTGCACCGTTACCTGGACTTCCATTAAAGTTAGATTCACCATAACCCGTATGGCCATTTGGAATCATTTTCAACAAGTTTACTGCTGTTGTTTTAGGTAAATAGATATGATTAAACTTAAATGATTCATAGGTATTCCCTACACGAATTATCTTAACACGCTTTTCTATACCTACATAAAGACCAATGCTGTCAGAAACAGCATAGCACTTCAAAATTTTCTCCCCATTTTTTTTGTTAACCCAAAAATCTTCTTTCTTAGTTTTCTTATACTCATAATCTTCAATCGAAGGAGCGTTATTGATAAATTCCCTCTGATTTAAAAACATTCCTTTATTTATTATTGATGTATTTAGAATCGGCAATAGAAATCTTTTTCTGTTAAAAGAATCAATATTCTCAAAATTTAAACGCCTTTTATTACTAAGCCCGTTTTTAAGTTCATTAAAGTTATATTTTTCCATTAATGATTTCAATACTAAGTAAAAAAGGACAAATCGTTACCCTTGAATTTGAAGCCAGGCGAATGTATGACATCCTCTGTAAGCTGATAAACAGTATCAATTCTTTTAACGGGATAAAAGAAGCTACTTTGTTCAAAATAATATTCAAATTTAATATGAATGTTTTGGTACGACTCCCTTGTAACATCATATCGCAATCCGTCGGTAATATCTGCACTCAGAAAGTTATCAATCCATAATGTTTTTAAAACTATTAAAAGTTTATCTGCTGAATCTTTAAAGGGGAGCTTATAATAATCGCTATAAAAGTTTGTCAAAGCTTTTTCAATTCCAACAGTCAATTTTATTCTTTTAATAATCCTGTTCCCTTAATGATGCATATTCCATATGTATTTCGAACCCCAACTTGCTGGTGTCAAATCTCGCATCTAAAATTTCTATCCTTTTAAAAGGCAATTGGATTTCAACTGGTGCCAGTGTTTTTGAAATTAATGTATACTCCATACTATCCAGATCTACCGTTCGCATGTCTTTTTTATTAAATTTTTGCGAAAAGGCGAAAACCGACAGGATCAAAAGCAATAAAATATTTTTTTTCATACAAGGATGCTTAGGGTAATTTCTTGGATTAACAAAATAGGTATAGAGGAATATATAATTTTATCTACACATTCGTTAGTTTTTTTAATACCCGGCTGAAAAAATGGAGTTTTTCCACAAATTTTCCCTCAAATTTCCTCCGCCCGAATAATCCTCCTATCTTTACATGACCTCTAGGATTTTTCTTTATGGATCCCAATTGGTCAAATAAGATTGGGTTAACAAATTTAGACAACATTTTTACTGAACAAAGACGTAAACGTTGAAGTGAATTGCACAACGATGTTGAAGCTTATTTTTTGTTTTTCCCAAAATTACATCGACAGCAGAAACTTAAGATTATGGCAAAGTATATTTTTGTAACCGGTGGTGTTACTTCATCATTAGGAAAAGGGATTATTGCGGCTTCGCTTGCAAAATTATTGCAGGCAAGAGGTTTGAAAGTTACCATTCAGAAATTTGATCCCTATATCAACGTGGATCCGGGTACATTAAACCCCTATGAACATGGCGAATGTTTTGTAACAGATGATGGTGCGGAGACCGATCTTGACCTTGGCCACTACGAACGTTTTTTAAATACCCCTACTTCGCAGGCAAGTAATGTTACTACCGGCCGCATTTACCAAACCGTGATCAATAAAGAACGCGAAGGCGCTTACCTCGGTAAAACAGTACAGGTAATCCCCCATATCACCGATGAAATAAAACGCCGCATGTTATTACTGGGCAAAGAAGGAAAATATGATATCATTATTACAGAACTGGGCGGCACCGTGGGTGATATTGAGAGCCTGCCTTTTGTAGAATCTGTTCGGCAGCTGCAATGGGAAATGGCTGAAGAAGATTGTATGGTAGTGCACCTCACTTTGATCCCATACCTCAGCGCTGCTAAAGAATTAAAAACAAAACCCACCCAGCACAGCGTTCGTTTATTGAGCCAGGAAGGTGTACACCCTGATGTGATCGTATGCCGCACAGAACAGCCATTGAACAATGACCTCAAAAAGAAAATAGCTTTATTCTGTAATGTAAAACCCAATGCTGTAATTGAAGCCATGGATGCCAGCAGCATTTATGAAGTGCCATTAATGATGCTGCAGGAAGGGTTGGACCTGATCGTGTTAAAAAAATTACAGATCAACGGGTATGCGGCACCGGAATTAACTAAATGGCGTGCATTTTTAGATAAACTGAAATATCCTAAAACAAAAGTTACCATCGGCCTGATCGGGAAATACATAGAATTACAGGATGCTTATAAATCTATCCTGGAATCATTTGTACATGCCGGGGCTATGAATGAATGTAAAGTAAAAGTGGTGGATGTACATAGTGAAACTATAACAGAAGATAATGTGGCAGAAAAGCTGAGCAAACTGGATGGTTTACTCGTTGCGCCAGGTTTTGGCAACCGTGGTGTGGAAGGGAAGATCACTGCAGTAAAATATGCAAGAGAAAATAACCTGCCTTTTTTTGGGATCTGTTTGGGTATGCAGATGGCGGTAATTGAATATGGAAGAAACGTATTGGGTTGGGCAGACGCCAATTCTACAGAAATGGTTAAAGAAACGAGCCATCCTGTTATAGACCTGATGGATGAACAAAAAGACATTACCAGCAAAGGTGGTACGATGCGTTTGGGCGCTTATCCCTGTACGATTAAAGAAGGTACATTGGCCCACAGCATTTATGGCACTACTGATATCAGCGAAAGGCACCGGCACCGCTGGGAATTCAATAATAAGTTTCTGCACGATTTTGAAAAAGCAGGTATGATACCGAGTGGTAAAAATCCAGCAAGCGGTTTGGTGGAAATTGTGGAGCTACCTAACCACCCATTTTTTATCGGGGTGCAATATCATCCCGAATTAAAAAGTACCGTAGAGAACCCGCAACCCATATTCGTTCATTTCGTAAAAGCAGCCAAGGCATTTGCAGAAAAAAGAGATGCAGTTAAAAACCCGTTGTTGCAGAGTGAGATGATTTAGTAAGAACTGACCGTGGAGGAGTTAAATATTCAATACCCAATATCCTATACTCTATTATTGAATAAAAGAAAAGTGCTTTTAGAAATTTAATACTATGGGTTATTATAGAGAATTGAAAATAGATTATTGAATATTTTCTCACAATGCCTTCATTAAGCCCCTACCTAACCTTGTTTTTTCAGTGAAATTTGTGCAATCTGTGGCTACAAACAAAAAACTTTCAATGAACGAGCTCAACCGTAAATCGGTGGAAGAGTTCAAGCGCTCCGAAAAAACTCCTGTGATAGCAGTATTGGAAAATATTCGCAGTGCCTATAATGTGGGTAGTGTTTTCCGTACGGCGGATGCTTTTTTATTAGAAGCCATCTATATTACGGGGTATACCTGTACGCCCCCGCATAAAGAAATAAAAAAAACTGCACTGGGTGCAGAAGATAGTGTAGAGTGGAGGCAGTTTGACAATGCAGCAGCGGCGATCTTATCTTTAAAAGAAAAAGGATATAAAGTATATGCGGTGGAACAGGCCTTTAACAGCTTACCATTGCAGTCCGTCAATTTTGAAATCGATGAAAAGATCGCTGTAATTTTTGGCAATGAAGTTACAGGTGTAGAACAGGTAACTATAGGGCAATGCGATGGTTGTATTGAAATTCCTCAATTAGGTATGAAACACTCCCTAAATATTGCGACAGCTGCAGGTGTGGTTCTATGGGAAATTACAAGAGCGCGGATGTTGCATACACCCTGATCCCAATCAAATTTAAATAAGTCAATCAACTATTTGTTTATACCAAAACAGCCATAGATCATCTATGGCTGTTTGTAGTTGGAAAAATATTTTGCTTAATTCTTCTTGAAGGTCACTGATTTTTTGAATGCATTGGTATCATTGGTGATGGTGAGTAAATAAATACCAGACGCAAGATTGCTTACATTAATTGTTTTTTGCGTAGCGCCACTGGTAAAAGATTCAACTGTACTAACGATCCTTTTTCCACTTACATCACTCACCATTACCCTTAGTTTTTCAGCTTTGGGGCTTTCAACGACATAATTTAATACGTTGGTAACAATCGTTGGGTACACAGCGACATCAAGGTCTTTAGCATTCAGGTTAACTTTTACTGTACCCGAAAATTTAAAATTTGCGCTCTTATCCACCATTTTAATGCGGTAGTAACTAACGCCTGCACCTGGTTGAGCATCGTTAAAAGTATAAGAAGAACCTGTTATAGAACCGCTCGCATTTACTTTGCCTATCTGTGTAAAGCTAACACCGTTAGTAGAGCGGTATATTTCGAAACAGGCATTGTTTATTTCGCTGTTGGTAACCCAGTTAAGATCCACAGTTTTGTTCTTTGTCGCTGCATTAAAAGAAATCAGGTTTACGGGTAAAATAGAGGTTAACACCATCGTGATATTATCCATTACGATACCGCAGCCTTAAATATTGTCAATCGCAGTTATATCAATCCGTACCTGTGCATCTGTAGCGGCTAATGGAATAAAAAAACTTTGTGTTTCATGAGTATAACCCACCCATCCTGTAGGCGGTGTAGGATCATCAGGGTTACTATAATGATAATCAATAGATGAATATACTGTTCCTGAAGTTATCCCGATAACTTTTACATTGATACCAGGATTAGGGCCAAGGTCAGGAGCACATGTCGTTCTTCTTGTTGCATCAAAATTGATAGTATATGTAGTAGCACTGTTTATACTAACGGTTTGTTGCAGACAGGATAAAAAATCTACCTCAGCAACATTGTTAGTGTTACTCGGTCCCCCATAAGCAGATTCGGGAGCCAACGCTACTTCAGGACTGGTACAGGTGACACCAGTCCACGCTGCAGCAGAATTCATATCAGAATTTAAAAGTAAATTTTGTGATTTGGCGATAGTGAATACCCCCAGAGAAAAAAATAAGAGGAAAAATTGTTTCATTTTTTTGATTTTAATTTTTTTAAAAACTGTTTACAAAATTCAATAATTGAATACGTTTAAAGTAATCAGTCTTAGAGTAATGAGTTTTCCGGTTAATGGTATAACAAAAGGATACACTTCACCTGATAAATTCAAATATCATTATGGTACTTAGGGGGTATTTTTTTTGCACAATCTTATCATTTTCAGAATAGTTTCAGGTATAGTATCTTTACCTTCTATGGCCGGATTGAAAAAGTATTTATCCCTTGTAAAATTCTCACATACCATTTTTGCAATGCCTTTTGCCCTGGTAGGTTTCTTTTTAGGGTTATTGAAAAGGTCGGCTTTTAAAGGGCAATGGAATCTCAACAGGACAATTGGCTGGAGTGATTCAATTGCTTTAGGCAGTTTCCCCGATTCTTTGGTTTTGTATAACCCCTATATCGCAATTGCATTGGATCTATTACTTGTTATTCTTTGTATGATATTTGCCCGTAGCGCAGCCATGGCTTTTAACCGCTGGCTAGACGCAAACTACGATGCCATGAACCCAAGAACTGCCGTAAGGGAGATTCCCGCGGGAGTAATTAAACCCAACAATGCACTAACATTCGTGGTTGTGAATTGTATACTTTTCATAATTGCGACTTTCTTTATCAACAGGCTTTGCTTTTACCTCTCCCCCATTGCTTTATTTATTATTTTATTTTATAGTTATACCAAACGCTTTACCGCACTATGCCACTTTGTATTGGGTACTGGATTAAGCCTTGCGCCCATTGGGGCTTATATTGCCGTAACAGGTGAATTTGGCTTACTACCTATACTTTTTTCATTTACAGTTTTATTTTGGGTAAGTGGTTTCGACATTATTTATGCTTTACAGGATGAAGATTTTGATAAGCAACATCAATTGCATTCTATTCCTTCGGCTGTAGGCAAAGTAAAAGCGCTGCGCATCTCCGAAATGCTGCATGTACTTTCCGGAGCCTGCGTAATTACGGCGGGTTTATATGGTCATTTTGGATGGTGGTATTGGACGGGCGTTGTTTTTTACACTGGCCTGCTTATTTATCAACACGTATTGGTAAAACCAAACGACCTTAGTAAAGTAAACCTGGCTTTTTTTACAACTAACGGTATTGCATCAGTGATATTTTCTCTCTTTGTGATCCTCGACCTATTTCTCCATAAAACAGGCGCATGGCACGTATTTTAGCAATTGACTATGGCGGCAAAAGAACCGGGCTGGCCGTGACCGATCCCTTGCAGATCATAGCAACGGGTCTTGCCAGCATTGAATCCAGGGAATTGATCCCCTTTTTAAAAAAATATTTTGGTGCCGAAACGGTTGAATTAATCATCATCGGGCTGCCCACCAACTGGGATGATACACCTACACATGGCACGCCGTTGGCGGAAGCTGCAATAAAAAAAATACAAAAAGAATTCCCTGCGATACCGCTTAAAACTGTGGACGAACGCTACACTTCCAAAATGGCAAAAGATGCGATGCTCGAAATGGGCATGAAGAAGAAAGACAGGAGGGTAAAAGGCAATGTTGATATTATTGCCGCCACCATTATGCTGCAGGAATATTTGAATTCAATTGCCTAAATGTTAAGGTTGTGAATGGATAGATTATTTTTTTAGTTTAATTTTGCCTGCAATCATTATAGCAATTAAAAAATCATGATCCTTCCGATAGTAGCTTATGGCGCCCCCATCTTAAGAAAAATTTGCAGCGATATTACTGCAGATTATCCCGGCCTTGAAAAATTAGTGGCTGATATGTGGGAGACGATGTACAACAGCAATGGTGTTGGCCTGGCTGCACCACAGATCAATAAAGATATCCGTCTATTCACGATAGACAGCGAGCAGATATTCATCAACCAGGACGAAGATGAGAAAGATGACTTCCCTGATGCACCCGGTTACAAAGGCGTTTTTATCAATGCCCATATCAAAGAACTGCATGGCGAAGAATGGAGCTATAATGAAGGCTGCCTGAGTATCCCAAAAATAAGGGAAGACGTATTCCGCGATGAAGAAGTAACACTGGAATTTCACGATGAGCATTTCAACCACCATACCAAAACTTTCAATGGCATTACCGCCCGGGTAATTTTACATGAATACGATCATATTGAAGGCAAATTATTTATCGACCACATCAAACCTTTGAAACGTAAATTGTTGAAGGGCAAATTAACAGATATTTCTAAAGGAAAAATAAAGGTGGATTACCGCATGGTTTTTCCCAAATAAATTAAATATCATTTTACCTTGCAGGCATGAAATATTTATTGCCTGTTTTAATTTTTTTGATCGCCTCTTCAAAACTGGAAGCACAATCACCCGGCGACAGTACGGTTAGGATAGGTAACAAAACGATTACCCTAAGTGAAGTAATCATTGATAATAAGTTAAATGTGCCTGCCTTTATTGAACGTATAAAAAATGATAGCAGTTTTTATAAAGCCTTCCGCAACTTACATATATTAGGCTTTAGTGCCATTAATGATATCCGAATGAATAACAGCGATGGTGAGGCGAAAGCAACATTACACAGTACTACAAAACAAATAAGAAGCGGCAACTGCCGTAGTATGGAAATCCTGGATGAAACCGTTACCGGTAATTTTTATTACGGGAACCACAACTATAATTATTATACCGCACAAATGTATGCATCGCTTTTTTTTACAAAAGATTCTGTTTGCGGGGAGAACAATATTGTTTTGGGAACAGCATTTAGTACAGCGGGGAAAACCGGTATCGAAAAACACCAGGAACAACTAAAAATGCTGTTCTTTAATCCCGGAAAAAAAATAAATGGCCTCCCCTTCATGAGCAACAAAACAGCCATATTTGATGACGATATCGCTGATAGTTATGAAATGAACATCGACATGGATGTGTACAATAACAGCAGTTGCTATATTTTTAAACAAACTGTAAAACCTGAATACAGAAACGATGTAGTAGTAGATGAAATGACCACATGGTTTGACGAAAAAACTTACGAGGTGCAGGCAAGGAATTACAGCTTAAGTTATGACGCAGGTGTATATGATTTTAAAGTGAATATGGAAGTAGCCATGACAACATTCGGCCAATATACAGTTCCCTCGCTGATACGTTATACAGGCAACTGGAAAGCAATCTTCAAACCCAGGGAACGCGGTGTGTTTACCGCTACCCTTTTTGATTTTAAATAATTTTTTTCGGTTATTGTTAACTTTTAGATACTTAATTTTATTAGATGAAAAATCTTTCAACAGGAGCATTCATTATTTTACTTACCGCCCTTTCTTTACCTTGTATTGCCCAAAAAAACGGGCGGGATTTTAAACCCATCGATGAATTTATAAAAAAAATCGGCCCGCTCGACAGTATGAATATGGGTACGATCAGTAAACTGGTTACTCAAAATTATACAGACAAAACTGATAAAGTACGTGCCATTTATGACTGGGTTGCTTACAATATTAATTATGATTTTAAGAGCGCAAGAAATGGCAGTGCAGATAAGAATTCTACAACTGAAGTTTTATTATACCGTAAAGCTACCGGTGCCGGCTATGCTAATCTTTTCCAGGACATGTGCAGCAGTGCTGGTATTAGATGCCTTACCGCGGATGGTTTTGTAAAATTCGACGCCGACCAAATCAATGAAAGCAAACCGGAGATCAACCATAGCTGGGCTGTTGTGCAATTAGGGCAAAGCCCCGAAGCCTGGTATTATGCAGACCCCTGCTGGGGAAGCGGTTATACGGACGCTGAAATGAAAAGCTTTACCAAAGCGTTTAACCCCGATTATTTTTTTGCGGACCTTACCATTTTTAACTGGCAACATTACCCGGATAATAGCGCATGGCAACTGGGGCCGGGACCTAAAAACAAAAAAGATTTTTTTGAAATGCCGGTGATAAAATCCGCGGCATACGAGTTCGGACTAAAAAAAATGAACCCAAATAATGGTACCATCAAAATAAAAGTAAACAAACCTTTCCCTTTCAGTTACCAGCTTAACAATAATGCAATAGTTAACAAAGTATCGCTTGCTATCGGCGAAGGCAAAAAGAAAAAAGTTAAAGAAGTGCCTTTTTCATTCAATAACAGTTTACTGGGCTTCACTTATAAGTTTGACGAAGAAGATAATTTTCCTGTTACTGTTTTAATAAATGGCAAAGAGTTGATAGCATATGCGGTAGAAGTAGAATAAAAAAAACCCAGCTTTACAGCTGGGGCCTCAAATTTATGCCCTTTGTTTAACAGGCGCTTTTTTCTTAACTTTCTTAAGCGCTGATTCAATTTCTTTACTCAGGTTTTCAAAAGAACCTTTACCGGAAACCTGTTCGCCATTTACGAAGAATGCAGGAATATCTTTTACCCCCTTATTTACGCCATCCTGGAAATCGTTGCGGATCTGCCAGCCATAAGTAGAGTTGATTAATTCATCCAGGAAATGTTTGTTCACCACACCCGCTTCTTTTGAATACAGTTTTAAACTGGTTGTACCCAGCTGGCGACGATTCTCAAAAAGTATATTGTGCATTTCCCAAAACTTCCCCATTTGCGCTGCTGCCAATGAAGCCTCTGCAGCCTTCATGGAGCGCTGATGGATCTTTGTAAGCGGGAAGTGGCGGAAGTTGAATTTTATTTTTCCTTCAAATTCATTCAATAATTTTTTAACCACTTCATTTGCTTTTGCACATTCTTCACTTTCGTAATCACCAAACTCTGTTAATGTTACTGTTGCTTCAGGGTTGCCTACGAATACATCCTTGCTCGGAATAATTTCTACAACCTCTTTTGGTTTCATTGCCATAATTTACCTTTTATCTTTTCTATGTTTATTAATCAATCGAATATTTAATTTTTATTTGCAGCGGCTTCTTCGGGCTCATGCGCTTCATTCCTGAATACCACTACCCCATCAAATACATCCACCAACACCGGCCTGCTTTTATCAATATCCCCAGCCAGTATTCTTTTGCTCAACTGGTTCACGATCTCTTTTTGTATCAGCCTTTTCAAGGGCCTTGCACCAAACTGCGGATCGTATCCATTCTCAGCAAGGTAATCGAGCGCATAGTCCCCAAACTGGAGGTTAATGCCACTCTGGGCAACCAAATGTTTCAAGTTGTCGAGTTGGATCTTGATGATGCCCTTTATCTCCTTCTTCATCAGGGGCTGAAACATGATCACTTCATCAATACGGTTCAGGAATTCCGGGCGGATGGTTTGTCTTAATAACGAAAGCACTTCTTCCTTAGTTCTTTCTACCAGTTCGTCCTTGTTTTTTTCCGTTACTTTTTCAAAGTTCTCCTGTATAATATGGCTGCCTAAATTACTGGTCATAATGATGATAGTATTCTTAAAATTCACCATACGACCCTTGTTGTCCGTGAGCCTTCCATCGTCTAACACCTGCAATAATACGTTAAAAACATCAGGATTTGCTTTTTCTATCTCATCTAAAAGTACTACACTATAAGGTTTTCTTCTTACAGCCTCTGTCAATTGCCCCCCTTCGTCATATCCCACATAGCCGGGAGGTGCTCCAACAAGCCTGCTCACAGAATGCTTTTCCTGGTATTCGCTCATGTCGATCCGCGTCATCATGCTGTCGTCATCAAACAGGTATTCGGCAAGCGCCTTTGCCAGCTCGGTCTTTCCCACCCCGGTGGTACCAAGAAAAATAAAGGATCCAATCGGCTTTTTAGGGTCTTGTAAACCAGCCCTGCTCCTGCGTATCGCATCCGACACCGCCTCGATAGCTTCCTCCTGGCCTACTACCCTTTTATGCAGTTCTTCTTCCAGGTGCAATAATTTTTCTCTTTCACTTTGCAGCATTTTCATGATCGGGATACCTGTAACCTTTGCTACAGCCTGTGCAATATCCTCTGCATCCACTTCTTCTTTTAACATTCTTTTTTCACTATGCGCATCTAATTGCTGGCTCAATTCTTCAATTACTTTCTCCTGCTCCTGTACTTTGCCGTAACGGATCTCGGCAACTTTTCCATAATCCCCTTCTCTTTCCGCTCTTTCAGCAGATAACTTTAATTGTTCAATTGCAGCTTTGGCATTCTGTACTTTTTCCACAATTTCTTTTTCCTGCTGCCATTTAGCTTTATAGGTATCACGTTCAACAGAAAGATTGGCAATCTCGGTATTCAGTTCTTTCAATTTCACTGCATCATCCTCTCTTTTAATAGCCTCCCTTTCAATTTCCAGTTGCCGTATCTGCCTTTCCAACCGGTCCAACTCCTCTGGCATGCTGTTCATTTCCAAACGGAGTTTTGCGGCACTTTCATCGATCAGGTCGATCGCTTTATCGGGTAAGAAACGATCGGTAATATAACGGTGAGATAATTCTACCGCTGCAATGATTGCTTCATCTTTTATCCGCACATGGTGATAGCTCTCATACCTGTCTTTCAATCCGCGAAGGATCGACACCGCATCTTCCACCGAGGGCTCATTGATCAATACTTTTTGGAAACGGCGCTCCAGTGCTTTATCTTTTTCAAAGAATTTCTGGTACTCACTTAAAGTAGTAGCACCGATCGCTCTCAATTCGCCTCTTGCCAAAGCTGGTTTTAAAATATTGGCTGCATCCATAGCGCCATCACCACCCCCAGCTCCTACCAATGTATGTATCTCATCGATGAACAAAATAATTTCACCGTCACTGGTACTCACTTCTTTTACCACGGATTTCAACCTTTCTTCAAATTCGCCTTTGTACTTCGCCCCTGCGATAAGCTGGCCCATGTCTAAAGCATAAATAATTTTAGACTTCAAATTCTCGGGTACATCCCCATTTACAATACGCATGGCCAGGCCTTCGGCGATTGCCGTTTTACCCACACCAGGTTCACCTACCAATATGGGGTTATTCTTACTTCTTCTGGATAAAATATGCAATGTTCTCCTGATCTCTTCATCCCTTCCTATAACAGGATCCAGCTTTCCCTGCCTTGCCATTTCAATTAAATTCTTGGCATACTTGTTTAAAGCATTGAACTGTGTCTCGGAAGTTTGAGAAGAAACAGTAGACCCTTTCTTTAATTCTTTTGTAGCAGCGACCAGGCCCTTTTCAGTAAGGCCCGCATCTTTTAATATTTTAGCTGTATTGTCTTTACCTTCCAGTAAAGCAATTAATAAATGCTCGGGTGCAACGAACTCATCATTGAACTGCTTTAATGCAGCAGAAGAACGAAGCAATACATTGTTAAGGTCACTGCTCATACGCTGCGCGGGATCAGTGCCTGAAACCTTTGCCAGTTTTTTAATGCTTTCGGCCAATTTTGTTTCCACGAAATTGATATTCACATTGTTCTTTTTCAACAAAAATTCAATTGCTGAGTCTTCATCATCCAAAAGTGATTTCAACAGGTGCTCCGTTTCAATATTGGCGTTATTGTTATTGAACGCCAATTGCTGTGCATGCTGTATCCTTTCCTGGGATTTTATAGTTAAATTTTGTAAGCTCATACTTTGTAATTTTAAACTTATTAGGCAAATTATAATCCAATAGCAAATTCCTGAATATATGTCATACAAATGCCGTTCCACCTGCCGCAAATTCAGCTTGTTGGCATGCTACTGCTGTTGTTACAGTTGACTTTGACAACATTATTATTGCAAACTGTTAGAATTGCTGAAAATGAAGTAGCAGAAAAAGGCATCTTGTGATCTGCAAAAGTTAAATCCATTACACTAAATCAGGTAACTAATTAAACCTAATTCAAATAAAACTGTTAATTATTTTAAAAAAACTTTATCCTGTATCATATAATATTACTTAATTTTACGGCAGCATTATAAAAAACAATGCGAAAAATATTCGTTCTCATTTTTACTACAGCTGGTTGCTTATCCTCATTTTCGCAACACAAAAAAATACCGGGGACATACCTCCAATGGGGTTATAATACCGAACGGTATACCAGGAGTAACATTCATTTTACAGATATTGTAAATGGAGCAGCTCATGATTTTACCATTTACAAAGCGAAGGCCCATGACAGAAATGACCTGAATGCAATTACAAAAAAACCGGTTGAAATAAGTATACCCCAATATAGTTACAGAATTGGTTTTTACATAAATAAACAACAAACCCGGGCCATTGAAATTAATTTTGACCATACTAAATATATTGTTTACGACGATCAGTTACTGAGGGCCAAAGGAACAATCGGTACCCAATATTTTGACAGTGATACTTCATTCAACGCAAATCAACTTCACTTTGAACATACCAATGGGGCTAATTTTTATCATATCAATTACGTTAGACAGTATAGTTTATTTAAAAAAAGAAATCGGGATCTTTTTACTGCATTGTGGAAAGCGGGTGGCGGTATTTTGATACCCAAAACTGATATTACCCTTAGCGGTAAAAGGGTGGATAATAAATTTCATATTGCAGGATATTGCTTTGGCGCAGAAGGTGGGGGCCGCTGGTACTTTGTAAAAAAATGGTTTTTAGAAAGTACTGCAAAAACTGGTTTTGCTAATTATACCAATGCGCTTGCTGCCGGAGGAGGAAAGGTAAATCACAGTTTTGGTTATTTTGAACTGATTGGTACTATTGGATATGATATTAAATTTTGAATTATTCTTCATACGCATAAAGCCCTGTATAGTTGCAGGGCTTTTGTATTTTTATAAAAAACGGGGAAAATGTACGAAAATAAAAATGAGCCACTTGCTCCAAAAGAGGTTTATTATAAAAGATTGTGGAAGAACTTTTTCTTTGCAGCGATCATATTGTCCATAAGCCTGGCTATTGGGATCATTGGTTATAAAATGACCATACCTGAATTTGATTTCTATGACAGCCTGTTGAATGCTTCCATGATATTAAGCGGTATGGGGCCAATGATCGATGCAAAAATCGTGATGACAAATGCCGCGAAAGTATTTGCTTCCTGTTATGCTCTATTTAGCGGCGTTACTTTTATTTCTACTATTGGAATTTTATCAGCCCCTATTGCCCACCGTTTTTTTCACCGGTTAAACGTCGATGATGAATAAACATTGAAGAATAAAGAAAAACATACACAACTGGTGAGGTCATTGGCACAGCAATTAGGTTTTGACTATTGCGGTATTGCTAAAGCAGTGCGGCTGGATGATGATGCCCGGCGCCTGGAAAACTGGCTGCAAAAGGGTTTTAACGGGAGCATGCAGTACATGGATAATTATTTTGAGCTAAGAGTAGATCCGTCGAAACTGGTACCGGGCGCAAGATCTGTTATTACGTTGCTGCTTAATTATTTTCCTGCTGAACAACAGGATAGTGCTGAACCAAAAGTTGCTAAATACGCTTACGGAAAGGATTACCATGAGGTGATACGAAGTAAATTGAAACTTTTGCTTCAATCCATTAAAGAAAATATCGGGGACATCAATGGCCGTGGATTTGTTGATAGTGCCCCCGTTTTGGAACGTAGCTGGGCGCAAAAAAGTGGTTTGGGCTGGATAGGTAAAAATGGTAACCTGATCAGCAAGCAATCGGGCTCTTTCTTTTTTATCGCTACTTTAATTACCGACCTCGACCTGGAGTATGATGATCCGTTTGTAAAAGATTATTGCGGTACCTGCACTAAATGTATCGACTATTGCCCAACAGACGCGATACTACCTGACAAAGTTATTGACGGGAGCAAATGCATCAGTTATTTTACCATCGAATTAAAAGATGCATTAATGCCGAGCACAATGAAAGGTAAATTTAACGATTGGCTATTTGGTTGCGATGTTTGCCAGGATGTTTGTCCATGGAACAGGTTCAGCAAGCCTAACAATGAAATTAATTTTACGCCCCTTCCTGAAGTTTTACATTTTACAAAGAACGATTGGGAAGCACTTACAGAAGAATCGTTTAAAATTATTTTTAAAGATTCTCCTTTAAAAAGAACCAAATTCGGGGGTATAAAAAGAAATTTGAAATTCATCAGGCCTTAAAACCGGAAGGCCATTTTAAAAGATATCCTGCTGAATTTATTTTCACTTACTTAAAAATAGGGAAAGCCAGTATCCGTAGCCGTTTCTGATTAAGTTGAGGGCATGCCAGTTGTCATATGACCTTAAAATGGATTTAAGTTGTGAAGCCCTTCCATTGTTTATAGATTTTTTATTAACAGAAAGTCCTACCCTATTTACTGGTATACTTACGAATACAACCACCTAAAATATAGCGCTGCATCCTGCAACATAAAGAATCCCGGTCACATTACTGTAACCGGGAGGCTGCTATAATGACTTGCTGCAATATCAACTAAAATGGAGGATCGGCTGGTGTATTGGGATTGTTATCCCTCTCTCTTAATGGATAGGGCATTAGATTACGTTTACGTTCAGCGTTTGGTCTTCCGAACCTTCTCATATCTTCCAATTTCTGGCCACTCATAAATAATTCAATGCATCGCTGCCTGTAAATTTCATCCAGTATCACTGCATAGGAACCAAAAGAATTTATAGCCGGCTGATTTGCTCCAACACCAAAAATATCGGCCGCAGCAGTTTTTGTAATGACACTGTTTAAAAATATTTTACTGTTAACGCTGTCATTGGAACGTGCGTAGCATTCTGCCTTTATGAGGGTCATTTCTCCGGGCAAATACACAGGTATTGCTGTAGCCGCTCCTGCAAAAAATCCGTTTATCCTGAACCTTGGTGCAATAGTTGCATTTATAACGGTGTAAAAAGGTACCCTGCCATCTGTTAAAGATGGAGCAAAAGCAGTAGGTACTAAACCTAAAGCAGAATCTTTAGGCTGCACTACGTTATTAGTAGATGTGGCTGTTTCAAAAACAGGATTTAAAGAAAGTGCATCAAAATTAAAAGTTGATTTTATAGTAAGGTTAACCAAATTAGCTGAAGACAAAGCTTGTGCATATAATCCTGCATATAAGGAATATCTTGCTTTTAAAGCATTTAATGTATTTATCAAATCAATACCTGCTGGTATACTGGTAGTAAATGAAATGCTAACCGGATTAGCTGCAACAGCTGTCAATGCATCGTCAATAACGGTTATTGCTTTTTTAAAACCATCAACCCTGTCAATAAAAGTTACATCAGTTCCAATACCTGCAGGCACTTTTTCCCAAAACTGTGCCATATCTCCAATAGATAATGCTTTAAAAATACTTGCGTAAGCAATTAAACCACTTGCATAATTTTTATCGCTTAAATTTTTAGAGTTAGTAATCACCAGTTCTGCATCATAAATTACTTTATTACAAGTTGTCCAGTAAGTGGTTAACATAGCGTTGTTCCCATCTACTGATGTTCCTCCGGTTCCTATTTGTAACTCTGCAGTATTACCTGCATTAACTACAAAAAGTTCATTGGTGGTTAATCCATTTATGGTAATTAAATTATACAAAGTACTTCCTCTTCCTAAAGTATACACTCTTTGTAAACCTACTGCAACTCCGGTTAAACCCCTTGGAGTAGTTAAGGCCTGCTCTTCATTAGCCCTCGACGGATCGGTATAATCCTTTTTACAGCTTATTTGTAAAAATGTAGCACCTAGCAATGCTGCAATTGTTACAATTTTTATATTTCTATTTTTCATAATTTTTTTTTAAAAGGTTTAGAATTTAGCAGAAACCCCAATACTGAAAGTTTTTGGAATAGGAATAGCGCCAAAATCTATTCCTCTTAAAATATTACTTTGGCCGCCTGCATTTACTTCCGGATCATATCCTTTGTAATGATCCCAGCTTTTTAGGTTTCTTCCGGTTACAGAAGCCGTGATATCTTTAAACGATTTTATTTTACCTAAAGAATAACTCAAAGAAATTTCACGCAGTTTAACAAAGGAACCATCATCAATACGCCACTGTTCAACAGTGCCATAAAAACTACTGATATATCCACGTGGATAAACCCCGGTTTGCTCTTTTTCAGCTTCTTTACCATTTCCAACACCTTGCCTTGTTCTCCAGTCTGCATTAAAAACTTCATTCCCTTTTACAGCATCTAATTGTATCCTAAAACTAAATTTTTTATAAGATACTTCGTTGGTTAATGTTGCCGTATAATCAGGATTTGGATCTCCTATAATAGTTCTTACCAATGGATTAGTGGTTATGGGTAATCCTGTTGCTGGGTCTCTTATTACGGTATAGGCTAATGCCCCGGTCTGAATACCTCTTTCACCCTGAGGAAAACCGGAAGCATTCTTTACCAGATTACCACCGGCATCCAAGGCAAAATAAGCACCATAGAACACGCCGATAGGTTGTCCTTCAATAATTGAAACCGGAGCTCCCGAGTTAGTACTCAATAAAGTTAATGCCTGTCCGATTTTAAGAGCTTTATTCCTGTTATGATTATAAATACCGGTAATACTCCAGTTGACATCTTTCGTTTGAACGGGAGTGCCTGACAACATCAATTCAAACCCTTTATTTTCTAAACTTCCAAAATTGTTTAAATAGCTGCTAAAGCCACTTGTTGGTGCTATAAAACGATTGATTAATAAATCGTCAACTTTTTTATTATAAACATTTGCTGTAAAGTTTATCCTGTTAGCTAAAAATGCCAACTCAATACCAAACTCCAATTCTTTCTGTCTTTCTGGCTTAACATCAGGATTTGATAAAGTGCTGCCGGAACTTAAAGCAGAACGGCTGATAAAGGAGTTACTGCTATATGAATTAAAACGTTGATACGCACCAATACCAGTAAGATTTCCACTTTCACCATAAGCTATTCTTAGTTTTGCAAAATCCCAGTATTTACTTATTGCCATATTTTGCCAAAAGCCATGCTCACTTATTACATACCCTGCACTTGCTTTTGCATATTTTTGGTTCCGTTGATCTTTACCAAAAACCGAAGAACCATCCACTCTTATAGCGCCGGTTAAAAATAAAATGTTTTTATATTTAAAATTTTGCTGTGCATAATAACCGGATACCGATAATTCACTTCTTTCATCTGCACCTTGTAACAATGTACTAGCTGCACTTACTGTTGAAATAAAAGGAGCCAGTCCACGGCCCTGCAATAATGAATAACTGTTTTTTTCATATTGTACAGAATAACCAACCTGTGTAGTGGAGGTTATATCATTGTTTATATTAAACTGGTAAGTTCCGTTTATCTCATTATTTATTTGAAAAAAATTATCAGAAGCCGTTCCAGCATAACCATTACGTGTAGCATCAAGAGCAGCTCCTCCACCAAAAAATCCATCACTTACATTATATGCAAAGGGAGGAATATAAGTTTGTCCTCTTTGTGAATATTGATCTATTCCCAATTTATAGTCTAAAGTGAGCCCTTTAAATGGCCTTACTTTTAAGCCCATACCCGCAATTACCCTGTTTGTTTCCTCTTTTTGTTTAATGTCTTCAATAACTGAAACCGGGTTTACCCGCCCCCTTTCGCCAATGGCTTTGATATTACCCAAAGCATCTCTTGTAAACAGGTCGTGAAAATTACCAATAATGTTTATTGAATTTAGAGGAGAGAAAAATGAGTTACCGTCAGGTTTTTCATTACTGAGACTATTTACATAATTTAATCCAATATTAAAATTTACTTTATTACCTATAGCTTGATCTAAATTTACCCTGAAACTATATCTTTTGTAATCCGTATTTTTTATGATCCCCTCATTTTTAAAATAAGAACCCGAAGCATAATATTTTGTTTTATCAGTTCCGCCGGAAATGGAAACGTTATTATCTGTTCCAACACCAGTTTGAAAAATATAGTCATTATAATTATAACGGGTTACGCCTGTAGTAGTAGTTAAGGCCGGAGTTAATATATCCTGGGTTTGTGCCCCTACACCATCGGTAGGGCCGCCAAATTTTACAGGAGATTGATTTACTTCCACGCTTTTTCTAAGTTTACTAAACATAAGGCTGGATGAGAAACTAACAACTGGTGCTCCTGAGCTACCACGTTTTGTAAAAATTTGTACAACGCCTGCATTTGCTCTTGAACCATAAATTGCTGCAGCAGCAGCACCATTCAACACTTCTACTCTTTCTATATCCGCCGGGTTAATATCTGCCAGCCTGTTTTGGCCAATTGTACCTACAAATGATTGCCCATCGTAACCAGCCTGCGTATTGGTTACCCTTGTTGTCGCGTTATTAATAATTACGCCATCCACGATGTATAAAGGTTCACTGCTACTGGAAATAGAGCTGATACCACGTAACCGTACAGAAATACCACCAGAAGGATCTCCACTATTCTGTGTTATCTGTGCTCCCGCAGTTTTACCTTGTAATGCAGCCAGAACATTTGCTGTAGCACCTTTGGTCAGCTGATCTGCTTTTACCGTACTGATATAGCTGCCTAATTGCCTGCGGGTGGTACCCGTTGAATTACCTGTTACCACAATCTCATCCATCCCCATTACATCATTTTGCAGGGTGGCATTGACAGTTATTTCCGCATTTCCATTTATGGTGATCTTTTGTTCAAAACTTTTAAAACCAACACCGGAAAAAACCAAAGTGTATTTACCATTTTTAAGCGCTGCAAAAAATTGAAACGAGCCATCAGCATCGCTTGATGTTCCCGCATTCTCATTTTTTATTGAGACAGAAACTGCGGCAGCGGCTTCACCTTTACTATTGGTGATCTTCCCCGTTATTTTTACCTGCGCCGAAACAGCAAAGGCAAAAAGTTGTAGTAGTAGAAAGAGGTAAAGCTTTTTACATCTGCTCAACCACTTCGTTGTGTAATTTCTCATAATGCTATTTTTATGGTTTAAAATACTATTTACAAAATTGTAATAGCTGCTTTTTGATAAGGCTCCAGCAAAGCCGCGCCTTTATATATTTCTGTAACCAGTACATCAATATCTCCTGTGTCGCAAACTATAATGCGCTGTATACTGTTCAATTTTTCTGATATAACAAGCAATACAACTTTTCAGAAGATTCGATCATTGCTTTTTTAACTTGTACCACTTCCCAATCGTTATCCATCAAACCATGTTGTACATCCAACGCATTGGTGCCTACAAAAAAAATGTCCGCTTTAATATGTTTTACCCGCGATATGGCTCCGCCCCCAACTGTGATTTGTGAACTTTTTGATAATTTGCCGCCCATCAAAATCACTTCGATATTAGGATAGTGCATGTATTCCAATGCTGCAGGCAAACTTCGGGTAATAAATGTGGCCCGTAAATTTTCCGGAAGAGCTTTGGCAAGTTCTATAATGGTGGTGCCGCCACTGGTAAGTACAAACATGCCGTCATTAATAAGTGTTACGGCTTTTTGTGCGATCTTCTTTTTATTGTCAATGGCATAAACTTTTGAAGAATTAAAAGAACTGTAAAAGGATTTTGATAGCGCCCCTCCATGAACTTTAATAAGTTTGCCATGCACTGCCAGTTCCTGCAGGTCACGCCGGATGGTATCTTCCGAGACGGTGATGGCTGAGTTCAGGTCAGTGCCAAGAACCCTATTATGCAGGTTAACATTAGGGAGAATGAAAGCCTGACGATCCTTCTTAAGCATGGTTAGTTTTAATTGGAGTGGATTGTAAGTTAGCTAAAAAGATAATTCTTGCAAAAAAATGCAGGATATTTTATTTATTCATGCAAAAAAGCGCAAAATATGCAGGATATTGCTACGTATGACGGAATCTTAAACAATACTTACTTTTACTATTATGAATAAAAGCCTTTTAAAACTTTACCGGGCTGCCCAAAAGCCGGCACGAAAGATCCTGGGTTTAATGAGTGGGACTTCTCTCGATGGTTTGGATATGGCGCTTTGCCACGTTAAGGGAAACGGGTTGCAAACACAGCTTGAGGTACTTTATTATAATACGATACCATTCAATAACGATTTTAAAAAAGAGATAGAAAAGATTTTCAGTAAAAAGGTTGCAAACATGGAGCAACTTACCTTACTCAATCCCTGGGTAGCATTGCAGCATGCTGCTATAATAAATGATCAATTAAAAGAATGGGGTATCCCAAATGAAGACGTGGATCTGATCGCCAGCCACGGCCAAACTATTTTTCACGCGCCTAAAAGTTTACACCGGAAAAATAAATTTGGCAATGCCACCTTACAAATTGGAGACGGCGATCATTTAGCAGTGGCAACAGGTATCATCACCGTAAGTGATTTCAGGCAAAAACATATTGCCGGCGGTGGAGAAGGTGCGCCATTAGCCATTTACGGCGATTATTTGATATTTGGTAAAGAAGGCCACGACAGGATATTGTTGAATATCGGCGGTATTGCCAATTTTACTTTCCTGCCACGCAGTATGAACAGCAGTGCCATATTCAGTACCGATACCGGTCCCGGTAACACGATAATGGATGCGTATGTGCAACAGCAATTCCCTAGGAAATATTTTGATGCCGATGGTACAATTGCCTCACAGGGAAAGATCAACACTAAACTGTTAGCCGCTTTAAAAGACAATGATTTTTTTTCAACAGCATTTCCTAAAACAACAGGGCCCGAATTATTTAACCTGGGCTATTTGCAAAAAGCAAAACAACGGTCAGCAACAACAGCGATCAGCATTGAAGACAGCATGGCTACTTTAAATAAATTTACTGCCGATACAATCGTTGATGCCTTATTAAAAGCAACAGCTAAAAACAGCAGCTACAGTATTTTCTCCAGCGGGGGTGGCATGCATAACCCGGTGCTGATGGATCATTTAAAGGAAGCCTTACCCAATTTTTCTTTTACAACTACAGCGGTATTGGGTATCCATCCAGACGCAAAGGAAGCTGTTCTGTTTGCCGTGCTGGCTAATGAATGCGTATGCGGCAATGGAAATTATATACAAAAAAATATTGCCGGAATGCCGGCGATCTCAATGGGAAAGATCAGTTTACCTTCCTGATTATTTGGCGGCTTCAAGCTGCACTTTAAAATTATTGAGCGAGCTATCCATGATGGCCGCCATTTCTTTGTTCACTACCATTGCACGGAATTTTCTCCAAGGCATGTACCAGGGCAATTTTTCGATGAGCGCCCAATTGAATAATACCGTATTGGTGGGGTCTTCGTGAATGCTGAATTGTGCATGAAGCAGTTCCCCGTTATTGTTTGAAAAAGAAAAACCCATCGTATCAGGGTTGTTTCCCCCATCGCGTTGGACCGTATTACCATTCACAAATGCATTCCAATCTTTCCAATGGGGAACATCCTTCAATTTAGCAAGAACCTTTTCTTTGCTGGTGTAGAGGGTCATTGTTTTAGCAGTAACTACCTGGCCCGGGAACAATAAAGAAAGCAAAAAGAAAAGTGAAGAGAACGCGATGATATTAATTACTAAAAATTTAAAATGCTTCATGTATTAATTTGATTGTTTTCGACGGATGGAATCAGAAATAAAAATATTACGCTTCCTCCCGGTCTACTCCCATTTAAAAACTTTAATAGCAATGGAGTAAATGATCACCATCCATATGGTCATTATGCCCAGTTCTTTCCAGCAATCCCAAAGGTGCAAACCGGTAAAGGATATTTTGCGCATGGCGTCATTATATTGTGTCAGCGGTAAGCCATAGCGACAAATAGTTTGCAGCCAGGAAGGGAATACTTCAATGGAAAAAAAAGTTCCTGCCAACAGCATTTGCGGAAATGCAAATAAATTAATGAGCAATGGAATAGAAGTATCCGATTTTGCGATACTGCTGAATATTAAACCCACACCTAATAAAAGCAGCAGCATATAAATTGTAAACAGGGTCATCTCTAAAAAAGTATCCAGCCCGTGAATTAAAGTAAAGTTCATGAAAAAATAACCGAGCCCGATAAGCATTACTACATTGATAAGCTGAAATACCAACCGGCTGATACCAATACCGAGTAAAATATTCATCCTGCTCACGGGTGTTGCATAAAATCTTTTCAGGATCAATTGCTGGCGGAATTGAAAAAAGGTAAATGATATCCCGAACAACGTGGAAAATAAAATTGAAAAGCCCAGCATACCCGGCAGTACAAAATCTATGGTACGGTATTCCCTTACCCGGTATATATTAGCAATAACATTGGGCTTATTGGACAAACCGGATCTTCTTATCGCGATTGTATTCAGGATGCCTGCAAATTTCTGGCGCAGGTCTTCAATCGCCCGCCCGCTGGCTGTTGTTGTGGTATAAGTTATTTTATAAGGATCTTTACTGCTGCTATCTCCTGTTTTGGTTATACTAAGTATCGCGGAAATATTATCTTTTTCGAGGGCCTTTCTTCTTTCAGCGGTATCAAGGCTGCCATCTGCCTTTTTAAAGGATACAATGCTAATAAGCGGGTTGGTTCTTATACTGTCGTACACTTCATTAGTGGTATCGGCTGTCTCGGATATGGCTATATTATAATGTACACCATTGCCATTGCCGAAGGATCCAAAAATAAAAATAAAGATGATGGGAAATAAAAAGCTAAAAAATAAGGCACTGGGGTTACTGAGAATCGAGCGAAAACTGGCTTTTACAATTGCTAAAAATGCTTTCACCTGGCTGTATCTTTGCATACGGGGGTTTTAATAAAACGTAAAGCTATTGGTAAAAAAGGATTTTAAAAAATTTGCCCATACCGACAAATGTCGTATATTTAGGCGTCAAATGTCGGGTTATGAAAAAGAATGCTCCAAAAAAGAAAACCGGTGTGTATAAAACAAATGTACCCATAAGCAAGGCAGAAGAACCACTTGCCCCTGCCTATCGAAGCGTAAAGGTAATTGCTTTGGCAAAAGATTTTAACTATAACGAATTTAAAAAGATTGCGGATAAAGTTCCTTTTACGCAGGCAGAATGGGCAGCCATATTGCATGTAAGCGAGCGCACTTTACAGCGCTATGCAAAAAACAATGGTGTTTTTGCGCCCATCAATGCTGAAAGGGCTTTACAAATTGCTGCAGTCATTAAAGAGGGCATCAGCACTTTTGGCAATGCCCCATTGTTTTATTCCTGGATAAAAAGAAAACCTTACATGCTGGAAGGCAATTTGTCTTTCGAGTCGCTAACTTCCAATGATGGTATTCAAAAAGTATTAACCCAATTAGGAAGAATACAACACGGCATTTTTGCATGACAGTTTTCAGGATAACAAATTCTTTGTATAAAGCCGATCTTTCCGGCCAGGGTGCTAAAGTTAATGGCGGCAGGTGGAATATACCAGGCCACCCTGCTTTATATACATCAGAACATATTTCTCTTTGTGTGCTGGAAATGCTGGTAAATATTACTTTTCCCGAAAGCAGGATCAATTACCATCTTTTACAAATTACCATACCTGATAGTTTTGAGCCAGCACTGATATCGAAAAAAAAATTAAAACTAAATTGGGAAGATGATGAGAACTATACCCGCTTCATGGGGACTGAATTCCTGAAGAATAAACAATCATTGTTATTGAAGATGCCTTCGGCAGTGATCAGTGAAGAAAACAATTACCTGCTTAACCCATTGCACCCTGATTATAAAAAATTGCACATCAGCAAAAGCATTCCTTTTAAATTTGATAACCGTTTGTTTAATTATTAATGAATCAACTCTACATTTTATTAGGCAGCAACCTGCAAGATCCCAAAAAGCAATTGCTGCTGGCGCAAACTAGTATCGCAAAATATATTGGCGTAGTCAACCGACGGTCGGCATTGTACGCCACTGCTGCCTGGGGCAATACCAATCAGCCTGATTTTTTAAACCAGGTGATCATTGCTGAAACGGCTCTTACCGCTGCACAAACCATGCAGGCTATACTTAATATTGAAAAGAAAATGGGCAGGATAAGAACAAAAAAAAATGCACCCAGGATAATTGACATCGATATTCTTTTCTTTAATAAAGCGGTCATTCAAACCAAAGACCTTGTTGTACCACACCCGCAAATACAAAACCGCAATTTTGTATTAGTGCCGCTGAATGAACTTTCACCTAACTTTAAGCACCCGGTGTTGTATAAAACTATCCACCATTTATTAAGAATTTGCCCCGACCAATTAACTGTGAATAAAATTTAAGGTCAAAAGAATTTGAATCCTTTTATTTTGCAGCAGACTTTAGGTTACCAACCCTTGCTGTGTCAGTACTTATCTATGAAGTATAATTTTGTTACTATTGAAGGAAATATTGGAGCAGGAAAAACTACCCTTGCCAACCTGTTGAGTAAACACTTCAATGCACGGGTGATACTGGAAGAATTTGCAGACAATCCATTCCTGCCAAAATTTTACGAGAACCAGCAGCAGTATGCTTTCCCGCTGGAACTATTTTTTATGGCGGAACGCTATAAACAATTGAAAGACCTGTTACAGACAAAAGACATGTTCCAGCACATTACCATCTCCGATTACCTCTTTACCAAATGCCTATTGTTTGCCAAAGTAACTTTAGCCGATGAGGAATTCAGGCTGTACCAAAAATTATTCGACATCATTAATCCGCAGATCATACAACCCGATATTGTTATATACCTGCATGCCCCGGTAAATAAATTGCAGGAGAATATAAAAAAACGTAACCGTGGTTACGAACAAAGTATCCCCGGCGATTATCTTTTTTCATTACAGGAAACCTACACGCAGTACATCAAACAGCACAACATCAAAACACTTTTCGTGGATGCTTCAAACGCCGATTTTTTAGGCAATGAGCAGCACTTGAAAGTCATCATCGATGCACTGGATAAGGAGTATGAAGACGGGCAGCATTATATTACGTTGCCATAATAAAAAAGCTCCAGGGGATAAGGCTGCAGGAACGAATGGGCTTTAAGAATCAACAGGCTTATCGCCTTGGGGCTTGCAGCCTGCAATTTATATTGGCTAATTAAATACATCAAAGCTTAAATAAAAAAAATTGGCAACTTTGCAATAATGAATTTATCACTTAATACAGCAGCGCTGTCTCCCTTTAAAGAAAAAGAATTTAAATTATATATCATCTGCCGCTTTATTTATATCATGGCATTACGCATGGTGGGTACAGTAGTGGCTTATGAATTATTCCATCTTACCCAGAGCTCTTTGGCTATTGGTATGGTAGGGCTTTCAGAATTCATTCCTGTTTTTTCACTTGCCTTATATGCGGGGCATGTGATTGACAAATCAGAAAAAAGAACCTTGTTATTAAGAGGCATGATCGCTTATTCTTTTTGCGTGGTACTTTTAATTGTTTGCACATTACCCGCATCTCAAAGCAAGATCAGTACCCATTGGCTGGAATATTGTTTTTATGGGATTATTTTTTTAACGGGTATCATCAGGGCATTTGCCGGCCCGGTATCGCATGCTATCATTGCGCAATTAGTACCACGGGATAAATTACAATTCGCTGCAAACATTAGTTCGTCCACCTGGCTAACCGGTTCTATCACCGGCCATGCCAGCGCGGGCTTTTTGATCGCCGGCATCGGCGTGAACTACACCTTTGTGATCATCCTTATTTATATCATCGCAGCAGCTACGATTTTATCTTTTATAAAAAGGAAACCGGTTTTAGTGAACCAAAAAGATATTGGCGCATGGGACAGCGTAAAAGAAGGGCTGCGCTTTGTGTTCAACAATAAAATTATGATGGGCGCTATTTCTCTTGACCTGTTTGCTGTTTTATTCGGCGGTGCAGTGGCACTCATCCCCGAGTTCAGCGACAAAGTTTTGCAGACCGGGCCAATCGGTTTTGGCTGGCTGACTGCAGCAACTGATATTGGCTCTATCAGTGTGATCATTTTACTTACGCTGTTTCCTATGCGGCAACAACAGGGGAAGAGAATGCTTTTTGCAGTTGCAGGTTTTGGTATCTGTATTATCGCATTTGGTTTTTCAACTGTATATATTATTTCTTTTATCGCCTTATTGTGCAGCGGTATTTGCGATGGTATCAGTGTAATGGTACGCGGTACTATCTTACAACTTACTACACCGGATGCAATGCGTGGCCGTGTTTCTTCCGTTAATTCGATGTTCATCAACAGCAGCAATGAACTGGGTATGTTTGAAAGCGGATTTGCATCGGGCGTTTTTGGATTGGTACCTTCCGTGGTTTTTGGAGGATGTATGACGCTCCTGGTAGTTATGGTCACCTGGTTTAAAGCGCCCGCATTGAAGAAGATGGAGTATTGAAACCTGCGGTCAAATTTTTGTAATAAGCTTTGGCAATTTAACTTCGTTGACGCCACCTACCCGGCCAAATCCTTTTCCGACGGGCACTCGTCAGCAATACCCCTTTATTGAGCTTTGAATGCAGGGGACATTGGGAGAACGGCGATTTGAAAAGATCGATAAGATTGCATGGATTAAAAATGCAATTCCTTTTAAATCAAATATTCCACCCGGGTCCCCATTAAAACTGTGAACAATTTCCCCTTCTCCAATGTTTAAAGAGTCAGTAATTTACAATTCCAAAAATCATTCATTATGCGACGCAGAAATTTCATCCGCAATACAAGCTTTACTTTAGCCGGGTTAACCTTAATCAACAAACATATGGCAGCAGCTTTTTTTAACCAGCCAGCCTGGAAAATAAAAATGCTTACGGATAATATTGGCGTATTCACCGAAAAAGGAGGTACTATCTTATTTTATATTGCTAAAAAAGACATCGTGGTAGTAGATGCACAATTCCCCGACGCCGCACAGCATTTAATTGATGAACTGAAACAACGATCCCAAAACCCTTTCAAGCTATTGATCAATACACATCACCATGGCGATCACACAGCGGGTAATATCGCTTTTAAAGACCTGGTGCCCCATGTATTGGCACACGCCAACTCATTGACCAATCAAAAGAATGTTGCCATAAAAAATAAAACCGAAGACAAGCAGTTGTATCCCGATCAAACCTACACAGATACCTGGAGCGATACTATTGGCAAAGAAAAAATTACCCTGCATTATTTTGGCGCAGGCCATACCAACGGCGATAGCCTCGTACATTTTGAACACGCCAATATTGTACATATGGGTGACCTTGTATTTAACAGGCGCCATCCCTTCGTTGATAAAACTGCCGGGGCCGACATGGCCAGCTGGATAAAAGTTTTGGATAAAGCGGTAGCTACGTTCGACAAAAAAACACAATTCGTTTGCGGGCATTCGGGCGAAGGTTATGATATCGTTACAAACAGCTCCGACCTCAAAGCCTTCGGTGATTACCTGGGCAATGTGCTGAAATTTGTAGAAGGAGAAATTAAAGCGGGCAAAACAAGAGAAGATATTTTAAAAACAACGGCTATTCCCGGATCAGATGAATGGAAAGGAGATGGTATCAGCAGACCACTTGAAGCTGCTTATACCGAGATCACTTCAAAGATGCAATAACTTTTTCCCTTGCCTTGTTTTCTATTTTTCTTCGTGATACCGGAATTCCGCAAGAGTTCAAGGTTTCCGCAATCTTATTTTTCATTAATCACTGGTGGAACACCGGCCCGGCGATGATAAGGATCACATAAAAGTTGCCATCAATTTTTCCAGCACAAAATAAGTTATCGGGCAAAAGCTGGAATTCTTTAAGGTGAGTGGCTGGCGTTTTAGTAATACATCTTCATCGGTATAGGGAAACCTTGCGCAATCACCCGGCCGCACTTCGTAAATGCTGCAGTAATTATCAGCGCCTAAAAAACTGCAGGGTTTTGTTCTCAGTACATAATCACCTTCACTATCCACGTACAAATAGTTATTGATAAAATCCCCTTCTTTCATTTTTAAGTGTTTGCTGATACGTTTGATATCCGGTGTTTTAAAACGCGGCGAATAACCCTTACAGCAATTGCCGCATTGCAGGCAGTCAACCTTCTCAAAGGCTTCCTCATGCAGTTCTGGTAATATTTTCAGCACTTTATTTTTATCGGCACGATGCAGTAATTGCTTGTATTGCTTTTGATGGTCTGCTGATTTCTTTTCCCAGTTCTGTAACAGGTCTTCTTCCATGCTGCAAATATCGCTACAATTTGTTAAGGTGGGCAACTTACATAAATACAGTGAAGCAGTTCTGCTGAATTTCATTTATTTTGCAGCAAAATTGTATTGTTATGTTACAGGTGATCGTTCCCCTCGATTTTTCGCAAACCTCTTTTAATGCGGCTCATTATGCCTGCGCTATGTATGCAAACAGGGCCAACGTAAATATTATCCTGTATCATTATTATTCAGGAAGCGAAGATGTGGCCACTGCGAACAATTATTTGACTACCCTTAAAAATGAAATGCTGGAATGTGCACCTAACATAGAAACCTATACAGAATCCGGCAACAATTTTATTGACAGCCTTGCCGCATTCGCCCATGTAAAAACAGCTTACCTTATCGTGATGGGCCTCACAGGCAAAACAGCATTGGCCCAACGGTTTTCAGGTTCCAATACCCTGACGATGGCTGAGAAAAAAGTATGTCCTGTTTTAATAGTTCCCGAAGACGCGAAATACAGCAAAATAGAAAATGTGCTGATCACTTCCGAAATGAAATACGTGGAAGAAACCCCCACCCTGCTTGCAGTTAAAAGATTACTTAAAGACCTTAAACCTTCATTGCACATTTTAAACGTGGATGAAAGCCATTATATCTCGCTTACTACAGCCTTTAAAGAAGAAAGGGATAAAATGGAAGCCTTACTTTCCGAATTTAATCCCGAATTCTATTTTATGCGCTTATATGATTTTCACGAGGCGGTGAACTTATTTGTTGGCGATAAAGACATCGACATGATTATAATTGCCCCGCAATACCACAGTTTTTATGAAAGGTTATTCAAGACACAGCATACTAAAAAAATGATCTATCAAAGTAAAGTGCCTGTTCTTGCAGTGCATGAATAGTGGCCCCAAAAAAATTAACTTTTCCGTCAGTGGTTTATCCCAAGTTTTCCACAGTAAATATTCAACGAACTTAATGGTGTTGAATCTTGTTATCTTATCGTAATTTTGCGGCAACTTTTTACGGCCTCAACCCAACCCGTTCTTAACTTAAAAAGAGGGAACCCGGAGAATGCAGCTTTTAACCAGGTGCACGCTCCGTTTTAGAGGCATCAGGCAAACTAAAAAAATCTATACAGGCATATGAATCTTTTTGAACAACAGCAACACGAGTTTACGGCAAGGCATATCGGACCCAATGAACAGGAAACCCAGGCCATGCTGAAAGTAATTGGTATAAGATCTACCGACGAACTGATTAACCAAACCGTTCCGGCTTCTATCCGGTTACAGCAACCTTTAACCACGGCCGGCCCGGTAAGCGAATTCCAATACCTTACAGACCTTAAGGCAACTGCTTCACAGAATAAAGTTTTTAAATCCTATATCGGGTGTGGTTATTACAATACTATTGTACCCAGCGTGATCTTGCGCACTGTTTTTGAAAACCCAGGCTGGTATACGCAATACACCCCTTATCAGGCAGAGATCGCACAGGGCCGTTTGGAAAGTTTATTGAATTATCAAACTATGGTAAGTGACCTCACCGGTTTGCCCATTGCCAATGCCAGCTTGCTTGATGAAGGCACGGCAGCAGCTGAAGCCATGGCCATGCTCTTCAATCATAAGAATAAAGACCACGATCATATTACCGCAGGAAAATTCTTTGTTGACGAAAATATTTTTGGCCAGACTAAAGATATCCTGGTCACCAGGGCTGCACCTATTAATGTAGAATTGGTTTTTGGAGATTATACCAATGCACAGCTTGATGATAGTTTTTTTGGTGCCATAGTGCAATACCCCAACAGCAATGGCGCTGTAGAAGATTACCGTAGTTTTATTGATAAAGTACATAACGTGAATGCACAGGTGGTGATGGCAACTGATCTGCTGTCGTTAACCTTATTAACACCGCCGGGTGAATTGGGCGCTGATGTTGCGATAGGCAATTCTCAAAGACTGGGCGTACCAATGGGCTTTGGTGGACCACATGCCGCCTTTTTTGCTACAAAAGATGATTTTAAGAGAAATATTCCCGGCCGAATCATTGGAGTTAGTATTGATGCGCAGGGCAACCGTTGTTTACGCATGGCTTTGCAAACAAGAGAACAACATATCCGCCGTGAAAAAGCAACCAGTAATATTTGTACCGCACAGGCATTATTAGCCAATATGGCCGCGATGTACGCGGTATACCATGGCCCCGATGGATTAAAGAATATTGGGAAGCGTGTAAGCCTTTTGGCCCAAACATTAAGTAATGAACTGGCCGAACTCGGTTTCACCAATGTAAACGAATATTATTTTGACAGCCTGAAAATACATGTTAAGGAGGTTGCCGCCATACGTAAACTGGCGGAGCTGCAGGAGATCAATTTCAATTATTTTGATGATGAATACATTGGTATCGCACTCGATGAAACCACTTCTCAAAATGATATCCTCAACATCATCCACGTCTTCGCTTCATCACAGGGCAATGATACTGCTGTGGCGCATTTTGACGCGGACAGCTTACTGGAAAATATCCCCGCAGCATTAACCCGTACATCAGAATTCTTATCACATCCAGTTTTTAATTCGCACCACAGCGAAACGGAAATGATGCGTTACATAAAATCCCTCGAGAATAAAGACCTGAGTTTAAATACTTCGATGATCAGCCTGGGAAGTTGTACCATGAAGCTGAATGCAGCAACGCAATTGATTCCCGTTAGCTGGCCCGAGTTCGGCGGCATGCATCCTTTTGCACCTGCTTACCAATGGAAAGGTTACCAGCACATATTAACTGAATTGGAAAACTGGTTATGCAATATCACCGGTTTTGCAGCAACTTCTTTGCAACCCAACAGTGGTGCACAGGGCGAGTACACGGGCCTGTTAACCATCAGTGCCTATCATGCGCACCGCAACGAAGCCAACCGGAATGTGATATTGATCCCTATCTCTGCACACGGTACCAATCCTGCAAGCGCTGTAATGGCCGGATTTAAAGTAGTGGTGACCAAATGCGATGATGCGGGCAATATTGATATGGCCGACCTTAGCATGAATGCGGAAAAATATAAAGATAGTTTAGCCGGCTTAATGGTTACTTACCCTAGTACCCATGGTGTATTTGAAGAAAGTATAAAGGAGATCTGTAAACTGATACATGACAATGGGGGATTAGTGTATATGGATGGCGCCAACATGAATGCACAGGTAGGCTTAACTTCCCCCGGAAATATTGGCGCTGATGTTTGCCATTTGAATTTACACAAAACCTTTGCTATTCCTCATGGCGGCGGTGGCCCGGGCATGGGGCCCATTTGTGTTAATGAAAAATTAGCGCCTTATTTACCATCGCACGTTAATCATGCTGTTGGTGGTAAAGAACCAATACATGCAGTAAGTGCTGCGCCTTATGGCAGTGCAAGCATTCTTTTAATAAGTTACGCTTATATAAAATTATTGGGGCCGGAAGGATTGAAGAAGAGTACGGAATATGCTATCCTTAATGCCAACTACATGAAGGCACGTTTAGAAAATGAATATAAAATTTTGTACAGTGGCAGGAACGGTACCTGTGCACATGAATTTATTGTCGACCTTCGTCCATTTAAACAAAGTGCCGGCATAGAAGCCGAAGATGTTGCCAAGCGTTTGATGGATTATAATTTCCATGCGCCTACTTTAAGTTTTCCTGTTGCAGGTACGATCATGATAGAGCCCACCGAAAGTGAAAACAAAGCAGAGCTGGATCGTTTTTGCGATGCCTTATTAAATATCCGTGAAGAGATACGTGCGATAGAAAATGGCAGCGCTGATAAAGCAGACAATCCTTTAAAACATGCACCGCATACGCAATTGGTTATTTGCGCCAATGAATGGAACCATAAATACAACAGGGAAACAGCGGCTTTCCCTTTAGAATTTGTAAAACAAAATAAATTTTGGCCAAGCATAAGCAGGGTTAATAATACTTACGGCGACAGGAATTTAATTTGTACCTGCGAACCGGTAAGTGCCTATGCAGAGGAAGCTGCAGTATAAAAATATACCAATCATTTTACGAAGCCCAACCTAAACAGTTGGGCTTTTATTTTTCAAAAGATCCTGCTTTCAGTTTTCCACCATTTATAAAAACAATTACCAAAATCGTTTAAAATAAATTAAATTGACTTCCCAATTAAAAACCTATTCAACATGAGAAGACAATCTTTTTTTATCGCGGCATTTTGCATGGCAGGCCATTTTGCTGTTGCACAAGGTGATGCTATCAGCAAAATAAAAACTGAAGGGCTCAATAATTCAAAAGTGATGGACCTGGCTTTTCATCTTACTGATGTAGCAGGCCCGCGCCTGACCAATTCTCCCGGCTATTTTCGTGCGGCCAACTGGGCCAAAGATGAACTCACAAAAATGGGAATGGTAAATGCAGCTTTAGAACCATGGGGTGATTTTGGTATTGGCTGGCAGCAAACACGTTGTTATCTTGCGATGACAGCTCCCTATTATTCACCCATTGTGGCGATCCCAAGAGCATGGACAGGCGGCACACCCGGCAAAAAGATCATGAGCAGTGAAGTTATAATGATCAACGTAAAAGATTCAGCACAGTTATACCAGGAATATGCCGGTAAGATAAAAGGTAAGATCGTGATGCTGTATGCTGCTGATACCCTGCATCCTTCGTTTACCCCCGATGGTCAGCGTTATGCAGACAGTACCCTCGAAAAAATGGCCAATGCCAAACCCGATGTTCCAAGAGCAGGAGGCCAGAGAAACTTTACGCCCAATGAAGCCGTGCGGCAACGCCAGGCACTTGTCCGCCAGGTGGGTGATTTTTACAAGAACGAAAAGCCTGCATTGGTGTTAAGCCTTAATCCAAGGGGAAATGACGGAACCGTCTTTGTACAAAACGGCGGCTCCTATGCAAAAGATGCGGTAAATGAATACGGCTGGGTGATGTTATCCAGTGATGATTATTTAAGGATACAAAGATTAGTAATGTCGGGCCAGAAAGTTGAAATGGAAGCTGATGTAAAAACCAAATTCTACGATAATGATATTAAGGGATATAATGTAATAGCAGAGATCCCGGGAACAGACCCCGCTATGAAAGATGAGATCGTGATGCTGGGCGGGCATTTGGATAGCTGGCATGGTGCAACAGGCGCAACAGATAATGCCGCCGGGAGCGCAGTAATGATGGAAGTAATGCGTATCCTTAAAGCAACAGGGATTCAGCCGAAACGCACCATCCGGATTGCATTGTGGAGCGGCGAGGAAGAAGGTTTATTTGGATCGAGGGGCTATGTGAAAAATCATTTTGCAGATCCTGTGGATATGGTATTAAAACCTGAGCACTCAAAGGTATCTGCCTATTACAATTTAGATAACGGTACCGGAAAAATAAGGGGTATCTATTTACAGGGTAATGCTGAGGCAGGGCCGATATTTAAAAAATGGCTGGAACCTTTTCATGACCTGGGTGCTACCACAGTTACTATCAGCAATACCGGCGGAACAGATCATCAATCTTTTGATGCCGTTGGTATTCCGGGTTTTCAATTTATACAGGATGCCATTGAATATGATACCAGGACACATCATACCAATATGGATACCTACGACCACCTAATTCCTGAAGACCTGAAACAGGCTGCAACAATTATTGCTTCATTTGTGTATAACACTGCACAGCGTGATGAAAAGATACCGAGAAAGGAATTGCCTAAACCAAGAGGCACCGGCGGACGGGGATTTTAATAACATTATTCCATAAAAAATGCCCCCAACAGAATTGTTGGGGGCATTTTTATTAATATGGATTAAACGGCTACTTTTTCTTTCGCCTGCGTTAAGCGGGTAAACTCAGAACCACTGAAAATTTTAGACAATTGGTTATTATTGGTTTTTTTCCATTCGGGTATACTCGCTTCAGTAACGATGCGCCAGAAATTTTTGGCTTTTAAATCTTCGTAATCATTAGTCTTTACAAATACCCCAACAATGGTGTTACGTTTTTTAAATTCAATTTTTACAGCATTTTTCGCAAGATGTGCAGGCTCTAAAAATTTAATAATGAGATCATTATTCATGTTATAATTTCTTGCAAATGTACGCTAATTAAGGCTTTCAGCCACATTTATTTAGCAGTAAGGTGCTATCGTACTAAGAACCAGCAACTTGCCCAAGTGAGACGTTAGTGGTAAGGCGTGAGTAATGCTTTATCACCGTTAGACTCTTTGACATTCACGACTCACGATTCACGTCTCACGATTTATACCCTGTAACACACGGCGTTGATGTTCATACCTGCGCCAACTGAAGCAAAAAGAATCACCTCTCCGTCTTTTAACTGGTGTTCGGGCATCGTATCTTTTCGTACAAGGTCGAGCAATGTAGGAATCGTGGCAACGGAGCTGTTCCCCAAATAGTGGATGCTCATGGGCATGATATTTTCGGGAGCTGTTTTGATCCCGTAAAGTTTATACATGGCTTTAATAATTCCTTCATCCATCTTTTCGTTGGCCTGGTGAATAAACAGTTTTTTAAGTTCACTGATATCTACCCCGGCTTTATCAAGGCAATCCTTCATCGCCAACGGCACATGTTTCATCGCGAATTCATACACTTTTCTTCCCTTCATTTTAATATACCTTACCCTAGGATCAGAATCGGGGAAATTTGATTTACCCATATTCAGGTAGTCTACCTCTTCCATACAATATGATTGTACACTGGAGGCCAAAATCCCTTGCTTTGTTGCACCGGTATCTTTATACTCCATCACACAGGCACCGGCACCATCGGAAAAGATCATACTGTCGCGGTCATATATATCTATCACCCGCGATAAAGTTTCTGTGCCAATCACCAGGCATTTCTTCGCCATACCTGCTTTAAAATAAGCATCTGCCTGTATCACGCCCTGTACCCAGCCGGGACAACCAAATAGAATGTCATAAGCAACGCAATTGGGATTCTTTATTTTTAAAATATGCTTTACACGTGATGCCAATGCAGGTAATACATCTGTTTGAATCGTGTGCTTGGTTACGTTACCAAAATTATGCGCCAGGATGATCTGGTCTAAAGTTTCAGGATCGCAGCCGGCATCTTCAAGCGCACGTTGCGCTGCGATACCCGCCATATCCGATGATTCCATACCTGCATCAACATAACGCCTTTCTTCAATACCGGTGATCTGTTTGAATTTTGCTACCACTTCCTGCGGGTCAGTTTCAATTCTTTTATTATCCTCGCCATAAAAATTAAGTATCGTAAATTCTTTGTTGTTTTTTATATTGGCCGGTATATAACAACCGGTACCAGTTATCACACTGTGAAAATTCTGCATAAAACAAAAATTAGATGATCAATTACGCCTGCTAACGGTAAAGTTATTGAATAAACATCGGTCAAAAAATAATTTCAACCATATTGCCGCCTGGCTTTCTTCGCCGTAAAGCGATCTTATAAAAATTGTATTATGTTTGTTATTCATTTATTTATATGAAAAAATTAAGGAGCGTAGCCATTGTTTTGTTCAGCATTTTATTTACTCACCCGGTACTATCACAAACCAGGGTAAGCATCCCTGCCCATACCGCCTACGCAGTTCCCGCCGAAGAAAGCGGTGACGATGTAGAAAGCAGTTTATTTATCCCGGAAAAGGGCTTGCAAAACTGGACAGATGCAAACCAGCAGATCCGGTTTTATTTTGATATACGCAGGGCCGGCAACCTTAACCTTGCGCTTTTAATAAAAAGTAATGTGGCAGGTAATAAGTTAACAGCTTCGTTTGCAGGAAAAAAGTTCAACATTGCAGTGCCCGCCTCTTCTTCGTTTAAAAAGATAAGCATTGGTAAAATCCTTATAAAAGAAACGGGATTTTACATGTTGTCGTTGTCGGCCTCAACTCACAAAGGAAAAACGATCGCTGATATCCGGTCACTCGAACTAAGCGGCGAAGCCGTGAAAGATATTCATTTTAACCCGAAGCCTAGAAGGAATGCAGCTTCCGTTCATTTGATGTATCCGCTAGATGACAGTGTAAAAGTTGTTTCCTTCTATAATGAAGTTACTGTTCCAAATGATGCAGACCCGCTCCATACTTATTTTATGGCCTGTGGTTTTACAAGGGGGTATTTTGGTATGCAGGTAAACAGCCCGACAGAAAGACGCATCATATTTTCTGTTTGGGATGCGGGCAATGAAGCCGTCGATAGAAATAAAGTGAATGAGGAGAACAAAGTAAAGTTAATGGCCAAGGGTGAGGCTGTTTTTGCTGATGGTTTTGGCAATGAAGGAACCGGTGGCCACAGCCATTTTGTATATAACTGGAAAGCAGGTGAAACTTATAAGTTTTTAGTAACTGCAACAACTGATAGCGCCACTGTTACCACAAGTTATGCAGGCTATTTTTTTATACCCGAAGAACAGAAATGGAAACTGATCGCCTGTTTTAAAGCACCTAAAGATGGCAAGCCACTGCGAAAACTCTATTCTTTTGTAGAAAATTTCTGGGGTAATAATGGCCAGCTTTTGCGTAAAGCTTATTTCGGTAACCAATGGATAAGAAAGGAAAGCGGCGAATGGAAAACCATAACCGAAAGTAAATTCAGTTACGATGCTACCGGCAAAGCAGGCGACCGCATTGATTACGGCGGAGGAACAGAAGACAACAAATTTTATTTGTGGAATGGAGGCTTTAAAAATTCAACTACAAAATTTGGTGACTTATACGTGAGGGATTCCATTGGCCCAAAACCGGCTATTGATTTTTATAAAAACGCAGACAGTGTTGCTGAAGCCATAAAAGAAAAGACGATTATGGTAAATGCGATACAAGCCGGCACCATCGATACCACCGGTACTTCAAACGGTGTTTATTACAAGATCTTAAAAGAAGGAACCGGTGAAAAAGTAAGCCCGAATGATACCCTGGTGGTTAACTATAAGGGACAGTTGCTGGATGGTTTTGTTTTTGATGAAACAAAGGACAAACCTGCAACTTTTCCGTTAAAACGATTGATAAAAGGTTGGCAGGTAGGATTACCAGTTTGCCGACAAGGCGGAAAGATAAGGCTTTTAATTCCCTCATCATTAGGTTATAGTATCAGGAATTTAGGGGTAATTCCGCCTAACAGTATTTTAATTTTTGATATTGAGGTACTGGAAATAAAAAGGGGCAAATAACTTTTTAGAATAATATTATGGCATTTAATGATAAAAAAACTATCTTCGCACCTTATTAAATAATACAATACAATTTAAAATGGACAAACAACAAGGTACCGTAAAGTTTTTCAACACTGAAAAAGGATTCGGTTTTATCAAACACAACGACTCTAACAAGGAAACTTTTGTACACGTAAGTGGATTGAAAAGTCAAAATATTAAAGAAGGCGACAGCGTTGAGTTTGATTTGCAAGAAGGCAAAAAAGGCATGAACGCAGTTAATGTGGAAGTAGTAGGATAAACCCTCACTTTTAAAGACCTTTCGGGGCTGTACCAAAAGTACAGCCCTTATTTTTTATTACCCGGGTACTTGTTTTGGATATAGTTAAATCCCAGGGCTGTGACCGTACACAACAAACCCAGTATCCACCACAAATAAGTGTACCCTAAGGAATGGGCAATTTGGGTACCGCTTAAACTTCCTATTACCTGTGCAGCGCTCCATGCCATCGTGTATACCGCTGCGTAACGCCCCCTGTTCTCCGTTGTTGTACGGGCAATATAATAACTGTTCATGAAGGGCATGCCCGTTATTTCAGCAATGGTAACCATTAATATCACGGCAGTTGCCAAAATAAAACCGTTAGCGATAGGAATATTGAGCATGAGGTAAGAAACGGCCAATAACAGGCAACCATACATCATTAGTTTTAAATAAGGCCGGGTGCCTTCCAGTTTAAATACGATCACCATTTCAAACAAAGCAATTAAGATACCATTGAGTGCCATGACCAGCCCAATACTGGATTCATTTAATTTCAGCCCTTCTTTAAAATATAATGGCACCGTAGTAAATAATTGAAAGAAGCATATGGCAAACAACAGCATAAAGCCGGTGAAGATCATAAAAGTACGGTCCTGCAAAGGGCCTTTGCTTCTATCAGCAATTTCATAGCTGCTTTTATGTTGCTGTGCCAAAGTAACTTTTGGCAAAATAAGCAGTAATGCAATACCCGCTGCAATATTGGTAAGGCCATCGGTCCAAAATAACAATTTATAACTGATAGAGGCCAGTATGCCTGCAATTGCGCTGCCTACCCCCCACCCTAAATTAATTGCCAGCCTAACGAGGGAAAAAGATTGTGTACGGTTTTGCGGGTTGCTATAATGGGCCACCGCCGTGGAGTTTGCAGGCCGAAAGGCTTCATTGATCATGCTCGCAAAAAAAATACAAATGCAAATGCTGAGATAGGAATCCATTTGTCCCAACACAATGAACATCACACCGCCGCCAAATAACGCGATGAATTGCATGGAGTAGAATCCAATAGTATCACTCAGCTTTCCACCAATCATTGCACCAAATAAAGAACCAACACCATAAATAGCTACAGCAAGACCACCCTGCGTTTCTGTGTAACCGCGATGATTGCAATATAAGGTCATAAAGGGCAGTACCATTGTACCACAGCGGTTGATCAGCATTACAACTGCCAATAACCACATACGTCGTGTTAGGCCACTATAAGCGTTCTTATATAAATTAATGGTTGTTGATAACATAAAAAGCGTTGCAAAGATATTTATTTGCAACGCTTTTAAAATAATTATAAAATCTTATTGGTTAAAATTTTCAGCCTTTGGAAAGGAAGCAAAAGCTTTTTGAAACCTTTCAGGCGGAAGGGTAAGTTTTCTTTTTTCCGTATCCATCCATGCGCCATCTACCGTAACAACAGCAGCAAGTGTGTCTCCATTTTTCCATATCTCATTTTTAAAACTCCAGCGGCTGAAATCCGCATTGGCTTTCAATAACGTAATACGGATCTCTATCTCATCACCAAACCGTAATTCTTTTTTAAAAACTGCTTCTTCCCTGAATAAAATGAGGCCAATATGTTCATCCTGTATCACCTGCATCGTCATACCGTTTTGAGCCAGTACCTTCAAACGTGCATTGGCACAGTACTCATAATATCTACTATGAATTACATGAAAATTTGCGTCAATATCCGACCAGCGTATCTCTGCTTTAACATTGTATGTTGCCATTGTGAAAATTATTTATCCAGCCATTTTAAAATTTGAACTCCAACAATGTCATTACTTACGGCTGTATTAGAAAGTACGATCACTGCATTTTTTGTTTTTGGATTGATGGCTAACAGGCTACGGTAGCCGCCCGTGGCACCTCCATGGAATAATAGCGGCCCCCAACCCCAATTTTGAATAAACCAGTTCAATGCAATTTGCTGCTGCTCATCTTTAAATGTAACCTGGTGGGATAATTCAATTTCGTTCAACAATGTCCCATTATTTACAGGTAAATTAAATTGTGCATATTTAAGCATGTCTACAGTATTACTTCTTAAACAACCTGCCGAACATAACACTTTAAAATCCCACTGGCTTTGCAGTAAAATATTTTCGTTATAACCCTGCATAAACAGGGCACTGTCTTTCTTCAAAAGGAATTGCCTGGTATCAGTCATCCCCGCTTTTGAGCAAATAAGTTCCGTGATCATTTTTTCAAAGGGCATTTTATTTACCTGTTGCAAAATATAACCAAGCAACCCCACTCCCAAATTACAATATTCCAGTTTTTCACCCGGTTTACGGCTTAAGGAAGCATGCCTGAGATAAGCTAATAATTTTTTTTCATCGTAATCTTTATAGGGATTGATCAAATCATCTGCCCCAAAATTATCGGGTAGCGGTGGTAATCCTGAAGTATGATTACTCAGGTGAACAATTTTCAACGTATCCTTTCCAAATTTAATTACCGGGATATCTTTGGGAAGATATTTATTCACCGGGTCATTCAATGCGATCTTTTTTTCTATAACAGCTTTGGCTAAAAGAAATCCTGTAAAGGTCTTGGTGATAGAACCTATCTCGTAAAGGTTTTTAGATGAAGGTATTTCCCCGTTACCTATTTTTGTTTCGCCATAGTTATAAAAGAAGGTTTTGCCATTTTTTAAAATACCAATACTTAACCCAACGGTTTTGCTTTCAAACATAAACGGCTGAACGATGGCTTCTATTTTTTTATCCAGGTCTGTTTCCAGTGCATTATCTGTTTTGGTTTTTTTATAATCCGCCGGGATTTCTTTTTTGTAAGGCTGAAATAAAAAGGTTTGCAGCTTGCCGTCGGCATCCAGGCTTAAATACATGGACAGGATAGCTGTTTCAAAAGTTGTTTTGTATTTGCCAATCCCTTTATCCAGTTTTTCAAACTCCGACAATTTAATACTGCCCAGGGGGAATAAATTATTCTCACACACAGCTTTAAATTTTTCAGCGGTCAGGTTTTTTTTAAATTCCACGCCGGTTAAGCTGTACAGGCTGTCAATATACTGCTTATTAAAAAATCGTACTACTTTAGCCTGCATGGCATCTATCTTTTCCTTTTGTGCTTCCTGTGCAAAAACAGTATGAGAACAAAGGCTCACCAAAATAAAAAATAACCGTTTCATTTTAAATAAATTTAAAATGATCGCCTGCTTTTTAAAGCAAGCGATCGTAAGTTTTAAATACTTATTTTATTTCTTCATCTCTTCATTACGCTTTGCTACCTCCTCCAGTAACCTCAATCCCAACAAACCACTGATGCCACCGTTAGCACTATCGCCATTACCGCTGATCAATACGTCAGGCATTATTCTTACATTCTGGCTACCGATAGATTCCATTACTTTCAATTGTGTAAAGTTATTGCCACCCATTGCTTCTACCGAAAGTTTATAGGATTCTGCATTTGATTTACCGATTGCCAGGATTTTTTCAGCTTCGGCATTACCGGTAAGGGAGATTTTTTCAGCATCCGCTCTTGCCAACAATTCGATCTGTTCCGCATTTGCTTTTGCAAGCACACGTATCCTTTCTGCATCACCATTTGCCAATAATTTTAACCGGTCTGCTTCAGCAGTAGATTGTAAACGAACACTGTTGGCTTCACCCGTTGCTTTTTTAACCGAAGCATCTGCAACCCTTTCGGCTATTAATACACCCTGGTCTGCCTTAACAATTTCTTTTTGTATATCAGCGATCGCCGTTTCTTTTTCCAGGCTCTGCCGGGTATTCTGCGCCTGCATTTCTGTTTCGTAAGTAATTTTCTGTTCTTCTGCAATTTTACGGTCAGTCAAAGTTTTCATCAAACTTTCCGGTGGCACAATATCGCCTATCAATGTATCCACACCATATACATTGTATTGGTCAAGCACTTCGCCGATGTGCATCTTCGCCGAGGTTTGTCTTTCTTTACGTGTACCCAGGAACGCAATTACATCACTGTCCTGCGCGCTGTTACGGAAATAATTACCGATCGTGGGCTCCAATACCTGGCTCACTAAATTATTCATGTTGCCAAATCGTGCGATCACTTTTGGCGCTTCGGTGGTAGGGATATGAATGATCTGCGATACATCGAGGTTAAAAGGGAAACCGTCTTTACTACGCACTGTAATTGTAGACAGGTGTTTATCCAACTGGTGGCTTTCACTCCTTGCGTTAGCCCAGTTTAACACCAGGTTGGTAGTAGGAACCAGTTCCACTTTCATAATAAATGGATTGATCGGATATTTACCTGGGCCTAACGGTTCGGCCCACACTCCTTTTTGCCCCTTCGAAACAATGTTGCCATGCTTGAATTCTGCTCCGCTAAGGTCAACACCTTCCGCACCTACATAGCTGATCACTACACCTACATGGCCAATCGGTATTTCCATCATATTTACCATATCTACTTTTGCAAACCATGGATTTAAAAAATAGGTACCGGCCAGTACAACCTGCTCCTGTAAACCTTTATAGCCGCCACTTTGCATGAACATATCCACGTCCTGGAATTTATTGTGCCCTTCTACAATGCGGCCTGCAATCTGTCCTTCTTCCAATGGCTTACCTTCCTGGGTAGTTACTACGCCTACGGCATTATCAGGTATTGAAGTCATATCAGTCATGATCAGTTCAAAAAGAAAAGTATTGATACGATAACTGCCGGGTGTAATGATGGCTGTTTGACGCCCTTTACGGCCCCCGTTCTTTAAAAACAATTCTGCATTTTGAAAACTGTCGCATTCTACTTTCCTGCCGAGGATAGAACCTGTTTCAAGTTCAGCGCCATCTTTTGCCAATACCAATCCCAGTTGCCCGGTTGGAATAATTGTAAAGGGCTGGAACTTGATGTCATACTGCCATATCCATTTACCAAAATAAATACCCGGTGGTAAGGATTGTGCCTGGTAGCCCGCTTCGCCCTCTGTAGCCACAATACGGCCTTCAGGCAATTGCTGTTTACCGAAGAGCACAAATTTTTTCGTAACTAATCCGATCCTGTCTTCAGGAACGATCACAACGCCAAAAAATACACGAAGAATAAACCTGTAAAATAATAAAATAAATAAGAGGATGCCAATGGGCAATCCCCATGTGATCAATACTTGAGCGTCCATGTTATGCAGGGTTTTAGTTGATGAAAATAAGGAATGTTTATTGGTCTGGCATCTCGCCTGGCCATTATTATTCTGTTGCCCTGAAATAAGGGAGCTTTTACCTTGAAAAAAGCTCTTATTATTAGCAGCAGGAATGTAGTCGTTTCTTTTATACTGCCATACGGCCGTTGGCTATCGATGCGGGGGAGAAGTATTAAAATTACTGAGGATAAAATCGCTCAGGAATAACTCAATAATTGCAGGAAGTTGTTTCATTGTAAATAAATTACCACACAAAGATGATATAGTTTCCAATGCCTTTAATACGAATTCGTGGGGAATGGTAGAGTATGTATTAAGATTGGTATAAAAACATTCAGGAGTGGATAAGTTGAAAACGCCGTGTTATAAAGCAGCTTTTATAGTTGCCGCAAGCAGTGCGGCCCATTTACTATACTCTTTACCTGAAGGATGCAATCCATCACCAGCAACGAGTGAAGGATCCGTTGCAGCCATTCTTGTTGAACCAGTAATATCTATGTAGTTAACCGATCTTGCTAACGAAATTTGTTTATTGATTATATTAAAGGAATCTATTTGCTTTGCGATCAGGTTCCTGTTGTTGCCATTTGCAAAAGGCGTAACTCCCCAATCGGGAATGGAAAGTACGGCTACTCTTTTAACACGGTTACCTGCGTACTGTATTGCTTTGTCCAGCAATTGTGTGAACTCTGCGGCATATTCCTGCTGGCTGCGGCCCTGGTATTGGTTATTAACGCCAATCAGTAAGGTTACAAAATCATATACAGTTTTTTCGGGAGGAGCAGCGGCGATCCTGTCGAGTAAATTACGGGTAGTCCATCCAGTTACTGCAATATATTCGGGAGCATTAAAATTAATACTGTCTTGCCTAAGCAGGCTTACTGTTTGGGCGGGAAACCTTTCTGCTGCTGTTACAGATTGGCCTATCGTATAAGAATCACCAAGCGCCAGGTAAGTTTTATAATTACCGGAAGTTACCTGTGGTTGCGTTGCAGTTTGCCCGGTTTGTTTTTTACATGCTGGAAGTAAATACGTTGCACCAATAACAATGCTGATTAATAATATACGCTGCATACCCAATAAACGTATTTTTTATGTTAACGGTTCAATAAAAAAAAGGCTTTGTTTTACCAAAGCCCCTTTATTATTTATACAGTATCTCGTAATATTCCTGCGCCATTCGGTTACTGTCGAACTGGAACCGTACATCCCGCATTCCATTCTGTGTGATCTGCCGCCAAACTTCCTGGTTATCGTAATAGAGGGGAAGTACCTGTTTTTCCAGGATTTCGTATAATTGATCCAGGTCGTACTGGTCCTGCTCATGAACACTGATATTTTCATAATCAATGGGTGGTACCACAAAACCATTATTACCATGATGAATAAATTCACATATCCATCCGTCATTGGTACTGCAGTTAACTGCGCCGTTCATTGCAGCCGTCATTCCACTGGTACCACTTGCTTCTCTTGGTACACGGGGATTATTTAACCAAAGATCAGCTGCCTGTTTCAGGCGTTTACTTAATCCCAATTCGTAACCAGTACATACAGCAACAGTATCATATTTTTTACTCAGGTGCACAAGATTGTTGAAATCGCTGATGGCAGGATAATCCAATGGATAAGGTTTACCCGCCCAAATGATCTGAACGGGGTATTTTTTGTTGGACAATAATTTTTCGAATCTTTGAATATCCCTGGTTAATAATTCTGCTCTTTTATAACCTGCAAAGCGGCGTGCCCAAACAATGGTAAACACATCTTTGTTCATCAGTTTGCCTGTTTGGTCTGCAACGATATCAAAAGCTCTTTTCTTTAAATATTTTTTCCTGTCATCAAAACCTGCAGTGTTATTCTCATTCATAAAATTATACAACTGCTTATCCGACCAATAGAACCAGTTCTGTGCATTGGTGATCGCTTTTATTTCGCAGATGCCGGGGTACTTACCCCACATCTTACGGCTTACTTCTCCATGTAACTGGCTCACTCCATTGGCTAATTTTGCAAAACGCAATGCTGCAAGAGAGTGATTAAACTGGTCGCCTTCCATCCCTGTTAATTTTCTTACCTCATCCAGTTTCATTCCGCAGAAATAGCTCATCTTTTCGCAAAGAAAAATATCATGCTTTTCATTACCTGCTTCTTCAGGTGTGTGGGTTGTAAAGACCATTCTTTTCTTTACTTCTTCGGCACTGCCATATTTTTTGTACAGGTAAAAAGCGGCACTGATGGCATGTGCTTCGTTCAAATGATATAGTTCAGGATTGAAATTCAACTGGTCAACTAATTTCGCACCGCCAACACCTAATAAAATAAACTGTGCTACTTTGGTAGCCACGTTAGCATCATACAAACGATGGGTGATCGTTTGAGATACATAATCATTCTCGGGAAGATCTGTACTCAATAAAAAAAGCGGGGCACTTTTAAATGTTTCAGGATTCAGGTACCACACTTTTACCCAAACCGGGTGTTCGTGAATATCTACCTGGAACTTGATACCGGTATCTTCTAAAAAATTATATATCTTTTCATTCCACTGAACCTGCAGTGTTTGATCCTGGTTTCGTGCCTGGTCATAATAACCATACTTCCAAAGAATACCGATACCTATTAAGTTCTGGCGCAGTTCATATGCACTGCGCATATGTGAACCGCTTAAAAATCCAAGCCCACCGCTATAAATTTTTAGCGGCTGGTGCACGGCAAATTCCATCGAAAAATAAGCAACGCGTTTTTTAAAACGTTCATCAATAGAATACGGCACATTGAAATTAGTAAAACTCATTATCTGCTCTTTTTTGAGGACGCAATATAAATGTAAATTTCAGTAAAACCGGCGCTTTTAAAAAAATACCGTGTAAATTATACACTTCATATCTTCCGGGCCATGGGGCTGCAATTTCCAGGTTTCCTCTTCATTTTATTGGTTACTTATCGGGCAAGAATAAAAACCGGACTTTATCATCTACACCAATACAAATACAGGCCATTAGGCGCTATAATTTTAATAGTTAGATACAAATATTCATACATGAAGGAAGGAAAAGTAACCCGGCGCCGTTACCGGTATACAGGAGAAGATATACACATTTTATATTTACTGTTGATAAAAAAAAGTCAGAACAGCCCCTGTTGTTACATGTTGCTATAGTAGGCTTATAATTTTTGCAGGATGAGATCGCTATAGGAAAAAGCTATATAATCAGCTGCCGATACGGCAAAGAATGCAGCATAAAAATTGCATTGTTCTTTAAGTTTGTTCACGCCGATAGCTCCATTTTTATCAATGGCTTCAACTTCTATAAAGGTGCCCAATCTTTCTACCCTGTCAAAATGAAATTTTACATTATCGATGAAATATATTTTCCTTTTCTTGTCTACTACTACTTTAACGCCATGCAGTGTAGTTAATATTTCTTTAAGTGCACTGTCAGGCTGGTGGTGGTACAACAAAATATCAGATTGCTTTGCACCGGCAGCATCTTTACGTTCATAATATATCAGCGAATTTTCGATATTCCCTTCACGTAATTTTAAACGTCCCTGCGCCACATTAAAGTAAGTATCCAACTGGTGGTCTTCGCCAATGTATTCAGGGCTGAGGCTCAATAATTTTTTCTCGAGGGCATCCAGGTTGGTTGCTATTGCTTTAAATTCGAAATTTATAGTAGGCATTTTCTATTTTAATTATCAGGGTTCAATTATCGCCGTAACTTCAATTTCTATCAACAGGTCATCATTGATCAGCCTGCTTACTTCTACCATTGTAGCAACGGGTTTTATGTTTTTAAAAAAATCCGCATGCGCTTTACCTACTGCATGCCATTGAGTAATATCAGTAACGAAGGTTCTTGTTCGCACCACATCCGCTAAAGAGCCCCCTGCAGCAATCAATGCAGTTTCAATTTTTTTAAAAATAAAAACAGCTTGTTTATAGATATCGCTTTTACCGATCAATTCATCGCCATCCATAGCAGTGGTGCCGGCAACCTCAATAATATTACCCACTCTTACGGCCCTGCTATAGCCTACAATATCTTCCCAGGGCGAGCCTGAACTTATTTTTAGTTTCATAATTTATAACAATTTGCCAAAATTATTCATTCCCCGTTATTAAATTGTCAATTATTATTTTTAGATTTGTCTAAATTTTATTTTTAGACTTATGAACTTTTCAATAAGCGAAGAAAATTACATCAAAAGTATTTATCACTTACAGCAGCAGGCAGGTTTGGTGAACACCAATTCCCTTGCGGCCGAGATGCAGACCAAGGCGGCCTCTGTAACGGACATGCTTAAAAAATTGTCCGCCAAAAAAATCCTTCAGTATGAAAAATATAAAGGCTTTAAACTAACCGAACATGGCAGGAAAGTAGCGCTGTCGGTAGTGCGGAAACACAGGTTATGGGAATATTTTTTGGTGGAGAAGCTGGGCTTTGCATGGGACAAAGTACATGATATTGCGGAGGAGCTGGAACATATCAGCAGCAATGATTTGATCGAAAAATTGCAGCAATTCCTGGGTAATCCTTCTTTTGATCCTCATGGCGATCCAATACCGGACAGCAATGGCAGAATACCCAAACTCAACCAGCTCTGTGTTACCGCACTGCCTTTAAATAAATCAGCCGCCGTAAGTTCGGTAACTAACCAGTCGCCACAGATGCTGGAGATGCTGAAGCACTATGCCATAGCAATAGGTACCTCAATCAAAATCACCAGGCGGTTTCAATTTGATGGTTCATTGGAAATAAAAGTTTTAAAACAACCCGCCTGCATTATCAGCGAGCAGATAGCAAAAAATATTTTTGTTCATTATGATTAACAAAGAGCATCCACCTACTTCCTTAAGTGAAGTTCATGAAACTATTGATACCACAAAAAAGAAGGTTGGGTGGAGAAAGATCTTTTCTTTTTTAGGCCCTGCTTACCTGGTAAGTGTAGGTTATATGGATCCCGGTAACTGGGCAACAGACCTTGCCGGCGGCAGTAAATTTGGTTATTCTTTAGTGTGGGTATTGCTGATGAGTAACCTAATGGCTTTATTGCTCCAGGGTTTGTCTGCCCGGTTGGGTATCGTGAGAAGAAGGGATCTTGCCCAGGCTAACAGGGAAGCCTATCCCAAAATGGTAAACTATGTACTTTGGGTGCTGGCGGAGATTGCCATTGCCGCCTGCGACCTTGCTGAAGTATTGGGAATGGCGATAGGTTTGCAGCTACTAACAGGGTTGCCTTTGATTTGGGGCGTATCCTTAACGGTGCTGGACACATTTTTATTACTCTACCTGCAAAGAATGGGCATGCGTAAGATGGAAGCCTTTATCATTGCGCTGGTAGGAATTGTGGCAGTGGCTTTTTTTATTGAGATCCTGTTAGCTAAACCTTTACTTACCGAAGTGGCCAAAGGATTTATCCCTACATTTCCCAGTGATGAAGCTTTGTATATCGCCATTGGTATCATTGGTGCCACGGTAATGCCGCATAATTTATATTTACATTCTGCACTCGTGCAAACAAGAAAGATCGACCGCACGAAAGATGGTATTAAACAGGCATTAAAGTTCAACCGTATCGACAGCACTATTGCACTGAATATTGCTTTTTTTGTAAATGCTGCCATCCTTGTTTTGGCTGCTACTGTATTTTTTAAAACCGGCAATTCCAATGTGGCAGAAATTAAAGAAGCCCATCGTTTATTACCGGGATTTTTAGGAAATGCGGCGCCCATACTTTTTGCTGTTGCTTTAATTGCCGCGGGGCAAAGCAGTACCATAACGGGTACACTGGCAGGGCAGATCATCATGGAAGGATACCTTAGCCTTCGTATCAATCCCATGTTACGGAGACTGATCACCAGGATGCTAGCCATTATACCCGCGTTGCTGGTAATTATTATAAATGGAGAAAATGACGTTGACTCCCTTCTCGTATTTAGCCAGGTTATTTTAAGTTTACAATTGGGTTTTGCGATCATTCCGTTGATCCATTTTGTAAGTGATAAAAAAACGATGGGCAGTTTTGCCATAAAACCATTGGTGCAGGTTGTTGCATGGATGGTTGCGTCTGTATTGATCTATTTGAATTTAAAAATGCTGATCAACGAAGCTTCCGGCGTATTTGCCGGTGACAATATCGGGGCAAAGATCATCCTGGTGCTGCTTGGATTATTTTTCCTGGTGCTTTTATTATACATCATCCTGCACCCGTTACTTACAAAAAACAAGAAAACATTTTCGATACAAATGCATCCGGATATCAATGTGATCAAGAATCTTTCTATACCAAGTTTTGGTAAGATTGCTGTAGCACTGGATTACAGTGTCAATGATGAAAAATTACTGGCCTATGCGATCGGGCAGGGAAAAGAAAAGACCAGATACCTTTTATTGCATATCGTGGAAAGTGCAGCGGCAAAATTATATGGTAAAGAAAGTGATGATTTTGAAACAATAAAAGACCAGGAGCAAATGGAATTTTACGTACAACAACTATCAGAACGGGGTTTTGAAGCAGCAGGCAAACTCGGTTTCCGCAACAGGGTAAAGGAGATCGCCAGGATAGTAAATGAAAACAACGCAGACATGCTGGTGATCGGTGCTCACGGCCATACCGCCTTAAAAGATTTTATTTATGGAGAAACAGTAAATGCCGTAAGGCATGAGTTGAAAATTCCTGTATTGGTAGTAAACCTGTAAGTCTTTATTTGCCCGCGGTGAGATTTAACTGCCTGTCGATTTTATTGTTCCAATCCGACTGGATATCCCTGAGTTGCCCGTTCTTCGTTTGCCCGTCATAGGCATTCTGCATTTTTTCCAATTCACGGCAGGCTTCTGCATAAATTTTTTCAACTACATCGGCATAATTATTCCGGTTGAATTTAGCCCCTCTTAACTTTTGTATAAAAAGATCGGTAACGATATAAGTTACGTCAAAATGATGCTGTTCATGCGTAAGGGCATAATTTGATTCCCTTCCTTTTCTCACCCATGAACTTTGTTTGCTGAAATAACAGTACACATCAATATTGATATCAGTTTTTCCATCCCTGAATTTCATTGATGCCTGGTAACCGAGGCCTGAAGATGTTACTGCGATGGCTTCAGAAGGGGTGCCGGGCTTTCCTTTAAAATCAGGCCACGTTAATTTCTTTATAGGGTTGTAGAATATGGTATCGCTACTTGCAGGCGGAACATGCTGCAACCAGTTGATGTTCACATTTACCTGCGCAAACCCGGTTAAACTTAACGTGACAAGAAGAAAGAAAAAAAGCTTTTTCATAATATACTCCACCCCTATAACTCAAATCAACAACTTTTTATTATTTCCCCAATCTAAGGTTGACCATATTTACAATTTCATTAACAGCAATTAATTCCATGCATTTAAAATGCCCCCTGGGACATTTATTGTAACCGATCTTACTGCAGGGCCGGCACCATAGTTTATTGACCTGTACCACATCAAAATGTTGCGCCGATTGTTTGCCATAGTAAGGACACATGCCAAAAGAAGGCACCGTATTGCCCCAAATGGAAATGATGGGCTTTTGTAAAGCAGCTGCAATATGCATCAGTCCCGTGTCGTGAGTGATCACCAGTTTGGCACCGCGAATGATATCCGCCGATTCATTTAAATTAAATTTACCACAGGCATTATAGATCTTGATATCATCAGCGGCTGCAATTTGTTCACCGGCTCCATGATCATTCTTATCCCCCAGTAAAATAACTGGATGTTGTATCGCTGCACATAATTCTTTTAGTTTGTGAATGGGCATCTTCTTGGTAGCCAGTGCAGCACCAATCACTATGGCGATGTAGCCCAGCATATGGGATGCCGGAAGGTCTTTATTAATTATTTTATCTTTTGCGGGAATAAAATAATCTAATCCAAGCCCGTCGTTCACTATTCCGAATGAAGCGAGAGTTTCCAGGTTCCTGTCAACAATATGCCTGTTGGGTAACGTGTTTATTTTAAAATTAGTGTAAATGAATTTTTGTGCATTCAGTTTATTGAATGAGCATGCTTTTACATCTTTTAAGAAACGTTTAATGCGAAGTGTACGGAGGTTATGGTGGAGGTCGATGATATAATCGTATTCTTCTGTTTTCAATTCATGCAGCATCAGTTCAAAACTGTCGCCCAGTGTGTGTACCTTATCAATATATGGATTGGAAGCTACAATACTTTTAAAGGATTGCTTGGTGAGAAAATGAATTTCGGCATCGGGCAATTGTTTACGCAGGCAGCGTATAACCGGCGTAGTTAAAATAATATCGCCAATAGAAGAAAAACGTATGATGAGAAATTTAGCCACGGGTTACACAAATTTACACGTATGAAAATTACTCTTCTATGTAGTTTAAATCCTTTCCAAAGGTTTCCTCGGATAAATAAGCTGCCGTTACTGACAGTGCCATAACAACAATTGCAGTTATCCATCCGCTTGCAGCATACGTAAAGGTTCGCTGTAAAAAATTGAATAGCAAAATAATTAAAGGTAAAGAACCCCTAACCATATTAGGAACGGTTGTAGCAGCGGTAGCCCGCAGGTTGGTGCCAAATTGTTCTGCAGCCATTGTTACAAATATGGCCCAAAAACCGGTACCAAAACCAAGCCCTGCAATTATCCAGTACATTGTTGTGGCAGTAGGGTTTTGCTGAGTGAAAAAAAGGATGAGCATAAGGCCCGTAAAAGCATAAAATATATACAGCGCCTTTTTCCTGCTTTTCAGCCATTGGCTTATGAAACCAATTAATACGTCGGCAACTGAAATAGCGGTATAGGCAAACATGGTGGCTTTGCCAGGATTTATTTTTTCGATAAGTCCAAATTCTTTACCGAATTTATTGGAGAATGCGATCAATACCCCGATGACAAACCATGTAGGCAAACCTATGATGATACTGCACAGGTATTTTTTAAATCTTTTTTTATTATTAAAGAACATGGCAAAATTACCCCTGCTAACATTCATTTGTTTTACCTGCTTATATAAACCGGATTCAAAAACAGAAATCCGTAATATCAATAAACAAAGTCCTAATCCTCCGCCGATAAAATAACAAATACGCCAGTCAAATTCTTTTGAAATAAAATAAGCTACTACGGCGCCTGTTAAACCAAGACCTGCAACTAAAGAAGTACTTATGCCTCTTTTATCTTTATGTACCAATTCCGACACCAATGTAATCCCTGCACCCAATTCTCCTGCCAAACCCACTCCGGCAAAAAAACGAACCAATGCATATTCATTGACAGTATGCACAAACCCATTAAAAATATTTGCTATAGAGTATAAAACAATAGACCCAAATAAAACGCTTAATCTACCTCTCTTATCAGCCATTATACCCCAAATAATTCCCCCAATAAGTAACCCTATCATTTGTATACTGATAATAAACTGCCCGCTTTTATCAACCTGGTCTTCGGAAAGTCCTAAAGAAGTTAAACTTGGTATTCGAACAATCTGAAACAATAGTAAATCGTAGATATCTACAAAGTAACCTAATGCAGCTACTATTACCATTATATTAAAAAGTGACTCCTTATTTTTTTGAAGGTCCATCTTCAGTATATTTTTTTTTGCCAAAAAATAATTTAATAAAAATGGGTGCAGTGGTCACAACTACTATCCCGATTACAATAATTTCAAGATGTTCCTTTAAATCAAAATGAAAAATATCCCATATCCATTTCTGCAAAAAGAAACCTCCCAGAATCATCGAAGTAACCCATGCTACGCAACCAATAACATTGTAAAAAGAAAATTTGGTTTTATTCATATTCACAATGCCGGCGATCAACGGGGCAAAGGTTCTTACAATGGGAACAAAGCGTGCTAACACGATGGCACCGCCACCATGTTTCTCATAAAAATCGTGCGCCTCATGCAGGTAACGTTTTTTAAAAAACCACCGGTCACGCCAATTGTACATACCATGACCAAATTTTTTACCAAACCAATAACCTAAGGCATTGCCCAAAATACCAGCCATTGAAATCAATGCCACCAAAACAAAAAGGTCGAGCCAATAACTGTGGTTATTATCCATCCCAAAATATTTTAAAAACTGATATCCCAATCCCGGCTCACTTTTACCATCCATTTCAATCGCATGCGCAGAAATTCCTGCTACAAATAACAGGGAATCGCCGGGTAAAAAAAAGCCTGCAAACAAACCAGTTTCGGCAAACACCACTAACAAAACAAACCAAAGCCCGCCATTGAGGATATACCATTGTGGCTGCAATAACTGGTGCCATTGAAAATCTAAAAATATAAGGTTAAACATTTAGGTTATTTTTCTAATGATTTGAAGAATGTTCCAATTGGCCTTCCCATTTACTTACCGCGGCAGTGGCCAGCGCATTTCCTAAAACATTGGTCATGGTGCGGCCCATATCACAAAATACATCGATGGCCAATATCAACCCAACACCTTCGGGTGGTATACCAAACATGGCACCTGTGGCTAATACCACTACCAGTGAAGCCCTTGGTACCCCCGCAATACCTTTACTTGTAATTAAAAAAACCAATAGCATGATGATCTGCTGCCCCAGGTCACCAGTAATAGACGTGATATTAAAAGCCTGTGCAATGAACATACTGGCGAAGGTCATGTACATCATACTGCCATCTAAATTAAAAGAATAGCCGAGGGGTAAAACAAAACTTACAATTTTGTTACTGCAACCAAAGCGTTCCATTTCTTCCACCAGTTTTGGATATACCGCTTCGCTGCTGGCGGTACTGAATGCAATCGACATGGGGCCCGCGATTCGTTTTAGCAAAACAGCTAACCTTCTTTTTAAAAAAAGATAACCCACGAATAACAACACCATCCAAAGTATCGCAAGGCCCAAATAGAATTCACCAATGTATTTACCAAACGTGGTTAAGATGCCTAAACCGTTCTTCGCAATAGCTGCGGCCATGGCACCAAATACACCGAGCGGCGCAACATACATAACATACGACACCATTTTTAATACCACGTGAGAGATCGTGTCCAAAGCATTCACAATAGATTCGCCTTTTTTTCCAATTGCGGCGAGTGCAATACCAAAGAAGACCGAGAAGATCACGATCTGCAGAATTTCATTGGTGGCCATTGCTTCAATGATACTTCTTGGCACCACATGCTCTACAAATTTTGATAAAGAAAACCCTTTAGACTTTTCTAAAAGATCGGTTACGGAAGCGATATCGGCATGCTTGATATCCACCCCTACACCTGGTTTAAAAATATTCACCAGTATTAAACCCAGTATTAATGAAACCAATGATGCCGTAATAAACCAAAGCATTGCTTTTCCTCCAACCCTGCCCACTGTTTTCATATCACCGAGGCGGGCAATGCCCACTGCCAATGTAGTAAAAACAATAGGTGCAATGATCATTTGCACCATGCGTAAAAAGATAATGGTAAGCAGCTTGATATTATCGGAAAAAGATTGGACAGTACCTGCCGGATAATTTTCATGCACAAAATAACCCACCGCAATACCCAGTATCATAGCAGCAATAATATACCAGGTAAGCCTGCTCTTTTTTGTTGGTTGATGGGTAATCTCCATTACATAACAATTTGTGCCGCAATATAATATTAAATGCTGTTAAACTCCTGCAGCTTATAAAAAAGTATAACTGGTGGCTTTTTTAAAAATTAATTGCTTATTTTTCCGATTCATTACTAATTAAAACGAACCAACTGTATGAGTTTATTTGTAAAAAAGCCGATAAACCAATTGATGGCTGAAGCCGCTGATTCGGAGAAAGGCTTAAAAAGAACCCTAAGTGCCGGAGCTTTAGTTGCACTCGGTATTGGTGCGATAATTGGCGCCGGTTTATTTGTAAGAACAGCTTCTGCGGCGGCTCAAAATGCAGGGCCATCTGTTACTATCGGTTTTATTGTGGCGGCAATAGGATGTGCGCTGGCAGGATTATGTTATGCCGAACTTTCTTCTTCTATTCCCATTTCGGGTAGTGCTTATACTTACACTTATGCAACAATGGGTGAACTGTTGGCATGGGTGATCGGATGGGATCTTGTTTTGGAATATGCTGTTGGTGCCGCCACTGTTGGTATTGCGTGGAGTGAATACCTGAATAATTTATTAGTAAATGTTTTACACTGGAAAGCCATACCGTATGAATGGTGCCATTCGCCTTTTGAACATAGTATTGAGGGCATTAACGGTATCATGAATATCCCTGCATTTGGTATTGTAGCGCTGTTGAGTTTATTATTAATAAAAGGAACACAGGAATCCGCATTTGTAAATGGCCTGATAGTCATCACCAAAGTTGCCATCGTAATATTGATCATTATTTTTGGCTGGGGTTTTATCAATTCCGCTAATCATACACCATATATACCGACTCCTTCAACTTACACCGATCACCAGGGTGTTGACCATAGTTATGGTGGAATAATGGGTATACTGGGAGCCGCGGGTGTGGTCTTCTTTGCATTCATTGGATTTGATGCGGTGAGTACTGCTGCACAGGAAACAAAAAATCCAAAGAAAGCAATGCCGATTGGTATACTTGGATCATTAGCCATCTGTACCGTGCTCTACATTTTATTCGCACATGTATTAACAGGTTTAGCGCCTGTTGAGTTTTTCAGGACTACCGGTAAAGAAGCATCAGTTGTGGCGGCCATTAATACTTTTATGCCGGGATATTTATGGTTAGGAAAATTAGTTACTGTAGCTATCCTCGCTGGTTTCTCTTCTGTAATACTGGTAATGCTGCTCGGCCAAAGCCGTGTTTTTTATTCCATGAGTAAAGACGGGCTATTGCCTAAAGTATTCAGCGCTATACATCCAAAATTTAAAACACCTTATAAAGCCAACCTGATCATTTTAGTTTTGGTAGGTGCATTTGCAGCATTCATTCCCGGGGATATCGTAGGTGACATGACCAGTATTGGTACTTTGTTTGCATTTATTTTAGTTTGTGTAGCAGTTATTATTTTAAGAAAAACAGATCCTGATCTGCCACGCCAGTTCAAAACACCATTTGTACCGTTTGTTCCCATACTTGGAATAATAGTTTGTGCCGCCATGATATTTGGTTTAGGCTGGACAAACTGGGCCCGTTTATTCGGATGGTTAGCGATTGGGTTTGTTATCTACTTTTCTTACAGCGCTAAGAAAAGCAAGCTTAGAAATCCAAACAATACAGATAATAGTGTCAATTAGATAAGAAAAAATTAATACTACTGAATTCAAAAAGAAAACGCCCCGAAAAATTTCGGGGCGTTTTCTTTTCAGCAATATTGTTATTCTACTTTTATCTCATCTACAAAAATATGCGTATCGCCACCCGCGCCTTCGTGCCAGGAAGGCAACTTTCCATATTGAACAGCTATTATTTTTACATACTTTGCTGTTACAGGCGCAAATGAAGCAGTAATATTTTTCACCTGAACATTTAAATCTTCAATAGGCAGAAAGTTTTGTCCGCTATACACTTCTGTAAAATTTTCCCCATCAGTTGACACTTCAACGATCAGTTGTTTGGGTATTACAATCCATGCTCTTGTATCCTGTAAAAAGCCAGTAGTAATGTTGGATATGGTTTTTGTTTTATCCAGGTTGATCACGGCTTCCATATTTGTTTTTTGAAAACCCATCCAGTTGCCTTTACGCCAATTGGCACTTCCGTAAATACCATCGATCAATCCTTCGGCACCACCGGCATCATATTGGGGTTCGAACGGGCTGCTGATTTGTATGCTCCAGTCATTTGTTGTCTTGAAATATTTTGCAGTAGTAATATAACTCGATTCGCCTTTCCCGCTAATTGCTATAGCCTTTACCGTTACTGTGCTGTCAACTGTAAACGCAGCAGTATATTTTTTTGCGGCAGCATTTGCTGCTGAGCCATCCAATGTATAATAAATGGCTACTCCGGGTTCATTAGAATAGATGCCTACCATTTTATCTTTCTTAAATGAAACAGTACCACCCTCGATCACGGGGTTCAACACAATTTTATTATCATTTATAGCTGTTGAAGGAAATGCCGCAGCCCCAAAAGAAGAAGGCAGGGTTCCCATCATGAAATCAAGCGTGCCGCCTTTGGTAATATCAAAATAAGACAAGTAAGAATTCATATAAGGCTTACCATTTAATGCTGCTGATTGAATGTAATAATTATTATCCAACAGGTTATTTGCTTTCAGCGTAAAGGATCTTCCATTTTCCAAATGCAGGGTTGCTGATGAAAAGGATGGCGTGCCGATAATATAATCGGTGGTTCCCGGTGTAACGGGATAAAAACCCAATGCACTCAATACATACCATGCACTCATTTGCCCGCAATCTTCATTACCTGCTAAACCATCGGGTGCATCATGGTACATTTCATTGATGACCTGGTGAATTTTTTCCTGTGTTTTAAATGCTTTACCTGCAAAATTATAGAGGTAGGCTATATGATGGCTGGGCTCATTGCCATGAGCATATTGCCCAATCAGACCCGTAATATCTGCCTGCTCCCTCCCTGTTGTTTGTTGAGGTTCATTAAATAAAGCATCTAATTTTTGTGCTAATTTTTCTTTGCCCCCGATCATTTGCATATAACCAGCTATATCCTGCGGCATATAAAAAGAATACTGCCAGCTATTCGCTTCTGTAAAACTATTGTTCACTTCCCGAGGATCAAAGGGGGAAACCCAGTTGCCGTTTTTTCTTGGCCGCATAAAACCGGTTTTCAGGTCCAGCATATTTTTATAGGCCTGCGCTCTTTTTATGTAGACCGCATAGGCATTTTGATCACCGAGTTTTTTAGCAAACTGTGCAATACACCAATCATCATAAGCATATTCCAAAGTCTTGCTTACACTTTCATGTTCATCATCCTGTTCTAAAAAACCATGATCCATTAAAGCAGGTAAACCCAAATGGTTCCAGGTGGCGCTTTTCTTCATAGCTTCCAGTGCCAGTTTAGTATCAAAACGGTTTAAGCCTTTCATGTAGGCATCCACTATTACGGGTACACTATGATAACCGATCATGCAATCGGTTTCGCAGCCGCTCAATTCCCATACCGGCAAGCGCCCGCCCTCTTTATACTGTGCTAAAAAAGAGTTCACGTAATCTATTGTCCTGTTTTGATCTATGATCGTATACAATGGATGTGCGCCACGGTGTGTATCCCATAAACTAAACACAGAGTAATTGGTAAAATCAGCAGCGGTATGTATTTTATTATCCCTGCCGCGGTATTGCCTGTCCACATCCATATTGATATTGGGTACCACCATAGTATGGTACAGCGCACTATAAAAAATGCGGAGCTTCGATAAATTATTGCTGCTGACTTCAATTTTATTTAATTCTTTATTCCATATTTTTGTTGCAGCGGCCTTTATTTTTTTAAAATCCCAACCCGGCATTTCCGCATGTAAGTTTTTTTTGGCACCATCGATGCTTACTGCAGATATGGCTACTTTCGCCATCACCATTTTATTTTTAAATTCAAAAAATCCTTTTATATTTTTAGCATTCGCCACGCTGGCCGTCTTCAGCACCTGTAAAGTATCATTGAGCCAAATACCATTTTTTATAAAGGGCTGAGAAAATTCAATTACAAAATATACATACTGGTTGTCTGCCCATGCTTTACTTCTTCTTAAGCCAGTAACAGTGTGGTCATTTAAAATTTGTATAGAAGATTCCAATACTTCATCCCTATGTTTGAGATCGAGTATGATATTATTTTTGCCTACGGAAGGGAAAGTATACCGATGCAGGCCTACTCTTACCGTGGTAGTTAATTCCGCGAAAATATTATCGTCTTCGAGTTTCACCGAATAATAACCTGGTATCGCTTTTTCGTTAGTATGAGAAAATCCTGAACCATATATTTTATTATCCGGCGAAGGATCACCTGTCATTGGCATTAATAAAATATCACCGTAATCGCTGCAGCCTGTACCACTCAAATGCGTATGTGTAAACCCGTAAATATAGTTATCAGCATAATGGTAACCGCTGCAGCCATCCCAACCTTCCAGCCTCGTATCCGGGCTTAACTGCACCATACCGTGTGGCAACACCGCACCGGGATAAGTATGGCCATGCCCGCCTGTGCCAATGAAGGGATCAACATATTGTGTAAAATTTTTTTGCGCAGTCAACAGGCAAAAGTGAATAGTGAAGAGTGACAGCAGCAAGACTCCTTTTCTCATGGTGAAGATTTTGCACAAGTTAAAACAAGAAAGTAAGCTAAAAAACTTCTGTAGAAAACAGGATCAATAAAGGAAGAATGTTGCCGGGAAGACGTAAAGACGGAATGAGAATTATAGTTGCGGTTAAACCTGTTAACAACTTACGGGCAATATTTGGGCAGAGGGCGCAGAAAAAACGGCGCAATAAATTACGCCGTTGACCTATTGTATTTTTTTATTAAAAAGGCAGATCATCATCTGCAGGAGCCGTACTAACCGGGTTGGTTCTTAGCACAGGACGCACTGCTGACGGTGCTGCTGTTGCATGGCTAACGTTGCCGGCATTAGCACCGGGACTGTCGCCACTATTGCCTCCTAATAATTGAACCGTTTGTACCCGCATACGTAATGTTGCCGCTACCTGTCCTTCTTTATTGGTATAGGCATCTGCTTCCGGCGACCCTTCAGCAAATACTGTTCTGCCTTTGGTAAGGTATTGCGCTACCGCAGTCCTGTCCGTCCAGTAAGCACATTCTACCCAGGTAGTTCTTTCTTTTTGATTGCCCTGTGCATCTTTGAAACGCTCAGAATGAGCAACGCTGAAATTGATCACGCTTTTTCCGTTGATTTCTTTAACGATACAATCTTTACCAAGATTGCCGATAACCTGTAATTTGATCATAATTGTTGTTTTTAAATGTTAATCGATGTATCTGTGTTTTATAAAATTATGACTTTGTTACTAACCCTCTCTTTCTATCTACCCACATTTCAAGTTCAGCAATGTGAACATTTTTAAGCTCAACTATTGTACTTTATTTACCTGTATTTTATCTACTATGTACATTCCCTTCAATCCCATATTTTTGGCCTCACCGTTTTAACGGTACGCAGGTAATCCAGTAACTGCCCTGTGTGCACAGCTTCGTGGTAAGCAATGCGTAAAAGATAGTCTCCAAGCGTACGGCGTTGCCCCAAATTTTTACGGATAATATATACTTCTTCCAATTCCTTTGCTGCAAAACCATTGACCATTTTTAAAAATTTTTCGCGGTAAGGCTGGGCATTCCTTAATTCATCGTCAATAGAAAAATATGGATTACTTTTTAAGGGGCTTTCAAAATTACCCAGGTCGCCGCCATGCAAAATAATATGGTGATAGCTATTTTCTCCTTCCAGCACATGCCTTACTATTTGAATACAATTCATAGCATCTCCATCCGGCCTCCAGAATAAATAGTCTTCCGCAATTCCCTTCCATACTTTTATGCTTCTGTGCCTTACTTCTTCAAAATTTAATATCAATAAGTCTTTTGCATTCATTTTTTTATTTTTGTTTATATAACTCCCGGAGGGTTTGTTAGATCAAGCACTAAAAGAAGAACTGTTCTACAACTATTTTCCCATCTTTTACTTCATACACGGCCACTTCATCCATTTTCATTCTTGGTTGCCCTTTTAAGGTAACCTCCATCCCCATGGTACAGGTAAAGAAATTTCCGGCTACCAATGGTTTGGAGCAATAGCCATCATGTACCTGTTCGATCATATCGCCGAATTGTTTTCCTTTTGCCAGAATAGCATCCAGGCCTTCTGCATTTTTGAACATATCCTCGGAAGGTTCAATACTTTTAGCGTCTTTACTGTATAATTCAGTTTGAATGTGCTCATACCCGTTTTGCTGAGACAGTTCATAGAACCTGTCTGCCACCTGCTGTGTTGTCATAATGATTGTTTTAAGGTTTAGCTAATAAGATCCCTGCAATATAATAACTTTACAATCTTTCAATTGAAGTCGCAGGTTATAATATTGATAAGGCATTGTTGTCTATAAACTGAGGGGGCGCAAACCAATCATTGCTAAACAACGATTGGCTACAAGAAAGCGCTAACCAGCATCAAGGGCTTATATTTTTAATTCATTTTTTTCTTTAAAGTACTCACCTGGTCCTGTAAATTATTGACGAGGTTGGCTAAAGAATTTACATCCCAGCGTTGCTGCACACTCACTTTACTTATGACAGATTGTGCCATCCACAATTCCACTACATCATCTGCATTTACCTGGTAAGGCTGGTATTGCGGGTTATCGCTCACTAGAGTCAATTTATTTTTTGCCTTATTATTTTTTACCACCCTTTTATATACAATCCCTTCGTTACGGCTTACAACAATATAAGCCATGTTATTTTTGATATCTTCCAGCGCGTCTACTTTTTCACCTACAATGATACTGCCGCTTGGAGTAGGCAACATACTATCCCCGATGATCTCAAATGCCCTGTAATTACCACCGGCCAGCATGGGTAACGTGAACGTGTTCAATTCATCAATAAACTCCGTATCAGCATAGCCGGCCAGGTACCCTGCTGCCGCTTTTACAGGTACAAAATGAATGAGGTTCCTGTCGGCATTCATCATTTTCTGTTGCCGGCGCTTCGCCAAATAACTGCTGCCTGTATTACTCAGGTCTTTCAGTAATAATTCATCCAGGGTAAGTTTAAATATCTCACTTACGATCTCGAGTATATCAATTCTCGGATCCGCACGTTCTTCTTCATAAGCGCCAATTAAGGAACGTTTGATACCCAATTTGTTTGCGAATTCCTCCTGTGTCCATCCACGGAGTTTGCGAAGGTATTTGAGGTTTTGCCCGGCTTGTGACATAGTGCAACTAATTTGATTAGTACAAATATACTAATTATTTTAGTTTAACCAAATTTATTTTTTGTGCTCTAATCCTTTTTCCAATCGGGCAGGCGGCCCGGTGTATAAGGTGCTTTGTATTTTTCTAAAATTGTTTCTACCTGTTGTATGTCGGTTGTTACCGCTTTTAATGATTCAAGTATTAGTCCAAAACTATCTGCCGCAATATTGTACGATGTTTTAAATGTTTCAGTTGGCGCTGCAGTAGTACTCCACAATGCTCCTGCTATCATATCTATCCTGCCTTTTAATGAAATGGGAACAGCAGATTCATATCTTGCCCTTAATCCATCTCCATTAAATCTCTTATTAATCTCATCCAGCTTTTTCTGAATGGTGAGCACCTTCTCATAAGTATCAACAGGAACGGAAGAAGCGTTCAGCACTGCCTCTTTTAAATACGGTAGTTTTTTAACCAATTCACTTCTGTATTCTTCTGCTCCACCCATTGCCCTGGTTAACTCAGCTACTTTTTTATTAAACCCATTTATTTCAGTTTTATCTGTTTCGGCTAATGAATTATTATTTAACGGCACACATTTAAATAACTGTGGTGCCGACAGATCGGTAAACTTTCCATCTTCAAACTTTTGCAGTACCACTTTATAAGTACCGGGTACCACCATATACCCTTTATCAGGTTCGTTCCAGGCATAGCTGTCATCAAATGGCGTAAAACTTATTGGAGTAAAAGGCAGGTAACGCATATCCCATGTTAACCTGTTTACTCCTTTGGTAATACCGGTTTTTATTTTACGGACAATATTATCCTGTTCATCTGTTATGGTAAACAATAAATAAGGTTCGGGTTGCTCTGCTTCTTTTTTCAATACGTCATAAACCGGGTAATCAATATCCTCTCCTTTCTTTTGTTTTTCTTTTTCAGCATCCCGTCTTTTTTGTTTTAATGTTTTTATTTCATCTTTAATAAAATAAGTAAATGTAGCGCCCAATTCCGGATTGGGTGTTGCAAAAAATCCTGCACCCTGAAACCCTTTACCTTTAAAACCAAAAGGGTTTGCTTCCACATACATCAATGCATCTTTAACCGGAAAAAGAAGGGCATTTTTTTGTATGGTTTCTTTAGTAAAATTTCTTAAAGGGGAATAATCATCCAGAATGTAAACGCCCCTGCCAAATGTAGAGACCACCAGGTCATTTTCTCTTTTTTGAATTTCGATATCCATTACTGTAGTGGTGGGTAACCCATTCTTAAATTTTATCCATTCTTTTCCGCCATCAGTTGTAAAATATAAACCGAATTGTGTACCTGCAAATAACAGGTCGGCTTTTATATGATCTTCTGCAATCGTATAAGTACTCCCTTTTACAGGCAGGTTTGCATTAATGGAAAACCATGTTTTACCACCGTCTGTTGTTTTTAAAAGATAAGGTTTATAATCGCCGTAAGTAAAAGCCTGGCAGGCAGCATAAGCAACTAGTTTATTATGTGCCGATGCAATGATATGATGAACTCTTGTAAATTCTGTAACACCCGGAAGTGATATTGATCTTGTCCATGTTTTACCAGCATTAATAGTATTCCATATCAAACCATCACCGGTACCACAATATAAAATATTTTCATCCAGCGGCGATTCCGCAATGGTAGTAATATTTGCCAATGAGGCTTTAGCAGCCAACTCATCAATGCTCCAGCTTTTGCCCATCAGTTTTTGCATTTGCTGTGGCACACCTCTTGTTAAATCGCCGCTGATAATATCCCAGGAATTGCCCTGGTCGTTAGTACGAAATAATTTATTGGCTGCAAAATATACCCGTTTATTATTGTGTTTGGATATCAGCAATGGTGAATCCCAGTCGAACCGGTAACCCGAGTCAATTAAATTTACCGGCTGAATAAATAATGCTTCACCACTTTTTTTATCGAACCTTACCAAGCCGCCGTTTTGAGATTGTGCATATAAAATATTGGCATCTTTCCAATCCGCCTGTGTTTCAAATCCATCGCCACCTAAAGTAAACACCCAGTCGTAATTGGTAATACCGGATGAGTTTATTGTACGTGATGGGCCACCTAAACTGTTATTATCCTGTGTACCAATATAAACATTATAAAATGGCGTGGCATTATCCGTATTTACTTTATATATCTCTGTAATAGGTATTCTCGATTTAAAATCCCAGTTCTGTCCCAAATCCCAGGTTTCATACACACCGCCATCATTACCTGAAATTAAATGCCTGGTATTGGAGGGATCAATCCATAAAACATGATTATCCACATGCTTGAATTTTTCGCCCAATGCACTAAAATTTTTTCCGCCATTTGTACTAACCTGTATGAGCAGGTCCATACTGTAAATTTTATTTTCATCTTTTGGATCGGCATAAATTTTCTGCATATAAAACGGATAGGCCGGATTAAAACTGCTTTGTTTATTCCATGATGCACCTCTGTCCATACTCTTATAAAAACCACTGCCCTCTTTAGCCTGTACCAATGCATAAACAATATCCGGATTGGCAGGAGAAATAGCCATACCGATCCGGCCAATACTTTCCAATGGTAACCCGTTCATTGCTTTTTGCCAGGTGGCACCACTATCTAAACTTCTGTAAATGGCCGACTCTTCTCCACCTCCAATACCGGTGTAGCCCATGCGCATGCGCTGGTGTGCCACTGCATATAAGCTGTTGGCATTTCGTGGATCCATATGTACTTCAAAACAGCCTGTATAATTACTGATAAATAATACCCGGCGCCAAGTTTTACCACCATCATTGGTTTTATAAATACCCCGGTCGCCACCGGTATTGCGCAAAGAACCATAAGCCGCCACATACACAACATTGGAATTAGCTGGATCAATGGCAATGCCGCCGATATGTTCCGAATTTTGCAATCCCCTATTCTTCCAGGTCTTACCGCCATCTTCACTTTTATACACCCCATCACCATAGATCACATTAGTCTGGTTATTATTTTCGCCGGTGCCTGCCCATATGATATTTGAATTAGACGGATCTATTTTTACTGCACCCATTGCAAATGTCGTTTGATTCTCAAACGCAGGGCTGAATGTAGTACCATTATTAACTGTCTTCCACAAAGAGCCATGTCCCGATGCAATAAAATATTCACTTGCATTAGCTGGATTTACAGCAATGTCTACCACCCTCCCACCCGTAACAGCCGGACCGATGCTCCTAAAGGTTAACCCGGTAAGAGAAATATTTTTTAATGAATCGCCGCTTTTTGCTTTTGTTGCTGTATCTGCATTTTTTTGTGCAAATACAAACAACGAAACAAGAAGAAATAAAGAGAAGAAAATAGCTTTGATAATATGCATAACGTTGGTTTTGTAATTACTAATGTAAGCCGATTAATTGAAAATAATGAACCGGTTAAAAAAAAGCTATAACCACTAATTACAGTTACCTTATTTTTGTGACAAATATATTTTATGAACTATTCTTTGATAATACATAATATTCTTCGCTGGGCAGTATTGCTGTTTGGATTATGGACGCTTATAAATGCACTTACTGGTGTGATGAGCAAAAGAAATTATACCGGCGGCGATAATAAAGCCAGCCTGTTCTTTATGATCAGCTGCGATATTCAGTTATTATTGGGACTGTTCTTATATTTCAACGGTGCCTGGTTTGAAAGCTTAAAAGATCATACCAAGGAAGTAATGAAAAATGAAAATGGTTTTTCCCGGTTCTTTTCGATGGAGCACGCCGTGATGATGATCATTGCATGGCTGCTGGTGCATATTGGCCGCAGCATGGTTAAAAGAACCGATATTGATGCGCAGAAACATAAACGCGGTTTAATTTATTTTGGCATCGCCATTATAATCATTCTTGCAATGATACCATGGCCATTCAGAGCGGATATAGCCAGGCCCTGGTTCCGTCAATTTTAAAAAACTTAATTAAATACCCTGTAGCGAATATTTCAGGAGTAAAGAGAGCGTACCGCAAATTCAACATTTTACATTCAAAAATTTAAATTCAACATTTCACATCCGACATTTGAAATCATCAATGGCAGCAATAAAAAAAACACAACCGGTTATACTGATCACCAATGATGATGGTATTACTGCACCGGGAATAAAAAACCTGGTGGAAGCAGTGCGGTCTTTGGGTAAGGTAGTGGTGGTGGCACCGGATAAACCCCAGAGTGGCATGGGCCATGCCATCACGATAGGCGAACCGCTGCGGATGAATAAGGTAGATGTATTCGATGGCATCGAAGCCTGGCATACCAGCGGCACACCGGTGGATTGTGTAAAGCTTGCAGTGGATAAGATATTACACCGCAAACCCGACATCTGTTTAAGTGGCATTAACCACGGTGCTAATCACAGCATCAATGTAATTTACAGCGGTACTATGAGTGCCGCCATGGAAGCCAGTATTGAAAGCATTCCCAGTATCGGTTTTTCACTTTTGGATTATACCCTTGAAGCGGATTTTACTGCAGCCCGTTTTTATGTGCATAAAATTGTAAGTACGTTGCTGCAACAGAAGCTGGAAAAACATCTTTTACTGAATGTAAATATTCCTGCCGCAAAACTGGAAGCCATAAAAGGTATTAAAATTTGCAGGCAGGCTTATGCCAAATACGAGGAAGACTTTGATGAGCGCAAAGACCCACAGGGAAAAAAGTATTACTGGCTCACGGGTAAATTCGTGAACTTTGATAAAAGCAAGGAAACCGACGTATGGGCGCTCAAACACAATTATATAAGTGTAGTACCTGTACAATTTGACCTTACCAATTATACTTTAAAAAAACAATTAGAAAAACAGCAGCTCTTCAAATGATATTCAAAAAAGACAATTTTATCTTTGGCACTATTTTAGGATTTGTAGGGCCACTGATCGGTATTTTCATTTTCAAGTACATGAAATTTAACTCTTTTACATTCGCCAGTACTTTTGAGTATATGTATAGAGAACAGGGGCATGGCACACTCTCTGTTGCCTTAAGTTTATCGTTATTGATTAATGCAGTACTCTTTACTATTTATGTAAATACCGGCAGGGATAAAACTGCAAAAGGGATATTTGCATTGACCTGTGCTTATGGATTGCTGGTATTGTGTTTAAAAACTTTTTGGTAAGAAGGTTGCACGCAGCGGTGCCGAGGCCGCTGAGAAAATATAAATATGACTTCTGCAACTCTGCGTGCCCTATTATTGTATACACTTATGTTGCATCTTAACTTTTCTCCTTTTCCATCCTTAACTACTGAGCGCCTTCTCTTGCGACAACTAATGCCCGAAGATGCTAATGCTATCTTTTCCCTGCGCAATAATGAAGCTGTTAATCGTTACCTCTACAGGCCAAAAACTATTACCCTTGCCGAAGCAGCAGCATTTATTGATAAGATAAGAGAAGGTATCGCTAATAATGAATCAATGTACTGGGTCATCAGCTTAAAAGAAGATCATCAGCTGATTGGTACTATCTGTATCTGGAATATTGTAATTGAAAAAGATACTGCAGAAATCGGTTATGAACTGCAGCCTGCCTTGCAGGGTAAAGGCATAATGCAGGAAGCATTGACTGCTGTGATCGATTTTGGATTCAACAAGATGGAACTGAAGAACATTACCGCATTAACAGTAAATGAAAATACGGCTTCATCAAAGTTATTAAAACGAAATAATTTTAAGCTGGTTGGTACGGCAGGTGAAGAAATTATTTACAGGTTAGAACAATCTTAACAAACTATTTCTCTGCCAATGGTAACTCCACAAAAAAAGTAGTGCCTTCACCGGCTTTTGTTTCAAACCATATTTCACCTTTAGCCTGCTCCACGATGCCTTTACACATAGCCAGCCCTAAACCAGTGCCTGAAGTTTTAGTAGTGAAATTAGGCGTGAATATTTTAGACCTCATGGAATCAGGAATACCCAACCCGTTATCTTTTACCTTCACCAATATTTTATTGGTCTGCAATTCTTCTTCTACTTCTATCACCGCCATCTTTTCTTCCGGCACGGCCTGTATTGCATTTTGAATAAGGTTGGTAAAGAGGCGGTTGATATGCGTCCGGTCAGCATTGATTAAAACAGGGTTGGGCAACGGCGTGCAATCCAAATGCACCCTGTCGTTTACGCCATACAGTTGTGTAACTACATACAAAACTTCATGCAGGTCAAATATTTCATTCCGCGGGTTGCCAATATTGGCAAACTGGCTGAATTCACCTGCTATCTGGTTCAGGTGATTGATCTGTTCTACCAGGGTTTGTGCTACACTGCTGGTTAATTCTTTTACATTGTCCGAATCATTGCTGATCGCTTTCTGCAGGTATTGCAAACTCAGTTTCATAGGTGTTAACGGGTTCTTAATTTCATGTGCCACCTGCCGCGCCATCTCGCGCCAGGCACCTTCCCTTTCGCTCTTGGCCAGTGCAGTAGCACTTTCATCAAGTTTACCTACCATCTTATTGTATTCTTTAACCAGCTCGCCAATTTCATCATTCCGTTTCCAGTCGATGGCCTCATTCATTTTACCCAGATTCACTTCTTTCATTTTATTGCTGATAAAAGAAAAAGAACGGGTAATACGGTTGGTAATGAACAGCGCCACGATACCGGCTATCAAAAATATAAAGGCATTGAGGTTGATAATGGTCACCAAAAAGTTGGCGATCTCTAATTTCAATTTGCTCTGGGAAGTAAAATAAGGAATGTTCAAATAAGCATATTCCCTCCCCGTTTCATCGATCACCGGCACATAATTACTTACAAAACTCAGCGTGCCTATTTTTTCTTCTTTAAAATACTGCACTTCTTTTTGCTTATTCAGGTGGTAGTAAGCCACGGGGTCCATCCTCTTGCTTACAATACCGATATTGTAAGGCAATGGTAAAGAAGATACCCGAAGGTTACCCTCCAGGTCGTACATGTTGATATCTGCCGCATGTATCTCCGAAATTTTTATGATGGTCTGCTCCAGTTTTTCTTTAAAGCCTTCATCATAAATTTTTATCACATCATCGAATATCATTAATTCCGAAAAGGAGTTTCGTACTTCGTTTTCCATTACATGGATGGTACGGCTGAGGCGCTCCCGGTTATTATTTTCGTAACGGCGGATAAAAAATAAGATGGTGGCAATACCGATCACCACGAAAGAAAGTATGCTGATGAAAATAACGGTGCCGTGTATCTGGTTACGTATGCTTAATTGCCAGTAAGTTTTTATCTGGTCTTTATTTAAACGGGAGCGGATAAATACATTAATCAGCCAGAACACGGCTGTTACCAATAAAAATGCGCAGAATAAATAAGAGAACAGTGTAATGGTCTCCAGCAAAAAATTATCCTGTTTGGCGATGATCACTACATTGCCAGGGCCTGCCTTATACCATAATTCGTTGTAGCCATTTTTATTCTTTAACTCGAATTCTTCTTTGGGTTCCTGGCCTTTTACCAGTTTGGTTGCAAATGCGTAATCATTATGGTTACTGATCAGCTGCAGGTTATTGTACACCGCAAAAGCATACACAGATGAATTCTCAATCGCATTTTCATTGCCGCGTGAAAATAATTCGGGGTAAGGGGCATCCGATTTATATTTTTTAGAGGTGGCCAGTATAAATACATAGCCTAAGCGCTTACCCGAAGTATCGTTCAAATTCTTCCGGGTGATATAGCTGAAGCGGTCATACGATTCATCATAATAAAACAGGTCTGCAATACCGGTAGGGCGGCCCTGTGTATTTAAAATAGTGTTAAGCTCATTAAACGAGGCCGAATCTTTATTGAACAGGGGCTTCTCTGCTGCATCAAAAGAATACACCTTTGTTTCGTATTTATTGGTATACCCCGAAAAATTGCCATTCACCAGGCTGTCTTTGAACAACTGGTTGGTGGAATCTTTGCGCAGCTTATCAAAATTTGCCGCCAGCATGTCCGCCCTGAAATCTGTTAACAAAGTATTCATCAACGTTTCACTCGAAGGATCTGCCTTGGCAGAAAGCGTTTCTGCATAATGTTTACGGTTACGCAGTTCCTTAACATTATTTTCCTGTACGATCACGGCGGTGATCGACAATGAAAAAAAGAATAACCAAAATACCAGCCGCGAAGAAGATATACGGCTGGTTAACAGCGCCAGGTAATTGCTGCTTAATAATACCAGGAAAAGCAATAACCATATCAACAGGTATAATTCAAAAGCTACCAGGGTGATATTAAAAACAATGGTAAGAAAACTAAGCCCTCCAACAGCAACAGCAATATACAAGGGTAAAAAATCATCGGGAAATAATGGGCGCAGTAGGTACAATAATATCTGCCCCATTAAAAAATAGCCAATAGCGATACAACAAAGCACCACGAAACCGATGATGCTGTATATATTTAATGTAAAAAAATTAATTACATCAAAAGATATCTGCGAATCGGCAACCATGCTGCGCAGTATGCGGCCACACACAAAAGTTGCTGCAAGAAAAAACAAGGCCACGATGGCCAGAAACAACCATTTGACCTGTTTGAATTTTGGAGAGATGGTATATTTTTTTTCCAGCAGCTGGTGCCGCACAAATAAAATGACCCATACAAATAAAATGGCGTTGATCAGCAGGTCGCCCAAAGAGCGCAACACCAGGTTGGATCCATATACTGCCGGGTCAAATAATTCAAACTGCCGGAAGTTTAAAGGTATAGGCAAATAATAACTGGCGATGCGCAGCGCCAGCGCCGTGCATATTAAAAACAGGGCTGCTTTCCAAAGCCTGCCATGCATAGAGATGTAAACGGCACAAAAATGAAGGAATAAAAATACCAGTATAGCGCCTGCAATTCTCAGCCAAACCGATACAATATTATTTTTTGGAATAAAAATACCCGCTTTCTGGGTAAGAAAAAATAAAGGTTTACCATCGAGGCCCTTTACTGTGGCTACGCCAGATTCGGGAGCGATTTCGTAGTAATTTTCGATGCCCTCTCCAATAACAAAAGTATTTTTCAGGTATTCGTTGGTGATCACGTAATTCCATTTTACCGGTATCAGTGCAATGGCGATACCACGGCTGGTATTCAATTTATGCCAAACATAATACCCGTTCTGGAGCTGGATAAATCCCGAACCATCGGCGCCATATACCAAACGGTCGGTTGGCTGCGTGGCCTGCGTGTTCCAAAACACCGGGCTATACTGCCCCTGGTCGTTTAAATGATAGAGATAAAAAAAATATTTTTTTTCGGTAAAGTGCTGCAGGAAATCCTCATCATAGCTTTTGGCGACCAATTTATTGAGCAAAGCGGTATCGCCACTCAATTTATTAAAATCAGTTTCCTGCTGGTGGATATAGGCCTCAATATTTTTTTTGACCGAGTTGGCAGAAGAATTGTCGCTCCAGTAATTATCAATGATAAAAGAAATAGTAATAAGCCAGCCTGCAATTACCAGGAGGTAGCTGTTCTTGTAAAAGAAACGTATCAAAGTGGTTTTGCCTGGCAAATATTGATTAACTGGTTAAATGTTTTATACGGTTCCAGATGGTATCCATCTCTTCTAAACTCAAATCATGCAGGTATTTACCCTCTTTTAACGCTTCGGCTTCCATTTTAGTGAACCGGCTGATAAATTTTTTATTAGTCCGTTCCAAAGCATTGTCAGCATCTACCTGCAAAAACCTTGCAAAGTTTACTAAAGAGAAAAAAACATCTCCCAATTCGTCCTCTATTTTATTGATATCGCCTGACGATACGGCTTCCAGCAGTTCACGGTTTTCCTCTTCTACCTTTTCCCAAACCTGTTCTTTCGTTTCCCATTCAAAACCCACCTGCTTCGATTTCTCCTGCAGGCGCATGGCTTTTACCATCGAAGGTAAAGACGAGGGCACACCGCTTAAAACAGAGGTCTTCCCTTCTTTCAGCTTTAATTTTTCCCAGTTCTTTTTCACGTCTTCTTCGTCATTTACTTTTACATCACCATATATATGCGGGTGGCGGTGGATGAGCTTGTCACAGATCCCGTTAATAACCTCCTCCAGCGTGAACTGGTTTTGTTCGGCCCCGATCTTTGCATAAAAAACGATATGCAATAAAAGATCACCCAATTCTTCCCTAATACTTTTCCAATCACTTTCGGTAATGGCATCTGCCAGTTCATAAGTTTCCTCAATGGTCAATTGCCGCAGGGTGTGAATGGTTTGTTTTTTATCCCAGGGGCATTTTTCCCTCAGGTCATCCATTACCTGCACTAACCTTAAAAACGCTTCGCCCGATGTATTCATGCATATTATATTTTAAAAATCGATAAGAACATAAAGACTGCAAACAGGATAGACATCATAACAATGTTAAACAGTAAGATGATCAGGAATTTGAGTATGGTTTTTCCCCTGCCCTGCCGGTAAAAGTTACGCATTGCTTTATAAAAATAAAAAAAGAGTAACAGGATCAATATACCCGACAGGTATTGTAACCAATGTAATCCCGCCGCTGCCTCAGCAATCTTATTTATACCAAAGATCAGCAGCAGGAGAATAAATATAAATACGAAGAGATGAATAGTGAATATCGCATGGTTTACATAGTAGTATTGCCCTCGCCTTGCATACAGCAGTTTAAGTAAAAATGCGAAAAGGGGTAATGTAATAAACAATATTTGTGGTATAGAATGCAATAAAGAGTTTATCAATGCTGCTAAGATCATTTTTCCATCTCCTTTGTATTTTTCATTCAACTCGATCTGTTTATATACGAGTTTTCTTTCTATCCAGTTATGGTCCTTACCATGGGCGAGCATGCTGTCGTATTGATGGCGGGTGATATTTTTTTTAGCGGGTGTGATCCTGAAACCTGCGGGAGCAAGTGCCATACTATCAATGTACCTGAGATACAGTTCCCTATTGTAAGCAAATTTCAGGGTCGAGTCATCGGCAATAACTTTCTTTATGAAATTGGTATACCTTACCGAATCCATTTTTTTGATGTCTGATATCGCTACATTATTTACGGTACCGGATACCTTGATATTTTTTTCGGGATCAAATTTGTACAAGGAGAAAAAGATCAAAAAGAATATGGCTGAAGTAAAAACATAAAAGCGGATGGGGTTCAAATAACTTGCCCTGCGGCCCAGCATGTATTCCCTGCTTAAAAAGCCAGGTTTGAAGATCAACAATTTTAAAGAGCTGAAAAATTTTCCATCAAAATGAGTGATATCCTGGAAGAAATGACTAATGAGATGCCACACTGTTTCCTTCGGCTCAATATTCTCCTGCCCGCAGATATGGCAATATCGTCCCTGCACCAATGCATTGCAGTTAAGGCAGTTCTTTTCGGACCTTTCGTGTAAATGGCTCACCCTGATAAATTTTGTTAAAAATAATAAAGTTTACCTTAAGTCTGTTTTCGGCATCATTTAAGTTAATAAAAGATAGTTTACTTTTGGCAAAGAAAAAATAACTATGATAAAAACAGTTTGTGTAATGGCATTAATTGCAGTAACACCCATGAGTTCAAATGCCCAGTATTATTATAAAGATATTTTAAGCAATAAAGAACTGGTGGCCGAAATGGCCCGGTTGAAAGAGCAGAAAATAAGAACGGTCAACATTACCAGTTTTGAAGATGATGGTATCCCCAGCGACGGTTTTTTCTGCGAAAGAAAGATCAATAAGAATTACAGTACCGTAGAAACCGTAACCAAATCAAATGTTACCGGGAGTTCTATATTCACTGCTACCTTTAATGACAAAGGGCTTTTGCTGCAAACGGTCGACAGTTCAGATATCTCGTCCAGCACGTCCATCTACAGTTACGATAATAATGCTCATATCACCAGCATTCTTTCCATTGCGCGTTCCAGCGACGATGACTTTAAGAACGAGATCAGGGAAGAACATATTTATGAATATAACGGCAATGGCTTACCTGTAAAAATGAAGCGGGTAAAAAATATAAGTGACACTACCCTTTTTGTTTTTTCTGCAGACGAAAGCAATAACACCGGCATTGAAAAAAATACCAAGACCGGTGATACCTATTATTATTATTACGATGGCAGAAACCGGATTACGGATGTGGTACGCCTTAATAAATTCAACCAGAAGATGCTGCCAGATTATATTTTTGAGTATAATAATGCCGGCTTAATTACCCAAATGACTACCACAGAAGAAGGCGGCAGTTATTATTTTATATGGAAATATACTTATGACAATGGGCTTCGCATAAGAGAAAAATGTTTCTCCAAAGAAAGGCGCTTAATGGGTACCATTGAATACACGTATAAATAAAAACATCAGGCGTCATGACGGTTGCAACTGCCGGACGCCCCGTTCAATTGCAGGCGGAGCGCATGAGTTGCAGGTATAGCCGCGATTTTTCTGCCATTGCTTTTGCTGGTTGCGCTGCATACTGAACATCTAAAGCCCCCATCTGGCTTTCGGCTGCGTGTAACCTGCCTAACATACCCTGCAGGCAGGCGATCTTTTCTGAATATTCATTGGAGCCCGGGTGTTTGCTTTGTGCAGATTCGTTAGTGCAGATACTTAACTGTACATTGAGTATATCGCCCTGCACTACGAACAATGGATTCATCAAACCCATATAAGCATGCTGCACATTTTGGTTCTGGTACACATTTCCCTGGGGTATCGTACGCAGGTTCTCTTCATGTATCCTTAATTGTGCTCTTCTGAATACAATGATGTTCTGTCTTGCCGCAGCACAATCATCGTCATTTCTTATCTGTGCTTCATCCCTGTCGATCTTTTCTCTTTCTTTTTGCAGGTCTTCCGTTCCACGCCGCATGAACTCATCTTCCTGTATTTGAAATGGGTTAGGATTAAAACAAGTTTGCACTTCAGCTAGGTCAGTTATTTTCGTATCAAAGCCACTGGTGGTTTCCATCTCCATGATCATATACAAGCCCTTATCTGTTTGCTGGTAACCGATGCCGAAATTACCAAGATATTTATTTGAAGTTACGTTTATCCCCGGCGGATAGTTCTTGCCAAATAAATAGTACGTGGTAGGGCTACCGTCAAATTTATAAGCCCATGCCCTTATCCTTCCACCGCAGTAAGTTCTGATGTCTGTTTTTTTATGCAGCGTAGCAGTTACATCGGGAGAAGTCATACCATATTGATGTGTTTGTGTATTGCCGGTGCTGACCCAGCTTTTTATAATACCATCTTTAACTTCCATGTTATGGTAATTGTATACATTACCTTTTAACCCGATAACAAAAAATTGAAAATCTTTTTCATTAGGCTTAATATCACACAAACCGCCGGTTCTGGCATTGCGTGGAGAAAGATAACCTACATAACCATCGGTGGTATTGAAGTAAAGACATTGTTCAACGATAATGTTGTGGCTTGTAGTCAATTTAACCTTTACCTGTTTATCAAAACAAAGATTTGTTCTGTTGGGAATAATATTGATTGCCTGCGACTGGCCTGTTACCACGGTAGCCCTTAATAGGGCAGTCTCAAATTCATTGCCTGCCCAAATGATAGTATCACGGCGCGGTGGCTGCGCATGTAATTGCGAAACAGAAAGTACAATGGAAAGAATAAATACACAATAATTTTTCATTGTATGCTTTAAGCTATTTTTGATTACACGAATTATAAAAAACGAATCACACGAATTAATCTGTTAATTGAATCGATCATTTAATTGACATCCCATTAAAATTCCCGTTCACTCAATTTTTCCATAATTAAAATCCGGGGTTATAATTTCACGAATTCTACTCTTCTGTTCTTTGCTTTGCCTTCTGCAGATGTATTATTGCTAATGGGCATGGATGCACCCTTACCATCTGTTTGTATCCTGCTGTCGGCAATAGAATAATTCATAACGAGATATGCCTTAACAGCAGCAGCTCTCTTCTTTGATAGATCCATATTATTTGCAGGTGTACCGTCGCTATCAGTGTGCCCTGTTATTTTGATCTTAAGGTTTGCATTTGTTTTTAAAGCCTCTCCAAACTGGTTCACAATTTCGTAGGATTCTTTTTTGATCACATCGCTGTTCACGTCAAACAATATATCATTGGTAACGGCCCTTCCTTCTTCCATCAATTGCTTGATCAATAAACTGCGGGCATCAGTTTCAGATGAAGCAATGCGCAGGTTGCTTACCAGTACACCAAGATCCGATGCCGGTACCATGTACATGTTGCAGAAATAAAAATTATTCCTTAGTTCGGGTGTCAATGCACGTGGCAGGTCGATAAGTTTTGATTTATCAAAATATACCCTTACCCTGGTTTTATTTACTGCCATGCTCACATGCAATACTTTGTTGGCATAAGAAGGCAATGCAAAATCATTTTTATTGCCCACCACATCTTTCAATCCATATTCTAACTGGCGGCCATCATTTTCATTATACCTGTTGATGCTTACAAAAAATTTGTCTTTATAAAAAAGATCATCCCGCATCACATCTTTAACAGGTGTAAGCCCAAATTCAATAAAGGGCGTAACCCTGTCGCCTGATGCCTGCAGGAACAGGTCAAATTCTATCGTGCAATTTTCGGGAAGCGTTTTATCCAGTACAGGATTAACAACGGAATTATGCGTGATATCAAGCCACTTGCCCTGCTGGCCATCAATAGTAACTATTTTACCGCTGCCGTTTGTATTCCATTTAGCAGGGAAATCTGATAAAGCATCCTGTTTAAAATCATCATAGAACAGCAGTTTTTCTCCGGCTACAAAATCAGAAAAACTATTTACCTGCGAGCCACCCGGAGTTTGATTGGTTTTATTAACCCCATTATTACTGTTGTTATTGCTGTTGTTATCAGCCTGTTCTTTTGCGGCAGGATCCGCAGCATCTTTTTTTATTTTTTTAGGTTTCTTTTTAAAAAGGCTGTCGATCTTATCAAAACCTTTGTCAATGGCCTGGTCGGTCTTGCTGTTGGCTCTCTGACTGGCTTTATCTTTTATTTTTTGATTCACTTTATCCACTGCGCTTTGTGCAAAGCTGCCGGAAATAAGCAAGAAGCTAACAAGGAAGAGGAATATAGTTTTCATGATAAAATTATTTACAGTAAATGTATTATCCAGTCATGGCTTATCAGCTACATGATAATGTAGCGGAAAGTATTGTACATGGTCAGACGGGACGTCAGACCATGTACAATACTTTTAAAAAAAGATACTGATCAGTTTATCCTTCAGTGCTTTTGAAACAGCTTCGGTAGCGGAATGTACGTGCAGTTTATCGTAGATCTTTTTGATATGGAAGCGAACACCATCGATACTCATCTTTAACTCGGCAGCAATCATTTTATAACTATAGCCATTAACCAGCAATTGCAATATCTGGGTCTCCCTGGCACTGAGATCGCTTTTTTCCTGTTCTTCATTCTTTGCCTGCGGCACCATTTGTAAAACCTTCCTCGCAACAGAACCTGTCATTGGGGCACCACCCGAAATCACATTACGTATAGCATTGGCGATCTCTTCTGTTGCGTAGCGTTTTAAAATATATCCTGATGCTCCTGCACAGATGGCATTGAAGATATTTTCATTGTCATCAAAAACGGTGAGCATGATGACCGGCAGTTCTTTATTGAACTTCCGGATAGCACGAACGGCCTGCACACCATTCACCACAGGCATATCAATATCCATTAATATCACCTGTGGTTGCAGCGTATCAATATCTGTGGCTACAGTTTCTGCATTGGGCATTGCTGCCAGTAATTCAAAATCAGGATCATCCTGTATCAACGCCTGCATACTCATTCTCAATGCTTCGTTATCATCGTATAATAATATCCGTATAGCCATTGGCAACAAAATAAAATGATTAAAAACTTTTTGATACTACATCTTTATGTAGCAGGCATAGTTAAATTAATGCTGGTTCCCTTACCGGCAGCAGAAGAAATTGTTGCATGCCCATTCAATGCCGCTGCTCTTGCCTGTATATTTTTAAGCCCGTTTGATGAAGTTATTTTTGCAGTATCGAAACCTTCACCATCATCTGATATTGAAAGTTGTACGTTACCCGTTTGCAACTTAAGATCAATTTTTACATTCGCAGCATTGGAATATTTTGCAGCATTGTTTATCCCTTCTTTAAAAATAAGAAAGAAATCGCGGCGCTGTTGCATGCCGATACTTTTGGTAAGAATATTTTCATCAACACTGAAAATAGTTTTAATATTTTTTGGTTCCAGTGTATGACTGATATATTCTCTCATTCTTATGACCATATTCTCCAGCTTGTCATTATCCGGTTTAATAGCCCAAACAATATCACTGATACCCTGCTGCATCTGCGATGATTGCTCCGTTATTTTTTTTAATAACAAAGATGCTTTAGATTGATCTTTGACTATATTATTCTGTGATACTTCAGATAGTATTTTTATGCTGGTCAAAGTAGAGCCAATCTCATCATGCAGGTCCTTGGCAATATGGTTACGCACTTCCAGTAATTCGTTTTGTTGTTGCAGTTTTCTTTTTAACTGGTAACGGTTAAATAAAATAAGGCCGATCAGTGCAAGCAATACCGCACTACCGATCAAAATATTTTTTTGTTGTTTTTGATGCTGCAGTTGTTTTTCCTGCAGTTGTTTTGCCTGCTCAGCCAGTTTCAATTGCTGTTGGTTATTTTGTGTTACGAGTAATTGTTTTTCGATCTCTTCTTCCTGCTGTTTGATCCTGAGATCCTGTAATGCCCTGGACTTGAATAACAGGTCTATTTCACTTTGCTTTTGTTTAGCCAATAAAAGATTGCCGGAAATAATTGCTTTTTGTTTTTCGATCTCAAGCTGTGTGATCTTTTGTGAAGCATTGAGTTGATTGATCTGCTGGTCCTTTTTTTCTGTCTGGTACTTTGTTTCCATTTCCGCTATCGCGGCTTTTGTATTCTCAGAAACAACACTGTCTCTATACAAAAAATATTTTTTAATGTTTTCATAGGCATTGTAAAAGTCGCCGCGTATCTTAAAGAAAATGGCTTTGTTCAAATAAGCATCCCTCAGGTTGGCTTTATCACCGAGGTCTTTTGACATACTGATACTTTTATCAAAATAATTTAATGCAGTTAACGAATCCAGGTGCTGTTCACTGTAATTAATGCCGGCAGCAATATATCGCCGGGCAAGCATCGGGTCTTTCACAGATTGTTTCTCTAATAAAGAGATCGCTTTTATTTCATACTCGAAACCTTCCTTGTTCTTTCCCTGGCGGTTAAGTACCAGCCCCGCAGTAATATACGCCTGGGCTAATTTCTTTTCATCCTTTGCCTGCTCTGCGGTTTTAATACAGAGTTGCCTGTATTTTTCTACTTCGGTATTATCTATACCAAAATAGTATTGGCAAAGATTGCAATAACTTACAGAAAGCCTCGACAGGTCGCCGAGTTTTTCCCTTAAGGCAACCGCTTTTTTACCATAATTTATGGCAGCCTCCATTTGTCCGAGCGACTGGTGCATTGCAGATAGATTGTTATACACCATTGCCATACCCGCTTTATCGTTCAGCTGCTCATAAGTCCTTAATGCTTTAAAATAGCAGTCAGTCTGCTTTTCCAGTTCAGCCGTTTGCCCGTAGGTATAGCCGAGATCATTCCATGCCAGCCCCGTGTAGGCGTTACCGGCACTGATCAATTTATCATGCAGTGCTTTTTGAAAATCAACAATGGCAGCAGTATATTTATTTTGATACATGCTTGCCTGGGCGGCATGCAAATAACCAATGGCGGTAACCAGGGAATCTTTAAGTGTTGTTCCGATCTTAATAACATCGGCAGGATTGATGCTGCCCAACCTGGAGTCGCCGCTTTCTATCAGAATATCATTGGCCTTGATCAATGCCCATGCTTCCCCATATAAAAATAATTTATCGACACTTAATTTTTTTGCCTTTTCACAACTCAGCAGCGCATTGCTGTAGTCTGCATTGTTAAAAAAAACTTCCGCCTTATCCAGGTAAGAAAAAATAACCACAGAATCAGTAATGGTATAACTTTTTTGAGCCGTTGCTCCCGCGGATAATAAAACAACCAGCGCCAGGAGAGATATGCATTTCTGTGTTTTCATTCCGGCTGAATTGAAAGTGAGCCTTACAACACTATTTCACCCTTCATGTAATATACGCAATTGCCTGCCATTGTAACCCTTTCGTTATTCAATTGTTCACACCATATTTCGCCGCCGCGCTGGCTCAATTGCAACGCATGCATGGTTTGCTTATTTAATTTTTCGCTCCAGAAAGGTATCAACTGGGAGTGGGCCGAACCGGTAACAGGATCTTCGTCAACACCCACGCCGGGTGCAAAAAAACGGGATACAAAATCTACTTTTCTTCCTGCAGCGGTGATGATCATCTTATCAACATTTTTCTTCATTAAAGAAAAATCAGGTACACAATTTTTCACTGCATCTTCATCCAGCAATTCTACCAACAGGTCTCGGTGCTGGTATACCCCTACAATTTCCAATCCGCCTAAAATAGCTGCAAGGTCACTAGGATAAATATCGAGGCGCTCCGGTTTCCAGCTGGGGAAATCCATTGTGATGAGGTTATTTTGCCGGGTAACCTTTAGTATGCCACTCTTAGAGCTGAAACGAATGGTTGCCTTTTCAAAATTTAATATATCGAATAACACATGAGCGCTTGCCAGGGTAGCGTGGCCACATAAATTAATTTCTACTCCCGGCGTAAACCACCGGATCTCGTAATCAGCATCTGCTGCAGCGGCGGGCACAAAAAAAACAGTTTCGCTGAGATTATTCTCCAATGCAATTTTCTGCATCAACGGAGTATCCAGCCATTTTTGCAACGGGATAACAGCAGCAGGGTTGCCACAAAAAAGCTCGCCTGCAAAAGCATCTATTTGGTAAAGCGTTAGTATCAAAGTTTTTCCTGTGTTAAAAATTTATAGGTATAGCAAAGCGCAATCAGCAACTATTCCCTCATCATTTCCTTTACCACTTCCACCACGTCTTCTGCATTGGGTTTACTAAAATAGTCACCGTCGCTTCCGTAACTTGGGCGGTGTGCTTTTGCTGTAATTGTTCTTGGGGCAATGTCTAGATATTTATACCCGCTTTGCTCTTCCATTACTTTATTGAACATATAAGCAGCTGCACCGCCAGGCACATCTTCATCAACAAAAACTATGCGGCTTGTTTTTTTAAGTGATGCAACAATGGCGTGATTGATATCGAATGGCAGTAAGGTTTGTACATCCACCACTTCGCAACTGACATTCAATTTCTCCAGGCGTTCAGCTGCATCCACTACAATTCGTAACGTAGAGCCATAGCTTACTAGCGTTATATCATCGCCTTCTTTGATAATTTCAGGAATACCTAGCGGCACCGAATAGGCCAGTAAGTTGGACGGTAATTTTTCTTTAAGCCGGTAGCCGTTTAAACATTCGATCATTAATCCCGGATCGTTGCTTTGCAGCAGCGTATTATACATTCCCACCGCCTGCACCATATTGCGGGGCACACAGATATACATTCCTCTTAGTGCATTTACCAGCATACCCATGGGTGAACCGCTGTGCCAGATGCCTTCAAGGCGATGCCCCCTTGTTCGCACGATCAGTGGGCAACTTTGCTGGCCAACGGTGCGAAAATGTGTAGTGCTCAGGTCATCGCTGAGCGGCTGTAAACCATACAATAAATAATCGAGGTATTGTATTTCGGCAATGGGCCTTAAGCCCCGTAATGCCAATCCAATGCCCTGCCCCATTATGGTCAATTCTCTTATACCTGTATCAAAGATCCTTTGTTCGCCATACTTTACCTGTAAGCCACTGAAGCCCTGGTTTACATCGCCGATAAACCCTACATCTTCTCCAAAAGCGATCACTTTTTTATTGCTTGCAAACAGTTCGTCAAAATATTTATTTAATACCTCGTAACCATTTACTGTTTTAGCATCCTCATCGTACCATGCCTGGATCGGCATTGCATTTAAGGCCGACTTTGGGCCTTCGTTATATAAAAAAGTGTTGTAAAGACCGGCATTTAATTTTTTTAAGTGGGTATAATAATTGCGTATTGTCGCAGGATCCTCGCGATCGATGATATCCAGGGCTTTTGACAACGCTTTCAAAACATCCCTTCGCATCGGCTCCCGGTTGATGGTTAATTCTGTAATGATATTTTTTATTTCGGGGTTTTTTATTGCTGTTGAGTTGAATAGTTCCACCGTTTTTGCAACCTGTTCCTGTATGGGTGATATATAGCTATCCCATGCTTTCTGTTTACCATTTTTCACAAACTCTCTCGCTTCATCCTGTATCTCATTCAGGTCTTCTTCGGTAGCCAGTGTATTTTCAATGATCCATTCTTTCATTTGTTTGATACAGTCCCATTCTTTTTCCCATGTCAATCTTTCGGGGCTCTTGTATCTTTCGTGGCTACCCGAAGTGGAGTGGCCCTGCGGCTGTGTAATTTCTTCGATATGGAACAAAGCAGGGATATGGGTTTCCCTCATTTTTTGTAAAGCCGGTTCCAATACCTCGCACATCCCGGCATAATCCCAGCCCTTCAGTTTATAAATATCTATACCATTCGTATCATCCGTTTTTTGCATACCCGATAATGCCACAGATATTGAAGCTTTTGTGGTCTGGTATTTTTTGGGTACCGAAATCCCGTATCCATCATCCCATACAAATATCGCCAGGGGCACCTGCAGTACCCCTGCCGCATTTACCGTCTCCCAAAAATGCCCTTCGCTGGTAGATGCATCTCCAATGGTACAAAAACAGATTTCGTTACCATTATTGCTAAGTGTGGTAAGGTCTTTTAATTCTTCTGAATTCCTGAATAATTTAGAAGCTAATGCCAAACCCAGTGCGCGGGGCATCTGGCTTGCAGTGGGTGCCATATCGCTACTGGTATTTTTTTGGTTGGCAAGATCCAGCCACTCGCCGTTTGCGTCTACATTCTTTGTAACAAAATGGGCATTCATCTGGCGGCCTGCACTAAACGGATCATTTTCGATATGCGGGTCGGAATATAGTTGTGCGAAATATTGTTCTACATTAGTGATGCCGGTGGCGAGCATAAAGGTCTGGTCGCGGTAATAACCGGCCCTGAAATCACCTGGCTTAAAAAATTTCGCCACAGCTACCTGTGCCACTTCTTTTCCGTCTCCAAAAATTCCGAATTTTGCTTTACCGGTAAGCACTTCTTTTCGGCCCAGTAAGCTAATCTCCCTGCTGACGCAGGCGAAACGATAATCTTTCAATACCTCGCTGCGGAAATTATCGAAACTCAGTTTTTCATCTAAAGCAACTTCGTTGTTTGTTGTAAGCATATGGCTGTTATATGATAAGACAAAAATATAAATTATTAAAGCAGGATTGTTAATAATCTGCTAACAGGTTAACAATTTACTACCGAAATTGCCGTTTTAGTATCTTTGGAAACGAAATAAATAAATAATCAATGAAAAAAATAATTACCCTGTTCCTGGTTACCTTTTTGGTAATTGCTGTAAATGCACAGCAAACTACATCTGCAGTAACCAATGCAGTGGCAGATGTAAAGCCGGTGGTTCCGCCGGTGGAAACCCTGGTTTTAAAAGAATCAGAATTCAATTTCGGCAAGATTCCCCAGGGCAAACCAGTGACGCATGTGTTTGAGATCACCAATATTGGTAAAGATTCCCTGAGGATCGTGAACGTGCAGGCAAGTTGCGGATGTACAACACCTGAATGGGAAAGGGATAAACCCCTTGCTCCAGGCAAAACAGCTAAAATAACTGTAGGTTATAATGCAGCAGCTGAAGGGCCATTCACAAAACCTGTTACTATTACTTATAATGGTTCTGAAATTAAGCAGTTATTTATTAAAGGCGAGGTTTGGAAAACACCGGCTGCTTCTGCTCCGGAAAACAAAAACTTAGGCGATCTTAAGAATTAAATCATATATCACCATAAAAAAATATCATAATGAAAAAATTAATTTTATCACTTACAGCATTGGCACTTTCCACTGTAATGTTTGCTCAAAAAAAAGCTGATGAGGTTGCTAAGTTTGCAACTGAAACCATTGACCAGGGTAAATTGAAACAAAATAACCCCGAAGAAGTAAAATTTGTTGTTACCAATATCGGTAAAGAACCTTTGATTATCGAACAGGCTAACCCAACCTGTGGTTGCACGATCGGTGATTATACTAAAACGCCTATAGCACCCGGTTCAACGGGTTATGTGAGCGCTAAATTCAATGCAGCAAATCTTGGCCATTTTACCAAGACCCTCACTGTAAAATTCGCAGGTGCTGATGATATTAAAAATATAGTTATTACCGGTGATGTGCTGGCCGCAGAGGAGTACGACAAATGGAAGACAGAGAACCCTTCTCCTTCCCTGGTAAAAACACAGCCTGCTGCAACTGCTGCTGTACCGGTAAAAGCTGTAAAAAATGTAAAAACTACCAAGACAGTTTCTTCTGTTAAAAATATGAAAACTAAACCTGCAGCTGTGGCTCCAAAACCTGCGGTAAAAAGCTAAATAAGGTAAACACCCGAAATTATAAAGGCCTCCAAATGGAGGTCTTTACAATTTAAACTATTTTGGACATATTTTTTTTTGTAAATAAGCGTTTTTGTTATAAAAAGAATCATAACTGTAAGAATAAAGGAAAACGGAACAGTTTTTGGGTAAATAGGATGATCCTGCTTATATATATTGAATGAAACTACTTTTACTTACCACCTGTTATCGAAAATTATTTATACTAACCCTATTAGTTTTAAGTAACTATTTTGCATTTGCACAACCTTCTCCAGATTTTTCAGCTAATCCGCTTAGCGGTTGCGCCCCTTTAGTAGTAACTTTCACCGACCTAAGTACCGGAAGCCCCACTTCGTGGCAATGGGACCTGGGGAATGGGACTTTATCTACACAGCAAAATCCCACGACCACCTATTTTAACTCGGGATTTTTTACCATATCCCTTACTGTTACCAATGCATCGGGCAGCAATACCGTAACACGTACGCAATACATTAAAGTAAATGATAAACCCACAGTGGATTTTACCCAGTCCAATACAAGCGGTTGCTTTCCTTTGCGGGTAAATTTTACGGATCTGTCTGCCGGGGGTTCTACCGGGATAACCGGTTGGGAGTGGGATTTTGGAGACGGTGGGTTGTCAACGGCGCAAAGCCCTCTTCACATCTTTGCGACAGCAGGAAATTATACGGTTACTTTAAAAGTAACCAACAGTGGCGGCTGCTCTAAAGTGGTAAGCCGCTCCAATCTTATACAGGTTTCACCTGGTGTTACGGTAGATTTCAGCAATACAGCACCCCAATTATGTAAGCCGCCGGAAATAATTAATTTCACCAATCTTTCTACCGGTCCGGGCATTTTAAGTTATGAATGGAATTTTGGTGATGGCGGCACTTCGTTTGCTGCCAATCCAACTTATACGTATTTAACGGGTGGTAGCTTTTCCGTTACTCTTATCACGCAAAGCAGTTCTGGTTGCGTTGATACGCTGATAAAACCTGCTGCTGTAATTATTAAAGATGTTCGCTCAGATTTTTCAGGGCCTGCTACAACGTGTAAGAATACTACAGTAAATTTTACGAACACCTCAGTACCCGCTTCGGTGAGTTCTTTATGGGATTTTGGAGATGGTACTTTTTCTGCAGTTATCAATCCAGCAAAGACGTATACTCTACCTGGTACATACAATGTGAAACTCAAAAATAACTATGGCAGTTGTGCTGATTCTGTTACCAAACAGATCATTGTTTTTGACCTGCCCGTTCCTGATTTTTCAGCCCCGGTTCTTACAGATTGCAAAGTGCCTTTTACGGCTAATTTCAATGACCTTTCCACCGGCGGCGTTACAAGCTGGGCCTGGGATTTTGGCGATGGCGGAACGTCGGCAATTCAAAATCCTTCGCACACTTATACAACCCTGGGAACTTATTCCGTAACGCTGGTTGTAAATGATGCCAATGGCTGCAGTAACACTATAATAAAAAATCAGTTTATAAAAGTATTGGCGCCGGTGGTAGCGATTAATGGTTTGCCTTTAGAAGGCTGTGTTCCCTTTACTATCAGCCCCACACCAAATGTAAATGCAGTTGATGGTGTAGCTTCTTATTCATGGGATTTTGGAGATGGCGGAACGTCTGCTTTGCAAAATCCTTCACACACTTATGTACTGCAGGGCAATTACACTGTAAAACTCTTTATCACTACAAATGATGGCTGTAGCGATTCCTCTATATTTTTAAATGCCGTAAAAGCAGGCAATAAATCATTGGCCAACTTCAGCGCCGTGCCTTTAGCGCAGTGCGTGGGCCAACCTGTACAATTCACTGATCTAACCTCACCTTCCGACAGGTGGAGCTGGGATTTTGGAGATCTTGCGGGCACATCCAGTTTACAAAATCCCGCTTATACTTACCAGGATACCGGGAAGTTCTCGATCCGGTTAATTGCATGGAATAACGGCTGTGCAGATACGCTGGTTAAAAATAGCTATATCACTGCACTCCCTCCCGTAGCTAGGTTTACGAGTACTTTTAGCTGCGGCAATAAATTACAGGTGGCCTTTACTGACCAATCCGTATTACCACAAACCTGGGCATGGAATTTCGGGGATGGTTTTACTTCTGCATTACCTAATCCAACGCATACCTATGCATCATTTGGCAGTTACAATGTTTCACTAACGGTAACCAATGGAGGCTGCAGTAATACCAAAGTAAACACCATTCTTTTATTCACGGAAGCGGCAAACTTTACGGTTGCGGACGATACGATTTGCACCAGTCAGGTAGCAATATTTAATACATCCGGGATCAACCCTGCCAATATTGCCACTTATTTTTGGGATTTCGGGGATGGTAATTCCGGTTTTGGCATTGCCAGTCAATCGCATTCCTATGCATTACCGGGATTGTATTCGGTTAGTTTAACGATTACCGATACCCGGGGATGCACGTCTACAATAACGCGAACTAATATCATAAGGGTTTGGGGTCCAATAGCCAATCTTTCGTTTTTACCTTCAGCAGGCTGTAAACCCCTAAGTGTAAATTTCACTGATCTTACTGCTACAGACGGCGTTCATCCGATAACAAAATGGGTATGGAATTTTGGAGACGGCATAACTCAAACTTATGCTGCTCCGCCCTTCATTCATGTATATGATACGTTAGGCTATTTTAATCCGGGTGTAACGGTAACCGATAGTTATGGCTGCAGCAATGCTTTTACGAGCCTTTCCCAAATCTTTGTATCTCATCCTAAGGCAATTTTCACCACTGCTGATTCCTTAACCTGTGCGGGAAAAGATGTGGTATTTTCCAATGCTTCAACAGGTGTAGGCGTTAATTACAACTGGAATTTTGGAGATGCATCTTCTTCAACCGCTATTAACCCTGTTAAAATATATGCAGCAGACGGGAATTATACCGTGCGATTAATTGCTACTGATGTAAATGGCTGTAAGGATACTGCTACTAAAATAAATTATATAAAAGTGCATACCGCGAAAGCGGGATTTAGCGTAAATGATTCGTTAAGCTCCTGTTCGCCTTTCGAGGTGATTTTCACCAATACCTCTTTATATTCCAACAGTGCTACATGGTTATTTGGGGATGGTACAAAATCCACACTGGCAAAACCTACCCACTATTATTCAACTCCCGGAACTTATATAGCAAGATTGGCTGTAGCCGGCCCCGGAGGTTGTATTGATACAGTAAACAAAACGATCATCTTATATCCATCTACTGCAGCGTTAACCTATTCTCCTTTTGCAGGGTGCTCTCCCTTACAGGTTAGTTTTCATGTGTCTACTGCAGGGCCCGTGACTTATTTGTGGGACTTTAGTGATGGCAACACTTTAAGCACTACGGATTCCAATCTCGTGTATAATTACCTGCTGGCAGGGAAATTTTTACCCAAAGTTATTTTAGAAGACCAGACCGGTTGCCAGATTCCGGTGGAGGGAATTGATACTATTACTGTCACAAAAAGTAATGTGAATTTTGCCGCTGATGATTCCCTGTTCTGTGATGGAGGTATTGTAAACTTTACCGACTCCACTATAAGCAATGGAATAATTACAACTTATGCCTGGGATTTTGGAGACGGCGGTACATCATCCGCACAAAACCCTTCGCATAATTATACCGCACCAGGATTGTACGCTGTACGGCTGATCGTTACAACGGCTAATGGTTGCAGTGATACTGCTTTAAAAACAGATTATATCAAGGTGGTTGCTTCACCTGTAGTTGGTATCGGCGGCAATTCGCCTATCTGTATGCAAGGCAAACTTACCTTTAAAGGATTGGTATTGCAAAGGGATACTTCTAAGATATCGTGGTACTGGAATTTTGGTAATGGTAAAACGTCCATCACACAAAATCCATTGCCGCAACGGTATGATACCGCCGGTAATTATCCGTTACGCTTAATAGTAACTAACAGTACCGGCTGTGCTGATACGGTTGACCGCACAGTGGTGGTTTATCCTTTACCTGCCATTGATGCAGGACCCGACAAAATAATAGGCGTTGGGTCTTCGGTAACCATTACGCCAACGGGTTCAGCGGTGATTGATTATTTATGGTCGCCACCGGTTGCGTTATCCTGCACAGATTGTTATAATACTACCGCTTCCCCGAAAAATACTACTACTTACACAATTAAAGTAACTGATGCTAATGGTTGCATCAATACAGACAAGATCACCGTGATTGTTGTTTGTAACGATAAAAATGTATTTATACCCAATACTTTTTCTCCAAATAACGATGGGGTAAATGATTGGTTCTATCCCAGGGGTACTGGGTTATTTACCATTCAAAGTATGCGGGTATTTAACCGATGGGGAGAAATGGTATTTCAAAAGGCCAGGCTTTTTCCCAACGACCCTTTTTCGGGCTGGAATGGAAAATATAATGGAACTTTATTAAATGCTGATGTGTATACCTATATTATTGAAATTGTTTGTGAGAACAGCGAGGTACTTACCTACAAAGGAAATATTACCCTGCTCCAATAATAAAAATGAAAAAAATCCGTTTACAGCATAATAGTGTTGCACTAACAACAAAAACAGTCATCATGAAAAAAGGTTTACACAAACCTTTACGGATTTTTTTATTACTGCTTATCATTGGCGGGAAAGCCCATACACAAGATATCCATTTCTCACAATTTTTTGAAACACCGTTACTCAGGAACCCTGCATTGGCGGGCATTTTTAGTGGTGATATAAGAGTTCAGGCAGTTTACCGCAGCCAGTGGAACAGCGTTACCACCGCTTACCAAACCGGTTCTTTTAATGCAGAGTATAAAAAACCTATTGGCAGGGCTGACGATTTCATAACCCTTGGAGGCGAGATACTGTATGATAAAGCAGGCACGGTGGCATTACAATCAACGCATATTTTACCTGCAATCAACTACCATAAATCTTTAAGCGCAGAAAAGAATATGTACCTTTCTTTAGGTTTTATGGGAGGCTGGGTGCAGCGGAGTATCGACAGGAGTAAGATCACTACAAACAGCCAGTATGATGGCACTGGATTTAATCCTGGTATGGCAACCGGTGAAACTTTTCCAAGAAACTCCTACTCTTATCTTGACGGAAGCGTGGGCATGAGTTTTAATACACAGGTTGGCGAAAATGCCGATAATAATATTTATTTGGGCATTGGCTACCATCACTTCAACAAAGCCACTAAAGTATCCTTTTATGGAAATTCCAATTATGAAATGATACCGAAGTGGGTGGGTTCCCTTGGGGTAAGAATGAATATCAATGAATATTCTTTTTTTACTTTACTGGGTGATTATTCAAAGCAGGGCAGCTTTAACGAAACAATGGCCGGTGCGTTATATTCCTGGAAATTGGATGATATAGAGAACCCAAAATATATTTTGCATGTAGGCACTTTTTTACGATGGAAAGATGCTTTAATCCCGGTAGCGAAAATAGAGTTTAAACCTTTTGCTGCTTCAGTTAGTTACGACGCCAATATATCGCAATTAAAATCGGCGAGTAAAGGCCGCGGCGGATTTGAATTAGCATTGACCTATCAAAAATATTTAGAAAGAAATAACAGCAATACCGATGCCGTTCGCTGCCCCAGGTTTTAAGCTCCCGGTAATCTATTATTCAAAAGACACAACATACCCGCTTCAAAGATTTTTTATTTTTATAGATGATCAACTATAATAAACCCTCTTCCGCAGGGTTTTGTTTAATTAAATGCTACTGATCATTTAAACAGTTTCCACAGTACAATCCCTGAATGAGCAACATGGCCATTATATTAAAAGAAAATTAGTCGATGTTAAAAAAAGGAGACCATTGGATGCTCCTGTAAAATTCGATCTTAATAAAAACAAAACCCCTGTAAAAAATAATCACGTTAATTGCAGTGCCGAACAAGTAGCTATCTTTACAAAAAAAATAAAGTTTATGGCAATAGCAATCGGGCAGGCAGCACCAGAATTTTCACTACATGATGAAGAAAAAAATGTAGTAACACTTCAGGAACAAAAAGGTAAAACCGTTTTGCTTTTATTCTTTCCTCTTGCATTTACCGGTGTATGTACAACAGAACTTTGTGCAATAAGAGATGATATTGCACGGTATAATAATACTACTGCAACGGTTTTTGGTATTTCCGTAGATTCCTTTGCCACACTTAAAAAATTCAAGGCCGAACAGGGTTATAATTTCAGCCTGTTAAGTGATTTTAATAAAGAAGCCTCTGGGCATTATGGTTGCCTTTATGATACTTTCGCTGGCTGGATGAAAGGGGTAAGCAAAAGGGCAGCATTCATTGTCGATAAAGCAGGTATCATTCAATACGCCGAAATACTGGAATCCGCCGGTGATTTACCTGATTTTGCGGCAATAAATTCTAAATTAAAGCAATTAAACGGCTGATTGGACGTTATAATCCATAATCCGTTAACAATAAATGGCATTTTTTTAGCTGGATATATTTGTTGATTATTCCGTATGTTTTATTAACTTTACTTTATTGAAACAAATTTTTTACATACTTATTTTTATTATTGGATTAAACTTTACTTCTCTTGCACAAAATAAGGCTTCCGCACCGGGCGATAATGTTGCAAAGTTGATTAAGTTGTATCCAATCCCTGCTACTACTGCAATCAATTTTGATTTTGTAAGTGGGTATGATAGATCATTCTCTTTCGAGATATATAATTTCACCGGAAAAAAAGTATACGAATTAAAAAACCCACCACAAAAAATCAATCTTTCGTTAAGTGATTTCTCCCGTGGTTTTTATTATTACCAGCTTCATGATAAAAATGGAAGGCTAATTGAAACGCAACGTTTCCTGGTATTGAAATAATGGCTCCCGTTAATGATTTCCCTGTTATAGTGTTTACAAATTACAGTACCTGTACGATTAAAAACTTCAGGTAATGTGTATTTTCCTGCCCCCGTATGATGGGATGATCGGCGCTTTGTGCATTAAAAAGCACCTGCCTGATCTTGCGTTTGGCGTCTTTAGCCGCCATTTGTATGATGTCTAAAAACAATTCCGGTTGCACTAAGTTAGTACAGCTGGAAGTGACTAAAAAACCTCCTGGTTTCACTAATTTCATTCCACGCAAATTGATTTCCTTATAACCCGCAACCGCTTTATCAATACTGGCCCTGCTTTTAGTAAATGAGGGCGGATCCAACATCACCACATCCCAGCGTTTATCTTCTTTGGTCCAGTTTTTCAATACATCAAAAGCATTCACCACTTCAAAACGGCAGATTTTTTCGAGCCCATTTAATGCTGCATTCTTATTGCACATATCAACGGCATTTTGAGAAATGTCCAGCCCCAAAACAGTTTTAGCCCCATAATGAGCAGCATTGATCTCGAAAGAACCGGTGTAACAAAAAGCGCCCAGCACATCTGCGTCTTTTACGATATGCTGTATGGCCCGTCGGTTGTCCTGCTGGTCTAAAAAATAACCCGTCTTTTGCCCATTGGCGATATCTACGTTTAATTGTATGCCATTCTCGTTAATGATGATATTGGTGTCAAACGGTTCGGATAGAAAGCCTTTGTGCTGCTCCATTCCTTCCAGTTCACGTACCGGCACATCATTACGCTCATAAATGCCTTTGGGTGTAAACAATTCGTGTAAAGCTTTTACGATAGAAGGCTTCCAGGCATCAATACCGAGGGCAAGGGTTTGCAGCACAAAATAATCATTGAATTTATCAATGATCAGTTGGGGGATATTATCCGCTTCGCCAAAGATGAGCCGGCAATTTTCGGAATAGCCAATTCGCTGGCGGTATTCCCAGGCCTGTTTTATACGGTTATAAAAGAAAGCATCGTCAATTGCTTCATTTTTGTCCCTTGTAAGCAGCCGAACCGATATTTGAGATTGGGGATTATAATATCCCCTTCCAATGAATTTTTTGTCGAAGCTGTACACGTCCACGATCTCCCCGGGTTTAGCATTGGTATCCTTTTCTTTGCCGGTATTCACTTCGTTGGCAAATATCCAGGGATGGCCGTTTTCCACCCTTCTGCTGATATTTTTATTTAAAATAATGCTCTTCATGCCGCAAAGTTATCCTTTTAGCTGTCAGGCCATTCAAAATATACCCCAATGGCCGGAAATATTGCCAATTTGGCTGCAAAACAAGGTTGGCAAAATGTTTGACTGTTGTACCTTCGCAACCAATTTTTAAAAATCAGTATGGAAGACAAAGAAATATTAACCCCGGATAATAACGAGATGAACATAAATGCCGATGCCGATGTTCCCGGCAACACCTATTTAACCAATGAAGGTGCCGAGGATGTTACAGAGAAACTGCAGGCAGAACTGGAGGAACAGAAAGATAAGTACCTGCGCCTTTTTGCAGAGTTTGATAATTTTAAAAGGCGGAGTGCAAAAGAAAGGATCGAACTTATTCAGACTGCTGGTAAAGACGTGATCATTTCTTTACTGGAAGTGATGGATGATTTTGAACGCGCCGAAAAGCAAATGCAAAACAGTGACGATGCAGCTGCTATCAGGGAAGGTATTGGTTTGGTATATAATAAATTAAAAAATACTTTATCCGCCAAAGGCCTTAAAGCCATGCAGAGCATTAATACCGAATTCGATGTAGAAAAGCACGAAGCAATAACAGAGCTTCCTGCTGCCGACAAGATGAAAGGCAAAGTGGTAGACGAAGTGGAAAAAGGTTATTACCTGAATGATAAAATAATCCGCTTTGCAAAAGTGGTGGTAGGAAAATAAATAAGAAACTGTAAGCCCCTTCAAGGTACAAATATGTAGTGGGCATTCTAATATTAACCTGAAGCTTGTAGCCATAAACTATGTCTAAGAAAGATTTTTACGAAATACTGGGAGTATCCAAATCTGCATCGCAGGATGAGATCAAGAAAGCATACCGCAAGGTAGCTATGCAGTTTCACCCCGACCGTAACCCCGGTGATAAAACTGCCGAAGAAAAATTTAAAGAAGCCGCCGAAGCCTACGAAATTTTAAGTGATGCGGATAAAAGAGCGCAGTACGACAGGTTCGGGCACCAGGCGTTTAGCCCTGGCCGTGGTGGCAGTAGTTATGGTGGCGGTGCCGGCATGAATATGGATGATATCTTCAGCCAGTTTGGAGATATTTTTGGAGACGAGAGCCCTTTTGGAAGTTTCTTTGGCGGCGGCAGTGGTGGAAGAAGAAGTGGTGGCGGGCGCAGCAGGGGTACGAGGGGCAGTAACCTCCGGGTAAAAATAAAATTGAATTTCGAAGAGATTGCGAGGGGTACCACAAAAACCATCAAAGTTAAAAAATATGTATCGTGTAACACATGTGGTGGCAACGGTGCTAAAGATAAAAACAGTATAGCCACCTGCAGCACCTGCGGTGGCAGCGGCCAGGTGCGCAGGGTACAAAATACTTTTTTGGGCCAGATGCAAACAGTAACTACATGCCCTACCTGTAACGGTGAAGGTAGTACAGTTACCAATAAATGCGGTGAATGTAAAGGCGAAGGAAGAATATACGGCGAAGAAACGGTAACCATTGATATCCCTGCAGGGGTACAGGAAGGCATGCAATTAAGCGTGGGCGGTAAAGGTAATGCAGGCGAACGTGGCGGCAGCAATGGCGACCTGATCGTACTGATAGAAGAAGAATCGCATCCACAACTGCACAGGGATGGATTGAATGTAGCATTTGATCTCCATATCTCTATACCTGATGCCGTATTTGGCACACAGGTAGAAGTACCTACTATTGACGGAAGAGCTAAAATAAAGATCCCGCCGGGCACACAGAGCGGAAAGATATTCAGGTTAAAGGGAAAGGGTTTTCCCAATGTCAACAGTTACGAAAAAGGCGACCAGTTGATACAGGTGAATGTATGGACACCGCAGCATGTAAGCGCTGAAGAAAAACAAATGCTGGATAAATTAAAGGATAGCCAGAATTTTGTGCCGAAGCCAGACAAGAATGACAAATCATTTTTTGATAAAGTAAGGGAGATGTTTAGCTAAGCTGGGAGGCCTGCGTGTGGCGGGACATGAGTAGATCTCATTTAGCTGATGGCACACCTACCTTTCAACATTCACGATGCTTATTCTTCTTTCCGCTTTTTCCCTTTTCTCCCTTTGTAAATTTTCTGGGCTTTGTCGATCATTTGCAAAAATTCTGTCTGCAAATAATCTTTCGGATTATATGATCCTGTGGCTATTGATTCTACATCAACCCAGTCTACATTCTTTACATATTTTGATTGCTTTACCTTAAGGCCAAACATGATTACCGCAGTAGCGAACTGCAATTCCTTATCAATGTCTTTAAATTCAGCAAATGCAGCGGGACAAATGTATTCCATGATCCTGTGCGCAGTATCGCTGCATAAACTATAACGCATAGATAATTTAGCTACCCCATTTTTATCCATTGTGTCGCCGGAAAAAAGTTTTTCACCGCGTGGTACGATTTCAAAAATGGCCAGCACACTGCTGCCGCTCCCTATTTCACCACCTTCCATATCGATCGTGCTATCTGATACCGCATCCCGCTTGTTATCAAAACCGATCAGCCGGTATTGTTTTACCAATGCGGGATTGAACTGCATATTCATATAAACATCATCCGCCACAGCGTAAAAAGTTTGTGTAAGTTCCTTTACCAAAACTTTTTCGGCTTCATTGATATCATCGAGGTAAGCATAATTGCCATTGCCTCTTTTAGCCAATGTTTCCAGTTTAGAGTCTTTAAAATTTCCCATACCTACGCCCAGGCAGGTAAGAAAAATACCCGACTGCCTTTCTCTTGTGATCAGTTCATCCAAAGCTTTTTCAGATGTTTGTCCCACATTAAAATCCCCATCAGTGGCGAGCACGACGCGGTTACTGCCATTTTTATTGAAGGTACTTCTTGCCAATTGGTAGGCAGCCATTATCGCTGATTCGCCGGGGGTATCGCCACTCGCTTCCAGTTCTTCAATTGACTTTATTATTTTCTCTTTATCGTTCCCGCCCGTGGGTTGCAAATGAACACCCACAGTGCCGCCATAAGTAACAATTGAAACGGTATCAATTGCCCTTAAATTTTTTACAAATAGCTGGAACGCCGCCTGCAGTAATGGTAAGCGGTTGGGCATATCCATACTGCCTGATACGTCTATTAAAAAAACAAAATTGCTGGGAGGTATCTTATCTAGGTTTAATTTTTTTGCATTAATATTTAAATACAATAACTGTTTCTCTTCATCCCAGGGGCAGGAAGAAAGTTGCGTTTCTATTTTAAATACCGCATCATTTTCCGGCTCTCTCCTGTGCAGGTTAAAATAATTGAGCAGTTCTTCTGTGCGCACGGCATCAGGAGGCACGGTACTGCCCATATTGATAAACCTCCGGATATTGCTATACGAAGCTTTGTTCACATTTAATGAAAAGCCGGTATTGGGATATTTATCCGCTTCCACATATTCATTTTCTACCAGCTGGAAATAAGTTTCGTTATTAACGTACCAATGATACTTTGAAGTTTGATTGAAATTCTTTGTTACAGAAATTAATTTGGGCCTGTTGCGGTTAACGTTAGAAGGTAGTGTTTTCAAACTGATATCCTGCCATTGCTCTGCATTCACTTTTATGGTTTTAGACTCATACCCTTCAAGGCTGATCGAAAGTGAATCAGCTACTTTTTTTGTAGTGATGCCAAATGCTCCGGCACTACCGGAATAATACAATAAATGATTGGAAAGTAAAACGATCTTTACGTTTTGCAGCGGTTGATTTTTCTCATTCTTTACTTCACCGCGAATATAATATTGGGCATTTGCAAAGGATGCAGCTGCGGTAAGTACAATGATATGAAGCAAGCGTTGTAGCACAGGAAGGATAATTGCAAATATATTTTAGTTTAAGACAGTTTTTGTCCCTGTTCTGTTGCCTGCTACTCCGCTACCAACTGGTAAATTTCCTTTAAATTTCTTCCTAAGCCATCAAAATCAAGGCCATAGCCAAGCAAAAATTTATTAGGTACGTTGAAGCCAAGGTAGTCAATTTTAACCGGATATGCTAACGCATCAGGCTTATGCAGCAAGGCCGCAATTTTTAAAGATGCGGGCTGCTGGTTAAATAATTGCGGTAGAAACTCGTGCAATGTCTTTCCTGTATCAACAATATCTTCCACTATCACCACGTGCCTGCCATTTAATGGTTCGTCAAGGCCGATAGAAGTGATTACATTACCGGTAGATTTTGTACCCTTGTACGAAGCGAGTTTGATGAAACAGATCTCTGCTTCAATGGTAAGCGCTTTAAAAAGATCCGAGGCAAACATGAATGAGCCGTTTAATATTGCAATAAAAAGCGGCCGCTTACCTTCATAGTCACGGTTAAGGTCAGCCGCAAGTATGTTGATCTGCTGGTCTATTTGTGCCGCAGTAATGAATGGTGTAAATTTTTTACTGTTGACTTCAATGGTCGTCATTTAAAATACTTTTATTTTGAAATAATCAATTGCTGCCCTATACTCAACGAATCAGTTTGGAGGTTATTCCAATCTTTTAACTGCTGCACCGTGATATTGTATTTTTTAGAAATCCCATAAAGCCCTTCTTTAGGTGCAACGATATGCGTTTTAGGATTTGCAGCATTTGCAGCGGGCATTGATGCAGCAGGTGTTTTTGCCGGTGCGATACCGGGTTTTAAATATATTTTTGTGCCGGCTTTAATCTCTTCGTTACCCCAAAACTTATTATAGTCCAGCAGGTATTGCAGTTGTATGCCATTCTTTTGCGCAATGTCATATAAAGATTCACCAGGTTTTGCAATGAAGAAATCACCATCGCCTGTCTTCGATTTCTTTTCTAAAAAAACGTATTGATTTTTTACCAGCATACCATCCTCGGCCAGTTCATTAAAGCCAAGCATTTTGCTTAAGGCGATATTATTTTTTGTAGCAACTACCAGCAATGAAGTTCCCTTACCTGCATATACCGCTTTACTTCCGTTAACAGTGATCACTTTATCGCTTACATCAAGCATGCTTGCTTCGTCAGGCAGCTTTTCATCCACCTCAGTTCTTCCTGAGATCTTTTCCACGGGATCATCCTGGTATTTATCCGCGTCAAATTTGGCTACTTCATCTGCCGCTGCTAACGTATATTGCTGCAAGTTATATTGCTCAATATTTTTGATCAATACCAGTGGATAAGCGGGATTAGTAGCATACCCTGCTTTTTTTAAACCATAAGCCCAGCCTTTATAATCTTTTACATCGAGTTTAAAAAGAAAACCATAACGGTCGCTTCCTCTTAAAAAATTACTATGGTCACGGTAACTGTCATCCGCGGTTTTGTATAACCGGAAACATTCGCCGCTGGCATCATCATCATGGCTAACGCTGGCACCGGTCCAGCTGGTCTTACACTTAATGCCAAAATGATTATTGGATTTTTTTACCAAATCACTGTTCCCGCTTTCTGTTTCCAGTATGCCCTGCGCCAATGTAATGGCTGCAGGCACTCCCATACGTTTCATTTCGCGAATAGCCATATCTTTATAGAGTGCAACATACTGTTCAGGTGTAAGCATATCCTGCGCAGCTGCTGTTGCGGCAATGAAAAACAAGACTCCAACAATAAATAATTTCTTCATGCTTATAATTTTTTCATCAGCAATAAACCATCTCTTACCGTAAGCAGCACTTTTTCAACCCGGTTGTCATTTGCTATATGCCCGTTGAAAGCATGGATCGCTTTTGCATTTTTACCTTTTATTTCTGTTTGTAACACTTCGCCATGAAACAGCACATTATCGGCAAGGATAAAGCCTCCTTTCTTTACGGCAGGTAAAGTTAATTCGTAATAATCAATATAACTCACTTTGTCGGCGTCAATAAAAACCAGGTCCCATTGTTCTTTTAAAGTTGAAATTATTTGCCGGGCATCACCAACATGTAAGGTTATAGCAGCAATTTTTGATTGTTGAAAATATTTTTTTGCAGTTGCTGCATCATCTTCCCTCAATTCTATCGTGTGTAAACGGCCACCAGGTTGTAAACCTTTGGCGAGGCATAAAGCACTAAAACCTGTAAACGTTCCTATTTCCAATATCCTTTGAGGCCTTATCATGCAGCTGATCATCTCCAGTAATTTACCCTGCACATGCCCACTCAGCATTTGCGCGTGCGGGTGATGTTGCAAAGTATACCTTTCCAATTCCTGTAATGTATCATCAAGCGATGAGGAAAAACGTTTCGCATATTCTTCCGCGATATGGTTCACTATTTCCATTAAAAATTTGGTGCCAAAGGTTTTGTTTTATAATAATCCAGCATAAAATCTACTACTTCATCCGCCGTATCAAATAAATGGATCAGGTTGAGGTCTTCGGGATTTACATTTTGTTCTGCTTCTCCCATGGTATTTTTTATCCAGTCGATCAACCCGCCCCAATAGGATTTCCCTACCAATATCATGGGTGATTGTTTAAATTTTCCTGTTTGTATCAAAGTAGCCACTTCAAAAAATTCATCCATAGTGCCAAAGCCGCCCGGCATCATAATAAAACCCTGTGAATATTTTACAAACATCACTTTTCTTACAAAGAAGAAATCGAAGTTCAAAGATTTATCCCTGTCGATAAATGGATTGGGATATTGTTCAAAAGGGAGGTCGATATTTAATCCAACAGATTTTCCGCCAGCGATAGAAGCACCTTTATTCGCAGCTTCCATGATACCCGGGCCGCCTCCAGTAATAATACCAAATCCTTCTTCGGCGAGGCGCTTGCTGATTTCTACAGCCAATTCGTAATATTTATTGCCAGGTTTTGTACGGGCACTTCCAAAAATAGAGATACACGGGCCGATCCTGCTTAATGCTTCAAAGCCATCTACAAATTCAGCCATTATTTTAAATATCTGCCAGCTGCTATGTGCCTGGCTTTCTTTCCAGCTACGTTGTTTTAAAACATTGATCGTTCCGTTCATTTTTTTGTTTTGATGAATATAAATACAATGCCATTCTACAGTTTTTAACATTGCAGAATGGCACTTACTAACAACGTAAAGTTACACTAAAATATTTGCTTTGGGATCGGCTTTTTTGGAAATTAACAATAAGCCAGTAAAGGTAATGGCGCCATTGATCAATAGTAATTCTATCCCGATCTTATAGCTGCCGAATAATTGTGGTGAATAAAAATTTAACAGGTAACAAATAACGGGTGATAAAAGGCATATCGCTGTAATTAAAATGGAATTCTTCAGGCTTCTTTTAGTAAAGATGCCAAAAGCAAATAATCCCAGCAATGGCCCATAAGTATAACCTGCCAGGTCCAGTATTTTATCTATGATACTATTGTCGGCTATTTTATAAAATATCCAGATACAGATAAGAAAAATAAATGTGAACGTAAAGTGCACAGACAGCCGTAATTTCTTTTTCGCTTTTTCATTGAGGTCTGTTCGTTTTTGCAAGCCCAGCATATCAATGCAGAATGAAGAAGTAAGCGCTGTTAATGCGCCATCGGCACTCGGGAACAAAGCAGAGATGAGTGCAATAATGAACATGATACTCATTGCGGGCGGCAGCATATGCATTGCTACCGAAGGGAACATCTTATCGCCCAAAATATTACTACCATTCAATAATAACTGCTTGGTCATCTTTCCATTTACCAATACATCTGTATACGCTGCTCCCTTTGAAGTACTGTATAGGTAAAGCAACCCACCGAGTATTAAAAATAAGAACAACACACACACTAAAACGATCGTCATGGTGATAATATTTTTTTGCGAATCGCCCAATTTTTTTACGCTGATATTTTTTTGCATCATTTCCTGGTCGAGGCCAGTCATGGCAATTGTAATAAAAGCACCCCCAATGATCTGTTTAAGGAAGAATCCTTTACTGTTAACATCATAATTAAAAATATTAAAATATCCGCGGTCTTTTATTTGGGTGATTGCTTCGCCGCCGGACAAATTAAGGTGATTCAAAATATAAATTACACAGATCAGAAGGCCCGAGATCATTAAAGCTGTTTGCAAAGTATCAGTATATACAATTGTTTTTACACCTCCTTCAAACGTGTACAGCAATATCATTAATAATATTACTGCCGCAGTTACTATAAATGGAACGCCCAGTTTATCCAAAATAAAAATCTGCAGGATATTGATCACCAGGTATAACCTTGCCGTGGCACCAACGGTACGGCTGATAATAAAAAATAGCGACCCTGTTTTATAAGCAACTGTTCCAAAACGCTGCAGTAAATAATTATAAATAGAGGTAAGATTGAGGCGATAATATAAGGGCAACAATACAAATGCGATAACACAATAGCCGATGATATAACCAATGGCTACCTGCATATAAGCAAACCCTTTAAATGCCGTACCTGAAAAATCCCCCACTGCGCCAGGTACACTTACAAAAGTAACACCGCTCAGGCTGGTGCCTATCATACCAAAAGCTACCAGCATCCAGTTGCTGTTCTTATTTCCACTAAAAAAAGTTTCATTATTACTATTCCTGCTGGTACGCCACGCTACAAATAAAAGGATCAAAAAATAAGTAATGACAAAAGAAAACAGAATGACTGGCGACATGGTATTTATTAAAAATTAAATAATGACAAGCAGCAAATATTAAAACGAAAATATGGTTAGCTTGCAAGTTAATTAATATCAAGATAAACTAATTATGCAAATAACATCTTTAGCAGTTTTTTGTGGTAGTAAAAGCGGTAATAATCCTTTGTTTGAAGCGCATGCAAAAACACTGGGGCATATTTTAGCAGGCAATAACATCACATTGATTTATGGAGGTGGCAACAAGGGCATTATGGGTGCAGTGGCGAACGCAGTGCTTGAAAAACATGGAAAGGTCATTGGGGTAATACCGCAATTATTAACTGACCTGGAGCATAGCCATAAGGGATTAACAGAATTATTTGTTGTGGAGGATATGCATGTAAGAAAAAAAATGTTGTATGAAAAAGCTGATGCCGCCATCATATTACCCGGTGGTTTTGGCACACTCGATGAATTATTTGAAATGCTTACCTGGAACCAGTTAAATATTCACAATAAAGCGATCTTCATTTTAAATACTGGTGGATTTTACAACCATTTGCTGGCTCATGCAAAAAAAATGCAGGAGGAAAATTTCCTGTATGAAAGTATTGACCAAAGGATCACTATCATTTCTTCACCGGAGGAAATACAATCTTTCCTCTAATCTTTTCTCCGGCGATGGTTATTGCCGCCACCCTGGAATAAAGGAACCTGTAATCCTGCTTTTATTATAGGCAATGCTCTGTAGCTACCATTTTGCAACAGTTCTACATAAGGTGAATTGTGGTCTTTAATTACATCTACCATTATAGATAAATAATAAAAAACAGCACCTGCTTCATCCCTGCCACTGCAATAACCACCTCCAACTAACAAACTATTGGCATCAACTTTATATTTTTCAGTGGGGCCGCCATAAGACGGTTTGAAAGTTTCGGAAATAAAATTATGTTCGAATGTTCCCTGGACGAAAAGAAATTTCACCGGATAAATTCTTGCAAATACCCCCGGGCCGTATACATACTGGCGGTATTTATCTCCCGAGTATTCGGTAATGCCGGTATAAGTGAAATTCATTATTGCTCCTGCATCCACGAACCTGTTAATGCTGTATCCAAAAACGGGGCTGATGCCCAACACTGTTCCACCGCTGTAAAATGATACGGTGACGCCTCCTCCAGTAAAAAGGTTCTCTTTTTTAAAAATTGGTTTCTTTGTTTCCTTTTCTTCGTCCTGAGCATTTACTGCAAATGCTATGAATAATAAGAGTGCTGCAAAAATTATTTTTTTCATTTTCTATTTTTATTTATGTCTGTATTATCATGGTTTAAATTAAACAAGTAAAAATGGTCAGACCATGTCGAAAATCTTTCCCCTGTTTAATATATTATTGGGATCAAATACTTTCTTGATCCCTTTCATTAAGGAAAGGTTGGCTTTATCAAAAACGATATCCATATATTCTTTTTGTATGAGCCCGATACCATGCTCCCCGCTGATAGTACCCCCTAATGATTTTACAAGCCTGAACATCGCTTTTAAAGAAGGGATAACAGCAGGATTATCCAGGCTGTAAATACTGCCTTCTTTTTTTATGCGGATATGGAGGTTGCCATCACCTGCATGGCCATAACATACGGCATGGAAATTATACTGTTTGCCCAATTCCTTTACGCCATGTATCAAAGCGGGTAATGCTGCCCTTGGTACTACGGTATCTTCTTCAATGGTATAGCCATCCAGCTTCACCGCTTCGGCTACACGGCGGCGTAACTTCCATAACTCTGCTTTTTGCTGTGCGTCATCGGCAAAAAATATTTCACCGCAATCGAACCGGGTGAGTAATTCGGCAATGGCTTCCATTTCGCCCATCAGCGTTTCCATATGATTGCCATCCACTTCAATGATGAGGTGTGCAGCAATAGCATCATTAACGGGCACCGCAACACTATCCATCATTTTGCTTACTATCTTCAATGCATCAATTTCTACCAGTTCCAAAGCACTGGGTGTAAAGCCTGCACGAAAAATAGCACTTACCGCTTCCCCGGCTTTTTCCAAATCATTAAAAGGCACCAGCATCAGCAGGTCGTATTTCGGATGCGGTAACAGCTTTAACACGATCTTCGTTACGATGCCGAGTGTGCCCTCGCTGCCCACCATTAATTGTGTAAGATTGTATCCCGTAGAATTTTTAAGTACGTTGGCGCCTGTCCATATTATTTCTCCTGTTGGCAATACCACTTCCAGGTTGAGTACATAATCTTTTACCACGCCATATTTTACTGCTTTTGGGCCGCCACTGTTGGCAGAGATATTGCCTCCTATAAAACAACTGCCCCGGCTGCTTGGGTCGGGGGGATAGAACAAACCTTTTTCCTTCACGGCATTTTGCAATACTTCCGTGATCACACCCGGTTCTGTTGTTACCTGCAGGTTGCGTTCATCTATTTCCAGTATGGCATTCATTCGCTCCATAGAAAGCAGCACGCCACCAAAATGTGGCAAGGCACCACCCGCCAAACCAGTACCTGCGCCCCTTGGTGTAACAGGAATTTTTTGTGCATTACAGATTTGCATGATGGCACTGATCTCTGTTGCAGTACGGGGTTTAATAACTACATCAGGTAAAAACGAGAGATTTTCCGTCTCATCATGGCTGTAATGCTGTAAGCTTTCTTCATCAATAAATACAAAACTATCACCCACAATGTTCCTGAACTGCACGAGATATTCAGTTACGGTATTTATTCTTTTTTCTGCAGTTTCCATGTAACATTATTTGTGTAAAAATCGTATAAAATAACGAGCTGATAAAATGATGTTGAAAGGTTGTTAACCTTAGTACTGCTTCTTAAAATTAAGAAAGACTGTAACAAGGTTGACGTCCTTAAATCTTTCAAAATGTTAAATTTTATTAACTGGTGGCAAAAATTAAAATAGGTATCTATATTTGTTACGAAATTATTCGTATTTAATCATTAACCAAATAAAAAGTAAAGCCATGAAACAATTTATTTTGAAAAACAAAAACCTGCTGATGGGTACCGGTGCAGCCCTCGTGATCGGTATCGTTACCATGTCGTTCCAGGATTCTCCCTTTGTACAACAAAAACTGGGAGCACAGGAAATGTATATGGACACCACGAAACCAAAGAAAAAAGTTAACCAGGCTGAGCTGGACCGTGCCATGAAAGAGTTGCAGCTTACCCTGCAGCAGTTGACTGAAGAGATAAAGCATATTGACCTGAGCCATATTACTGCTGAAGTGAATAACGCGATGAAGGAAATAGATGTGCAGAAGATCGTTGATGAAGCCTTAAAAGAAGTAGACGTAAAAAAGATAATGGAAGAAGTAAATAGTTCACTTAAAGAGATAGACGGCAAAAAGATAGCGGCCGAGGTGAATGAAGCTTTAAAAGAAGTGGACATCAACAAAGAAGTGCAACAGGCGCTTAAAGAAATTGATAGGGAGAAAATAAATGCCGAGATAGAGGCATCAATGAAAGATTTGAAACTGGAATTGAAGCATTTTGACAAAGACCAGATCAAAAAAGAATTGGAAAAAGTAAAAAAGGAACTGGAAAGAACCAGGGAAGAATTAAAAAAAGTTAAAAAGACTGCCAGCGTTTAGTCATTGCCGGGAAAAATTAAAATGCCTCCAACAAAATTGTTGGAGGCATTTTTTATTATGAGGTTAAAATTGTACTTAATAAAAAGTAGGGCACATTGTTTGCCTGTCGCCGTGCTGCGGGTAGAATCCTTTTTTTATGATACTGAATTCACTTGCCCCGCGGTAACCATTAAATTGGTTCAAAGAAGATAAGGTAACGTCGTAACTGAAAGTAAATTTGATATTATTCAATTCAAAACCAACCATTGGTGCAATTGCATCACCCAAACGGTAATACAAACCCGCTACCAATTGTTTTTCGCCAAACGCTGATAAATTATAATTACCGTTCAATCCCACAACCAGTTCGCTTGATTTTGCCTGTGTGGTAAAATAAGCATTTGGATTTATGATTACCCGCTCATTAACTTTTAGAATAGCATTTAAAAATCCAATATGCCGCATTGATATACGCCCCGCATTGGTTTTATCTGCAAAAAATGTTTCCATTGGCCTGTTCACATGCTGAATTGAATATCCTGCGTTGATGTATACATTATCCTTGGGGAAATAGGCATAGTTCATTCCAGCCTGTACATCCAGGTAACTTACACTGGTATTAGCAAGGCTTACGGCTGTAACGGGATTCTCAAAGAACTTACCATCAAACTGGTCGGGGAAGGTGAGCTTACTCAGGTCTATTCTTTTGTTGGCCCAACCCACATTAAAACCTGCACTTAGCAGGCTGCTGTTACCGAGTTGCTGGTGATAGGCCAGAGAACCATATACTTTTGTACTCCGCAAACTTCCGCTTCCGGCTACATCACTTAAAATAACACCGCCCACACCCAACCAGCCATTCTCTAATTTATCCCTGAATAATTGGGCATCTCCAAAGATACTGGTTGTTTTATAGGGCACTGTCATCACGGTACTCCACTGGTTCCTGTAACTGGCGCCTAACCTGTAATCCGCATCAGGAATAAAACCTGTATTGGCCGGGTTAGTCGTTAAAGGAGAATTGAAGAATTGCGAAAAATGCAGGTCCTGCGCCCGGGAAGAAACGAGGAACAAAAAGCAGGAAGCGAGAAGCAAAATATTTTTTTTGCCAATGCTTTTATAAAACACCGTTTGCATTTTCAATATGGTAATCTTATTCAACAAAATTATCCTTTATTCATTTTTCAATTATCAATTATCTCAGCAATGTTATATCACCCGTCTTACGCAATTTCTTTCCATCGGAAAACGCTACATCTAAAGTGTAGGTATACACATCCATAGGTTGCAATGCACCTTTAAATGTGCCATCCCAACCTTGCCGGATATTAGTGGTAGAAAACACTACCTGCCCCCAGCGGTTATAAATTTTCCACATCATCTTTTCTATACCAAACCCTTCTACTTTTACAATACCATTATTATAACTGCCGCCCGAAAACCTGCCAGGTGTGAATGCCTTTGGCACATCAAGTAATGGCCTGATAATGATCGGCACAAAGGCATCAAAAGTATCTACGCAATCAGCATCGTTAAACGCCGCCAGCACTACATGAAAAGTATCTGTTTTATTAAATAGATGTACAGGGTTCACATCGGTTGAGGTTTCACCATCACCAAAATCCCATACATATCGTGTAGCCCCCGCCGAGAGGTTAGTAAAGTTGGTCCTTGTATTTTCTACCGGCGGATTGGGTGACCAGGTAAATCCAGCTGTTGGAATAGGGTATACCGTAATAGTGAAGTACGCAGAAGTATCTCTTTTATTACAGGTGCTGGTATCAATAGCGATCAACCGCACATTATAAGAACCTACGTTGGTATAAATATGTATGGGCTCAAAATCAGTAGAGGTTGTATTATCGCCAAACTCCCAAAGCCAGTCTGTACCACCTAAAGAATTATTATTAAATACCGGTGTATAAGGAACGCAGCCCCTGGTACTGGTACTGAATATTGCTTTCACGTTAGGGTTTATCCGCACCATTTTTTCAGTGGAATCAGGGGAATTACAAAAAGTAGTATCCTCAACGACCAACCTTACCGTATAAGATCCAATTGATGGGAACGTATGTACCAGTGAAACGAATCCTGTTCTGATCCTGGGAGAATTATCACCAAAGTCCCATATAAATGTTTTGTTGGTATAATTCGGCAAAGGAGCCGTGGTTAAATTATCGAACCTAAACCGCAGGCTTGCACAACTGTCTAATTTTGTAAAAGTAAATGCAGGCACCACCTGGTTATTGCCCACCTTTACATTTATATACGCCGTATCAGCAATATTACAGGTAGAGGAATCAATAGCAACCAGCTTTAACCGGAAAGTGCCTACCTGGTTATAGGTATGAGCTATTGAATTATTGGGCGCATAGGTAGTATCCTTTTTTGTATTGCCGGGATCGCCATAATCCCAGATATACGTCTTACCCTTGGCCAGTGTATCCGTGAATGTTATTTTTAAAGGAACGCACCCTATAGTATCCACAACGCCGTCAATGGTTGCTTTAACGCTGGCGCCTACCCCTGCGAAATCCATTTCAATCTTTGCTGCCGCTTCATTACAATTATTTGAACGGTTGGCAGTTGACCAAACGCCTGGTGTTGTTGGAAATGGGCCCGGGTTACCGCCGGCACAGGAACATAAAGCCTGGTAAATAACGCCATTGGCATCAAACCTGCTGGTACCACCATCTACGTGATCACCCAGGCCGCCAAATTGCCCAAAGTAGGAACCAAAGAGTTGACTCACTGCATTTTTTTCCAGTACAAAAAAGTAAAAATCTTTGCCGTCGGGTTGCGTGATAGGTTGCCCGTTAGTATATACCAATTGATTTTTTATGGGCATGTTGAATGTGCCGGCAGAAGGATAGCCTTTATCGGTATTGATACCTCCACCCCAGCCTGATACATATACATTCTGGCAACGGTCTACCAAAAAAGCAATGGGTGACAGATTAGGTACAGGTGAATTGGTACCAAATACAGTCGAGTATACATATGCTGAGAAGTCAGGCTGTAATTTACTGATGAATTGCTTGCCGCCTGCATTGCTGTACGTGGCATTAACTACCGGCCAGTTGCCTGTTGTTGTTCCCATGATATAAGGAAAGCCAAACTTATCAAACTGGATACCATACACGAGATCATTTCCGGGCGTACCCTGGTAAGTTGTTCTTATAATGCCTGAACCATCCGGCATTATTTCGGTGATAAAACCATCCGCTTCACCTCCCTGGTAAGTACTACTCATAACACCCGCTTTATTACCCGGAAGGTTGGGACTTGTAGTACCCCCCGCGACATATAGATTTCCCGTCAACGGATTTATTGACATTACAAAGCAAGCATCATCGCCGGTGCCTCCAAAAAAAGTGCTGAACAATACTGCATTTAAATTAGGTGTGAATTTCAAAATCACCCCGTCTTGCCTTCCTCCACCAAAGGTATTTTGAATAGGCGTGCCCGGCGTAACTGGAAAATCACCGGACTGCGTACACGATGCTAAAAAAACATTTCCAGCTGCATCCAGTATTACTTCGCTTCGGGCATCGTCGCCATAATTTCTTCTTGTTGCGTCTGCAACAGGGTTGCCATTATCAGCCGCATATTTTGCCCTGATATTTACGCCATCATTTGCGGTACCACCGATCCTTACAGCGCCTAAAGCTGCGGTGCCGCTCGCATTCAATTTTATCAGCACAATATCAAAGTCATTTGCTGAACCTGGTTTTGTTGGTGTTCCTGGGAAATTATGTGAAGAAGATCTTCCGGCAATGATCAGGTTACCCTGTGCATCACTGATCATACTATGAGGCTGTTCATTACCGTTACCACCTATATAAGTACCATATAAACGCTGGCTGCCATTGGCAGAGAATTTAAAGATGGCCATATCATACCCTGGTAAATTATCTTCAGGGGTACCGCCGCCGTAAGTGGTTTGGTATGCTCCTGCTGACACAGGATATCCTGCACCAAACGCTATACCGCCTGCAAAAAAACTACCGTCTGGTCCTGGCGTTGCGGTGTAACCCCAGTTATCCTGGCTGCTTCCAGTATAGGAAGCAAATATTAATTTTGGATCAATGATCAATGTTTCATTTGGAGCATAATGCTGCACTTTAAAACGAACCACGTTGTCGGTTACAATGTATTTACAATCCACCGCCTGTTTTTTTCCGGTGACAGACTGGTAACTGTAGGGATACAATTCTTTAACCGGCCCGATAGAAGTGCCGATAATAAGTTCTTTATTTTTTACTTCAAGCTTTTCAACACCATCATAACGCATGGCGATCGCATCCGGATTACCACCGGGACGAACAATGATGTCGTACTTTAGATTATTGCCTTCAGTGTAATAACGTACATCAATATTGGGATATACATTTTTATAGGTTACTGCCTGGTAGATCTTGCAGTTAGTTCCCCATTTACCGGGATCATTACCCAGGAAATAATTGTTGTATCCCGATTCTATTTTATCAGGAATGGCCTGGATATTAGCATTGCTTCCTAAAAAATTTACTTTGTAAGCGTGTGAGTGAACCGTAACAGCAGGTGTTTCATTTAATGGTGGCCTGGCAGCAGATAAAGCTGAATTGCCGGTATTCGTTGAAGGATTATGATTATGCCCGTGCTGTAGTTCTGAAAGTTGCTGCAGGTCTGCAGGGTTATGCATATCAACAGTAAACCCCCTGCCTTCGAGGAAGAAAGAGCCGGAAGTAAAATCGCCGCGAAAATTGACCTTCTTGTCCCATTGCCCTTTATTCTCTATAAATTCCATTTGGGCATTAACAGTATGGACAACAAAAAGTGTTGAAACGATAAGTAAAAAAAGCTTGTTTATCTTATTCAAAACTGTCTCCTATATTTTTTACAATGTACAGAAATATAATGATACTTTCAGCCAAAATCCTTTGTTAGTAATAGGCGCTTTTTCAAGCAAAAGCGTTTGCAAAATATTTACGAAATTTTACTCCAGGCCGTTTTACCCTTTTGCTGATTAAGGTAATTTTTAACAGGCAAATTCTCTGCCACATTAAGGTCAGGGTCAGTTTCTAAAATATTTTCAGCCGCATTTCTTGCTGCTTCCAGTATCAGCTTATCATTGACTATGTTTGCCAGCTTAAAGTTTAAGATACCGCTTTGCCTGGTACCTTCAATATCGCCCGGGCCACGGATCTCCAGATCTTTTTCAGCGATCTTAAAACCATCATTGGTAGCTACCATTATCTTTAACCGTTCACGGGCATCATTTGATATTTTAGGCCCTGTTAATAATATGCAAAAACTTTTTTCAGCGCCACGCCCTACCCTTCCTCTTAACTGGTGCAATTGAGATAACCCAAATTTTTCTGCGCTTTCAATTACCATCACTGTTGCATTGGGCACATTAACACCCACTTCAATTACAGTGGTGCTTACCATGATCTGTGTTTCTCCATTTACAAAACGCTGCATATTGGTTTCTTTCTGTACGGCATCCATTTTTCCATGCACCATACTGATCCAGTATTTTGGCTCAGGAAAAAATGATTTTACTTCTTCATATCCTTTCATCAGGTTCTCGTAATCCAGTTTACTGCTTTCTTCTATTAAAGGATAGATGACAAAAGCCTGCCGGCCGTTGGCTACTTCGGCTTTAATAAAATCCATTACTATGGGCCGCTTGTTTTCAAAACGGTGTACTGTATTAATAGGTTGCCTTCCCGGTGGTAACTCATCCATCAAACTATAATCAAGATCGCCATATGCGGTAAGCGCCAGTGTTCTTGGTATGGGGGTTGCCGTCATAACCAGCACATGCGGCGGAATGCTGTTCTTTTTCCATAATTGCGCCCTTTGTGCTACACCAAATTTGTGCTGTTCATCAATGATAGCAAAGCCAAGGTTTTTAAAGACCACTTTATCTTCTATCACGGCATGGGTACCAATCAAAATATTCAAAGAACCATCTTCACAAAGCTTCAGTATCTCTCTCCGCTCTTTTGCTTTAGATGAGCCCGAAAGCATTTTTACACAAACCGGCATATCTTTTAATAAAGCGGTGATACTATTATAATGTTGCTGTGCTAAAATTTCAGTAGGCGCCATCATCACACTTTGAAAACCCTGTCCGTCCGACAGGCGGGCATTGTCGGCGGCGATCAGCATCATCATCAATGCCACGATTGTTTTTCCACTACCCACGTCTCCCTGTAAGAGGCGGTTCATTTGCCTGCCGCTGCCTGCATCTTTCCGTATCTCTTTTAATACCCGCTTTTGTGCGCCGGTCAATTCAAAGGGAAGATATTGTGCATAAAAAGTATTGAAAAGGCTGCCCACTTTATCAAATACCAAACCCCTGCTGAACCGGTGCCGGGCACTTTTGATCATGCCCAGCCGCAACTGTGCAAAAAACAGTTCTTCAAATTTTAAACGCCGCACCGCATGCTGGTAATGTTTTTCCGATGCGGGGAAATGAATATGCCGGTAAGCTTCAATACGGCTGATGAATTTATATTGTTTAATAATGGGCGACGGTAAATTTTCCGGTAGATCTTTTTCTGTTATTAACTGCAGCAAAGCATAGGTGAATTTACCGATCGCTCTTCCATTCAACCCCCTTGCTTTTAATTTTTCTGTAGAAGAATAAATGGGCTCTAAAAAATTTCTGCCTCCTGCCTTCTCCGTTGTAAAATTCTCTACTTCAGGATGGGCGATCTGCGGCTTATTCATAAAAAAACTCAGCTTGCCAAAAACCAGGTACCGCTGGCCTACGTGCAATGCTTTCTGTACCCAGTTGATGCCCTGGAACCACACCAGTTCAATTGCTCCCCCGCTATCGTCCTTCAGTTGGGCTACCAACCTTCTCCCTCTTTTCTCCCCCACAATTTCCATATCAGTAAGCTGCCCCGCAACCTGTGCATATTCGGTATTGTAACCAAGTGATGCGATCTGATCCACTTTGGTTTTATCAATATGACGGAGTGGAAAATAGTTGAGCAAGTCATTAAAAGTAAATAGCTCCAGTTCCTTACGCAGCATATCGCCACGCAAAGTACTTATGCCCTGTATGTATTCAATGGGATTATTTAATATCGCGGAAGTAAAACTGATGAGGTATCTTTTTACAAATATAAAATATAAGCAACCTATCTTCTTGCGGAAAACCCGGGTAGATCAAGGATTTTTCACACAAAGAGGCAAAGGGCAATAAGAAGCAAAGAAATACCTGGATCCTTTTAGCTACCCGGCGTCTTTGCGTGAAGACTATTTCTTTGATGGAGAGTTATTATTATTAAAACGCCCCGGCTTGCTGAAATTCCTGTTGCCTCCACCACCGCCTGTTCGTGCTGCCGAAGAATTAAAGGCCGGTACTTCACCAAACTCTTCCGGCACTGTTGCTTTGGTGACGGGTTTACCCAGCAATTTTTCTATGGATAAAAACTTGCGTTGCTCTCTCGGACTGATAAAAGTATAAGCCGTTCCTTCTGCAGCGGCTCTCGCGGTACGGCCAATACGATGTACATAATCTTCGCCATCGTGTGGCACATCATAATTGATCACCAGGTCAATATTATCAATATCAATACCCCGGCTTAAAATATCTGTTGCAATTAAAATGGGCAGGCGGCGGCTCTTGAACTGCATTAAAACGTCTTCTCTTTTTTCCTGCTCCAGATCGCTATGAATCTCGTCGGCTTTTACGCCTGCTCTTTGCAGGTCGCGTGTTAACTGCTTTACAGCCTGTTTGCTGCTGCAAAAAATGAGCACCATGGCAAAGTCTTTCTTTTTCAGCAGGTATTTTATCAAAGGGATCTTTTGTTCTTCATACACCACGAAAGCCTCCTGCACAATTTTTTCATTGGGCTTGCTGATGGAGATATTCACTTCGGCAGGTTGGTGCAATATTTTCCTGGCCATTTCCCTGATCTTTTGTGGCATAGTGGCAGAGAACAAGAGATTCTGCCTTTTTTTGGGCAGGTGATTTATGATAAACATGATGTCGTCATAAAATCCCATGTCCAGCATGCGGTCTGCTTCATCAAGTACCAGGTATTTCAGGCCGTCCAGTTTTACATAGCCCATTTTTATATGCGCCATCATTTTACCCGGTGTGCATACTACCACATCGGCGCCATGGCTCAATGCTTTTTTCTCCTGCACAAAAGCATTGCCATCGCCGCCGCCATACACCGCAATAGAACTTACCGAAGTAAAATAAGACAACCCTTCCATATGCTGTGCGATCTGTATCGCCAGCTCACGGGTAGGCACGATCACCAGCGCCGTGTTGGTATGGTCCACTAATGGGTCAGTTATGATTTTATTGATGAGGGGAAGTAAAAAAGCGGCGGTCTTACCCGTACCGGTTTGCGCAGATGCTATTATGTCTTTCCCTTCTAAAACCAATGGGATCACCTGTTCCTGTACGGGGGTGGCAGTTTCATAGCCGGATGCATCGATACCTTCCATTAATCGTCCGTCAAATCCAAATTCTGTAAACTTCAAAATCTTTTCTTTTTAATTAATTGGGTGTGAAGATAAGTTATTACACGAATTTGGCCGAATTACACTAATTGTGCCCCGCCTACAGTTTTCTGAATTCGTGTAATTCGTGTAATTAGTATAATTGGTATTTAGTAATTCGTGTAATTGGTAATAATTCGTGTACTTTGTTCTTATGATCAAAGTTGGTGAATACAATAATTTAAAAGTAATACGCGAGGTAGCATTTGGGGTTTATTTAGATGATGGCGCAGAAGGTATCTTACTGCCCAAACGTTTTATGCCCGAAGGCATAAAGATCGATGATGAAATAAGCGTTTTTTTATACCATGATGGTGAAGACCGGCTGATTGCCACTACGCAAAAACCCAAGGGCATTTTAGGAGATATTGTTAAACTGCGCTGCATCAGCGTTACACCGCAGGGCGCTTTTTTAGACAATGGCTTGATGAAAGATATCTTTGTGCCCAAAAGCAAACAGCAGCGGGGGATGATACCGAATGGCGAGTATCTCGTAAAAATTTATTTAGATGAACAGACCGGCCGCCTGGCTGCTACCGAAAAAATTGAACCATTCTTAAGCAATGAAGAACTTACGGTAAAGGAATTAGAGGTGGTTGACTTACTGGTATACCGAAGAACTGATATCGGGTATGTAGCGATCATCAATAACCGGCACACCGGTGTGTTGCACCACAACGAAATTTATAGAGACATCACTTCCGGCGACACCTTTAAAGGCTTTATTAAAAAAATATACCCCGAAGACAAAACCGGCAAAGACCGTTTTAGAATTGATGTTGCCGCAGGCAAGCCCGGCTATAACCGCGTGGAAGATGAAACCCAAAAAATAATTCGTTTACTCCAGGAAAATGATGGCTACCTGCCTTATTATGATAAAAGCGATCCTGAAGAAATTTATTCTTTTTTTGGTATGAGCAAGAAGACTTTTAAGATGACGGTAGGGAATTTGTATAAACAAAAAAAGATCAGTTTGGAGAAGACGGGGATTAGGCTGATTTAGTTTTATAAAAATAAAATCATTTTTTATCATCCCAGCGTGATCACACTGATCTCCGGCAATACACCTACCCTTCCCGGGTAACCGATAAAACCATAACCGCGGTTAACGTGCAGTTTTTGTTTGCCTTCTTGATACAAGCCGCCCCATTGCTTATACATATATTGTACCGGGCTCCATTTAAACCCGGGGATCTCGATACCAAACTGCATCCCGTGGGTATGGCCACTCAGCATCAGGTCCACATCGGGGTAAGTGGTTCTCACCTGGGCATCCCAATGGCTGGGATCGTGGCTCATTAATATTTTGAAAGGATATTTTTCTGTACCGGGATGGGCGAGGTCCATGCGGCCGTGCTTGGGGAAGCGGGCTTTATTACTCCAGTTCTCAATACCCAATAAACCGATCTGTTCCCCATTCTTTTCCAATGCCACGTGTTCGTTCATCAACAAACGCCAGCCAAGATCAGCGTGTACTTTTTTAAGATCTTCCAGGTTTTGTTCTTTGCTGACACCATTTAGGGGCCAGCTCACATAATCACCGTAATCATGGTTACCAAAAATGCTGTATACACCCATCGGCGCTTGCAATAAACTGAATACATCCATGTAATCCTCCATTTCAGTAGCACGGTCGTTCACCAGGTCACCGGTAAATAAAATGACATCCGGCTTTTCCTTCAGTATCTTTTCAACACCATGCAATACTGCTTTTTTATCGGTAAAGCTGCCACTGTGGATATCGCTGATGTGAACAATTTTTAATCCCTTGAATGATGCGGGTAAATTTTCGAAAGACAGTTGCAGCCTTTTGATATCGTAATTATATTTATTGCTGAAACCATAAATCAAGCTTCCGAACAAAGTGCCGCCTGCTGCAAGGCCCAGCCAGTTTAAAAATGCCGAACGGCTGATACCTTCACTGGCAACATCATCGCCGGCAGTATTACCCAAAAATAATTTTAAACAGCCCCATTGTATGAACCGGCGTATATCATCGATAAAAAAGAAAACACCGGCCGTTACCTTTGCGAGGAACAATCCTATAACTGTAGCAAACAGATAAGTCCTCACCCGCTTTCCCAAAAAATCCTGCTGCGTATATACAAATAATAAGAAGCTGATGATGGCAAGCGCTGTCAAGCCCCAATACACCGAATAGATAATTGTTTTTGCTTTGGGTGATAACCCCTGGCTTACCGATTTGATAACCTGGAAAATATAGGTATCCAATAACAGTGTAATAGAGATAAAAATAAAAACGCCTAATGGTGTGCGCATGTTGACTGGTTTGTTGTTTATTTTTATAGTTTACACTTGAACATTGAAAACTGAATATTACTTATTGAACATTTCCGTTTTCCATGATCTTCCTGCTTTCGCGGCGAATTTAATACCCAATATTCAATGCTCAATTTTCAATGTTCAATTTTAACAGCCTCCTATTACAACTTGCTCTCCATTGGACATTGAAAATTGAAAATTGAACATCGAACATTTGTTTCCTGTTTATAGTAAGACGGCTAAGTCAGCTTAATATTTTACTTTATAGAAAAATATTATTTTCTCCATTTTAAAAATTCGTCCAGTTGGGTATTGATGGCATTTAATGCCCCCGCGTCTGTAAATTTTCCGTCGCTATCCATCAACCTGTTTACCGTTGATAAGGGGAGTTTATTGGGATGCACCGTTATTTTAAGGTAGTTCAAAATATCCGCCAGATGATCCATGCCGCGAAGGTTACCGGCCCGCCCCGTAGCATTACCCGTGATCAAAGCCTGTTTGTTGAACCAGATCTCATGCGAACGGCAGTTATCAAAAAGCATTTTTAAAACCCCCGGGAAACTACCGTTGTATTCCGGTACAATAAAAATAAAACTATCCGAAGGAATGATGACCTCGTTCTCAATTTTTTCGAAATCTGCATTCCTTTGCGTCACATTCACATCTTCGAGGCAAAATATCCCCGCTTCCACTCCTTTGCCCGCTAATATCCTGTTATATTCCTTAGCTACTTTCAGCGTATTACTTCCGATCCTGTTGGTTCCTGAAACTATTGTAATCATTATATTTTATATATTGTTTATAACTATAACAACAATGTTGATTCTTTGTTGCCCAATATTATGCCGAATAGTTAAATTTGCCAACCTGACGTGAAAACTGTTTTCAGTTTTGTGTTTAGAGTTTACAGTTGGGCTCATTAGAATCGAACATTTCATAACACAATAAATTCCCCTTTAGGGGTTAGGGGTATGGCAAGAATAATAGGTGTAGCAAATCAAAAAGGCGGGGTAGGTAAAACCACAACAGCAATTAATCTGGCCGCCAGTTTAGCGGTGTTGGAATACAGAACCTTGCTGGTGGATGCCGATCCGCAGGCCAACAGTACTACGGGTACAGGCTTCGACCTGCATAATATTACCCAAAGCCTTTATGATTGCATGGTTAATGAAGCCAAGGCAAAAGATGTCATACTAAAATCAGAGATCCCGAACCTCGACCTGATGCCATCGCATATTGACCTGGTAGGTGCTGAGATCGAAATGATCAATTACCCCAACAGGGAAAGTGTATTAAAAAATATTTTAGCTTCTATACGTGATGAATACGATTTTATCGTGATCGATTGCTCCCCTTCTTTGGGATTGATCACGGTTAATGCATTGACAGCAGCGGACAGCGTGGTAGTGCCGGTACAGACAGAATTTTTTGCGTTGGAAGGTTTGGGTAAATTATTGAACACGATCAAGATCGTTCAAAACAGGCTTAACCCTGAACTAAAGATCGAAGGCATATTGATGACCATGTATGACGGTCGCCTGCGTTTATGCAACCAGGTAGTGAGTGAAGTGCGCCGCCATTTTGAAGACATCGTTTTCAGCAGTATCATTCACCGTAATACCAGGCTGAGTGAAGCTCCAAGCTTTGGTAAACCGGTGATATTGTATGATGCGGACAGCAAAGGCTCTATCAATTATTTAAATCTTGCTAAAGAAATTTTACAAAAGAATAATTTGACTAAAATAAAAGAAGAAGACCGAATATTGGAGTGATAAGTTATAAGTTTTAAGTTACAGGTAAATACAACTTAAAACTTGAAACGCTGACTTATTGCTTAAAACTTACAACTCAAATGAGCCAACCAAATAAAAAAGACGCATTAGGAAAAGGGATACGCAGCCTGTTACAGAATATTGATGCTGATCTTAAGAATACCGCGGGAAGTTTAAGGCCCGATGTTGTTGAACAAACTACTACTTCATCGCGTGTTTCACTAGACCAGATTGAAGTAAATCCCAAACAACCCCGTAAAGATTTTGATGAAGTGTCGCTGAGTGAATTGGCAGCGTCATTAAAATTGCATGATATCATTCAGCCACTTACCGTAAGTAAATTACCCAACGGAAAATACAGGCTGATCGCAGGAGAAAGAAGATTCAGGGCTGCGAAGATCGCCGGTTTAAAAGACGTACCGGTTTACGTAAGGCAGGCGAATGATGTACAGCTGCTCGAATTGTCGTTACTCGAAAACCTTCAAAGAGAAAACCTTAACGCTATTGAAATTGCATTGAGCTATAAACGGCTGATGGATGAACTGGATTATACACAGGAACAGGTGGCCGAACGCATGGGCAAAGACAGGAGCACCGTTACCAATTATATCAGGTTATTGAAATTACCACCGGATATCCAGGTTGCGGTACGCAGTGGCGTTATTACTATGGGCCATGCAAGGGCATTGATCAATGTTGATGTAGTGGATAAACAACTGTTCGTTTTTAATGAAATAAAAAAACGCGGTTTATCTGTAAGGCAAACTGAAGACCTGGTAAGACAGATATATACGCCGCATGCTGTTAAAGTTGCCGTAAAATCGGCATTACCACCCGCCTTTAAAAAGATTGAAGATAATTTAGCGTCTAACTTTAATACCAGGGTAAAACTGGTACACAACAAAAAAGGATATGGTTCAGTTTTATTTGAATATTATTCGCTGGAAGAATTGAATGCGCTGCTGGATAAGTTCAGGATCACGGTAAATTAATCATCAAATAAAAATCACTTCATTTGTAGCTATTGTTTTAAGATCTAATAATCAAATGCGTTTTCTCCAATCAATACTTCTTCTTATTTTATTTGTACCTGCAACAAAACTGTTGGCACAAAAAGACAGCACATCAAAAACAATCATTGAAAAGAAGGCGGGCCCAAAAAAGCAAAAGACAAAGATCTTTTCAATTGATACTGCTAATTATAATCCAAGGGTGGCGATCCTTCGTTCGGCCATATTACCCGGTTGGGGCCAGGCCACCAATAAAAAATACTGGAAGATCCCCATTGTTTACGGCGCACTCGGCACCACCGGTTATATCTTTTTCAGGAATCTCAAACAATTCAGGGAAGCCAATGCCGCCTATAAAAATGCTATTGATGGCAACGATCTCAATAACGGTGAAATACCCGAACCCTATTTCAGTGTTGTAAGCCAACCCGAAAAAATAAAAAGCTTCAGGAACCAGGTAAGGCAGAACGTGGATTATTCTGTGCTGTTCTTCATTGCTTTCTGGGGATTGAATGTAGTAGATGCAGCCGTGGATGCGCACCTTAAAACTTTTGATGTAAGCGACGACCTCAGCCTTCAGATAAAACCCGGTTACAGTCCATTAGCCAATACCAACGGGCTAAGCCTTGTATTAGATATTCATTCAAAGCGGTCTAAGCAGGCTAAATGATTATATTTGTTTTATAAAACTTTCAACATATTTTCTAAATGAGTAACACAGATAATTCGCCCATTAGGGGGTTAAGGGGTTTGAAAATTGCATTGATCGGCTATGGAAAAATGGGCAGGGCGATAGAAGAGATCGCAGTTCAAAGAAACCATACTGCGGCGCTTAAAATAGATATCAATAATATTGATAGTTTCACCAAAAAAAATCTGCAGCAGGTTGATGTGGCGATTGAGTTTACCGGGCCTCAGAGTGCCGTGGAAAACATTTCAAAATGCCTTGATGCAGGCGTACCTGTTGTAAGCGGCAGCACTGGCTGGCTGGAGCAATGGCCCTACATCAAAAATAAAGCTGAGTCGCTGAACGGAACAATTTTATATGCGAGTAATTTTAGTATAGGTGTGAATTTATTTTTTGAGCTCAATAAAAAGTTAGGGGAATTAATGAGCAGGCACCCGGAATACGAAGTGTCGATGGAAGAGATACATCATACACAAAAAAAAGACGCACCCAGCGGCACAGCGATTACGCTTGCCGAACAGGTTTTGGAAAACATCCCCCATAAAAAAAAATGGATCAACGATATTGCTAAATATCCGAATGAACTGTCTATAATAAGCAAAAGAATTGATCCCGCCCCCGGAACGCATTCCATTAAATACAGTTCTGTCATTGATGATATTGAGATCATTCATACAGCGCATAGCCGTACGGGTTTTGCCACCGGCGCTGTATTGGCCGCGGAGTTTATTGCAGAAAAAAAAGGAATTTACACGATGAAGGATGTTTTACATATCTAACCGCACATGAAATTAAAAAGGATTGCTTTATCGCTTGTATTGCTGTTTACAATTTCCTTTACGGTACCTGCTCAAAGCATCATTGAACTGTACCAGCAATTGTCGAAGGCAAAAACCCCTGTAGCAACAGTAGATATCCTCAACCGCATTGCCTATGAATTAAGGACAGCCGATCCCGACAGTGCCATCAGAGTAGGCAACCGCAGCCTGCAACTGGCCAAAGACAATCATTATGAAAACGGCGAAGGTACAGCATGGCTATGTCTTGCCTTTGGCAATATGGCGAAGGCGAAATATGAATTGGGCTATGGATATGTACAAAACGCAAAAAGCATCGCAGAAAAAAATAAGAACGATTCGTTGCTGGCCTATAGTGAGCTGGCCATTGGAGCGTATAATTACAATACCAGTAATTATGATAAAGCCATTGAAGCTGGTTTAAAAGCTATTAAGATCTTTGAAGCCAGGCAGATGCCGATGGGGGTCATAAAAACAAAAGTAATGATGAGCCAGGTATACCAGTTAAAGGATGACCTGCCGCACGCTGAAAAATTATTACAGGAAACCCTTGATCATTTCACCGATATCAACGAACCAAAAGTTAAGGTGAACATCCTGCATACTCTGGCCAATATTTATGGCATGCAGGAAAAATATGCAGCAGCTTTAAAGATAGATAAGGAAGGCATTGAGTTATGCAACGCCCCGGATATGCGTTTGTATCAATCGCAGTTTTACGACAATATGGCTAACTGTTATATGTACAGCCAGCGGTATGTTGAAGCAAAAGAATATTTTTTGAAATCATTGCTGATCGATTCTTCGTTTGACAATACCAAACAGATGTCGGATACTTACCTCAACCTGGGTAACCTGGCGTTGATGCAAAAAAAATATCCTGAAGCAAAAGCAAACCTGTTACATGCTGTTACATTGGCATCAGCCAGCGGCTATAAACAGGGCAAATACCAGGCATTACTTTATTTGAGTGATACTTATAAACAAAGCAATGAACCCAATGCTGCAATGGATGCTTTAAAAAATGCTTATACTTTAAAGGACAGCATAATAAATGAACGGACAGAAAATAAAATTGCCGAACTGGAAACGGTGTATCAGTCAGAAAAAAAAGAAGCGCAGCTGCAATTGCAAAAGGCGGAGATCACAAAAAAGAATTACCTGTTAGGGGGAGCGGTCGCTGTATTGCTGTTACTGGTACTGTCGGGCAGTAGTTTTTACAGGAGACGGCAGGCACAAAGCAAACTGCAACTACAGGCCGAGGTGATGAAACAGCAAGACCTTTCTACAAAAGCCGTAATTGTTGCGGAAGAAAAAGAGCGTAAACGTATTGCAGCCGACCTGCATGATGGTGTTGGCCAGATGATGAGCGCCGCCAGGATGAATTTATCTGCCTTTGAAAATGATATACCTTTTGCCAATGAGTATCAAAAGCAATCGCTTGAAAAAATCATCAGCCTGGTGGATGAAAGCTGCAAAGAAATAAGGAGTGTGAGCCACCAGATGATGCCCAATGCGCTTTTAAAAAGTGGCCTGGCCAGTGCGATCAAAGAATTCATCGATAAAATTGATACCCGCATATTGAAAGTGAACCTTTATTCGGAGGGTTTGAATGAACGGCTTGACAGTAATGTAGAGACGGTTTTATACAGGGTGATACAGGAATGCGTAAACAACGTGATCAAACATTCTGGCGCCAATACCCTTGACATATCGTTGATAAAAGACAGTGATGGTATCGCTGCAACGATCGAAGACAATGGCAGGGGCTTTAATACAGAAGGCAAAGAGAAATTTGAAGGTATCGGCCTGAAGAATATCCTCAGCAGGATCGGGTTTTTAAAAGGCACTGTAGACTTTGACAGTTCGCCGGGTAAAGGAACATTGGTAGCGATTCATGTGCCGCTTGTTTAATTGGTATTTTTATTTACCTTAACAACTGGTATAACTTTAAAATGACATATTGAAAAACCAAAAAATCGCGTTAGCCATTGTTGATGATCACCAGATAGTAATTGACGGGCTGAAATCTTTGTTGCAGGGCTACGACCAGTTTAAGGTAGTGATTGAATGTACACAGCCATTACAAATGCTGCAATTGCTGGAGCAGGTAAAAGTAGACATTGTATTAACTGATGTAATGATGCCCGGCATGAATGGCGCCGATCTTTCAAAAGCGATCCACCATAAATTCCCCGGGATAAAAATACTGGCGCTCAGTATGAGCGGGCAGGGCGGGCTCGTAAACCAAATGATCGATGATGCGGATATTGCCGGATATGTTTTAAAAAATATTGGTAAAAAAGAATTGATCGATGCGTTGGAAAAAATTTCAAAAGGCGGTATTTATTTTAGTGACGAAGTATTACTGGAAATGACAAAGGCAAGTGAACTAAAAAAAGAAAGCGATGATGCACACCTTACCGGCAGAGAAGTGGAGATCATTAAACTGATAGAAAAAGAATTCAACAATAAACAGATAGCAGAATCACTTTTTTTAAGTGAACGTACCGTTGAAACCCATCGTAAAAATATTTTTAGGAAGACAAAAACCTCCGGTGTGATTGGATTGATCAAATTTGCTTACGAACACAAACTCATCTAAATATTTCATCATAATAAAAAATCCTGCATTGCTGCAGGATTTTTTTATTAAATCATTAAAACCGGTAAGCCAGCCTGAATCCAATAGATCCAAACGCAGCATTCTTTAAAGAGTAACCGTCGTATTTAAGGCTTGCGTCAACTGCTTTACCAGTTTTGGTATTAAACTCATAGCCCAGCATTGGCGTGTATGCAAACGCGGTACCCCTGCTGTTATTAAAAATACCAACACCCAGTTGTGCGGCGCCATAAAAGCCCTCCGACAAAAAATATTTAACCCCTCCTTTAAGCGGAAGGATACCTGCAGCTTTATACTTGATACCAGCCCCGGCAGAGCGGCCTGTGTAAGAAATATAACCGGTGGTTAGTGTAATATTGGTTCCTGCAGCTACATTGAATTCACCCTGGATTGTAGCGCCAATTCCAATCGAATTGGTGTTATTGAAGGTTCCGGTTGCAAAACCAACTTCGGGACCCACACTAAAACGGAAACTGTTCTCCGCCTTCTGTTGTGCGAAAGCTCCCGAAAAAAATGCCATTGCAGTGATGACTAAAAAAATCTTCTTCATAATACGTATTGTTTTAGAATTCAAAATTAAGCAGCTGGTAGTTAGCACCTATTTTTTGTTTGCAAACAAATAGTTAAACTATGATCTTATAAATTATCCAGCATATCTTTTACCATTCGCGGCAGATCATATTCTTCCTTCCAGCCCCAATCATTTCTTGCCACGCTATCGTCAATACTTTGCGGCCAGCTATCAGCGATAGCCTGCCTGTAATCTTCTTTATAATTTATTTTAAATTCCGGTATATGCTTTTTTATTTCAGCAGCAATTTCCTTTGGCGAAAAACTCATACCTGATAAGTTATAAGAAGTGCGTATCGAAATTTTATCTACAGGTGCTTCCATTAATTCTATCGTTGCCCTTATTGCATCAGGCATATACATCATAGGCAGGTAAGTAGTTTCATTTAAAAAACATTCATACTTTTTCTCTTCCAGTGCCTCATGAAATATTTCAACAGCATAATCAGTGGTACCGCCACCGGGTGCAGATTTATAAGAGATCAAACCTGGATAGCGCATACTTCTTACATCAACTCCATACCGTTGATGAAAATAATTGCACCAGAATTCGCCCGCATATTTACTGATACCATACACCGTAGAAGGTTCAATGATGGTTTGTTGCGGGCAATTTTGTTTGGGCGACGTGGGGCCAAATACGGCGATACTGCTGGGCCAATATACTTTGGTCAATTTTTCTTCTCTTGCAATATCCAATACATTCAGCAGGCTTTGCATGTTAAGGCTCCAGGCGAGGTTAGGATTTTTTTCTCCAGTGGCAGAAAGTATTGCCGCCAATAAATATATCTGCGTGATATTTTGCCGTATCACCTGCACATGCAGCATTTCTTTATTCATCACATCCAGGCTTACATAGGGGCCGGTACCTTCCAGTAAAGGATTTTGTTCCCGAAGATCACTCGCTACCACGTTGGCATTGCCATAAATTTTACGCAGGGCTAACGTAAGTTCCACCCCTATCTGGCCACTGGCCCCGATTACTAATATTTTTTCTTTGACCATAGCAAATATTTAGACTGCAAATGTAAGGGGTTAATGTATTTCTCCACCTACTGCTCACCCAATTCTGTGAACGGCTCAATTGGAGTTTAAATAATATAGGGAAAGAAAGAGATTTGGTAAAACTTTTTACCATGAAATCATTTGCCCGTTTTTTTTTAAGCATTTTATTACTACTAATGCTGTCGCCCACAAGTGGTTTTACCCAAAATATAACGCTTACCACTTCACCCATCGCCGCTGCCAATATTGCACAGGGAACAAACAATAATATAGTTTACATCGTGAAAATGGATGTGGCTACTTTAGCTGTTAACGCTACCGACATCCAGTTTACCCTTACCGGAACACATGATAATAATGACCTCAGTACCGTAAGTATTTACTTTAATGCTTCGGCCCCCTCACTCACAGGTGCATCTCTCAGAAATAGTGCCTCTGCCTTGTTTGCTGCGCCCCATGCTTATAATATATTCCTGGGGAATAACAATATCGCAGCAGGCGCATCGGGCTATTTTATTATAACCGTTAATACTGATGCGGCTGCAACCAGTGGCAATACCGTTAAATTAAATGGCGCTGCAAACCCGGTAACTTTTACTTATTCCACTTCACCCACCATTACCAACAATCAAACTGATATTGCAGGTATACAAACCATACTGGCTGCCGGTGTTACGTTGACCACTTCAGCCATCGCTGCTGCCAACATTGCACAGGGAACAACCAATAATATAGTTTACATCGTAAAGATGGATGTAAATGCTTTACCTGTTAACGCTACCGACATCCAGTTTAACCTTACCGGAACACATGATAATAATGACCTCAGTACCGTAAGTATTTACTTTAATGCTGCTGCCCCCTCACTCACAGGTGCCACGTTAAAAAACAGTGCCTCTGCCTTATTTGCTGCTCCTCATTTTTATAATATATTCCTGGGTAACAATAATATTGCAGCAGGCGCATCGGGCTATTTTATTATAACCGTTAATACTGATGCGGCTGCAACCAGTGGCAATACCGTTAAATTAAATGGCGCTGCAGACCCGGTAACTTTTACCTATTCCACTTCACCCACCATTACCAATAATCAAACTGATATTGCAGGTATACAAACCATACTGGCTGCCGGTGTTACGTTAACCACTTCTGCCCTTGCCGCTTCCAATATTGCACAGGGAACAACCAACAATATTGTTTACATCGTAAAGATGGATGTGGCTGCTTCAGCTGTTAACGCTACCGATATCCAGTTTACCCTTACCGGAACACATGATGCTAATGATCTTACTACCGTAAGTATTTACTTTAATGCTTCAGCCCCCTCACTCACAGGTGCATCTTTCAGAAACAGCGCCTCTGCCTTGTTTGCTGCGCCCCATACTTATAATATATTCATGGGCAATAATAATATTGCAGCAGGCGCATCGGGCTATTTTATTATTACGGTTAATGTAGATCCGGCTGCAACTAATGGCAATACCGTTAAATTAAATGGCGCTGCAGACCCGGTGATTTTTAGTTTTACAACAGTACCTCCTGTCACCAATAATCAAATTGATGCATCAGGCACTCAGACAATTGGTGGTCCACTGCCTTTAAAATTAATAGATTTCAAAGGGACCAATATGAATACACAGGAGGTACAACTGCAGTGGATAACCGCAGATGAATTGAATACAAGAGATTTTGAAATTGAATGGAGTGAAGATGCTTTACACTTTACTAAAATAGCCCTTGTTACTGCAGGTAATAATGGACAGGAAATGCACTACAGCTACCTTCATAAACTCCCTGCTGATGGCAATAACTATTACCGGCTTAAAATGTCTGACAAAGACGGGCATTTTACCTACTCACCGGTAATCAAAATAACTGTACCGGTTTCAACAAACAAGATAATTGTACGCCAAAATCCTGTCATTGATCTTTTAAACCTCCAGGTACGTGCATTGAAAAATGAAACCATCATGTTTTTACTGTACAGTGCAGAGGGAAAAGTGATCGCATCAAGATCCTTCACTGTAACAAAGGGAAACAACCTGTTAAGCTGGGATCTGCAGCAAGTTGCTGCAGGCAATTATTTCATTACATCCGTTAACAAGCTTTTTGAAACAATAAAAATCATTAAAAATTAATAGTAATAGCTCCGTTGTGAAATATATTTCTACATCGGCTCAGTTGATTATGGGAGTGGCTCAATATAACTGCCGAGTGCGTCGTAAATTAATTGTCTTTGTATCATTAACCTTATCTAAAAGCTGTAATGATTTTCCATGAAAAAAACCATGTTATGCATAATAGTTTTGGGTATCAGTTGGCAAAAAATAATTTGCCAGAACATACCCGGTGTACAAACCCCCTGCACCACTTCATCAGAAGGCGTAGCCGGTAAATTTGTGATCAGCTACACCATTGGTGAAATGCCTCTTGTACAGAGCTGGCAAAACAATGGTTTGCTGATCACGCAGGGCATAAGCCAACCACTTACTTTTATTGCCGACAGCAATTACGAATGCTTTAGCCATACAGAAATTAAGATCTATCCTAATCCCAACCCCGGTATATTTTCTTTACAACTCAGTATATTCAAAAAAGGCAAAGTAAAAACAATGCTGTTTGATGCTGCAGGCAAATTGCTGCAAACGGATGAATTTGATTACAACAGTTTCACTACAAGGCAATATAATATCAGCAAATTTTCCAGCGGACTGTTTTACCTGCAATTATTTTTCACAGCAACGGGTAGCAGCAGTTCAAAAAAATGCGTTTACACTATTCAAAAATTACAATGACCACATAAATATTAAAACGGTGAAAAAACTACTCGCATCAATACTGATTATTATCTCATTTTTAGAAAGTAACGCACAGGTGCCCAATCAATTCAATTACCAGGCTGTTGCCAGGAGTGCATCAGGCGGAAGTATCGCAAATGCTAATATAAAACTTCGGATAACCATACTGGATGGGGCTGCCACAGGCTCCAATGTTTATTCCGAAATAAGGCAAGTCTCTACAAACCAGTTAGGTTTATTTACTGCAGCGATTGGTGGGCCGGGAACAATCAGCACAACCGGCAACTTTGCAACGATAAACTGGAGTACGGGTAAAAAATTTATTAAGGTAGAAGCAGATCCGTTGGGCGGAAATAATTTCACGATACTGGGCAATACCGAAATGCTGAGTGTTCCCTACGCATTGTACGCGGTAAATGGGAAGATCGGTGCCACAGGGCCTGCAAATATTTTAACTATTGGTGCTGTTACCACGGGGGTACCGGGGTCGGTTGCAACAGCTACCATAACAGGAACAACGCCATCGCAGACACTAAATCTTAGTCTCCCCACTGGTGCTACAGGGCCACAGGGCCCAACCGGTGCAACTGGGCCACAGGGCAATACCGGCCCACAAGGCCCACAAGGACCACAAGGACCGCAAGGTGCACCGGGTGCAACAGGTGCAACGGGTTCGCAGGGACCGCCAGGTCCTCAAGGACCAACCGGCCCGCAGGGACCACAAGGACCAATCGGCCCACAAGGTCTCCAGGGCAACACAGGCCCTGCTGGTCCACAGGGACTACCGGGCAGCAATACACTAATAAAGACCACCGTAGAAATTGCGGGAGCCAATTGTGCTACAGGTGGTGTAAAACATGAATATGGTATAGACGCAAATGGCAACGGCCTACTTGATCCGGGAGAAGTAAATGCCGCACTTACCAAATACATTTGTAATGGCGCAGCAGGCTCTGCAGCCAATGCCTGGCAACTAAACGGCAACAGTGCTACTAATCCTTCCGTAAATTTCATCGGAACTACCGATGTGTCCCCGCTGGTATTTAAAATAAACAGTATTAAAGCCGGCACCATTGATTCCACTTCTTTCAACACTTCGCTGGGATTCAGAACACTCGATGCAGTTACAGCAGGTAATCACAACCTGGCTATGGGGTATAAAGCGTTGATGAATAATTCCACAGGTGTGCAAAATACTGCTGTTGGCTCCAATGCGCTCCGCAGCAATACTACAGGGAATTATAATACCGCGGTTGGAATGCAATCTTTATGGCTGAATACTACCGGGGATTATAATACTGCAGTTGGGCAAGCTGCGCTAGTGTATAATACTATTGGAAACTACAATACTGCCAATGGTAATAAATCCCTCTATTTCAACACGTCGGGTAGTTATAATAGTGGCTTTGGTTACTATGCGTTACACAGCAACACAACGGGTACTGAAAATACCGCAATAGGTGTACAGGCACTCAACGCCAATAGCACTGGCTTTTACAACACTGCAACCGGTGTAAATTCTTTATTGAGTAATACCAGCGGAAGTTACAATACCGCTAATGGACATAGCGCTGGTTTTAATAATACAACAGGAAGTTATAATAGTGGTTTTGGATATTTTGCCCTTAACGGTAATACCACCGGCTATGAGAATACTGCAATAGGTGTGCAGGCACTCAAAGCTAACAGCACTGGCTTTTCCAACACTGCAACCGGTGTAAATTCTTTATTGAGTAATACCAGCGGAAGTTACAATACCGCTAATGGACATAGCGCTGGTTTTTACAACACCACGGGAAGTTATAATAGTAGCTTTGGGTATTTCGCCCTTAACGGCAATACCACCGGCTATGAGAATACCGCAATAGGTGTGCAGGCACTTTTTTCCAACAGTACAGGTCCATTTAACACTTCATTAGGTGTAAACTCACTCTATAGCAATACGGCTGGTGCTTATAATACTGCACTAGGAAGAGGTGCACTAAATAAAAACACTTCGGGTAGCGAAAATGCAGCCGGAGGGGTACAGGCACTTTTCTCTAACAACTTAGGAAATAATAATACCGCTTTTGGGGTAAACAGTCTTTATTCAAGTTCAAATTCCAATTATAATACGGCTTTTGGACACAAAGGTTTATTCAATACGACTGGTGCTTTTAATACCGGCACGGGCGCCGATGTATTGCTGACCAATACCACCGGTGCCGCTAATACCGGCAACGGATACCAGTCGCTTTACCTTAACACTACCGGTAATAACAACATCGGTGTGGGCCGGACCGCATTATATTCCAATACAACAGGTGATGCCAATGTTGCAGTGGGTTTTGCAGCGGATGTAACTACCGGAAGCCTGGTGAATGCAACAGCCATTGGCTTCAATGCTAAAGTTGATGCCTCTAATAAAGTAAGGATCGGAAATACTACAGTCAATTCAATTGGCGGGCAGTTTGGGTGGACCACTTTTTCTGATGGCAGATTTAAAAAACAGGTACAGGAAGATATTAAAGGGCTGGAATTTATTAAATTATTAAGGCCTGTTAGCTATATCGTTGACCTCCCCTCACTGGATAATTATTATGGCACCAATAAAAACGACAGTGCTGAAACGGCTGCTATGAAAGAATGGAAGCAGCAAAGTTTTACAAGGGCTGCATCGCACCGCGAAACTGGGTTTATAGCACAGGAAGTTGAAACAGCAGCCCGCAACATAGGCTTTAGTTTTAGTGGTATTGATAAGCCATCCAACGAAAAAGCATTATATGGTTTGCGTTATGCAGACTTTGTTGTGCCACTGGTAAAAGCAGTACAGGAACAGCAGGCAATCATTGAAAAACAAAGTAAGCAGATTGAAGATTTATTGAAAAGAGTAATAGCGCTGGAGAAAAAATAATTTTCTTCCTGACTGATTAAAAAAATAAGTACACAATTTATAAAACCTCAAAACTTAATGATGAAAAATTTATTTATGGCTTGCATCACCCTTTTATTTTTAGCAAAATGCAACAGTAGTCAAAGCAAAGCTGAAGAACAGGCAAAAAAAATTCAGCAAACGGTTAATGAAAATTCGCCTGGTTCGGTGCCCGTTTCTGCCGGTGGTTTTTATATGAAAGCGAAGAAGGATGGTAAAGATTGGGTGGCAACTTCCATGGATGAAATGGGTGAAGACGCCTACAGGATAATTGGAAATTATAATGGTGAATATATCAGCCTTCCTTACCACAGGAATGATATAGAGGTTGGAAATAAAACAAATTTTGACCACTCTGCAGTTGATTTAAAGCTGAATGATGAGGAAGGAATATGGTCGGGCCTTAAAGGCCAGATGATAATTACCAGGGTGGATGAAAATTCTGCAGAAGGCACTTTTTATTTTACAGCAAGCAACAGTTCCAATACTAAAGCTATTGAATTTACGGACGGTTCTTTTCGCATCCTTTTCCAAAAAAATAAATAAAGGCTCAAAACATTTATAAACCCACAATACTTAATTATGAAAAATTTATTGATTGCTTTTATCAGCTTGGTACTATTTGCAAATTGTAACAGCCAAAATGCTGCAGTAAAAAAAGAGGACACACCCACTAAAACAACCACTCAAAACGAAAGCCCTGCCAATGCTGCCGCAAAAGAATCAGCATCTATAAAAATTTTTAAAGATGATAAACTGGTAATAGAATATAAAACTATATTTCCACAAGGAGGTATAACAACCTATAAGACAGGAGAAAAAGATCTTGTACTAAAGCTCAGCAATGATGACAACACGATTAATTTAATTGTAACGCTTGAAAAAACAACATCCGGCAATTATTCCATTGGCAAACCCGGACTGGGACAGGCAAGTATACTATTAAACACTGAAGGCAAACCCGCACTGCCTTATCTGATAAATCCTACTGAGGGAACATTTAAAATTACGATTACAGGCGAAACCTGCAGTGGAAATTTTACAGCCTCACAAAAAGAAGCGGGTTCGGATAACATAAAAATAACCGGTGAGTTTACGTCAATACCGTTAATGAAACAAACCTCAAAGTATTAATGTTCCATACCTGAAATTATCAACACTTAAAAAACAATGATCTAAATAAATTAATTACTACGTGGATAATTCTGTAACATCAATACAATAATTATGAAACAGGCATTTGTATTACTGCTATCTCTTTTACTAGTAACTAAAGGGAAGTCACAAATTTTAAAAAAAATAGGCAACCGCATAAAAGATGATGCAGCATGGCGTTTATCAAACAAAATTGATAATGAAATCAGAAAAGGTGTGGACAGCATTTTTGAAATGCCAAAAAAAAATAAAAACAAAAAAAATGTAAATAACAGTAAGGCTTCATCCGAGGAGATTGACAAAAACAGTACGGCTGACAACTCTATTGCAAAAAAAATCGAGAATGTTTCGCCGCCCAATAACTCATTAAAAGTACCTGCAGATGAGGAATCAGATGTGACTCAAAAAGACGGGTTTTTAACCTTAAACCTATCGTCTGATAAAGTATTTAAAACAGCTACACTTATCATAAGCGGCGAAAGTGTGCTATACAAAAATTTTAAAGAGGTAGAGATAAAGGTAACCGGGCCATCCCCGACAGATCTAAGAAAAATCCTACTTAGCAGGGAGGGTAAATATTCTATGGAGTGGGTTGCCCCGGAGATAACAGGTGATTACATTGTAACTGTAACAGGCAGCGATAAAAAATCATCGCAGACAGCAACATTCTCTGTGGAAGATTTTGTTGATGATTTTACCGATGACTGGCCTGAAGATAATATCAAAGAAACTAAAAAAGCACTGGAAAACCTGGAAGAAGCAGTGGATAAAGTTGAAGCGGATATCAGTACAAAAGATAAAGCAACACTTGAACAAGAGATGGATAAACTGCGTGAAAAAACAGCAGTAGTTCTTGACTTTTTTAAAGAATTGAATACGGCGGGAAAAGAATTTTTGAAATTAGTAAAGTCAGGAAAAAAAATGTCGCCTGCCCTTGCAGGTAATTTGTCCGACTTAAATCGAAACCTCAGGCAGCAAGCGGCCCAGATGAAAAAAATTTCAGAGGTAGCCGATCATAAACCGGCAGATAATACCATTTGCGAATACCTGGTGATGGTAAATGAAGCCTGTGCCGCATTTTCAGCTGTTACCAGTGTATGGTCAAAAGCAGCCCTCACCATTCTTGCAAACATTGTTGCAAATAAAGATGCTCCAAAAACCGGGGAAACAATGAATAAAACCAGCATACCGCCTGAAGTACAATTTATGGGAAAAGAAACTGGAAAAATTTTTATCAAATCGTATTTAAAAGCAGATTATGTTAAATCAAAAATGGGCAAAGCAGATATTGCAGGCGATCTGATTCAATATGTTTCGGATGTTTTGCTAAAAACCTATTGTGGCATTTACAAAGGAAATTTTACGCATAATTATACCATTGAGTTTAGAAATAATAATGGAGAAAACTGGTGGACTTACGGAGCTGAAATGAAAGCCACTTTTTCTTTACGATACCCCAAAAAAAATGCAGGAGATATAATTAAAATGAAAGGTAATATTGAAGGCAATGCCACGAAATTTACTTTTTTTCAAGACGTAGCTAAAGAAAATGATTTTCATGCTGTTAGTAAAGGAAAACTTGTAGTAGTGCCCATTAAAACATATACACCACTGGCAGTATCTGTTGCCACCAGCGAAAGGGATATTATGGGCTTTGGTGCAATAGCAAGAGGGTTGGCTACACCGGCTTATTTCAATATTGCCATTGATGCGGAGTATGATGTGAATGCAAAAAAAATAAAAATATTTGTGAACAAATCCATCGCTGATTTTACCAGTATGGTGGCCAATCAGTTTATATTTCTTATGGTGGGCCAGGATTTGATTCCCTATCCTAAAACAATGTATTTTCCTATACACAAAGCTAAAACAACCATCAACGGCATTTTTATTTCCTTTAAAGAATTTGATGTGGAAAAAGATTCAAAAGGCAACGAAAGTTTTCATGGAAAAGGTAACAGGCATATTGGTGATAAAACGTCTATAAGGGAAACCAATTTAAATTTTACGCTTTCAGCAAAAAAAGAGTAAATAATATGCCCATATAAAAATACCTTATAAAAAGATTGGCAAGGGTACAACGTAATAAAACATGAGAACAATGGCACTGCATTGTTGCGATATCAAAATAAATTTGAATAGCTTTACTATATGCGTTATAGGATTATTTTATTATTTTATTATGTCCTCTTTTTTGGTAACAGCAAAATTTTTGCACAACTTGTCACACCTGTGCAGGATCAAAAACCTTTTTATACTTTCCGGCATATCAACCAATCGGATGGCTTATTCCATGCAAGGATAATAGCTATAGTACAGGACGGAAAGGGGTATATCTGGATACTGACCCCCAATGGACTGCAGCGCTATGATGGAAGCCGTTTTGTAAACTATCCTTATGATTTAAATAATCCCGACTGGCTGACAGATACAAGAGATGCTGAGATGTTTGCTGATAAAAAGAAAAATTATATATGGATCACAAACTTAGAAATTCAGCAATTAGATCTACAAAAAAATAAATTCACGTTGTATAATGAAGAAAAAATATTGAAGGACAGCAATTTTAAGTTCAACCCATACACAGATGCTACCGGCAACCAATGGCTTTCCGGGGACTTCGGTATTTTTTTACATTCTTTTGACAAAAAAAAATTTATTCGATATAATTTTTCAGCACCTTTTCTTGCACCTGGCAAAAGCCATTTGTTTTTTACGGATAATCAAAATGGCAAAACATGGTTTCCAGGCCTCGATGGACTTACATTATTTGATAAAGAAACTAAAAAAATCTATACACATGATAATAATCCAATAAATAATGAATTACTGAAGGCATTGTATGAAAAAAGACTTAAAGGAATTATGAGGGATAGTGAGCAAAATATCTGGATAAGCACCTTCTTTGATTCTTTTTATAAATTTAATAGTATCACAAAAAAATTGTCGGTATATTCTTTAACTGTAAATTCCGGTAGCAATTCTAACTCAAAAGGCACTGCAACTGTAAATTGTTTTTTTGAAGACAATCACCACACTTTATGGATAGGAACAGACAATGCAGGGTTGCTGCAATACAACAGGAATAAAGATAATTTTACAACCATTCGTAATGAGGAAAAAAACAGGCAGGGCTTACATTACAACTATAGCATCTATTGCATCTTCCAGGACGAAGAAGAAAATATCTGGTTGGGTACGGATAAAGGCGTTAATATTTTTAATCCCTACCGCCAGTATTTTCAATCTATACGTCATGAAGAAAATAATACTTCTTCCATACCTAAAAATGAGATTAATAACTTTATCCAGGCAGTCAATGGCGATATAATAGCCTGCACCTGGGGAGGCGGTATTACTGTATATGACAGCAAATGGAATTTTAAAAAGAATATCGCTTTTCCCGGCCCTTATGAATATAATTTGGTTTGGAGCCTTGTGCAAAATATTGATGGTAACATCTGGATAGGTTGCCAGCATGGCTATATTCATATTTACAATCCTACAACCGGTTCTATAAAAACAATACACCCTCCTGAAGTAAAAAACAGTACCATCTGGAGCATGGTAAAGGATAAAAAAGGAAATATCTGGATGGGTTTATACAACGGGGAAATTGCCGGATGGAATAAACAGGAAAATAAATTTTATGCATATAATGATAGCTTAAATAAAATTGTACAAACCTATAAACCCGTCTATACTATTTTTTTTGACAGTAAACAACGTTGCTGGGTGAGTACAGAGGCGGGGCTTAAACAATTTGATACAGAAAAAAGAGTTTTTTCTGCGGTGTATACAAAGGATAAAAATAACCCCAATTCCATTTCTGCAAACTATTGTAGTGGTATTGAAGAGTACAACGACAGCACCTTGGTTATTGGCACTAAGTATGGCGGGCTTAATTTTTTTAATCCCAATAACAATACCTTCACCTGTTTAAGTATAAAAGAAGGGTTGCCCTCCAATATTATACATGCTATAAAAAAGGATGATGCAGGGTACATTTGGTTTACCACAGATTATGACTTGTATAAATTCAGAATGGCAGACAAAAAAATCATCCACCTGAATATAGAACCCGGCAGCATTAATACAGAATTTAATAATATATCATTTTATTCTTTACAGGATGGAAGATGGTTAACTGCTACTACCACTGAAATGATTTGTTTTTTTCCAAAAAATATTATTGTTGATAAAAAATCCAGCGCAAAAGTGGAGATAACGGCATTCAAAATTTTTGATAAAAGCCTGTTCGTTGATTCATTAATTGATGTAAATAAACCTATCCGTCTTTCTTACCAGCAAAATTTTTTAACTGTTGAATTTTCGGTACTTAATTTTTCCAACTTACAGCAACTTAATTATTACTACCGCTTAGATGCGGTAGATAAAGATTGGGTAAATGCAGGTACAAAAAACTTCGCCAGCTATACCAATCTTGAACCGGGAGAATATACTTTTTCAGTGAAAGCAGATAATGGGAATAAGATAAGTGTAGAAACAATTATTAAAATTATTATTACCCCACCGTTTTGGGGAACTTGGTGGTTTAAAGCCCTGGTTTTATTTTTAACCGCAGGTATCATTTACTTTTTGGTGAAAAGAAGAATAAAACTTATCCGTCATGGGGCAGATCTCAAACAAAAAATATCAGAAACGGAAATGATGGCCCTTCGCAGCCAAATGAATCCGCATTTTATATTTAACTGTATTAACAGTATTGATGCACTGATACAAAGTAATGATAAATACCATGCAACAGTTTACCTGAATAAATTTGCCAAGCTGCTGCGAAATATTTTAGACAGTAACAAACAGAACACTGTACCTTTTGGTAAAGATATAGACACCCTGAAACTGTATGTTGAACTGGAAGAATTACGGCATGAAAATAAATTTAAGTCTACTTTTAAAATAGACCATGAACTACTCAATAATGACTACAAGGTACCCCCGCTTATCGTACAGCCATTTGTAGAAAATGCTATCCTGCACGGGCTTAAAAATAAGGATGGCAATAATGGAATACTTGATATTGATATAAAAAAAGTGGGTGATACCATTCAATATATTATTACCGACAATGGAATTGGAAGAGATGCAGCGGGAAAGATCATGCAAAATAAAGAATCGCATTACGGCATGCAGATCAGTTACGACCGTATAAAACTTTTTAACAAGGAAGACATTGCTTCTATATCGATCAAAGATTTATATGACCATGCCACTGCAGCTGGTACAGCAGTTACAGTTAACCTAAATATTATTTAAAATGATAAGTGTAATAGTAATTGACGACGAGGCGAAAGGAAGATTGGCATTAAGAGAAAAAATTTTGGCGTACTGCCCACAAATAAAAATTTTGGCTGAAGCCACCAATGGACAGGAAGCTTTAATGCTGATACAACACCACAAACCACAATTGATTTTTTTGGATATTGAAATGCCCAGAATGAATGGGTTTGAAATGCTGAATGAATTGCCTGAAAAAAATTTCCACATCATTTTTACCACGGCGTATGACCAGTATGCAATAAAAGCAATAAAATATGCTGCTTTCGATTATCTTTTAAAGCCAATCGATATTGAAGAACTAAGAACAGCAGTATCCAAAATAGACACCCGTGAAAACAGCCATACAAAAAAGCAAGTGGAGCTGTTAAACCAGAATTTGCATGGGGCAAAAAAACAATTATCCAAGCTGGCTATACCAACCTTAGATGGATTACTATTTTATGACCTGTCCGATATCGTACACCTGGAAGCCAATAGCAATTACACCAATATTTACTTAAGTAATAAAACAAAGATCACGGCTTCAAAAACCTTAAAGGAATTTGAAGAGCTATTACCTGAAGAAATTTTTTTTCGTACCCATCACTCCCATCTCATCAACCTCAATTATATAAAACGATATATAAAAGGCGATGGAGGCCAGATAGAATTGCAAAACGGCGCTTTCATTGACGTATCCAGGCGAAAAAAAGAAGAGTTTCTAAAAGCCATTGGCTATTAGTATTTTTGCGGAATGAAAAAATATTTACAGGATCTTTTTTCCAACCAGCAATACGATATAAATAATTTCTTTTTAATTGCCGGCCCGTGCGTGGTTGAAAGCGAAGAACTGGTGATGGAAATTGCAGACAAAGTTGCGGCTATCTGTAAAAGGCTGGAAATTGCGTATGTATTCAAGGCTTCTTACCGCAAGGCCAACCGCACCAGCGCCAATTCCTTTACCGGCCTGGGCGACGAAAACGGCTTGGCATTGATAAAAAAAGTAGGAGATAAATATAAATTGCCCACCACTTCGGATATACATGCGCATGATGAAGCAGAAGAAGCCGCAAAATATATCGACATCTTGCAGATCCCCGCATTTTTATGCCGCCAAACAGACCTGTTATTGGCAGCGGCCAACACCGGTAAAATTGTAAATGTGAAGAAAGGCCAATTCTTAAATGGCCCTTCAATGAAATTCGCCGCAGAAAAGATCCGCAACGCGGGTAACGACAAGATCATCTTAACGGAAAGAGGAAATACATTTGGATACCAGGACCTGGTAGTGGATTACAGGAATATTCCTTGGATGAAAGAACACAATGTACCCGTAGTAATGGACTGCACTCATTCTCTGCAACAACCCAATCAAACCACTGGCATTACAGGGGGCAACCCGCAACTGATAGAAACTATTGCCAAAGCGGCTATTGCTACAGGTGCCGATGGCTTATTCATTGAAACCCATCCCAATCCGGCAGTGGCAAAAAGCGATGGCGCCAACATGCTTCGGTTAGCATTACTGGAACCTTTACTGGAAAAATTACTGAGGGTGAGAAAGGCGGTGCTATAAAAAAACCCCTGGAAAAAACCAAAGGCTCAATTATACAGGACATCATTAACCATAGTTTTTGAAAAACTATTGACATTGTATCAGATTCTAAAACGGGACGCTTATTTTACGCAAAAATAGTGCTACGAATTTCATGCTCCGGTGTAAATCGGACACATTAATAGTTGTAAAAGGCATAAAAAATTATTGGATATGCCTACATTTCGCTGGGGAGGCTCTTAAATTCTTTTTTATAAGCGATGGTAAAATTGCTAAGGTTCTTAAAACCAAGGGCTACGCCGGCTTCTTTTACTGAGTATTTTTTAGACCGGAGTAATTGCCTTGCTTTAAGCATACGGTTTTTTTGATAGTACTCGTACAAATTCAGCCCATATATTGTTTTAAAAAGATTCTTCAATTTTGTCTCGCTCATCATCGCTGTGCGTGCCAATACCGGTATGGTTGGTGGTGGTGCAGAAAGGTTGCTCACTAATATAGACTCCACATGCATCATGGTTTTTACGGCATTATCATCTACCGGCCGGGCATTATGCTGTTGCCCCATACGGCTGTATAAACTCCTGAAGAATTTTTCCAGTAAAAGCATTACCCGGTTCTGCAGCATCACCTGTTGCATGGGATGATCATCTTTTATTTCAAATATTTCTTCCATCAAAGCACGGTATTCATAATTCAATACTTCAAAATTAAAGCTGGCCGTTTTTAATGACAGGTATTGTTTGAACGCTTCGTCGGATGCACTGATACCCGCATGAGTCTTTAACCAACCGGCCGTAAAGAATATATTGATACAGCGGTCACCGGTTCCTGCATTGGCGGTGTAAGAGAATTCAGATAAAGAGTTCGTTAGAAAAGCCCCGGAGTAAACTTCCATTTCTTCGTTTAATTTATCCTCATCTATTTGCATGGTTAATGCGGTAAGATTTTTTACTTCGTCAAAGCGAAGTGTATACGATTCATGGCTTGCGGGCTTGCGGTAAAAATGAACGGCTTCATAAATGATGCATTCGTTGATCAATACCTGCAGCCCATTGGCTAATTCAACCAGCTTAATATAACCTGATCCAATGGAGGGGGGAAGAGATAACGTGTTATCAATAACTTCCACACCTGCATATCGGGCTAATGATTGCAGGTAGTCGGTATGATTACAATATTCGTAAGAAAAACTAAACAATGGAAGTCGTTATTATGGACTGGATGATTTTACAATTTATCAGCGACAACATTTCCAGGCATTTTCTTATACCTTTTTCTGTAAGCAAGCGTAAAATTGCCCATGTTGGTATAGCCTACGGCATTGGCCGCCTGCCTCACAGTATGGTGGCCACTCATCAATAACTCATCCGCTTTTTGAAGCCGCTGTTTTTGATAATAAGAATAGATACTGTCGCCATACATACTTTTAAAACACTTCTTCAATTTGGTGCTGCTCATAGAAACAAGCTTTGAAAATTCATCGATAGTGGGCGGTAGTTGGCCAAAATCATTTACCAGCAGGTGTTCCACTTTTATCAGCCTGTTAATGACATCAGAAGAAAGATTAAATTTCCCCTGCAGTAAATTTTCTTTGACGTAAAGATTTGTAAAAAATCTTTCGATCAGCAATGCAACCCGGTTTTGAAAGTAGATTGGCTGCAAAGGCTTGTCTCCATTACCCGCCCACAATTCATCCATCAGTTTTAGGTACTCTGCATCTAATTGTTCAATATCAAAACTTTCTGTTTTAAGGGATAAATATTTTTTCAGCACATCATCTTCCGCATCGAGGCCCATGTACTTCTTCAGCCATTGCTCGTTAAATAATATTTTCACTGATTTGATGTGCAAATGCGCGGGCAGTTCTTCGGTATTGACAAAAATATTACTGGTAAGCCTTGCTACAGAATGCCTTGTATTTGATTTCTGCAATTGCTCGTCATCAACTTTGAATGTAGCCGTGTCTTTTACAAATACATCATCAAAATGAAGGATAAAATACCTGTCATCCGAATGTTCCCGTATCGTTACCAGTTTAGTATTAAAAACAACATTTGCCAGTAATACCTGCAGTTCATCAAAAAGCTGGATCGTTTTTAAAAAACCTTCCCCCACCGGTTCACCTATATTCAATACATCAGTATTGTCATAAGGCATCCTTAAAACTATTGATAGGTCCTGCAGTAACTGCTGGTAGTTAGTATGATTGATATTCAGTACAATCATCAGTAAAGAAAAAATTGATTACGGGCCGGTAGTAGATTATAGGTATCGTAAAGGATTGCGCCTTGCATTAAATATATATCGTTTGATATTCATCCAGAAAGCAACAAAAAAATAAACAATTACGGGAGACCCCATTGTAAGAAAGGATATGTAGATAAAATATTTCCGAATGGTTGAGGTGGCTATTCCCATTTTTTCGCCGATAGCGGTACATACACCAAATACCTGCCATTCAATAAAATACCGGAACCTGTTCATACTGCTAATTTACACCGTTTTTTTACTATAAACAAGCACTTTAAATAGTGCGGGAGTTTCAGTAAATTTGCAAACCTTTTATTTATGATGATATTTTGACTAAAAAACAGGATTTTATTTTAAATAAATCTCAGAATGTAAACCTGCCTGCCGGTCTCCAGGAGCCGATAGGCCTAAAATTTAAAATCGTATGGCTTTCGACATTGAAATGATCAAAAAAGTGTACGCCAATTTTGCCGGTAGAATTGAAGCAGCACGAAAAGCAACAGGTAAACCCTTAACCCTAACTGAAAAAATTTTATACGCCCATCTTACCGAAGGCAATGCTGCCAAAGCTTATGAAAGGGGAAAGGATTATGTAGATTTTGCACCAGACAGGGTGGCGATGCAGGATGCCACCGCGCAAATGGCGTTATTGCAATTTATGCAAAGTGGCCGTACTACCGTGGCTGTGCCCAGCACGGTTCACTGCGATCATTTGATAGAAGCTAAAATAAACAGTAGTACCGACCTCAACAGGGCAGTACACGAGAGCAGTGAAGTTTATGATTTCCTTGCCAGCGTAAGTAATAAATACGGCATTGGTTTTTGGAAACCCGGTGCAGGTATCATTCACCAGGTAGTGTTGGAAAATTATGCTTTCCCCGGTGGAATGATGATAGGAACAGACAGCCACACCGTGAATGCAGGTGGTTTGGGTATGATCGCTATCGGCGTTGGTGGTGCGGATGCCTGCGATGTAATGGCTGGCTTGCCATGGGAATTAAAAATGCCTAAACTGATCGGGGTAAAATTAACGGGTAAATTAAGTGGTTGGACGGCTCCCAAAGATGTTATTTTAAAAGTTGCCGGTATCCTTACCGTAAAAGGTGGAACCGGCGCAGTGGTGGAATATTTTGGCGAAGGCGCTACCAGCATGAGTTGTACAGGCAAAGGAACCATTTGTAACATGGGTGCCGAGATCGGCGCCACCACTTCTACTTTTGGTTATGATGAGAGCATGAGCCGTTATTTAAAAGCAACAGGAAGAGAAAATATCGCAGCGGCAGCTGATGCAATAGCCGCACATTTGACCGGCGATCCTCAGGTATATGCCAGCCCCGAACAATATTTTGACCAGGTGATTGAAATTGATCTCAATACATTGGAACCGCACCTTAACGGGCCTTTCACACCGGATCTTGCTACGCCCATTTCCAAAATGAAAGAAGCTGCGTTGGCACATGGATGGCCTACAAAAATTGAAGTAGGTTTGATCGGGAGCTGCACCAATTCTTCTTATGAAGATATCAGCCGGGCGGTAAGTTTAGCAAAACAGGTAAGCGCGAAAGGCCTGAAATTAAAATCAGAATTTACCATTACACCAGGCAGTGAGCAGGTTCGCTTTACTATTGAAAGGGACGGTTTCCTGGAAATATTTGATAAGATCGGCGCTACAGTTTTTGCCAATGCCTGCGGGCCATGTATTGGCATGTGGGCAAGGGTTGGTGCAGAGAAAGCAGAAAAGAATACGATCGTGCATAGCTTCAACAGGAACTTTGCAAAACGTGCTGATGGTAATCCCAATACGTATGCGTTTGTAGGTTCTCCCGAAATTGTGACGGCAATGGCTATTGCAGGCGACCTGACTTTTAATCCCCTGACCGATACTTTAACGAATGATAAAGGCGAGCAGGTTAAATTAGATCCTCCTTTTGGCGATGAATTACCGCTGAAAGGTTTTGCAGTAGAAGATGCCGGGTATCAAAAACCCGCTGAAGACGGCAGTGCGGTAGTGGTGAAAGTTTCGCCGGACAGTAAGCGCTTACAATTATTGGATCCGTTTGCAGCATGGGAGGGCGAAGACCTGAAAGGAATGAAACTCTTAATAAAAGCAAAAGGAAAATGTACTACGGACCATATCAGCATGGCTGGCCCATGGTTGAAATTCCGCGGCCACCTCGATAATATCAGCAACAATATGCTGATCGGTGCGGTTAATTTCTTCAATGAAAAAACAGATAATGTAAAAAATCTGCTGACCGGTGATTACGGCACAGTGCCCAATACACAGCGGGCCTATAAAGCCGCCGGTATTGGTACAATTGTAGTGGGTGATGAAAATTATGGAGAAGGCAGTTCAAGGGAACATGCAGCTATGGAGCCCCGCCATTTGGGTGTACGTGCGGTGTTGGTAAAATCTTTCGCCCGTATCCATGAGACTAACCTGAAAAAGCAGGGTATGCTGGCTTTAACTTTTGCAACTAAAGAAGATTATGACAAGATTTTGGAAAATGACAGCATAGATATTATTGGTTTAACTGAATTTGCCCCCAATAAAGCATTGGCCATTTATTTGCACCATGCAGACGGTACATCGGATGTAATACAGGCCAACCATACTTATAATGCACAGCAGATTGAATGGTTTAAAGCAGGCGGGGCATTGAATATAATTCGCAGGGATTTTGCTGCGCATAATTGATACCGAACAAATAATAATTATCCCGGCCGCTGAGCCGGGATTTTTTATTGACAAAAAAATAATTTAAATTAATTTGATGTTTAAACATTAATTATATACCTTAGCGGTCTAAAATAGATATAATGGCAACAAAAAAATGGGTTGTGGACCCTTCCCACAGCGAAATACAGTTTAAAGTAAAACACCTGATGATCACCAACGTAACAGGAAGCTTTGGCCTTTTTACCGTTGATGCAACAACAGAAGAAGAAGATTTTACAAAAGCAAGGATCAGCTTCACTGCTGAAGCCGCTTCAATAACTACCGGTAGTGAACAAAGGGATACGCACGTGAAATCTGCAGATTTTTTTGATGCAGAAAAATACCCGCAATTAAAATTTACTGCTACCAAATATGAGAGCGTAGATAGTGATGGTTCGTATGAATTGTACGGCGACCTTACCATAAAAGACGTAACTAAAGCCGTAAAATTATCAGTGGAATTTGGCGGCGTAGCTAAAGACCCCTGGGGAAATACCAAAGCAGGCTTTACTATCACCGGTAAAATAAACCGTAAAGATTTTGGCCTTACCTGGAATGCAGCAACCGAAACAGGTGGTGTACTGGTTAGCGATGAAGTAAGAATTAACTGTGAGATCCAATTGATCGAGCAGCAATAATATTTTTGAAATGATAAAAAAGCGAAGCCTTTCAGGTTTCGCTTTTTATTTTATTCAGGCAAACTTTCTTTATCGCTTTGCAAACGTTTCCCGGGATCCTGTTTAAATATCTGTTGCAACAGCGCATATAATTCAGCATGTTTTTTCTGCAGAAGATCCGGACGTTCAAAAAAATACTCAGCTGCCACTGCAAAGAATTCTGCTTTACTGGTTAGTCCATAAGGATTGATATCTGATCTATTCTGTACTATCTCCTGCATTTGCTTGTACGCCATATCCATCCATGGTATAACATATTGCCTGGACAATAGTTGTTTAGGAATGCCGTCTGTGTCGCCATCTGCCTTGTCGACCAGGTGTACAAATTCATGTATGGCGGTATTGTTTTTATCCGATTCATTTTTGAATCCCTGTTCCAATGCGAATTTAGATAGTAGCATTTTACCTTCCATATAACCAGATCCAACCATTCCTAAAATATTCCTCCCCGCTCCTTCCGTTTTAAAATCATGGTCAATTGCATCAGAATATAATAGCACTTCTTTAAGGTCATAATATTTCCATTCGGGGAAAGCGAACACAGGAATCACCGCACTGGACGCTACCAGTATCCTGTCGAGGTTTTCAACAACCGTATTAACGCCTGTAATGCTTACATAGCTCAAAAAGACTCTTACTTCAGATTCAAAATGCAGCCTTTCGGCCTTATTAAGCGCCTTGTAAAAACTAATATTTTTTTCCAAAATCACGTCGTTGATGAGGACATCATTTGCCGCAATAGCTTTTTGATGTTTTGATTTTGCAAAATAAACTCCCGAGAGAACCAACACAATAATTATCACTATACCGATCATCGTTAAATTATTTTATAAAGAAAGTAAAACTACTTAACTGTGATTACATTTAAGCAATCAATAGTTAAGGATGATACAATCCTAAAAATTGGCTGGATTTTATTTTCCATTTTCATAAATCCGATACTTTTATAAAATTGTGGCCGCCGGTAACCCGTGGTATTTTCCTTCAGCAGAACTGCATTTTTTAAAGATGAATTGGTAGTATCTTTACAGCTTATAAAAGATACCTTATGGCGAAAGTAAAAACGGCATTGGTGCAAATGCGTTGTGTTGCTGGTAAACAGCAAAATCTTGATAAAGCGATTGAAAAAATAAAGGAAGCTGCAGCTGCAGGAGCACAGATCGTTTGCCTTCAGGAATTATTTACATCCCTGTACTTCTGTGATGTGGAAGACTATGATAATTTTAAATTGGCAGAAACCATCCCCGGCCCTGCAACAGATGCCTTAAGCAAAGTAGCGAAAGAATCAGGCGTGGTGGTTATCGCCTCCCTGTTTGAAAAAAGAGCAGAAGGACTATACCACAACACCACCGCCGTTATAGATGCTGATGGTGTTTACCTGGGTAAATACCGTAAGATGCACATACCCGACGATCCCGCTTTCTACGAAAAATTTTATTTTACACCGGGCGACCTGGGCTATAAAGTGTTTAAAACAAAATTCGCTACTATCGGTATTTTAATTTGCTGGGACCAATGGTATCCTGAAGCAGCAAGGATCACTTCACTGATGGGCGCGGAAATTTTATTTTATCCTACTGCCATCGGCTGGGCTACTTCACAGGATGAAGCCACCAACACCGAACAATATGATGCTTGGCAAACCATACAGCGCAGTCATGCCGTGGCCAATGGCGTACACGTGGTAAGTGTGAACCGGGTAGGTTTTGAACAGGACGGTGCTATGAACTTCTGGGGTGGCTCATTTGTTGCCAATCCCTTTGGAACAGTAATTTACAAAGCGTCACATGAAAATGAAGAAGTGAAAGTGGTTGAGATAGACCTGCAACAAACTGACCGTTACAGAACACACTGGCCTTTTTTACGGGACAGGAGAATTGATTCCTATCAACCCATTACCAAAAGATATATTGATGAAGCGTAAAGCCCCAATATCATGAAGGGGGAAATGCAGAAGATCGAAATAAAAAAAAACAGAAATTTAATTTTAATGAGTGTTGTTGAAAAATCAGGGTCTCCAAATAACTCCCCTTTAAGGGATGGGGGCAAAACACCAAAAGAACTCGGCTACTATTTCCCCGCCGAATTTGCAAAACATACAGCAACATGGCTAAGCTGGCCGCATAAAGAAGCGTCCTGGCCGGGGAAGATCCATACAATCTACCCTTACTACAGCCAGTTTGTAAAAGAATTGGCAAAAGGAGAACAGGTATGCATTAATGTTAGTGACGAAATAATGAAAGGTTTTGCGCTCCAGCACCTACAAAATGCTGAAGTGGACCTTTCAAAAGTATCTTTCTTCTTCCACCCTACCAATGATGCGTGGTGCAGGGACCATGGCCCGGCTTTTTTAATTAATCCCAACGCCAAAGAAAATAAAAAAGTAATTGTAGACTGGGATTACAATGCCTGGGGCAATAAATATCCACCTTACGATCTCGATGATATCATACCCACTTTGATTGGCAAACAGTATAACATACCGGTATTCTATCCTAAAATTATAATGGAAGGCGGCTCGGTAGAATTCAATGGTAAAGGCACCATCATGACCTCGACTGCCTGTTTGTTAAACCCAAATCGAAACCCGCATTTGAACCAGGCACAGGTAGAAAAATATTTATGTGATTATTATGGTGCAGAACAAATACTATGGGTAAATGATGGCATTACAGGTGATGATACCGACGGACATATTGATGATACGGTGCGTTTTGTAAATGAAGATACGGTACTGACTGTAGTGGAAGAAAATAAGGAGGATGAAAATTACCGGTTATTACAGGATAATTTACAGCAATTGAAAAAAATGCGCCTGCTCAATGGCAAGCAATTAAATATTATAGAACTGCCAATGCCCGATGCCGTTATTTATGATGAACAGCGCTTACCGGCGTCTTATGCCAATTTTTACATTGCCAACAATGCGGTGATCGTACCGGTATTCAATTGTAAAAAAGATGAGGCGGCATTGATAACAATTCAAAGTTGTTTCCCGGGTAGAAAAGTGGTGGGCATTGATTCTACTGAGCTCATCTGGGGATTGGGTAGTTTTCATTGTATGAGCCAGCAGGAACCCTTTGTGTAATGGGTTGTTAACCTTTACAAAGTTTTTTAATAAATAGGTCCATGCATATGTTCAATGAGCAATATTCAATTTTCAATGTTTAAGTGGAAGAACAAGCGGGGTGGTAAAGTGCTACACTTGTGTATTGGTTATTGTCCCGCCTTAGCGAAAGAATATTGAGTATTAAATAACCCCTGATCATTTCGCATCAAACCATATCCTTGCCTCGTCATTCCAATCGCCATTATAATTGATGGTAAGCTCGGCTCCTTTATCAATTGCTTTTACCGTTTTGATTAACATTGTCTGTTCATCAAAGTCCATAAAATATTCGCAGTTACTTTTATAATGGTGGTTATACATCGGGATCAAGCCAAGCGCCATACAGCAAAGATCTTTGTTCGGGCCCCATTCAAAAATATAATCGTGTAATTTAGTTTGATCCAGGAGAATACGGTCGTCATTATTCATCACTATTACAGGAGATATCTCAACAATAGTTCCTTTAGGAATTCTTTCTTTTGTAAAAACACCTCTCCCCGAATGGGCTGTTTTATCTAAATACAAATAAGGATTAAGCATAACATCCGGTTAAGATTAAATAAGTTAAATTGCAGCACTTATTTATTGCGAATTTAACAACAAAATACCGATGTCGTTAGAACTGGAAGAAATATCATTACAACAAAAATTTGAAGAAGCCATTGCTTCCGAAGATAAATTGCAGATACAGGATTTTCTCAACCACCAGAACATCAGCGATGTGGCCGAACTTATCTATAGCAATGAGGAGATTGAGAACCAGATTGTCTCACATCTTTCCATCCATAGGGCAGTAAGTGTATTTAAAATATTAGAGCTCCCTACGCAAAAAAGAATTATCAAAGAACTGCCGCCCCTTAAAACCGCCGAACTTTTAAATGAATTACCGCCTGATGACCGTACTTCTTTTTTGAGCGAATTACCCGGTAACGTGGTGAGAGAACTCGTAAAGACCCTTACGCCTGATGAAAGAAAAATAACGCTCTCCCTTCTCGGTTATCCCGAAAACAGTGTGGGCCGTTTAATGACCCCTGACTATGTTTACGTTTACGAACATGACAGTATAGAAGATGTATTCAATACCATCCGCCGCTTTGCGAAAAACAGTGAAACGATCGATGTGTTATATGTGCTCAACAGTAAAGGGGAATTACTGGATGATATCAGGATAAAGGATTTTATCATGGCAACGCCTGAAAAAAAAGTAAGTGACCTGATGGATGGCCGTTTTATTTCACTGCAGGCAGAAGATGACCAGGAAGTAGCCAGTGAAATTTTTAGAATGAATAACAGGGTAGCCCTACCCGTAGTAAGTAAAAGCAATAAATTATTGGGCATCGTTACCATAGACGATGTGTTGTGGGTAGCAGAGGAAGAGTATAGCGAGGATATGCAAAAGATCGGGGGTACGCAGGCCCTGGATGAGCCCTACCTGGAAATGCCTTTATTTAAATTATTCCGCAAGAGGATCGGCTGGCTGGTGATTTTATTTTTGGGGGAGATGTTAACTGCAACTGCCATGGGTTATTTTGAAGACGAAATACAAAAATTTGTTGTGCTGGCTTTGTTTATCCCGCTTATTATTTCTTCCGGTGGTAATACGGGTTCGCAGGCATCCACATTAATCATACAGGCCATGGCCATCGGGGAGATCACTATCGCTAACTGGTGGAAAGTGATACGGAGGGAGATCATACAAGGCATGATGCTGGGTTTTGTACTGGGAACAATTGGGTTTATAAGAGTGCTGGTATGGTCCAGGATCATTCCGGGAATCTATGGCACCCACGAAACAAGGGTTGGCTTTACCGTTGGCTTTGCATTATTAGGTGTAGTACTTTGGGGTACATTAAGTGGTTCAATGCTACCAATCGTCATAAAAAGTTTAGGAGGGGATCCTGCCGTATCTTCTGCGCCATTTGTTGCTACATTAGTTGATGTAACGGGACTCGTCATTTATTTTTCTGTAGCATATTTATTTTTGCAGGGGATTTTGTTGTAATTATTGCATCGCCGCCGATACCCCCGAAGCCGCTCCATACTTACTATGCTTAACGCGGGCTTTTAAAGGTTGAAAAATAAAGTTTCTTTTATAATATACTTTATACAGGTTGTCAAATTCCGCATCGGGGATGCCTGTTACGGGATAATTTACCACACCTGCTTTTTTAATATAGTAGGGCACTGTATTGCTGTGCCCGATTACCAGGATTGTTTTTTTGAGGTCTCCATGGGCTGCAATTTTATCAAAAAGGTCCAGGCCGTTATCACTCGCCTGGTAATGCACTGTATCGATCCCTAATTGGAGGCGCATACTGTCGGCAGTCAACTGCGTACGCTTGAACTGTGTTACATAGATACGTTGTATAGGTTGATCTTTTAACGCACGCACCAGGTCACCCGCCCTTTGTCTGCCCTTTTCTGTCAATACCGGGTCAGTTCCGCTTTCTTTTTCGGCATGGCGCACAAAATAAAAATGGGTCTTTCCTGAAACACCTAGTGGCAGCTGGCTAAAACTGAATTGTTGAATAAAACTACAAAGAAAAATTAACCCCGGTTTTCTCATATAGCTATTTTCATACAAATTAAACTTATTTAAGTTAATACTACTCAAGGGAAGGTAGTTAAGCATCGTTAATGGGACAAATTTGTTATTTTGCAGTAAATTTAAAACAGCCCAATTGGCAGCGAAACTGCAAACGCAAAGCCGGGTTTAAAATAATAAAAAACTATCTAATTTATGTGTGGAATTGTAGGTTACACCGGCCCCCGTGAGGCATACCCGATTGTTATTACAGGCTTAAAACGTTTAGAGTACCGTGGCTACGACAGCACAGGTGTAGCGTTGTTGAACGGCGGGCTAAAAGTATATAAAAAGAAAGGCCGTGTTGCTGACCTGGAGGAAAGTATTATTGGCAAAGACCTGCACTCCAATATCGGCATTGGCCATACCCGCTGGGCAACCCACGGCGAACCCAGCGACAGGAATGCGCACCCGCATACCAGCGCGAGCGGGAAACTGGCCATGATACATAATGGTATTATTGAGAATTATGCCCAGATAAAAAAAGAATTGATCAATAAAGGCTATACTTTTTCCAGTGATACCGATACTGAAGTATTGCTGAATTTTATTGAAGACATTAAAAAGAATAATGAATGTAACCTGGAGGAAGCTGTAAGGGTGGCATTAAAAAGGATCACCGGTGCGTATTGTATTTTATTGATCGACCAGGATGATCCAGAAACCATTATAGCTGCAAGAAAAGGCAGCCCGCTGGTGATCGGTGTGGGTAAAGGCGAACATTTTTTAGGTAGTGATGCCAGCCCTATGCTGGAATACACCAAAGAAGTGGTTTATGTGAATGATTACGAACTGGCCATTGTTAAACCCGGGGAACTTATCCTTAAAAACCTCGGTAATGAAAAGATCACTCCTTTTATTACCAGGCTGGATATGGAACTGGCTGCTATTGAAAAGGGTGGTTATGATCATTTCATGCTAAAGGAGATCTTTGAACAGCCTTCCACTATTCATGATTGCTTAAGGGGAAGATTAGACGCAGATGCGGGGACGATCACGATGAGTGGTGTGATGAATAATATGGAACATTTTAAAAATGCCAGCCGTATTATTATTGTAGCCTGCGGCACAAGCTGGCATGCGGGTTTGCTTGCAGAATACGTGATCGAAGAATTGTGCCGCATCCCGGTGGAAGTAGAATATGCCAGTGAATTCCGTTATCGTAACCCCATCGTCAATAAAGGCGATATTATTATTGCCATCAGCCAGAGTGGCGAAACGGCAGATACATTAGTAGCAATAGAGAGAGCGAAAGAAAATGGTGCCATAATTTTCGGTATTGTAAACGTAGTAGGTTCTTCCATTGCGAGGATCAGTGATGGCGGCGCCTATACACATGCGGGTCCCGAAATTGGCGTTGCTTCCACCAAGGCATTTACCGGCCAGCTTGCAGTGATCATGATGATGGCATTAAA